>DASRBO010000136.1:0-50623 GCA_035653595.1 Acidimicrobiales bacterium | reverse complement strand
GGGCGGGAGTCCGACCGGGGCCACGGCGTCGGCTCGGCCTCGACGTAACGCGACGCCGGGTGGCGGGTGGCGGCGTGCCAGACCCGGCGGCGGTCGGTGCGCCGGCGCAGCACGGCATACAGGCCGAGGCCGACCGCCAGCAGCACGGCCAGCGTGCCGCCCGACAGATGGCCCCGCGCCTTGCCCACCGTGGCCGTGACCGGAACGGCGCTGCGGTGCACCACGGCCAGCGGAGCGGCGTGCAGATCGGGGACCCGGATCGGGGGGAGGTGGTCGAGGCCGGACTCGGACGACACCGGAGTCGAGAAGCCCTGGCCGAGCAGGAACTCGGCCCCGGCGTACATGTTCGCCGGCGACGCGCCCATCTCCACAACGATCATGCTGCGGCCGTTGCGCACCGCCTCGGTGATGAACGTCTCGCCGGCGGCGACGGTCCAGCCCGGCTTGATCCCGACCACGGTGGGGTCCCAGGACAGCAGCTTGTTGTGGTTGTGCAGGACATGGCCGACCCCGTCGGGGCCGGTGAAGCGGTAGATCGGCAGCGAGACGATGGAGCGGATGGCGGGCACCGACATGGCGTCGCGGGCGATGACGGCCATGTCCCAGGCGCTGATGAAGTCGCCGCCGTCGTAGGAGAAGCTGTCGTCGAGGCCGGCCGGATCCTCGAGCTCCGGGCGGTCGGTGATTCCGATCTGGCTCACGGCACTGGCCATGTCGGCGGCGAAGCCCTCCTCGGTGCCACCCACCCGGTCGGCCAGGGCGACGGCGGCGTCGTTGGCCGACACGATCAAAAGCGAGTGGAGGGTGTCGTCGAGGCTCCAGACCTGGCCCGCCTTCATGTCGATCTTCGCCGCCTCGGTGCCTGCGGCGTCCAGGCCCACCGGCACGCTGGCGCCGGGCGGCAGGTCGGAGACGGCCATGAGGGCGGTGAGGACCTTGATGATGCTGGCCGGCCTCATCAGGGCGTGGTCGTTGGACGAGGCCACCACCGCCCCGGTGTCGGCGTCTACGACCACCCACGCCTTGGCGTCGGGGGGCGCCGGGGTGGCCGGGCTGGCCGGGGTGGCGGGCTCGCCTGCGGCGGTCGGGCTGGGGTAGGTCACCGCCGCGGCGGCGGGAGGGGCGGCGGCGGACCCGCAGGCCACCCCGGCCAGGCCCGCCACCAGAGCGAGACCCGCAGCGGAGAGCCAGCGCCGGCGCATCCACCCAAGGCTACGCATAGGGTGTCGGGCCGTGAGCGATGCCCCCCTGGCCGGCAAAGTGGCCATCGTGACCGGATCCTCCAGCGGTATCGGGGCGGCGGTGGCCGACAGCCTGGCCGCCCAGGGCGCCGGGGTGGTGGTCAACTCATCCAGCTCGGTGCGCTCGGGCAAGGAGGTGGCAGCCTCCCTCCCCGACGCCATCTACGTCCAGGGCGACGTCTCCGACGACGGTGCCTGCCACCGCATCGTGAGCGCCGCCCTGGAGCGCTGGGGCCGGCTGGACGTGCTGATCAACAACGCCGGGACCACCCAGGTGATCCCCCACGCCGACCTCGACGCCGCCACCGACGAGGTGTGGCGGCGCATCTTCGAGGTCAACGTGCTCGGCACCTGGCACATGACCAGGGCGGCGGTCCCCTTCCTGCGCGAGTCGGGGGCCGGTTGCGTCATCAACGTCACCTCCATAGCGGGGGTCCGCCCCACGGGCAGCTCCATCCCCTACGCCGTGTCCAAGGCCGGCCTCAACCACCTCACCCTCCTGCTGGCCAACGTCCTCGGCCCCGAGATCAGGGT
Source organism: Acidimicrobiales bacterium (assembly GCA_035653595.1). Classification (GTDB taxonomy): domain Bacteria; phylum Actinomycetota; class Acidimicrobiia; order Acidimicrobiales; family JAJPHE01; genus DASRBO01. The sequence continues at coordinate 48,848 of DASRBO010000136.1, read as the reverse complement.
CAACGCCGTGGCCCCCGGGCTGGTCGACACCCCCTGGACGGCGGACTGGGACGCCGTCCGGGCCCACGTCAAGGCCACCTCCCCCCTGCGCCGCTCGGCCCAGCCCGAGGACGTGGCCGAGGCCACCATGGGCCTGGTCCTGTCCACCCACGTGACCGGCCAGGTGCTGCTGGTCGACGGGGGCATGAGCCTGCGTTAGGGCCCCGGTCGGCTCAGCCGCCCCCGCCGGGGGCCGATGCGACCGGTGGAGGCGTCGGGGGCCAGAATGGAGGGTCCCAGCCGCCGCGAGAAGAGCAGCTTTGAAGACCCAGGCCCGCATCGAGGAGGCCCTCGCCCGCCGAGGGGACGACGCCGCCGGCACCCCGGGGGCGGACGCCGTCATGCGCCGGCTCCTGTTCCTGCCCGCCGGGCCGGTGCCGTCCCGATCGCGGGAGATCGACTCGCGCGGCTACCGGCTGGTGAACCTGTCACTGGCCCTGTCGGGCCTGCGCTGTGTCATCACCTACGTGCTGTTCCCGGTGCTGGCCCCGGCCCTGGGCGCCGCCAGCCTCATCGGCCCCGCCGTCGGGGTGCCGGTGGCGGGGCTGGCCCTGATCTTCGACGTCATGGCCCTGCGCCGGTTCTGGGCCGCCAACCACCGGCTCCGGTGGACCGTCACCCCCATCTACCTCGGCCTCATGGGCCTGGTGGCGGCCCTGCTGGCGATCGATCTCACCCACCTGACGCGCTGACCGGTCGGGGACGCCCGGGCGTCGGGCGGTGGTCCGGCCCGCGTTACGGTCACCGACTCGGGCCACCTCCCCGCTGGGCGCCGCCTCCTGCCGCCCTGCGCACCCTCTGGAGCCAGCTCCCGCCCGGTGCGCTGCTGAACAGTCTCCGCCTCTCGCGCCGCCACGCTCCCGGTCACCCCCTGCCGGTGCCGATCGTGGGCGCCGCCACCTCGTCCATCTACCGGTCGCCGTCGGCCACCGTCGAGCTCGGAGGCCACCTCTTCCTGGGCTGGGCCCCGAACAAGGGCAGGCGGCCTTGGAAGGGCGGTATCCCCACCGCCGGGCGGGCGGTCCTGGGCCTGGCCGACCGCAGCTCGTTCAGCACCGGCGGATGGGTGGTGTTCTGCCCCGGCTGCGTCCTCACCGTGCACAACGACGCGTCCCTCCATGTCGGGGAGGAGAGCTACGTCAACTTCGCCGTCCGGATCCTCTGCCATGACCGCATCCGGATCGGTCCGTCCACCGCCATCGGCTGGGAGACCCTGATCATGGACAGCGACCAGCACCACCTGGCCACCGACCGACGGTGGAGGTCGATGACCGCCCCGGTCACCATCGGCGCCGGGGTGTGGATCGGGGCCCGCTGCACCATCCTCAAGGGGGTGACCATCGGCGACGGCGCCGTGGTAGCTGCCGGCTCGGTCGTGACCACCGACGTCCCCGCCGGCTGCCTGGCCAAGGGGAACCCGGCCGAGGTGGTGGCCACGGATGTGAGCTGGCGCTGAGCCCCGGCTCAGTCGTCGAGTCGGAGGGCGGAGATGAAGGCCTCCTGGGGCACCTCCACCCGGCCGATGGACTTCATGCGCCGCTTGCCCTCCTTCTGGCGCTCGAGCAGCTTGCGCTTGCGGGTGATGTCCCCGCCGTAGCACTTGGCCAGCACGTCCTTGCGCTTGGCCTTGACCGTCTCGCGGGCGATGATCCGCCCGCCGATGGCGGCCTGGATGGGGACGTCGAAGAGCTGACGGGGGATGAGCTCCCGCAACTTCTCGGTCATGCGCCGCCCGTAGTCGAAGGACTTGGTCCGGTGGATGATGGTCGAGAAGGCGTCGACCGGGACCCCGTTGAGCAGCACGTCGATCTTGACCAGGTCCGAGGCCTCGTAGCCGGCCGGCTCGTAGTCGAGGCTGGCATAGCCCTTGGTCCGGCTCTTGAGCTGGTCGAAGAAGTCCATGACCACCTCGCCGAGGGGGATCCGGTAGACCAGCTCCACCCGCTCGGGGGACAGGTACTCCATCTTGACCATCTCGCCCCGCCGCCCCTGGCAGAGCTCCATGACCGTGCCGGTGTACTCGACCGGCAGAAGGATGGTGGCGGTGAGGAACGGCTCCTCGATGCGCTCGATCTGGTTGGTGGTCGGCAGGACCGAAGGGTTGTCCACCTCGACCACCTCGCCGTCGACGAGGTGGGCCTGGTAGGCGACCGACGGGGCGGTGGCGATGAGGCTGAGGTCGAACTCGCGCTCCAGCCGCTCGCGCACGATCTCCATGTGCAGCAGCCCGAGGAAGCCGCACCGGAAGCCGAAGCCGAGGGCGCCCGAGGTCTCCGGCTCGTAGGTGAAGCTGGCGTCGTTGAGCTTGAGCTTCTCCAGCGCCTCGCGCAGGTCGGAGAACTCGTCCCCCTCCACCGGGTAGAGGCCGCAGAACACCATGGGCTTGGGGTCGAGGTAGCCCGGCAGCGGCTCGGCGACCGGGCGTCCCGCCTCGGTCACCGTCTCGCCGGACCGGGCCTCGCCCACGTCCTTGATGCCGGCGATCAGGTAGCCGACCTCGCCCGGGCCGAGCTGTGCCACCGGTCGGGGGGCGGGGGTGCGCACCCCGATCTCCTCCACCTCGCGGTTGATGCGGGCCTGCATGAAGCGGAGGCGGGCCCCGGCGACGAGGGTCCCGTTCATGACCCGCACCGAGCTCACCACCCCGCGGTACTGGTCGTAGTAGGAGTCGAAGATGAGCGCCGCCAGCGCGGCATCGGGATCCCCGGTGGGCGGGGGAATGCGGGCCACCACGGCGTCGAGCAGATCGGGTACCCCTTCGCCGGTCTTGGCCGAGATGCGCAGGATCTGGTCCGCCGGTATGCCGAGCACCTGCTCGATCTCCGCCGCGTGCCGATCGGGCTCGGCGGCGGGCAGGTCGATCTTGTTCAGGGCGGCCACTATCTCGAGGTCGTGATCGAGGGCCAGGTAGCAGTTGGCCAGGGTCTGGGCCTCGATCCCCTGGGAGGCGTCGACCAGGAGGACCACGCCTTCGCAGGCGGCGAGGCTGCGGCTCACCTCGTAGCCGAAGTCGACATGGCCGGGGGTGTCGATCAGGTGCAGGACGTGGTCCCGCCAGGTGACCCGGACGTTCTGGGCCTTGATGGTGATGCCCCGCTCCCGCTCGATGTCCATGGAGTCGAGGTACTGCTCCCGCATCTCGCGCGGATCGACGGCCCCGGTCAGCTCGAGGATGCGGTCGGACAGGGTCGACTTGCCGTGGTCGATGTGGGCGATGATCGACAGGTTGCGGATGGCGGACTGCATGGTCCCCACCATTCTCGCCGAAGCGGCTGGGCCCACCCGCCAGGCGGCGGCCGGCTCAGTACCCCAGGTCGGGGTCGACCTGGCCGGCGAGGGGCAGGCCCTCCCCGAAGCGAGCCACGTTGTCGGTGATCCGCTCGATGAGGGGGGCGACGGACATCTCGGGGGTGTTGGCGGTGTGCGGGGTGATGATGCAGTTGGGCAGGCTCCAGAGCGGGTGGCCCTCCGGCAGGGGCTCGGGGTCGGTGACGTCGAGGGCGGCGCCGCCGATCACCCCCGCCTCCAGCGCCTTGACCAGCTCCTCGGTGCGGACATGAGGCCCGCGGGCCACGTTCACCAGCCAGGCGTCGGCCTTCATGGCCTCCAGCTCGGCCGCCCCGATGAGCCCGGTGGTGGCCGGGGTCAGGGCCAGCGCCAGCACCACCACGTCGGCGCCGCCCAGGGACTCGAGCAGGCGGTCGGGACCCACGGTGGTGGTCGCCCCCGCCACCGGGTCGGGGCGCTGGCGCACCACGGTGGTGGTCACCCGCCACGGCCGCAGCAGGTCGAGGAGGGCACCGGTGATGCCTCCCCCGCCCACGATGGTGACGGCCGCCTCGTACAGGGTGCGCCCGGAGGGCCGGCCCCACGAAGTGGCCCGGGCGGCCGGCACGACGTCGCGCAGCCCGGCCAGGGCCAGGGTCAGGGCCAGCTCGGCCACCGGCTCGGAGTACAGGCCCTTGGCGCAGGTGTAGGTCCGGCCGTCCTCGAAGAGGCCGACCCGGCCGAAGGCCTCGATGCCCGCCAGGGGGAGCTGCACCCACCGCACCGACGGGGCCCCGGCCAGGGCCTCGGCGAGGTCCTGGGGCCGGCGGGGGGAGAGCCACACCAGCCCATCGGCCTGATCCGCCTGCTCCACCACCGTCCCTCCGCCCGAACGAACCGCCGCCGCGGCCCAGTCCGGGCTCACCGGCCCGATGGCGATGCGGGGCGAGGGCACGGCCCGACACTGTAGGAGGAGTCGGGGCTCCAACCCCGTCCTGCTAGAGTCCTCAGGTTCCGTTTCCGGGCCGAGGACGCTTCGTGGCCAACATCAAGTCGCAGATCAAGAGAAACCGCCAGAACGAGCGCAGGCACCTGCGCAACAAGACGGTGCGCTCCGAGCTCAAGACCAGGGTGAAGGTCGCCGTCCGGGCGGCGGAGACCGGCGCCGAGGAGAGCACCGACGCGCTCCGGCTGGCGGTCAAGCGGCTGGACAAGGCGGCGTCCAAGGGGATCATCCACAAGAACCAGGCGGCCAACCGCAAGTCCCGCCTGATGCGGCGCATCGCCGCCCTGACCGCCTCCTCCGAGGTCAGCGCCGGGTCCTGACCCTCCGTCGGCCGGCGCCGCCGCCGAGGCGGGCCAGCCGGGCCACCAGCACCTCGAGCACGGTCTGCTCCCCCACCCCGGTCGCGCCCCGCAGATCGAGGTCGGCCGCTCCCAGCAGCTCGAAGGCCCGCCCGATGCCGGCGCGTCCCAGGCGGGCCCCCTGGGCCCGGGCCTTGCCTGCGGGGAAGTTGCTCTTCATGCCGAGCAGCCGGGCGGCCTCGGCGTCGCTGGTGACCCCGGCCCCGTCGAGGCGGAGCATGGCGGCGTAGTGACGGTGGAGGGTGGCCAGCACCACCAGGGGGTGGCGCTGGCCGGCCCCGGTCAGGCGGGCCAGGGCGGACAACGCCGCCGCCACGTTGCCGGCGTCGATGGCGTCGGTCAGCTCCCACGGGGCGACCCCGCCGGCGGTGCCGAGGAAGTCCTCCAGCTCCTCCAGCCCGACCCGGGCCCCCTGGCCGTAGGCGGCGGCCAGCACGTCGAGGATCCCCTCCAGCCGGCCCAGATCCTCGCCCAGGTGCTCGCCCAGAGCGTTGGCCGCCCGCGCATCCAGGTGGACCGGGGCCCGGCGCAACCGGTTGGTCAGCCACTGACTCCGTCCCCGGCCGGAGGGCACGGAGGCGTCCACCACGTGGCCCACCTTGCGCACCGCCTCGACCATGCGGGCGGGCACCGCCCCGGTCGCCCCCATCACCAGGCTGGTCGTGTCGGCCGGCTGGCCGATGTAGGCGACCAGGCGGTTCACCTCCTCGGCCCGCAGCCGGCCGATCTCACGCACCACCACCACCCGGCGCGAGGCCAGGAACGGTGGGGTCAGGCAGGCGTCGATCACCGCCCCCACGTCGGGCTCGTCGCTGCTCAGGTCCTCGAGGGCCAGCGCCCGCTCCTCCTCGGGCAGCAGGGAGTCGATCACCTCAGACAGGGACTGGGACACCAGTGACGGGTCGTCCCCCCGGACCAGGTACACGGCCACGGCCTCGCTCATGGGCGTCCCGACCCCAGTAGCGCCGCCATGGTGTCCCGAACCCGCCTTGTGCCCTTGACGTCGTGGACCCGGACGATGCCCGCCCCCCGGGCGATGCCCAGGGCGGCGGCGGCCAGCGACGCCTCCCGCCGTTGGTCGATCTCCAGCCCGAGCAGCCGTCCCAGGAAGGTCTTGTTCGACACCGACAGCAGGACCGGGAAGCCCATGCCGGCCAGGCGGTCGGTGGCCCGCAGCAGCTGCAGGGACTGCGGCCAGGTCTTGCCGAGGTCGTGGCCGGCGTCGACCATCACCCGCCGGGGCGGGATGCCTGCGGCCACGGCCGCCTCCGCCCGGGCCCGCAGGAAGGCGCACACCTCGCCCACCAGATCCCCGTAGGTCGGCTCCGGATCGGGCACCCGCGGGGCCAGCCGGATGTGGGTGGCCACCACGGCCGCCCCCGCCGCCGACGCCACCTCGAGGTAGCGGGGATCGGCGAAGCCGGAGATGTCGTTGCCGATCACCGCTCCCGCCTTGTAGGCGTGCTCGGCCACGGTGGCGTTCCAGGTGTCGACCGACACCGGCCGGTCGAACCGGTCGCGCAGGGCCCCGACGGCGGGCACCACCCGGTCCAGCTCCTCCTCCAGCCCGACCTCGGGACCCGGCCCGGCCTTTACCCCTCCGACGTCGAGGATGTCGGCCCCGTCGTCGACCAGGCCGGCGGCCCGGTCGACGAAGGCATCCATGGCGAAGTAGGCGCCCCTGTCGTAGAAGGAGTCCGGGGTGCGGTTGAGGATCCCCATCACCAGGGCCCGCTCGGTCAGGTCGTAGCTGCGTCCGCCGAACTCGACGACGGCGCTCACCTCGGGCCGGGGGTGACCGCACCGACGCCGTAGCGCCCCCGACCCTTGGCGACCGCCACCCTCAGAACAGCCGGGCGGTCAGTGCCCGGCGGTAGCGCGCCGTGCGGGGGTCCTCGGGACCCAGGGCCTCGAGGAGGTCGACCACCTCCTGGCGGGCGGCGTCGTCGTCCTTGACCCGGTCCAGGAGCGTCTCGATGCGTGACTCGAGCCCGTCGTTGGAGGGGAGCTCGGCCTGGCCCCCCAGGCGGGCCAGGGCAGCCACCCGCCGCACCTCGGCCGTCTCCGGCACCCGCGCCAACAGGTTGAGGGCATCCTCGGTCTCGCCCCGGCCGACCAGCAGCTCGGCCAGGGCCACCACCCCGCCGGGGTGGTCGGGCTCCAGCTCGAGGGCCCGCCGCAGCGAGGCTTCGTCGCCCGCCTGCACCAGCATGTCGGCCTCGCTCGGCGCCGGGGCCAGCTTGGCCACCCACGCCGCCACCGCCGGCTCGGGCAGGGCGCCGATGAAGCTGTCCACGACCTGGCGGTTGCGCAGGGCGTAGACCGCCGGTATCGACTGAACCCGGAAGGCGGCGGCCACGTTGGGGTTGTCGTCCACGTTGACCTTGGCCAGCCGCACCGCCCCGTCGGTCGCCCCCACGACCCGCTCGAGGATGGGCCCGAGGGTCTTGCACGGACCGCACCACGGGGCCCACAGGTCGACCACCACCGGCACCTCGTCGGAGCGGAGGAGGACCTCCTGCTCGAAGGTGGCGTCGGTTACGTCGATGACGCCGGGACCAGCCACGCAGAGGACGATACCCGGCCCGGGCGTCTACGGTTCCCGGCCATGGAGGGGATCGACGAGCCCAGGGTAGGCGCCTGGCTGGAGGCCAACATTGCCGGTGCCAGGGGCCCGTTCAGCTACGAGCTGATCGCCGGCGGACGGTCCAACCTCACCTTCAAGGTCACCGACTCCGCCGGCCGGCACTACGTGCTGCGGCGGCCGCCGATCAGCCACGTGCTGCCCACGGCCCATGACATGGGCCGCGAGCACCGAATCATCTCGGCCCTCGGTCCGACCCCGGTTCCGGTGGCGCCCGCCCTCGGCTACTGCGACGACGAGTCGGTCAACGGGCGGCCCTTCTACGTGATGGGCCACGTCGAGGGCCACATCGTGCGCGACCAGGCGACAGCCGAGAAGGTCCTCGACGAGCAGGCCCGGCGCACCGCCAGCGAGGATCTGGTCGACGTCATGGCGGCCATCCATGCCGTGGACGTCGACGCCGTCGGCCTCGGAGACCTCGGCCGCAAGGACGGCTACATCGAGCGCCAGCTCAAGCGCTGGTACGGGCAGTTCCGCCAGTCCATCGAGGGGCGGGACCGGCAGGTCAAGGCGGTCGACGAGGTCCACGACTTCCTGGCCGCCCGCATCCCCGCTCAGGGCCCGGCGGCGATAGTCCACGGCGACTACCGCCTCGACAACACCATGTTGGGCGAGGACGGCCGGGTGCGGGCCGTGCTGGACTGGGAGATCTGCACCCTGGGCGACCCCATGGCCGACGTGGGCCTGCTGATGGTGTACTGGACCGACCCGGACGACTCCACCTCGGCTCTGGGCAACCTCGCCCCCACCGCCCTGCCCGGCTTCCTGCGGCGGTCCGACATGGCGGATCGTTACGCCGCCACCTCGGGCAGGGATCTGTCCGAGCTCCCGTTCTACGTCGCCTTCGGCTACTGGAAGCTGGCCTGCATCCTCGAGGGCGTCTATGCCCGCTACGAGGGCGGTGCCATGGGGGGCGACCGGTCGGGCTTCGAGGGATTCGGCCAGCAGGTCGAGGCGCTGGCCGAGCTGGCTCGCCAGTCCGCCGCCTCCCTGTAGAGCCTGTGGCACTGCACCAGCGCTTCGAGTTCCGCCCTCCGCGCCAGCCGGTCCTCGTCATGCACCTCGAGGGCTGGGTGGATGCCGGCCTCGGCGGCACGACCGCCCTGGCCGCCCTGCTCGAGGCGAACGACACCGAGCCGGTGGCCACCTTCGACGGCGAGGAGCTGCTCGACATGCGGGCCCGCCGGCCGATACTGCACATCGAGAACGGCCAGCACCGGGGCCTCACCTGGCGGGAGATCTCCATGGCCCTGGGGACCGACGGCGCAGGCAACGACGTCCTGTTCCTGGCCGGGCCGGAACCCGACTTCCGCTGGCGGGCCTTCTGCGCCGAGGTGACCGAGCTGTGCGTGGAGCTCGGCGTGCGCCTGGCCGTCGGCCTGGGCGCCTTCCCCGCCCCTGCCCCCCACACCAGGGCCGTCCGCCTCGCCGCCACCGCCAGCGACGAGAGCCTGGCGGCGGGGATCGGCTTCGTGCCCGGCTCCATCCAGGTGCCGGCCGGCATCCAGGCCGCCCTGGAGCAGAGCCTGGCGGCAGCCGGCATACCGGCCATCGGCCTGTGGGCCCGGGTGCCTCACTACGTCGCCGGCCTCCCCTACCCCGCCGCCTCGGTGGCCCTGCTCGCCGGTCTGGCCAGCACGGCCGGCCTGACGGTGGACACCACCGCCCTGCAGGGGGCGGCCGATCTGGCCATCCAGCGGGTGGACGCGCTGATCTCCAACAGCACCGAGCACCAGGAGATGGTCCGGAAGCTGGAACACCAGCTGGACACCACCGAGGGCAATCCCCTGCAGCTCGGCGAGATCCCCTCCGGCGACGAGATCGCCGCCGAGCTCGAGCGGTTCCTCCGAGGAGAGGGCTGAAAGGAGCAAGCCATGCTGGTAGACGGTGCCGTGCCCACCCGGCTGTCCGACGTCCCCGCCGCCGTCGCCAACTCCGAGGCGGCCGGCTACGACGGGGTCTGGTCGGCCGAGACGGGGCACGACCCGTTCCTGCCACTGGTGCTGGCGGCCGAGCACAGCCAGCGCATCGGCATCGGCACCGCCATCGCCGTCGCCTTCGCCCGCAACCCCATGGACCTGGCCACCATGGCCAACGACCTGCAGGCCTACTCCTCGGGGCGCTTCATGCTGGGCCTCGGCTCCCAGATCAAGGCCCACATCGAGAAGCGCTACAGCATGCCCTGGTCGCATCCGGCCGCCCGGATGCGGGAGCTGATCCTCGCCATGCGGGCCATCTGGGACTGCTGGAACAACGGCACCAAGCTCGACTTCCGGGGCGACTTCTACACCCACACCCTCATGACGCCGTTCTTCAGCCCCGGTCCCAACCCCCACGGCGCCCCCAAGGTCTTTCTGGCGGCGGTGGGCGAGCGCATGGCCGAGGTGGCCGGTGAGGTGGCCGAGGGCATCCTCATCCACGGCTTCACCACCGAGCGCTACCTGCGGGACGTCACCCTGCCGGCGGTTCAGCGAGGCCTCGACCGGGCCGGCCGGTCCCGCTCCGAGTTCCAGGTTTCCTACCCCGGCTTCGTGGTGACCGGGGACAGCGCCGAGTCGATGGAGCAGGCCGCCGACGCCGTGCGGCGCCAGATCGCCTTCTACGGCTCCACCCCCGCCTACCGCGGCGTGCTCGAGATCCATGGCTGGGGCGAGCTTCAGACCGAGCTGAACACCCTCTCCAAGCAGGGCAAGTGGGTCGAGATGGGGACTCTGATCGACGACGACGTCCTCAACGCCTTCGCCGTGGTCGGCGAGCCCGACCGGGTTCCGGCCGAGTTGCGCCGGCGCTACGCCGACATCGTCGACCGGCTCAGCTTCTACGCCCCCTACCAGCGCGATCCGGCCCGCTGGTCCGAGACCGTGGCGGCCCTCAAAGGCGCCGCCTGAGGCTCCCTGCGGCCCTCCTTCGAGGCCCCACCGAGCTGACCGCCGGTCAGCTCCTGGGGTCGAGGCCGGTCATGGCCCGGAAGTCGTCGGTGGTGTTCACGTGCGGGAACGGGTTCTCCGGCTCGGGCAGGCCCAGCCCGGCGCACAGCGGCCCCCAGCCCTGTCCGGGCTCCCACTCCACCAGACGGCCGGACGGCACCGAAGCGCGCACCCGTTCGTTGTGGGCGTGGTAGGCGGCGAGGACCGGACCCCGATCGAGACCGTCGGGGGAGAACTGCTCCATCATCGTCTCCGACATGGCGAACCAAGGATCATCGGGCTGGCCGCCCGGCGCCCCCCGCTGCATGACGGCCAGGATCGTCTGGGAGAAGCTGTTCCACCACACCTCGGCGCTCTCCCGCACCGACAGCAGGACCACCGCGTCCGGATAGGCGTCGTGCAGCTGGTCCCACACTGCTGCGCCCGGCCAGTCGACCGTGGCCTTGAAGCCCTCGAAGAGGGCGTCCCAATCGACCGGTTGGCCCTTCATCGCCTGGTGCCACACGGGGATGTGCTGGGGCCGCGGGAACAGCTCGGTCATGTGGTAGCAGGGACCATCGAGGAGCTGCTCCAACGCCAGCTTCAAGGAATGGGTGCCGGTTCGGCCGAGCCCCGCTCCGACCACTCTCAACGCCATGTCGCACCTCCCCGGGAGCCTTGATCCGGTTCCCTGTAGATAAGGACGGGTCTGCCACTGCCGGTGGGACGGCCAACTCGGCCGGGCCGGACGGAGCGCGCCGCCGGGCCGCCGAAGGTGGTTCCTCGGGACCCCGCAGCATCAGTAGCAGCCATGCGAGGCGTCAAGCGACGATGTTGACCAGGCCGGGGGGGCGGGCGATGACCTTGGTCGGAGAGCGACCTGCGAGCAGCCCGGCCACCCGAGCCGAGCCGAGGGCGATGCGCTCCGCCTCGGCGGCGTCGATGCCGGCGTCGACCTCCACCCGGTCGCGCACCTTGCCGTTGATCTGGATCACCATGGTCACCTGCTCGACCCGGGCGAGGTCGGCATCGGCCACCGGCCATGACTCGCCGTGGATGTGGCCGCCCCTCCGCCGCTCCCAGAGCTCGGCGGTCAGGTGGGGGGCCATCGGGGCCAGCAGGAGCAGGAGGGTGTCGACAGCCTCGTCGAGGTTCTGGCGGCGGGCTCCCCCCTGCACGTAGCGGTACAGGGAGTTGGTGAACTCCATCAGGGCGGCCACCGCCGTGTTGTACGACCACCGCTCGAAATCCTCGTCGACCCGCTGGATGAGGCGGTGCACGCCCCGGCGAACCTCGAGGTCCTCCGCCCGCTCCTCCCGCTCGGCGGCCTCGGCGGTGCCCACCTCGCCGGTACCCAGGCGCCACAGGCGCCCCAGGAAGCGTGAGCAGCCGTCTATCCCCACCGTCTCCCAGTCGACGTCGTCGGCCGGCGGCCCGACGAAGAGGTGGGCCAGGCGCAGGGCGTCGGCGCCGAACTCGGCCAGCACCTCGTCCGGGCTGACCAGGTTGCCCTTCGACTTGGACATCCGGGTCCCTCCTAGCCGCACCATGCCCTGGGTGAACAGGCGGCTGAAGGGCTCCCGCAGTCCGGCGGGGGCCAGGCCCAGATCGGACAGGGCCTTGGTGTAGAAGCGGGCGTAGAGCAGGTGGAGGATGGCGTGCTCGATGCCGCCGATGTACTGGTCCACCGGCATCCAGTGGGCGGCGGCCTCCTTGGAGAACGGCTCGGTCGTGGCCCACGGGTCGCAGAAGCGCAGGAAGTACCACGAGGAGTCGACGAAGGTGTCCATGGTGTCGGTCTCGCGCTCCGCCGCTCCCCCGCAGCGGGGGCAGGCGACGCCGAGGAACCCCTCGTGGTAGCGCAGGGGCGACTCCCCGGTGGGGCGGAACTCGACGTCGTCGGGGGCCAGCACCGGCAGGTCCTCGTCGGGGACCGGGACCATGCCGCACTCTCCGCAGTAGACGATCGGGATCGGGCAGCCCCAGTAGCGCTGGCGGCTGATGAGCCAGTCCCGGAGGCGGTAGTTCACCTTGCGCACACCGAGGACCTCGGCCTCCAGCCACTCGATGGAGCGGGCCTTGGCGGTGGGGATGTCGAGCCCGTCCAGCCAGGCGCTGTTGATCTTGATCCCGTCGCCCGTGTAGGCACCGCCGTCCCAGCCGTCGGGGGGCTGCACGGTGCGGACCACAGGCAGGCCGTGGGCCTGGGCGAAGTCCCAGTCCCGTTCGTCCTCGGCCGGCACCGCCATGATGGCCCCGGTCCCGTAGCTCATGAGGACGTAGTCGGCCAGGTAGACGGGCACCGGCTGGCCGGTGAAGGGATTGACGACCCGGCTGCCGGTGAAGACCCCACGCTTGGCCAGGGTGCCTGACTCCGTCGACTGCCGCTCGATCTCACTCTGGCGGCGCACCCGCTCGATGAACGCCTCCACCTCCTGGCGACGCTCGGGGGTGGTGAGCTCGGGCACCAGCGGGTGCTCGGGGGCGACCACGGCGTAGGTCATCCCGAAGCTGGTGTCCGGCCTGGTGGTGAAGACCCGCAGCCGCAGACCGGGGCGGCCCTCGACGGGCAGGTCGAACTCGGCCCCCTCGGAGCGGCCGATCCAGTTGCGCTGCATGGTCTTGACCCGCTCGGGCCAGTCGAGGTCGTCGAGGGCGCCAAGCAGCTCGTCGGCGTAGCCGGTGATGCGGAAGAACCACTGCTCGAGATCGCGCTTGGTGACCAGGTCGCCTGAGCGCTCACAGGTCCCGTCGGCCAGGACCTGCTCGTTGGCCAGGACGGTCTGACAGCCCGGGCACCAGTTCACCGGGGCCATGGCCCGGTAGGCGAGGCCGGCCTCGAGGAACCGCTTGAAGATGACCTGGTTCCACCGGATGTACTCCGGGTCGTGGCTGCGGACCTGGCGGCGCCAGTCGTAGACCGCCCCGATGGCGATGAGGCTCGACTTGAGCTCCTCGATGCGGGCGTCGGTGAACGGCCGGGGGTGGACGCCGGTCTGGATGGCGGCGTTCTCCGCCGGGAGACCGAAGGAGTCGAAGCCGATGGGCGAAAGCACGGCGTGGCCGGTCATCGTCCGGTGGCGCACGATCAGGTCCCCGAAGGTGTAGTTGCGCACGTGGCCCATGTGGGCCCGCCCGCTGGGATAGGGGTACATGCACAGCACGTAGTAGGGCGGGCGGGGGTCGTCCTGGGCCACCTCGTAGGTGCCCTCGGAGGCCCAACGCTCCTGCCATTTCTTCTCGACGGCGGTGAAGTCGTAGGCCTCGGCCATGGTCACGTCATGGTAACGAGGTCCCGCCGACAGCGAGCTACGCAGGCACGAAGTTCACCAGTCGGCCGGGCACGAGGATGGCGCGCCAGCGCCCTGCGGCGAGGTAGCCGGCCACGTTGGGCTCGGCCCGGGCCGCCGCCTCGGTCTCCGCCTCGCTGGCGCCGGCGCCGATCTCCACCGTGCCGCGCAGCTTCCCCTTCACCTGGACGGCGATGGTGATGCGCTCCAGCCTGGTCCACTCGGGGTCGGCTGCCGGGAAGGGCTGGCGGGTGACCGAGCCGGTCCCCCCCAGCCGCTGCCACAGCTCCTCCGACACATGGGGGGCCAGCGGACACAGCATCAGCACGAGCGGCTCGACCCCCTCGCGGCTGGGCTCGGGGGCGCGGGCCAGGGCCGAGGTCAGCTCCATCAGGCGGGCGATCGAAACGTTGAAGCGCAGCGTCTCCATCCCCTCCCTCACCGCCTCGATGCTCCGGTGCAACTCGCGGCGGGTGCCGTCGTCGAGGGGCGCGTCGGACACGCGCAGGGCCCCGGTCTCCTCGTCCACAACCAGGCGCCACACCCTCTGGAGGAAGCGGTAGACGCCGACCACCGCCTCGGTCTCCCATGGCCGGCTGGTGTCCAGCGGCCCGCTGAACATCTCGTACAGGCGCAGCGTGTCGGCCCCGTACGCCTCGTACATCTCGTCGGGGGTGACGGAGTTCTTGAGGCTCTTGCCCATCTTGCCCTGCTCGCGGGTGACCGGCTTGCCCTCGTAGTAGAAGAGGCTGTCCTTCTCGACGACGTCGGCGGCGGGCACGGGCTGGCCCCGTTCGTCACGGAACACGTTGGCCAGCACGTAGCCCTGGTTGAACAGGCGCTGGAAGGGCTCGGGCGTGCCCACGTGGCCGAGGTCGTAAAGCACCTTGTGCCAGAACCGGGCGTAGAGGAGGTGGAGCACGGCGTGCTCCACTCCGCCGACGTAGAGATCGACGCCGCCGGGCTGCTTCCCCTCCTGTCCGCCCATCCAGTACTGCTCGATGACCGGGTCGACCAGCGCCGCCTCGTTGCCGGGGTCGAGGTAGCGGAGGTAGTACCAGCACGAGCCGGCCCACTGCGGCATGGTGTTGGTCTCACGCCGGTAAGGCCTCGGCCCGTCTCCCAGGTCCAGGGTCACCTCGACCCACTCGCGGGCGCGGGCCAGGGGCGGCTGGGGGACGGTCATGTCCCCGGGGTCATCGGACACCTCGGGCTCGTAGTTGTCCAGCTCCGGCAGCTCGACCGGAAGCTGGTCCTCCGGCACCGGGTGGACGTTGCCGACCTCGTCGTAGACGACTGGGATCGGCTCCCCCCAGTAGCGCTGGCGGCTGAACAGCCAGTCCCGCAGCTTGTACGCCACAGCCCCCTGGCCCGTGCCGCGTTCCTCGAGCCAGGCGGTCATGCGCGCCTTGGCGTCCTCGGTCGCCAGACCGTCGATGAGCGGGGAGTTGACCGCCAGGCCCGGTCCCTCGTAGGCCCGGTCCCACGCCCAGGCCTCGGGAGGCTCGACCACGCAGGTGACAGGAAGGCGGTACACCTGGGCGAACTCGAAGTCGCGCTGGTCGTGGGCCGGCACCGCCATGATGGCCCCCGTCCCGTAGGCGGCCAGGACGTAGTCGGCCACGAAGACGGGGATCTGCTGGTCCGTGACCGGGTTGGTGGCGTAGGACCCGATGAACACACCCGTCTTCGGGCGGGCGGCGTTGAGCCGGTCAACGTCCCGGATGCCGCTCACCAGGGCCTGGTAGGCGCTCACCGCCTCGGCCGGCGTGGGGGCGCCGCCTGTCCAGTCGGCCGGTGTTCCCACCGGCCACTCGGGCGCCAGCAGCTGTGCCAGACCCGAGTACTCCGGGGCGACCACCATGAAGGTCGCGCCGCACAGGGTGTCGGGCCTGGTCGTGTACACCTCGATGGGGACGGCGGCCGTCGGGAAGAAGACGCGGGCACCGGTGGAGCGGCCGATCCAGTTCCGCTGCATGGCCTTGATGGGCTCGGGCCAGTCGAGGCGGTCCAGGTCCTCGAGCAGCCGTTCGGCGTAGGCGGTGATGCGCATCTTCCACTGGCGCAGCGGCACACGGAACACCGGGTAGTTGCCGCGGTCGCTGCGCCCCTCCGAGGTGACCTCCTCGTTGGCGAGCACGGTGCCGAGCGCCGGACACCAGTTGACCAGGGCTTCGTCCTGGTACACGAGCCGTTCAACGGCCCCCTCGGGCGCCTCGCTCACCGGACGCGCCCGGTTGGTGGCGGGGTCGAACCAGGCGTTGTAGAGCTGCAGGAAGATCCACTGGGTCCAGCGGTAGTAGTCCACGTCCGTCGTGGCGATGGAGCGGCGCCAGTCGAAGCCGAGGCCGAGCCGCTCCATCTGGCGGCGCATGTTGGCGATGTTCTCCTCGGTCGTGACCCGGGGGTGCTGACCGGTCTGGACGGCGTACTGCTCGGCAGGCAGGCCGAAGGCGTCGAATCCCATCGGGTGCAGGACGTTGTAGCCGCTCATCGTCTTGAACCGGCTGAAGACGTCGGTGCCGATGTACCCGAGGGGATGGCCGACGTGGAGTCCCGAGCCGCTTGGGTAGGGGAACATGTCCAGTACGTACAGCTTCGGCCGGTCCGGCGCCTCGTCGAAGCCCCCGGCCAGGTCCCCGGTCGGGTTGGGCGTGTGGTGGGTGCCCTGCTCGGCCCACCGGCGCTGCCACTCGAGCTCGATGCGGCCGGCCAGCGCGGCGGTGTAGCGGTAGGGGGGCGCCTCGGCCATCAAGAAACGGTACGCGACCGTCCCCTCCGTCATGGCGCCATTGAAGAGCGAACCGCCGGGAGCGGGCCCGGGTGTCGCATCCGATTCGCCTTCGACGAACGTGCGTTCCCCGACTCCGGGTTCAGTAGCAGGGCCGGGGCCGGGCTATCATCGTGGGACCCCGGGGGCGTAGCTCAGTTGGTAGAGCGCCTGCATGGCATGCAGGAGGTTCGTGGGTTCGATTCCCATCGCCTCCACCACCCGCCCTCCAAGCGTGAATCGCGTACTCGGTTCACGCTCGGAGGACGATCCCCCGATGTGGCCGGCACCCCTCAGTCCGCCGCCACACCCAGGAGGGATGCGAACACGCCCGCCGTCGCCGCCCCCCAGGTCCAGGCCAAGGACTTGACCACCGCCCAGCCCAGCACCCGTCGGCGGTCCAGGCCCAGCGCCTCCACCAGGGAGTCGACCTGGCGGGACAGCTGGGCCTCGCTCAGCGAGGCCTCGAACACGCCCAACCGGTTGGCCAGCAGCTGGGCCAGGTCGTAGGCGGGCTCGCCGACCAGGGGCTTGGGGTCGATGGCGAGCCAACCCCGCTCGGCCCGCAGCACGTTGCCCGGGTTGAAGTCCCCGTGCACGACCACCAGCTCGGGCTGGGACGCGGCCAGCTCGCCGGCCTGGGCCACGGCGACATCCACCACCCGGTGGGGATAGCCCTCGATCCGGGCGAACCCCCCTATCCACTCCTCGGCCAGGTCGGCCAGGGACTCGATCCGCCCCGGCGGCGGAGCCGGGAGCCACAGCTCCCGCAGGACCTCGGCGGCCACGGCATTGCCGGCATCGGCATCAAGCGCCGACAGGTCGTGGCCGGGCAGGCACCGCTCCTCGACCAGGACGAACTCGTCGTCGTCCGCCCGCAGGAGCCGCACCGCCCCGCGGCCGGCGAAGAACCGCAGCCCCTCGGCCTCGGTGCGCGACTCGCGCGACGGCATGCCCACCTTGAGCACGGCCGCCACGCCGTCGACGACCCCGGCCGGTGCCACCCAGGACGCCCCGGCCAGGCCGGTGAAGGCAGGCTCGAGGTCGAGTGACCACTGTCGGGCGAAACGCTCCACCAGCGCCGGCAACCGGGCCAGCCACTCCTGCTGGCCGTAGCGGTGGGCCAGGGCCACCACGGCATCGGGCACTACCAGCTTCTCCAGGTCCATCGGTTCCTCTCCTCGCAGTCGGTCGGACGGGGACGCGAGGAGAAGGCGGGGCGCGTGCGGTAGCCCGGGGATGCCTGCCACGGCGGGGATCAGCTCAGCTCAAGCCGGCCACCGTAGTAGGGGTCATACGCCGGCGTTACTCGAGCTCGGTGTGGCCCACGAAGGCCCTGGCCGCTTCCGGGTCGCCCCGCACCTCGATCCGCTCCAAGGGAAGGCGCCGCCACAGAACCAGCAGCAGGTCCGAGGCGCCCCCGGCCAGTTCCACCCGGCGGCCGCCGGCCGGCCCCAGGTCCCACTGACCTCCCTCGCTGGCGGTGAGACGGACCTGGTCGAGGACGGGTGGCCCGTCGGGCACCATGAAGCGGACGAACTCGTCCACACCGTCGACGGCGAGGTCGGCGGCGATCGGCTCCCCGCCCCCGCCGGCCGATTGCGCGTCCCAGCGGTGCACCGCCGTCTCCTGGGCCATGCGCCGCTGCACCCAACCGACGCTGTGCTGGTCCGACCAGGTCCACACCTCGGTGTCGGGATCGGCACCCCCGAGCGCCTCGACCAGCCTGGCGGCGACCCGGTCGAACCAGTCCCCCAGGTCCGGATCGGCGGGCCGGTGCTCCCTCGCCACCTGGTCAGGTGATTGCAGCCGGCGGTCGACGATCTGGGTCCAGAAGTGTTGGACCTCACCCAGATGCCAGATCAGGTCCGCCATCGTCCAGTCCGGGCACGCCGGCACAGCAGCGGACAGCTCTGTCGCCCGAGCGGCCGAGGAGAAGGCCTCGGCCCCGCCGGAGACGGCTCGCAGGTAGTCCTCGGCCCTCACCAGCCGAGTGTTGCCGCCGTTGGGCCGGGCGGCGAGCGAAATCCGAATTTCCCTCGCTCGGCACCGGCGCGGTCGTTACCGTCCGGCCTGATGCGATGCCGCCAGGTCGGCGAAGAGCCCGACTTCGGAGACGAGATGGCCAAGGCGACACTTGGCCCCCGCCGCTTCCACCCCGTGTCGGAGGAAGCGGCGGGAGATACGGCGCGCCGCCCCGAGCCGGCCAGGTGATCTGAGCCCCGGCGCGCCCCGGAACCTCCTGCCTTGATTGACAGGAGGTCGGGCGATGCCCGAGTTGGCGTGGGACCGCCTACCGGCGGTCGGCAGTGGCCACCCGGCCGTGCGCCGGTACCTGAGGCTCAAGCGATCCGGCGCCGGCGACGACCGGTTCTGCACCCTTCAGGGGGCCTGGGCGGTGCAGGCCGCCCTCGATGCGTCGGTTCCGGTGGTGGCGGCCTTCGCCTGCCCCGAGCTGGTCCGGGGCCCGACGGTGACGACGATCCTGTCCGCCGTCGGCGAGGGCGGTGCGGCCCTGTTCCGGGTGAGCGAGCGCACCATGAGACGGATGACCGAGCGCGACGGACCCGACGGGCTCGCCGCCATCGGGCGCCCCCGACCGGCGCGCCTGGCCGATGTGGGGTTGAGCGGCCCGAGCCGGGTGGTCGTGGCGGCGGGAGTGAGCCTGCCCGGAAACCTCGGCACCATCATCCGGTGCGCCGACGGCGCCGGCGCCGACGCCGTGCTGGTGACCGAAAGCCACGTCCGCCTCTCCCACCCGACCCTGGTGAAGGCGAGCATGGGAACGGTGTTCTCCGTGCCCGTGGTGGCCTGCGGAGCCACCGAGGCGCTCCGCTGGCTGCGCCAGCACCGATTCCACCTGGTGGCGGCGGCACCGGACGCCGAGCTGTCCTACGGGGCGGTCCGCTACCCCGAACGCACCGCCATCGTGGTGGGCTCCGAGCGCCTCGGCCTGGACGACCTTTGGTCCTCGGCCGCCGATGAGCGGGTGTCGATCCCGATGCTCGGACAGGCCGACTCCCTCAACGTCGGCCACGCCGTGGCCGTGCTGCTCTACCACGCCCTCCACCAGCAGGAGCCGGACCGTCCGGCCAGGTCGTGACGCCCCCACCGGGCGCCTCCGGGGCAGCGGCACCGCGCCTCCGGCACGGCCGGGGGCCGGCCGGCTCTGCCATGCTGCGGGGAGAACGAGGCATGGGGACGCGGAGGTAATCAATGCGGATCGGACTGAGCGGCGGGGGCTCCAACATCGACCGGATGGTGGAGCAGGCCAAGTCGGCCGAGGCGGCCGGCTTCACCAGCCTGTGGTACGCCGGGGCCACCGCCGGCGACCCCCTGGCGGTGATCGCGGTGGTGGGACGGGAGACCACCGGCATCGAGCTGGGGACCTCGGTCGTGCAGACCTACCCGGTCCACCCCCTCATGCAGGCCCAGCGGGCGGCCGCCACGGCCATGGCCGCCGGGCGGGGCTTCACCCTGGGGGTGGGGCCGTCGCACGCCCCGGTCATCGAGGGCCTCTACGGCCTCTCCTACGACCACGCCGGGCGCCACACCGAGGAGTACACCACCATCCTCACCCGGGCGCTGGCCGGCCAGGCGGTGGACTTCGAGGGCGAGGACTTCCGGGTGCGCACCGGGGCCCGGCCGCCCGGGACGGCCGCCCCCGTCAGCGTGCTGATCGCCGCCCTGGGCAAGCGGCTGCTCCGGGTGGCCGGGCAGATGGCGGACGGGACGGTGTGCTGGATGGCCAACGCCCGGGCGATCGAGCGCCACGTGGGTCCCCGCATCCGGAAGGCGGCGGCCGACGCCGGGCGGCCCGAGCCCCGCATCGTGGCCGGGCTGCCGGTGGCCGTGCACTCGGACCTCTCCGAGGCCCGCAAGGCGGCGGGCGAGCAGTTCGCCGGCTACGGCGTCCTGCCCAACTACCGGCGCATCCTCGACATCGGGGAGGCGCCCGGACCGGCCGAGGCGGCCATCGCGGGCGACGAGGCCACGGTCAGGAAGGAGATCCAGAACCTCTTCGACGCAGGAGCCACCGACGTGTGGGCGGCCATCTTCGCCGTGGGGACGGACCGGGCCGCCTCCCGCCAGCGCACCCGTGCCCTGCTCGAGGAGCTGGTGGCCGCCTGAGCAGTCCTTCCCTCGACCGGAGGGGACCGGGCCTGGCCCGGTATCGTTCCCCGTCGGCGCCGCCGGGGGCGGCCGGCTGGGGAGGGGGTTCCACCGATGGAGATCGGTAACTGGCGGGCGACCAAGGAGCTAAACGAGAGCTTCGCCGACATCGAGCGGCTGGGCCTGGAGCGCAACGCCCTCGAGCTGGAGGCCTTCGGCTTCACCGTCATCGAGAACGCCATATCGCCCGACACGGTGGAGGCCCTGCGCCAGGGGATCTTCGACGCCCTCCAGCAGCGCACCGGCCGTAGGCCGGACCCCGACACGGGTGAGACCCACCCGGAGCTCAACATGGCGCACTACCTGCTCTTCCGGGGCGAGGCCTTCGAGCATGCGGTGCTGAACGAGCGACCGCTCGCCCTCATCACCTACCTCCTGGGCCGCAGCTGCCTTCTCTCGAGCATGACCTCGCATGTGAAGGGGCCGGGCAAGCGGCCCCTCGCCCTGCACAGCGACAACGGCAACGGGATCCCCTCGCCCTTCCCGGCCTTCGCCCAGGTCGCCAACTGCAACTACGTGCTGAGCGACTACACGAGGGAGTCGGGCGCCTTCGCCGTCGTGCCCGGCAGCCACCGCCTGTGCCGGCACCCGGTGGGCCCCGAGGTCCGCCTCGGCGGCGAGGACGGCAACCCCGACGCCATCCCCGTCGAGGTGCCGGCCGGCTCGGCCATCGTGTTCCACGGCAACACCTGGCACGGCTCCTACCCGAGGCTGACGCCCGGGCTCCGGGTCAACCTGGCCGTCTACTTCTGCCGGCGCTACCTGGCCACCCAGGAGCGGTTCGGCTCGGCCGTCGCCGCCGAGGACCAGATCGCCCGCCTCGGTCCCCGCTTCGCCCGCCTGATGGGCTCCGAGCTCACCTACGGCTGGGGCGAGGAAGGCCCCGACATGACCAGGATGGGCTACGAGGCCTCCCGCAGCCAGCACGGCTGAGCAGGAGTCGGGACGACACGACCGCGCCCGATTGGAGAAGAATGCCGGTATGACTCGAGCACTGGTGCTTAGCGGGGGTGGGTCGGTGGGGATCGCGTGGCAGTCCGGCCTGGTGGCCGGGCTGGCCGACGCCGGGGTAGAGCTCCGGCACGCCGACTTCGTGGTGGGAACCTCGGCCGGCTCCGCCGTCGGGGCCCAGGTGAAGCTGGGACGGGATCTGCACGACCAGATCGCCCGCTACCGGTCGGCGCCCTCGGCCCAGGGCGTCTCCACCGGTCGGGCCGGCGGCGGCGCCCAGCCACCGGCGGAGCGGATGGCCAAGCTCATGCAGGTGATGGCCGGGGCTCCCGATGCCTCGCCCGAGGAGCGTCGGCGCCAGATCGGCCGCTACGCCCTCGAGGCCGACACCGGTCCCGAGGAAGGCTTCCTGGCCGCCTTCGGGTACCTCAAGGGCGAGGGGTGGCCCGCCGGCTATGCCTGCACCGCCGTCAACGCCGAGTCGGGCGAGTTCGTGGTCTGGAACGCCGAGGCGGGGGTGGAGCTGGACCGGGCCGTGGCCTCCAGCTGCGCCGTGCCCGGCCTGTTCCCCCCCATCACCATCAAGGGTCAGCGCTACATCGACGGCGGCATGCGCTCGGGCACCAACGCCGATCTGGCCCAGGGCCACGACCGGGTCCTCATCGTCACCCTGATGGCCGGCAACCGCCGGCCGGCCATGGGGGCGGAGTGGGCCGAGCGGATGCGCCAGACCCGCGAGGCCGAGCTGGCCGCCATCCAGTCGGCCGGAGGCAAGATCGAGACGATCGCTCCCGACGACGAGGCCGCCGAGGTGCTGGGGATCAACCTCATGGACGGGAGCCGTCTGCTGGAGGCGGCGGAGGCCGGGGCGCGCCAGGGCAAGCGGGAGGCCGACCGCCTGCGGTCGTTCTGGACCGACTGATCATCGCCGGGCGGCCGGTACGGACCGCCCGGCACCAGCTCGGACCCCGGCTCAGGGCACCAGCCGCTGCATGTCGCGGGGGAAGAGCGCCACCTCGCGGACGTTGACCGCGTCAGTGAGGCGGGCCACCCAGCGTTCGAGGCCGATGGCGAAGCCACCGTGGGGCGGCATGCCGTACCTGAAGGCCTCCAGGTAACCGCGGTAGGGGTCGAGCTCGGCACCGCCCAGGGCGGCGAGGTAGTCCTCGTAGCGGTGGAGGCGCTGGCCTCCCGTCACCAGCTCGAGGCCGCGAAAGAGCAGATCGAAGCTGTTCGACGCGGCCGGATCGGCCGGGCTCGGGTGGGTGTAGAAGGGCCGTTTGGCCATCGGATAGCCGACCACGTAGACGAAGTCTGAGCCGTGGTGGTTCCTGGCCCAGTCCCCGAGCCAGCGCTCGTGGGCGGGGGAGAGATCGGGCTCGCCCACCACCGGTTCCCCCGTCGCCTCCTCGATCAGGTGCTGGGCGTGGCGGAACTCGACGACGGGGATCCGCTCAGGCACCGTCGGCAGCTCGAGCTCGAGCAGCTCGAGGGCGGGGCGGGCCCGCTCCCCGATGGCGCTGAGCATGCCGGCGAGGACCCGGTCCAGTACCGCCATGACCTCGGTGTGGTCGGCGATGAAGCCCATCTCCGCATCCATCGAGAGGTACTGGGCCAGATGACGGGCGGTGTTGTGCGGCTCGGCCCTGAACACCGGCGCCACCTCGTAGACCCGCTCGAAGACCCCGACCATGGTCTGCTTGTAGAACTGGGGGCTCTGGGCCAGGAAGGCCTGGCGTCCGAACCAGTCGACCGGGAACACGTTGGCCCCGCCCTCGGTCGCCGCCGCCACCACCTTCGGGGTGTGCACCTCGGTGAAGCCGAGCTCGTCGAGGCTGGCGCGGAAGCCGTGGGCGGAGGCGGCGGCCAGGGCGGCGACCGCCCGCCGCTGAGGATGGCGCAGGGCCACAGCGGCGTGGTCGAGCAGGGTCGGCAGCTGGGCCGGAAGCTTCCGCCGGCGCAACTCGAACGGCGGCGTGTCGGCGGGCGCGGCGATCACCGAAACCGACGGCTGGTGGATCTCGAACCCGGCCGGCGCCTGATCGCTGGCCTCGACCACTCCGCACACCTCCACCACCGTTTCGGCCACCAACCGGTCGGCCTCCGCCCTGGTCGCCTCGTCGGTGACGACCACCTGGGCGATGCCCGCCCGGTCGCGCACCAGCAGGAAGGAGACCTGGCCCAGGCGGCGCTGGTGGTGCAGCCAGCCGCACAGTCGGACGCGCCCGCCCTGGTGGGCACCGATCTCGCTGCTCAGGGTTCGCTCCACACCTCACCTCCATCCAGAACGGGTCCCAGATGTGCGGGCGAGGGGGGCTCGCGGTACCACCGCACTTCACCGTCGCCGCAGCGACGGCCTCATTCGCTCCCGGCGGCTCCGAGGGCGTCACTCCTCATCTCCGCCGCCAGGCGGAGGTGAGACTACGCCGGTCGGATCAGCACGGTCGGCGATTTCTCCTCGTCGGAGTCCGACCGATCGTCCTCTGGTTCGGGCAGCGCCGCCGATCCCGATCCCGCCAGCGGCCGCGGGCGGCGGGGCCAGCGCGACCCCGAGCTGCCACCGCGGCCGGGGTGGACGATCAGGCCGTTCACCGGATCGGGCACGGCGTCGAGGGCGGCGGCCACCGCCGGGAAGGCCCTGAAACGCTCCCACTCCGTCTCGCTCGGGAACTCCAGCTCGAGCAGGCAGCCCCACGGGTGCTGTTGCCAGTCCCACTCCAGGGCCCCGTTGGACACGGCGATCCCGACCAGGAGGTCCCCGTAGGCCTCGTACCAGGGGCGGGCCGACGAGGAGCCGTTGAGCACCTCGATGGTGAACCACTCACCCACGCGGTCCATGCTACGGCCGCAACCGCTCCGCAGCCGTCGAAATCCCCGCCGGGCTCCGGGCGGCGGCCAGCTGCCGGGCCGGGCTCACACGGCGGCGGCTAGCTGCAGGCCGGCCGCCGCCGCCAGAACGGCCATGACCACGCTGCCGGTGATGTTGAGCACAGCTGACAGCACGGCCCCCTCACCCAGCAGGCCGGCGCTCTCGAAGGTGAAGGTGGAGAAGGTCGTGTAGGCCCCGCAGAACCCGGTCCCGAGCACCAGCCTGGACTGCTCCGACAGGAGGCGCCCGGCGGTGAGGCCGGTCAGCAGGCCGAACAGGAACGAGCCCGAGACGTTGATGAGCAGGGTGGCCCAGGGGAACGAGCCCGAGGTGCGCCGGCCCACCCAGGAGTCGACCAGGTAGCGGGCCGGGGCGCCGATCGCCCCGGCGGCCATCACCCCGACAACGTCGCCCGCCGTCATGGCTGCACCGGCCGCCACCCGGACACCGCCTCGACCTCCTCCACCACCACCGTCCCGTGGCCCTGCACCAACGGGGTAACGGCCTCGAGGAGCCCGGCGAGGCGGGCGACGTCGTCGACCACCACGACGACGAACGACACCGCCCCGGCCAGCGATCCGGCTGACACCGTGTGCAGGCGGTGGGAGGAGCCGTAGCCCTCCACCCCGACCAGCACCGTCGCCCCCGCCATACGGCGCCGCCGGGCCAGCCGGACGATCTCCAGAGCGGTGGAGTGGTGATGGAAGTGCTGGCTCCGGCCCAAGATGATGGTCAGCTTGGCGAGAGATGGCGCCGCCATCATCGTCGTCGGCTCCTTCGCCGCAGCAGCAGCGGCGCCAACCGCTCGGCCGCAGGCACCAGCCGGCCGCTGACCATGCCCATCCACACCGCCACCAGCCCGGCGGCCAAGCTGACTCCGGCATAGGTGAGCGCCACAGCGGCGTGACCCGAACGGACCAGGAGCTCGGTCTCCACGGCCAAGGTCGAGAAGGTCGTGAACGCCCCACAGAAGCCGGTGGCGATGAAGGCCCGCAGGTAGCGGGTCGGGGGGAAGCGCTCGAGGATCAGCACCAGGACCAAGCCCAGCACAAAGCTGCCGGTCACATTGGTCCAGAAGGTCGCCCACGGGAAGCTGCCCGGGCTGCGGTGGACGACGGAGGCAAGCAGGTAGCGGGCCAGCGTCCCCAGGGCGCCGCCAGCGGCGATGCTGGCCAGCACCGACCGGCGGCGGGCCCGGTCCCGCTGGACCCCCGAGGGCGCTTCAGGCCCGCCCATCGCTGCGCCCCGGCCTCGATAGCCTCAGGCCCGACATGTCCGCCACCGACGCCGCCGTCCGCCTGACGGTGTTCACCACCGAGGCGGCCGTGGCGCCGGGGGGCCGGGCCCTCCACCTGGCGGTGCTGGAGCTGGCCCGCCAGCGCGACATCGCCGGGGCGACGGTGCTTCGGGGCGTGGAGGGCTTCGGGGCCTCCCGCCGCCTGCTGAGCACCCGGTTCCCCGACCTGGCCGCCGAGCTGCCGCTGGTGGTGGAGATCGTCGACCGCGCCGAACGGATCGAAGCGTTCCTGCCTGACCTGCTCCGCCTCACCGGCGACGAGCTGGTGGTGAGCCAGACCTGCACCATCGATTCCCGCCTGGTCACGACCGATCCTCCACGCTCCGCTCCTTCGGCGTAGAGGCCATCAGCCCGAGTCTGCTCGGGCGGTTCGGATCGAAGACCCGCCGGAGCCCCATCCGGCGCCGCCCAAGCTAGCGCGGCAACTCAGGATCGAGCGCCGGGACGGCGCCCCAGGGGGAAGGCGGTCCTACCCCTCCAGGGGGGCGGTCGCCCGGCAGTACTTGCAGCGGATGATGGGGAAGCGGCTGGACACGTAGGCACCGTGCCGCCCGCACTGCCCGCAGCGCAGGAACTGGCGCACCTGCTCCCCGCGGGCCCGCAGCAGCTGGTTGAGCCCGGCTATCAGGCCCATCTCGCTGGTGCGCGAGAACCACGACAGCTCGACGTTGAGGGCAGCGTCGACCAGGTGGTCGCGGAGCCGGCGGCTGACGGCCTCGGCGTGCTCGGCGGAGAGGTCCACGGCCAGCACGCCCAAGCGCTCCTTGCCTATGCGGCCGACGACGTCGGTCGGGCGCACGTAGCGCACCAGGTGCTTGGCCGCCACCGCCATGTCGTGGGGATCGGCGGTGCCCATCCCGTCGGCCGGGGCCACGTTGACCACCACGATGCTCACCGGACGGGAGGTGGCCCGGCACCGCTCGTCCTCGGCCGCCACCAGCGCCCTCCAGGCGCCCGAGCGCATCACACCGAAGTCGCCGTCGGCGTCCTCGCTGAGCAGCTCGACCTGCACCCGGCGGTCGTAGTCGGCGGAGTGGTCGCGCCACTCCAGCAGGCTGGCCAGCAGGCGGGCCGGTATCTCGAAGGCGTCGGCCCCCACCTCGGCGCCGGGGGCGGAGCGGCCCCCCAGGGCCATGAGCAGGGCCCGGACGGTGCCGTCGCCGCCGAGCAGGGGGATGCTCACGAAGCTCTCGGCCGTGGCCGCCGACGGCCCCAGCGCCGAGGTCAGCAGGGGCAGCCCGGAGGCGCCGGTGGCGATGAGGTCGCCCGCCGACACCGTTATGGGGGAGGCGGGGTCGTGGTCCTCGGCCGTGAGCCTCCAGCCCTCGCCGGTCATCTCCACCAGAACGGCGGAGGCGGCGCCGAGCTGGGCCCGAATCTGGCCGACCAGCGCGCGCGCCGAGATCTCGAAGCTCGGATACGGCTTCCACCCGCCACTTGGCCACTCAGCCATGGACACCGACAGTGCTCCTCACTCGACCCGACTCAGCACGGAGAGTGTCGGCGGCGGGCCCCGACGACTTGAGCCCTTTCCCGGAGCAGCGCCCCATCCCTCCCCAACCGCCCGGAACCATCCATACCGCCGGGGATGCGCAGCGAGGGCGGCCCGGCGGCGCAGAATGGACGCCCGGCGGGACCAGGAGGTTCATCGGCATGAGGGCGGTACGGCACAAGACCAGGCTGGGGGTCGTGGCGGCGGTGGCGGCGGCCGGCCTGGTGCCGCTGCTGGGCCAGGGCCGGGCCGCCGGCGCTGGGCTCAGCGTGTCGCTCGTCTGGTCCAAGACCCTGGCCGGGGCACCGATCCGGGCCTCCTCCCCCGTGCCGGCCAGCCTCGACGGCAGCACCGACGTGATGTTCGGCTCCCTCAACGGCCAGGTGTACGCCCTGCACCTCAAGGACGGGTCCTCCGTAGGGGGGTGGCCGGCCTCGACGACCAACGAGATCGACTCGAGCCCGACGGTGGCCGACGTGGACGGCTCGGGGGCCCAGGAGGCCTTCGTCGGCTCAGGCAGCTACGACAAGCCCGGAGGCGCCTACTACTCCTTCGACGCCGGGGGTCACACCCGGTTCCGGGTGCAGGGCTCCGATCCCAACCAGTCCTCGGAGGCGGTGTACTCCACCCTGGCTCTCGGAGACCTCGACTGCGACGGCACCCCCGACGTGGTGGGCGGGGCGCTCGGCCAGCAGACCTACGCCATGAACGCCGCCACCGGCGCCGTCGACGCCGGCTGGCCCTACTTCACCCCCGACACCGTGTTCTCCTCGCCGGCCCTGGTCGACCTGCAGGGCAACGGCAGCCTCGACGTGGTCGAAGGCGGCGACCTGACCACCCCCCACGGCGGGGCCCTCAGGGTCGTCAATGGCCACGGCCAGGAGCTCTGGCAGCACACCTTCGACGAGGTGGTCACCTCCTCCCCCGCCGTCGGTCCCGTCACCGCCCCCAACGCCGGCGACATCGCCGTCGGGACCGGCTTCTACTGGGCCCAGCAGGGAGCCGCCACCACCGACTCCACCAGGCTCTTCCTCTTCCACGGCGACGGCACCCAGGCGTGGTCGGTGGATCTGCACGGCTACACCAGACCCTCGCCGGCGCTGGCCGACCTCGAGGGCAACGGGGCCCTGGACGTGGTCGAGGGGACCCAGGGCGCGCCGGGCAACCCCAACTCCGGAGTCATCTACGCCGTCAGCCCCTCCGGCTCGGTGCTGCCCAACTGGCCCCAGCCGACCCCGACCGGAGTGGGGGCGGTGTACGGGGCGGTGACCACCGCCGACCTGTCCGGCAACGGGTACCAGGACGTGCTGGTCCCCACCGGCGACGGCCTCTACATCTACGACGGTCGGTCGGGCGCGGTGGTGTCGAGCCTGGCCGTCAACCAGATCGGCATGCAGAACTCGGCCCTGGTCGTCCCCGACCCGGGCGGCGGGGTGGACATCGTCATGGCCGGCACCGACCACTCAGGCAACGGGGTGGTATTCGACTACCGGGTGGCAAGCGGCAAGGTCGGCAACAACGCCTGGCCCATGTTCAGGCACGATCCGGCCGGGTCGGGATCCATGTACGGGGCGCCGCTGACCACGACCACCTGCTCGGCGGGATCGGCCAAGGGCGGCTACCGGCTGGTCGCCTCGGACGGGGGCGTGTTCACCTTCGGCGACGCCCGGTTCTACGGCTCCACCGGGGCCATCCACCTGGCCCAGCCCATCGTCGGGATGGCCCGCACCCCCGACGACGGCGGCTACTGGATGGTGGCCGCCGACGGCGGGATCTTCTCCTTCGGCGACGCCGGCTTCCACGGCTCCGCCGCCGGGAGGGGCCTCACCAACGTGGTCGGCATGGCGGCGACCCCCAGCGGCCTCGGCTACTGGATCGTCGACGACAAGGGCGGGCTCTACACCTATGGCGACGCCCACTTCTTCGGCTCGACCGGGGCGCTGCAGCTGGCCCAGCCGATCGTTGGCATGGCCTCCACCCCGGACGGGCAGGGCTACTGGCTCGTGGCCGCCGACGGCGGCATCTTCTCCTTCGGCGACGCCCACTTCTACGGCTCCACCGGGGCCATCCACCTGGCCCAGCCCATCGTCGGGATGGCGGCCACCCCGGACGGGCACGGCTACTGGTTCGTGGCCCGCGACGGTGGCATCTTCACCTTCGGCGACGCCGGCTTCTTCGGCTCAACCGGCGCCATCCACCTCAACGCCCCCATAGTCGGGATGGCCCCCACCCCCGACGCCGCCGGCTACTGGATGGTGGCCACCGACGGGGGCATCTTCACCTTCGGCGACGCCGGCTTCTTCGGCTCCACCGGCGCCATCCACCTCAACCGACCGATCGTGGGGATGACGCCGTCAGGATGATCCGCCGGCCGGGCCGGGCCGGGCCGGCGGTCCTGGCGCTGTGGCTGGCGGTGTCGGGGGCGGCCTGCTCGGCCTCGACCGGCTCGCCCAGCCAGCAGATGTCGGCCTGGTCGCGGACCACCGGGGCCCGGGCCCTGCTGGCCAACCTGGGCACCGACCTCACCAACGCCCTCGGTCATCTCCGGGGAGCCGACCGGACCACCGCCCACACCCTCTGCGCCATCCTGAGCACCGACGCCCAGTCGGCCAACGACGACCTGCCCACCCCAAACAAGGCCTTCACCGACCAGCTGGCGGCGACCTACACCTCCCTCTACGACGCCGCCCAGGACTGCTACCACGGCGCAGGCAACGCCGCCCTCACCACCAGGGCGGCCGCTGAGCTCGAGTCGGCCTCAGCCCAGCTGGAGCGGGCATCGGCCACCCTGAGCCGCCTCGGCGGGTAGGGCCGTTCAAGCCCGGATGCCACTGCTGCCGATATAGCTGGTGCGGCGCAACGGAGGTTGACGGTGTCCTGCCGGAGGTGCGGAACCACCAGTGAGCCCATCGACACCATGTCGGTCCGGGTGAACGACATCAGCGAGTACCTGCGGGTGCCCCTGTGCCGCGACTGCCGGGCGGTCGTGCGGGCCAGCATCGAGGCGGCCCTGTCCGTGCCGGCCGGGGGCGACTGAACCGGCCGGGCCGGAGGTTGCGCCTAGGACCCGCCCACGTCGTGTCGGGGCCGGGTCAGCTCGGAGAGGGCGTCGAGCACCTCCGGCGGCATGCCCCGCACCAGGTCGGACAGCAGGTCGGTGACCAGGCGGGCCTGGGAGTCGGCCATCTCCAGCAGCTGGCTGGTCTGCTCCTTGTCGAGGCGCTCCCAGTCCTCCTTGAGGATGGACACTGCGCTGGACACCGTCGTCATGGCCGTGAGGATCGCATGGGCCATGACGGCGTTGGTGGCGTCTTCCCAGTAGGCGCGCTCGTCGTCCTCCACGGGGGCAGAAGCTAGCCCCTCCACCCCGCCGCCCGCCGGCACTCAGGCCGTCAGCTCGGTGACCGCCGCCGCCCTGATGTCGGCCGACGAGGCCCCGACCTCGACGGCGAACCGGCCCGGGTCGGCCTTCCAGACCGACTCGGCCGGGTCCCAGTAGGCGAGGTCGCGGGGTAGCACGGGGAAGCGCACCGTCGCTTTCTCGCCCGGCGCCAGGTGGACCCGGCTGAACCCCTTGAGCTCCCGCGGGGGCCGCTCCAGGGCCGCCTCCTCGTCGCCTATGTAGAGCTGGACCACCTCCGAGCCCGGGCGGGCGCCGGTGTTGGTGACCTCCACCGCCACCTGGAACCCGGCCCCGGGCGCCAGCTGCTCGGGCACCCCGGTGAGGGGGCCGTAGGAGAAGGTGGTGTAGGACAGGCCGTGGCCGAAGGGGAACCGCACCGGCAGCCCCCGGCTCTGGTAGTGGCGGTAGCCGATGAACACCCCTTCGGAGTAGGGGGCGTGGCCCTCGGACCCGGGCCAGTGTCCGTGGGCCGGGGTGTCCTCCAGCCGCAGGGGGATGGTGGTCGGGAGCCGGCCGGACGCGTCGGTCCGCCCGGTGAGCACGTCGGCCAGGGCCGCACCGCCCTCCTGGCCCGGGCACCACAGCTGCACCACCGCCGGCACCTCCTCGGCCCAGCTCATGTCCACCGGGGAGCCGACGTTGACCACCACCACCGTCCTGGGGTTGGCCGCCGCCACCGCCCGGATCAGGTCGACCTGGGCCGGAGGCAGGGAGAAGTCGGGACGGTCGTGGCCTTCGGTCTCGATGTCGCCGTCGACGCCGACCACCACAACCGCCACCTCGGCCTGCCTGGCCGCATCCACCGCCCGGGCCAGGCGGTCCTGGTCGGGGGGCTCCTCGATCCGGATGTCGCAGGAGAGGAGGCCGCCGGGCCGGGCCGGGGGCACCAGGTCCACCTCCACCAGGTGCTCGCCGGCGCTCAGGTCCACCTCGATGCTGCGCAGGCTCGGGTCCGACGGAGGGGCGCCGCCCCCGTGTGCCTCGGGGGCCTCATCGTCGTGCACCAGGTCGCCGTCGATCCTGACCACGACCGTGCCGGTCCCCCTCACCTCTAGCCGGTGGGCCCCGTCCATCGTCACCAACAGGCGGGTGGCGGCCCGGGCCGACCACCCGCCGGGGGCGAGGTCGAAGCGGGGAACGGCTCCGCCCAGCCAGGCCAGGTTGGAGCGGCGGGAGACGCGCTGGCCGGCCACCTCACCGTCGAAGCCCGAGCCCCGGTAGTAGGTGAGCAGGATGCCCTCAGCCCCCGGCTCGGCCACCTCGGCGTCGACTCCCTCCGGAATCCTCATCCGGCGGGGGTCGATGCGCGATGAGGTCGCCGGGGGGGCGCCCGCCTCGTGCAGGACGGTGGTCGAGCCCAGGGCGGCCGTCAGCCCCTCGAGGGGCGTGACGACCCGGGCCGGCCGCACGGCGGCGCTGCCGCCGCCCTGCACGTGCAGGTTGTCGGCGTTGGGGCCGAGCACGGCGATGGTCCCCGGGCCGGACAGAGGCAGCACCGGGGATCCTTCGACCGGCTCGTTGCGCAGCAGAACGATGCCCGCTGCGGCGGCCTCGCGGGCAACTGCGCTGCGCTCGGCCGAGTCCTCGAAGCGCTCGGGGGCCAGGGTCGGCGCCGGCTGGCCCAGCCGCGAGCGGGCGCCGGTGCGGGCGGCCAGCAGCAGCACCCGCCGCACCGCCTCCTCGACGGCGCCGGGATCGACCGCCTTGTCCTCCGCCGCCCGCACCAGGCGGGGGCCCCGATGGGCCGGGGGCCCGGGCATCTCGATGTCGAGCCCGGCCACCAGAGCCTCGGCGGTGCTGTGGGTGCCGTACCAGTCCGACACCACCGCCCCGTCCCACTCCCACTGGTCGCGCAGCAGATCGGTCAGCAGCCACTGGTTCTCGCTGCAGTAGGTCCCGTTGAGGCGGTTGTAGGCCGACATGACCGCCCACGCCCCCGCCTCCAGCAGGGCGGCTTCGAACGGGATCAGGTACAGCTCCCGCAGCGTGCGCTCGTCGACGTCGCTGCTGATGGTGAAGCGCTCGAACTCCGAGTCGTTGGCGACCAGGTGCTTGACGCAGGAGGCCACCCCCTGGCTCTGCACCCCGGTCACGTAGGCGACGGCCATGCGGGCCGACAGGTGCGGATCCTCCGAGAAGCACTCGAAGTTCCGGCCCCCGAGCGGGCTCCGGTGGAGGTTGACGGTGGGGGCCAGGTGCACATGGGCCCCCTTGGCCCGGGCTTCGGCACCCAGGGCCTCCCCCACCCTCCGGACCAGACCGACGTCCCAGGACGACGCCAGGGCCGTCCCGCAGGGGAAGCACACCGAGGCCGGGCCGCCGAAGAACTCCGCTCCCCGCAGGCCGTTGGGGCCGTCGCTCATCTTGAGAGGTCCGATCCCCAGCCGCTCGATCGCCGGCACCGTCCAGGTGTCGACCCCGGCCAGGAGCGACACCGCCTCCTCGGTGCTCAGCTGGTCGACAATGGCATCGTTGTCGTCGGTCCAGCCCCGGGCTCCCGCCCGTCCTGGTATGCCCTGTCCTGCCACTGGTCAGCCCCTTGCGTCGCGAAGGCCCTCACCCTAACGGGGACCGCCCTGCATGATCCCCCGGGGCGGGGGCCACGCCCGCCCCGGCGCCTTCGGCGTCCGGGTCAGTGGCCGAAGCAGTTCAGCTGCTGGTGGGGACCCCCGAGGGCGGCCGGGTCGCTGTACTGGTAGACGGTTCCGGAGTTGCACCACCAGTAGGCGCCCTTTGTGTTGTCGAAGGCGCTGGTGGCGTTGGGGTTCCACCACGCCAGGGTGTAGGAGAACACCGGGTCGAAGACGTTGTTGGCGAAGTTCCACTGTCCGCCCACCACGTCACCGGGCTGCGAGCTGGGCAGGGCGAACATCCCCCGTTCGAAGGTGGCCGCCTTCAGATCGGGCCCGGCCGCCTGCAGGGCGGCGAAGACCTGCATCAGGGTGAAGTAGGGGACGTAGAAGTAGGGCGGCGAGCTGGGCGGCCACTCCGCCGGCTGGTGGCTGGGGTTGGCCATCTCATAGGTCCGGTAGGGCTCGGTGGTGTTGACCGCCGGCCACTGGATGCCGCCCACGATGGTGTGGTCCCACTCCTTCTGGTCGTAGTCGCGGGCGACCGGATCCCCGAAGCCGGTGGCGAACCACTCGGGGTAGTACTGCTGCTGGTCGGCCGCGTTGGCCAGGAAGATCGGCACGATCGGGTCGCAGGCGCACAAGAGGGTGGTCACCCCGGCCGCCTTCATCTGGGCCATGGTCGAGGCGGCCTCGCTCTCGTACTGGGCCACGTTGATCGTGTAGCCGACCGTGCGGGTGACGGTGAGGCCGCAGGTCGAGGACATGTACTGCTCCCACTGGTTGACCTCCTGCTGGTACACGGGGGTCTGGGGGAAGATGACGCCGAACTTGCGCGTGCTGTGCTGGTAGATGGTGTCGCCGGCGAACTCGGCCGGAAGGCCGGCCATGCGGCGGCAGACCACGTCGCCCGCCTCGCGGGTGGACACCGTTCCCTCCGGGCCCTGCACCGAGTACTCGTAGGGCGCGTGCTGCTGGAACCACTGCTGGGAGAGGCCAACCGACGAGAAGCCGACCACCCCCTCGGCGGCCAGGTCCTCCTCGTAGGGCTGCGACGCCTCCAGGGAGAAGGTGACGTCGCCGAAGGCGCCCAGGTCGTGGGCCGTCACGGCGTCGGACTGGGTGGCGCCCAGGTCCTGGCCCTGGTCCTCCTCGATGTAGTCGCCCTGGCCCTGATAGGTCTTGAGCACCACGTGACGGCCGTACAGCTCGAACTGGGAGTTGAAGTAGTTGATGTAGGTCTGCAGATCGGCGACGTAGTCGTTCTGGTTGATGTTGGCCGCCCCGGCCAGGGCGTCGATGGCCGACTGCTGCTGGGAGTTGGCCAACCGGTAGGTCAGGGTGATGGTGGAGCCGGTCACTCCCTGCCCGGTGGCTCCCCCGTTGTTGCCGCTGAAGGCGGCCACGCAGTTGGG
Organism: Acidimicrobiales bacterium; assembly: GCA_035653595.1. GTDB lineage: Bacteria > Actinomycetota > Acidimicrobiia > Acidimicrobiales > JAJPHE01 > DASRBO01. Next base: position 14,397 of record DASRBO010000136.1, on the reverse strand, counting down.
GGCGTAGCGCGACCAGCTGAACTGGCGCACGCCGGCCCCGCACCTGACCCCGGTCCTCGCCACCCCGGAGGTGGAGCCGACGGCGTAGGCGGTGCCGTAGGAGGCGGCCGACGGGGCCGCCTGGCCCGGCCCGGACAGGCCCGGGGAGGGCGCCGCCCCGCCCGAGCCCGGGGCGGCGGCGCCGGGGCCGGCGCCCGTTGGCGCAACCGGAGCACCCGGGCCACCCGTCCGGCCCGAGCCGGTGGCGACCGATCCGCCGTTGCCCACGGTGCCCCCGAGGCCATTACCGCCGGGCTGGGTCGTCGGCACGAACACGAGTATCAGGGCCACGGCCAGGCCGACGGCGGCCACCGGCAGGTAGCGGACGGCCATCTTGACCAGCCACCGCCGCAGCATGGCCTCGAACTCATCCTGGGACATCGGAGCGCTCTGGTCGCTCATGGGCCGTCCTCCGTCATCGACTCGTCCCTCCCCGTCGGCGCCCGCCGGTGGGCGCGGCCGGGGCCTTGGTCAGTGGCTTGCTGGCGGTCTTCGTGCTGCGGGCGCCGGCCGTGGTGGTGGGGGCGCGGCTGGTCCCACCTGCCGCCGGCCCGCTGCCCCTGGCCGGCGACCGCCCGCCGGTGGGCGCCCGCTTGGCCGGGGCGGCCGGCCGCCGGCCGGCTCCCGAGCGGGATATGGCGGCCTGGTCCACCCCGAGGTAGGACTCGATGACCGCCGGGTTGGAAAGCACCTCGGCCGGTGCCCCCTCGGCGATCACCCGGCCCAGCTCGAGGCACAGCAGGCGGTCGGCGAGCGAGGAGACCAGGGGCACGTCGTGCTCGATGATCACGAAGGTCGCCCCGGTCTGGGACCGCAGGTCGGCGATCAGCGAGCCGAGCGCCTCGCTCTCCCGCTGGGCCAGGCCTGAGGTGGGCTCGTCCAGTAGGAGCACGGCCGGGTCGTGGGCCAGCGTGCAACCCAGCTCGACCACCCTCCTGGTTCCGGTGGACAGCTCGGACACCAGGGCGTCGCGGTAGCGCTCGAGGCCGAGCCGGGCGATGAGCTCCTCGACCCGCTGGCGGGCCTCGGCCTCGCTGCGGACGACGGCCCCGGTGCGCAGCACGCTGAGGAACGGGTCACGCACCTCGAGATGGCGCTCGAGGGCCACCTCGAGGCACTCGGTGACAGTGAGGGACGGGAACAGGCGGGCGTCCTGGAAGACCCGGCCGAGACCGAGGTCGGCCCTTTCCGCCGCGCTCAGCCTGGTGACGTCGCGGGACCCCAGCAGCACCTTCCCGGCGGACGGCGGCAGGAAGCCGGAGCACAGGTCGAACAGGGTGGTCTTGCCTGCGCCATTGGCCCCGATGATGCCGAGGATCTCGCCCCGGTAGGCGTCGAAGCTCACCCCGTCGACAGCGGTGACCCCTCCGAAGCGCCGCTCGAGCTGGCGGGTGGCGAAGGCCACCGGCGCCCCCTGCGCCTGATCGGGGACGGGCGGGCCGGCATCCCTCCCGTCCGCGGGCTGGGGCCCGGGGGCCAGGGCACCGCCGAGGAATACCGAGCGCACCAGGTCGGGGCGCTCGGCCAGGTCGGCGGTGGCTCCGGTGAAGCGGACCTGACCCCGCTCCATGAACACGGCCCGGCGGGCGACCGAGGTGGCCAGGTTGAGCGACTGCTCGACGACCACCACGGTGACCCCGTCCTCGGTGAGCCTGCGCACCACGTCGAGGAGCTGGGAGACGATCGTTGGTGCCAGGCCGAGGGACAGCTCGTCGATCATCAGCAGGCGGGGCCGGCAGAACAGCGACTGGGCGATGGTGAGCATCTGCTGCTCGCCCCCCGAGAGCGATCCGGCGGCGGTGTCCCGCCGGCGGAGAAGGGAGGGGAACAGCTCGAAGACCCGCGCCCTGGTCTGGTCGAGGAAGGTGGTGTCGCGGCGGGAGAGCCAGCCTCCGAGGCGCAGGTTCTCGGCCACGGTCAGGGACGGGAACACGCTGCGGCCGCTGGGCACGGTGACCAGACCCTTGCGCACCCGCTCCTCGGGGCGCAGCGCGCCGATGTCCTCGCCGTCGAATAAGACCTCACCCGCCCTGGTCCCGAGCAGCCCGGAGGCGACCCGGAGGACCGTCGACTTGCCTGCTCCGTTGGTGCCGAGCAGGCCGACGATCTCACCCCGGCTCACCTCGAGATCGACCCCGAAGAGCACCTGCACCTGCCCGTAGGCGGCGTCCACCCCCTCGAGTACCAGCAGGCCGCCCCCGCCCGACGCCCGGGCGCCCCGCCCTTCGGCACCGTCATCGGCGGGTTCCCCGTCGGGGGCCGGGGCCCCGGCGCTCTCCGACCCGTCACCGAACCCGCCCGCCGAGGCGGTGGCGCTGAACGCCGCCCGCTCGGCGAGGCTCGGGATCGACAGTCCCCGGCGGGCGGCCAGCCGGCGCAGGCCGTAGTCGCGCAGCCGGTAGACCACGTCCCCGCCCAGTCCACCGGGGAAGAGCTGGACTACGACCAGGATCCCGCCCCCGGTGGCCAGCAGCTGGAGGGCGCCGTGCAGGAAGTACTGGGCGCCCTGGACGTAGAAGGCGCCAAGCAGTCCGCCCAGCAGGCTGCTCATGCCGCCGATGACGACCATGGTGAAGACCTGCAGGCTGTTCTCGGGGTTGTAGCCGGAGAAGGGGATGCCCCGCAGCCCCACGGCGTACAGGCCCCCGGCCACCCCGGCCATGGCGCCGGCCACGGCGAAGGCGACCAGCTTGGCCCGGATGGGGCTCACGCCATAGGAAGCAGCGCCCCGCTGGTTGTCGCGCACGGCGATGCTGACCCGACCCGGTCGGGCCCGGCGGTAGTTCCGGCCCACCACCACGGTGATGGCGAAGATGAAGAGGCAGAAGTAGTAGAAGGCCAGGGCCGAGTTGAGGTCGAAGCGCTGCAGCACCGACGGGCGGACCAGGCTCGACGGGGTGAAGGACGGGAAGTAGCTCGAGTTGAGCAGGAAGTCCGACACGGGCACGGCGAAGGCCAGCGTTGTGACGGCGAGGAACAGCCCCGACAGGCGCAGGGCGGGCACGCCGACGAGCAGGGCCGCCACCGCCCCGGCCGCGGCCCCGGCGGCCAGGCTGAAGAAGAGATCGGCGTGGGCGTTGACGAACAGGCTGGCCGTGGTGCCTGCGCCCACCCCGGCGAAGGCGAACTGCCCCAGGCTGATCTGGCCGGCCCAGCCGGTGAGGATCACCAGGGACACGGCGAGGATGCCGTAGATGGCGACGTAGGCCAGGAGGGTCAGCTTCGAGTCCGACAGGGCCAGCGGGCCCAGGAGGGCGAGCACCGCTCCGACGCCTATGACCGCCACTCGGGCCGCCGCCACCTCCGGAAGGCGTCGCATGGCGGTCGGGACGGCCCTCACCTCGCGCACGGCCACGTAGCCCCCGAGGTCCTGGTCGTCCACCCGGCGGATCCGCCGGCGCTGGAACAGGAGCGCTGCCAGCACGACGAGGAACAGAGCCACGTCCACCGTGGTCGAGCGCGGGTAGGACCAGAACACCGCCTGCTGGAACACGCCGATCAGAAGGGAGGCAACGAAGGCGGTGGTCAGGCTCTCCATCCGGCCGATCACCGCGGCGGTGAGGGGCGCCAGCAGCTGATCGGGCCCGGCCAAGGCGCCGAGCTGGGGCCCGAGGATCGGCGCCGACAGCATGGCGGCGATGCCGGACAACCCGGCCGCCAGCACCCAGGTGAGGGTGGAGAGCCGTCTCACCGGTATGCCGAGCAGCAGGGCCCGGTCGTTGGAGTCCGCCGCTCCCCGGACGGCGATGCCGAAGTCGGTGCGGGAGAAGAACAGGGCCAGGCCGACCAGCACAGAGGGGATGACGATCATCGCCACCAGGTGGTTGCCGTTGAACACCACCGGTCCCACCGCGAAGCGGAAACTGAACGGCGTGGTGAAGGTGGTCATCGGGCTCAGGTGGGAGAAGACCTTGGGCACGAAGAGCTCCAGCGCCCCGATCACCTGGGCCAGGCCGATGGTGGCAACGGTCAGGATCAGCCGGGGGGCGTTGAACAGGTTGCGCACCACGGTGACGTCCACCAGCGCACCGGTGGCCACCGCCACCAGGAGGCCGACCGGGAGGGCGAGGAAGTAAGGCAGATGCCAACCGGTCACCATGACCACGGCCACCGCCGCGGCCAGGCCCCCGATTTCGGCCTGGGCGAAGTTGATGATGCGGGCCGACCGGTAGAGCAGCACCAGGCCCATGGCGGTGAGCGACGAGAGGCCGCCCAGGATCAGGCCCAACAGCACCACCCCGAACGGCAGCCCGTTGGGTAGCAGCGCCCCGGCCACCAGCCACACGACGACGAAGGCGCCGATGCCGACGGCCCACCGGGTGGCGCTGGAGGTGGGATCCCCGCCGGAAAGGACCGATGCCGCCCGGCTCAGCATCCGGCGGCGCGGGACGGCGGCAGCGGCGCCGCCGTCCTCGAAACCCTCGCTCACCCAGGCATCTCCCCACCGGCCGGTACCCGCCGGCGCCGGCAGGCTAACGCCGGGGGGCCGGGCGGTCTCGCCGCCCCCGGCTCAGGCCTTGGCCGCCTCCGCCCGTCTCACCGGGCCGTCCCAGTCGAGGCGGCCGGCGTAGGACCACAGGCGCTCGAGGTCGTAGTAGCGCCGGGTCGCCTCGAGGAACACGTGCACGACCACCTCGCCGTAGTCGAGCAGCACCCAGGTGGCGTCGGCCAGACCCTCGACTCGCAGGGGGCCGGCTCCGCCGGCCCGCTTGATCTGGACCTCGATCTCCTCGGCGATGGTGCGCACCTGGCGATCGTTGGTCCCGCTGGCGATGACGAAATAGTCAGTGATGCCGAGGTGCTCGGCCATGTCGAGCACGACGGTGTCGGCCGCCTTCTTGTCTGCCGCCGCCCGGGCGGCGGTCACTGCCAGCGAGGTCGAATCCAGGGTCTTGGTCATGTGTGCGCGCGGTAGTCCTTTCCCACGATGACAGATATCTCGACCACCCCGAGGGGGTGATCGTCGAAGACCAGCTGCCCCACTCCCAGGGCACTGGCCACCTTGGTCGCCGCCGCCCGGTCGGCGGGGCGGTAGTAGACGATCTGGGTGGCGGCGAAGCCGGAGCTGCCGGCGTTTCCGATCATCGAGACCCGGAACCCCGCCGGCACCAGGTGGTCGGCAGCGGAGGCGGCCACCTCGAGGTGGCCGGTGCCGTTGAGAACCTCGACGGTGGGGCGGTCGGGCCCGGCCCCGGCGAGCAGGAGCGGGGACGAGCCCCCCACGGCCGCCTTCACCATCGCCGCGAGTGTGGTCGTCTGCACCTGGTAGAGCGGACGGCCGGAGTCGTCCTGGCCGATCGACTGCACCGGCACCAGCTGCTCGTGCAACGGCCCCCTGCCCAGGGCCGTCAGCACCGGCGCCACCGGTGATGACGGCGGCGGGGCCGCCGAGGGGTTGTGCCCCACGGCGGTGACCCAGGCGTCGAAGAAGGCCGCCTGGCGGGCCAGGCGGGATATGTCGCCGCCGTCGGACACGCTGGACAGGAGAGCGGGCACCTGGGACGGCGCCACCCGGGCCGGACCGGACCCGAAGGAGACGACCACCTGCCCGGAGCTGTCGGTCTGCTCCACCGGGCCGGGGAGGTCGACGTTGAGGGTGCCGCTGGGAGCCACCAGGCCCTGGAGGGTGGCGGGGTCGGCGACCACGGTCGAGCCGACCTGTATGCCGAGCAGGTTCTCGAGGCTCACCGTGACCCGGTCGGTGCCTCCGAGCCTGAGGGCGTCTCCGATGGGCTGGAGGCCGAACGACCCGATCGGTTCCATCGCCCCGGGCGGGACCAGGAACACCGAGCCTCCGCGGCCGGCGGGCACCAGCACCGCCACCATGGCCGAGCCCCCCGAGCCGTCCGGCTCGACCAGGGCCACCGGGGCCGGGGCGGCGCCTGGGGCGGCCGACGCACCGGCAGCCGAGGCGGCGGCGCCACGCCGGGCCGGCTGGTTCGCCCCCGTCGCCGGGGCTGGGCCGGCCCCGCCCTCGAAGAACGAGACGGCGGCGACCAGCAACCCGGCCAGGGCGATCAGCACCGCCAACGCCCCGAGGGCGCGGCTCTGGGGGGCGGCGACAGCGGAGTCCTCGGAGTCCTCGGAGTCCCCGGGTCCGACGCCCTCGGGGACTCCGACGGCCTCGGGGCCGTCGGAGGCGGCGGGGTCGACCGTGGGCTCGAGTACCCAAGGGACCCAGTTGCCGGCCGGGTCGGAGACCTCATCACCGTCGCTCGGATCCACCGACGCCGGCAGCGCCCCGGCCTCGATGACGCTGGTGGGCTCGGCATCGCCGGGGGGCTCCGGGGTGGTCGCTTCGGGGATCGCGGGCTCGCTGGCGTCTACGGACGTGGGACCCGACACCGCCCTCGCGTCGTCGGGGGCCGGCGCCTCCTCCGGCGGAACAGGGAAGACCTCGCCTGGCGGCACGACCAGCGGCGGCGCCGCCAGGTACACCTCGTCGACCGCCACATCCACGGGGATGGAGTCGTCGAGGAATCTCGTCATCCGCCGATCAAGCGTACAGACCCCGTCTGCGGATCTCGCGGACCGCCGCCTCCGGTACAAGGAAGTCCAACGGGCGCCCGTCGGTGGCCCGGGCCCGCAGGTCGGTGCTGGAGATGTTGAGCGCCGGTATCTCGACCCGGTGGGTCGGCCAGCCCGGCTGGTCGGCGGTGGCCGCCGCCCCGGGCCGGTTCACCACCACCAGCTCGCACTGGGAACGGATCTCGTCGAGGCGCTCCCAGGTGCCGAGGCCGGCGGCCACGTCGCCGCCCACGATCAGGAACAAGCGGGCCCCCGGGTACTGCTGGCCGAGCGTGGCCAGGGTGTCGGCGGTGTAGGACTCGCCCCCCCGGTCGATCTCGACCGAGCTGACCTCGAGACCCTCGACCCCCCGCACCGCCGCCTCGACCACTGCCAGACGGCCGGAGGCATCGCTCACCGCCCTCTCGCCAACCTTCTGCCACGGGACGTTTGAGACCACCAGCAGCACCCGCTCCAGACCGAGGCTGTGGCGGGCGTTGACCGCGGCCACGAGGTGGCCCACGTGCACCGGATCGAAGGTCCCGCCGAAGACCCCGATACGGCGTGGCCCGGTAGCACCCGGGGCCGCCGGGCCGGCGCTCACTTGCCGGACATGCGCTCCACGACGCCGGCGAAGGCCTCCAGCTCGGGCTGGTGCACGACCCAGTAGCTGAACCCCCAACGCTCGCGCCGGCGTTCGAGGGTGTCGCAGATCTGATCGACGGTGCCGACCAGGGCGATGGGCACGTCGGCCGCCTCGTCGGCGGAAAGGCCGAAGGCGGGTGCCATCGCCGACAGCGCCTGGTCGCGGTCGGTACCGACGTTGACGATGAAGGTCAGGCACTGCAGCTCGATCTCGTCGATGCGCTCGCCGGCGGCGCGCCTGACCCACTCGAGCTTCTGATCGAACTTGGCGCCGGTCACCTCGCTGGCCATGTCAGGCCCCACCGCCCCGGCGGCCATGTTGGGATTCACCCCCACGATGTCGGCCTGCCTGGCGGCGATGCCGAGGACCCGGGGGCTGCCGCCGCCGATCAGCAGCTTGGGCCGGGGGGCGGAATGGGGGCGGGGCATGCCCTTGGCTCCGCTGACCTGGTAGTGCTCGCCCTTGAAGGTGGCGCTGCCCTCCTCGAACATGGCGCCGATCACCTCGAGGGACTCGGCCAGGCGGTCAACCCTCACGCCAGGCCGGTCGTAGGGGATGCCCGACTCGTCGTAGTCGGTGCGCATCCAGCCGGCTCCGATGCCCACCTCGAGGCGGCCCTCGGCCACCAGGTCGAGGGTGGCGAGCTCCTTGGCCAGGACCACCGGGTGCCGGTAGTCGTTGTCGAGGACGAGGGTCCCGACATTCAGGGTCCGGGTCGCCTCAGCGGCGACCGTCAGGGCGATCAGCGGCGCCCACTGGTCGCCGAAGTGGTCCGGAATGAACAGCGTCGAGTAACCCAGGTCCTCGCATCTGCGAGCCAGGTCCCGCCAGGCCTGGACGGTCGGTGCGCCGTCGAGCTGGACGGCGAATCGGAACGGGTGCAATTCCTAGTCCTTTGCCAACTGGTGGGGATTCGTACACCCTATAGGGGTGACCAGATGGAGCCCCGACAGCTGGCGCACGCGCCCGGCCAGCCAGCAACCGGACTGGCCCGACCCGGCCCGGCTGGAGCAGTCGCTCAAGACCCTGGGCGCCCTTCCTCCTCTGGTCTTCGCCGGGGAGGCCCGCCGGCTGACGGCCAAGCTGGCCGAGGCCGCCTCGGGCCGTGCCTTCCTGCTCCAGGCGGGCGACTGCGCCGAGTCCTTCGCCGACTTCTCGGCCGACTCCATCCGCGACAAGCTCAAGGTGATCCTCCAGATGGCGGTCATCCTCACCTACGGCTCAGGGGTGCCGGTGGTGAAGCTGGGGCGCATGGCGGGACAGTTCGCCAAGCCCCGCACCTCGCCGACCGAGCGGGTGGGAGACGTCGAGCTTCCCTCCTTCCGGGGTCACATGGTCAACGACGACGCCCCCATCGCCGAGCTGCGGGTGCCCGATCCCGAGCGGCTGATCGCCGCCTACCACCAGTCCGCCAGCACCCTCAACCTCCTGCGGGCCTTCACCACCGGCGGCTTCGCCGACCTGTCCCAGGTCCACGCCTGGAATCAGCAGTTCGTGGCCACCAGCAACGCTGGTCTGCGCTACGAGGCCATCGCCGCTGAGATCGACCGGGCCCTGCGCTTCATGCGGGCCTGCGGCATCGACCTCGAGACCGAGGCCACCCTGCACCAGGTGGAGTTCTGGACCAGCCACGAGGCCCTGATCCTCGGCTACGAGGAGGCTCTCACCAGGCGGGACTCACTGACCGGCGACTGGTACGACTGCTCGGCCCACCTGCTCTGGATCGGCGAGCGCACCCGCCATGCCGACGGCGCCCACGTCGAGTTCCTCCGCGGGGTCGGCAACCCGGTGGGGGTCAAGATCGGCCCCACCGCCACCGCCGAGGAGGTGGTGGCCCTCTGCGACGCCCTCAACCCGGGCCGGATTCCGGGCCGGCTCACCCTCATCAGCCGGATGGGCGCCGACCGGGTGACCGAGCTGCTGCCCCCGCTGCTGGCGGCGGTCAAGCAGGCCCGCCACCCGGTGCTGTGGACCTGCGACCCCATGCACGGCAACACCTTCAGCTCCGCCGACGGGCGCAAGACCCGGCACTTCGAGCACGTGCTGGCCGAGGTGAAGGGCTTCTTCGACGCCCATGCCGAGGTCGGGACCTGGCCCGGGGGCATGCACATCGAGCTGACCGGTGACGACGTCACGGAGTGCCTCGGCGGGGCCGAGGAGGTGCTCGAGGACGATCTGCACCTGCGCTACACCACCGCCTGCGACCCCCGCCTCAACGCCCGCCAGTCCATCGACCTGGCCTTCCGGGTGGCCGAGCTCCTGCGCCGCTGACCTCGAGTCCCTGCCGGCGCCGGCCCGTCCTCGGGGAACCATCCCAGGCAGTTCTCAACTTCCACTCAGGATTGCGGTGTTCCCTGGTGGTGGGAGAATCCTCCGGAGGCGAGTGGCCAGATGACTGACAGAAGCGACGAGGACCGCACCGTCTGGGACTGGATCCCCGACCGGTCGACCACGGTCGGGACCGACGAGCCCCCCACCGACCCCCAGGGCACGCCCCCGGTCCACGGGCCGGCCGGCCCCGCTGGGGAGGGACACCCCGGCTACGGCACCGGGCCCGCCGGCGGCTACCAGGCCGGCTACGGCGCCCCGCCCGGCTACGGGCCCCCGCCCGGCTACGGCCCGGGCGGCTGGGGCGGATCCGGCTCGGGCGGACCCGGTCATTGGGGCCCCGGCTACTACTGGTGGGACACGCCTCCGGCGCCCCCCGCTCCCCACCGGCGCCGCCGGGGGACCCTGGTCGGCATGATCGTGGGTCTCCTGCTGCTGGCCGAGGTCACCGGCATCGGCATAGGCCATGCCTTCTGGCGCCACAGCTCGTCGGCCAGTCCGCTCGCTCCCAATGGACCCAACTTCAGCTCGCCGTTCGGTGGCCGCTTCACCAATCCCTACTTCGGCGGCGGATCCGGCGGCGGGAACAGCAGCGCAGCCGGCGCCCCGACCAACGCCGCCGCCATCGCCGCCAAGGTCAGCCCGGCCGTGGTCGACATCAACGTCAGCTTCAGCTACCAGAGCGCCGAGGGCGCAGGCACCGGCATGGTGGTGACGCCCAACGGCGAGGTGCTGACCAACAACCACGTCATAGAGGGAGCGACCACGATCTCGGTCACCGACGTGGGCAACGGGCGCACCTACGGCGCCACCGTGGTCGGCTACGACCGCAACGACGACGTGGCCGTGCTGCAGCTCAAGAACGCCTCCGGCCTGTCGACGGTGAAGCTCGGTGACTCCTCCAGCCTGAGCGTCGGCCAGGGCGTGGTGGCCATCGGCAACGCCGGCGGCACCGGGGGCAGCCCCAGCGTGGCCGGCGGCTCCATCACCGCTCTCGACCAGTCGATAACCGCCGGCGACGAGATCGACGGCTCCTCCGAGCAGCTGTCCGGGCTCATCCAGGTCGACGCCAACGTCCAGCCCGGTGACTCCGGCGGGCCCCTGGTCGACACCGCTGGACGGGTGATCGGCATCGACACCGCCGCATCGCAGTACTTCAACTTCCAGTCCTCCGGGGGCCAGGGCTTCGCCATACCCATCGCCACCGTGAGCAACATCGCCCGCCAGATCCTCGCCGGGCACGGCTCCTCGACCACCCACGTCGGCCCCACCGCCTTCCTGGGCCTCCTGCTGGCACCCAACGGCAACGGCTTCGGGCGGGGCTTCGGCGGCTTCGGCTCCGGTCCCTCCGGCGCCGTGGTGAGCGGGACGGTGCCCGGGGGCCCGGCCGCCACCGGCGGGGTTACCCAGGGCGACGTGATCACGTCCCTCGACGGCCAGACGGTGGACTCCGACTCCACCCTGGCCGACCTCCTGACCACCCACCACCCGGGCGATCACGTCCAGCTGGGATGGACCGACAGCAGCGGCCAGACCCACACGGCCACCGTCACCCTGGCCAGCGGACCGCCGGCGTAACCGGCGAGGTCGACGGCGTGCACCGCCGGTCGCTTACCCGGCCGGCGGCGGGTTGGAGAGGGCCTTGATCAGCTGGAGGGCCGGGTTGTCGGCACCCCAGAGCAGCGGGAACTCCTCGAGGACTCGGAACCCGCAGCCCTCGTAGAACGCCCGGGTGCGGGCATAGCCGGGGTCGGGACGGGCGGGACTGAGCGTCTTGACCTGCAGGAACTCGGCACCGGCCGCCGCCAGATCGGCTTCCACCGCCGCCAGCAGGCGCCGGCCGATGCCCTGGCGGTGCCGGTCGGGCAGCACCCCCATCACGTAGATCTCCCCGGCGTGGGGGCTGTGAGCGATGACGGTGGCGAAGCCCACGTCGTCCGGGCCGAGGCGGGCGACGAAGGTCGGGTTGGCCTCGGCGGCCCGGACGTAGTCCTCGACCGACTCGGGGACGCTGAACCACCCCGGCAGGGCGGCCAGGATCCTCCGGCACAGCTCACCCGAGCCGGCGGCCTGGCGCCGGACCACCACCGTCATTCGCCGAAGGTACCCGCCCGGCCCCGACCGGGTACTTGATCAGTCGAGCTCGAGCAGGTGGGCGTGGTCGTTGAACCGGCGCAGCTGCCAGCTGCCCTCGTCGTCGACGGCCCACTCGGTGATGGATGCGTTCTCGGGGAAGAAGATGCGGGCCGGAACGTCGAGGAAGGCGTGGAAGGACGAGTCGACCACGCCCCCATGGCAGGCCACCACCACGGTGGCACCGGGGTTGTCCGTGGCCAACCGGTACAGGCCGCTCGAGGTGCGGGCGGCCATCTCCGTCCAGGTCTCCCCGCCGGGCGCCACCCGGCGATGAGGGTCGAAGGGTCGCGTGGGGCCGAAGCGCCGGTCGGCCTCCTCCCAGCTCAGGCCGTCCGCCTCGCCCGGGTGCAGCTCGCACAGGTCGCACTGGGAGTCGATGGGCAGGCCTCCCAGGGCCCCGGCTATGGCCTCGGCGGTCTCGATGGCCCGGGGCAGGACGCTCGAGGCAAGCACGCTGGCTCCGGCCAGCTCCTCCGTGCGCTCGAGGCGCCGGGCCAGGGCCTGCACCTGACGCCTGCCGCGCTCGGACAGCCCCGTGCAGCCGGCGTGGCCCCCCACCACCTGTTCGACAGCGGCGTTGGCCTCGCCGTGGCGCACCAGCACCAGCCGGGTGCCCGGTGCCGGGTTCAGGCCAGCTCCTCCACGAAGTGCTCGAGCTGCTTGAGGTTGCGGCACTCGAAGACGCCGTCGCAGTGGGCGGCGTACTCCGACACGATCGAGTCCCCGGTGTCCCAGTAGGAGCGGGGCTCGGGGTTGAGCCAGAACAGATGGCGCGCCTTCTTGCGCAGCTCCTTGAGCACCCAGGCCTGGGAGGCGTGGTAGTTGTTGCGGGCGTCGCCCAGCAGCAGCACGCTGGTCTTGGGGGAGATCTCGCGACCCCAGCGCTCCCAGAACACCTCGAAGGCGTGGCCGTAGTCGGAGTGGCCGTCCACCCAGATGACGTCGGCCTCGGTGTTCACCCGGTGGATGGCATCGGTGATGTCCTCGACCCCCTCGAAGAAGCGGGTCACCTCGTCGATGCCGTCGACGAACACGAAGCTGCGGACCCGCGAGAACTGCGAGGCGATGGCATGCACCAGGTGCAAGGTGAAGCGGGCGAAGGCCGCCACCGATCCGGAGATGTCGGCGACCACCACGATCTCCGGCTTGGACGGGCGGGGATATCGGAACTTCGGCTCCGCCGGCACCCCGCCGTAGGAGAGCGAGTGGCGCACGGTGTTGCGGAAGTCGAGGGGGCCCTTACGGCCGTGGCGCCGCTTGCGGGCCAGCCGCACCGCCAGCTTGCGGGTGAGGGGATGGATGGCCTTGCGCAGGCTGACCAGCTCCTCGCGGGTGGCATGCATGAAGTCGACGTTCTCGGGCAGGGGCTTGCGCAGCGTCTTGGCCATGGCCTCGGCCCCCCGGTCGGCCACCAGCCGGCGACGGATCTCCGCCTCCACCTGCTTGCGCAGCTGGTCGATGCGGATCTCGTACTCGTCGCGGGTCAGGCGCTCCTCGAGCGGGGTCAGCCCACCGTCGGCCTGCTCCTGGGCCGACTGCATCAGCCGCTCCATGAGCCCCTCGAGGTCGAGGTTACGCAGGGTCCGGTACAGGTAGTAGGTGCCTCCCACCGGCCGCCCCGGCTCCATTCCGGCATAGCGGGTGACCGCCTCGCGGGCTATCGCCCGAACCATGGCCTGGTCGTCGCGTTGCATGGCGCGGTAGAGCATTTCGGCCAGCTCCTCGGCCGTCATGCCCTCGAGGGCGCCACCTTGGCCCTGGGGCCGCTCCCCGGACATCTGGGCGGCGGCCGCCTGCACCTGGTCCTCGGCCCCCTCCTCGATGGAGAACTGGGGCCCCCGGAGCGAGAAGTAGACGTCGAAGATGGTCTCGAAGGCGCGCCAGTGGGCGTTGTTCTTGACCAGCGTGGCCGCCAGGGCGTACTTGAAGGCCTCGCGGTCCTCCAGGGGGATGTGGCGGATGGCCTCCATGGCGTCGATGTCCTCCGTCATCGACACCGGCAAGCCGGCCGCTCGGAGCTCCCCGATGAACCCGGTCAGGACATCGAGCAAGGCGGCTCAGGCTCCCTGGGCGACCGACAGTTCCTTGGCGGCCTTGGTGATGTCGCTCTGGTACTTGAGCAGGATGTGCAGGGTGGAGGTCGCCTCCTCCACGCCGATGGAGTTGATGCCGAGCAGCACCAGGGTGCGGGCCCAGTCCAGGGTCTCCGACACCGAGGGGTGCTTCTTGAGCTCGAGGGCGCGCAGCGAGCGCACGATGCGCACGACCTGGTCGGCCAGGTGCTCGTCGATGTCGGGCACCCGGGTGACCACGATCTCCTTCTCGCGCTCGAGATCGGGGTAGTCGAGATGGAGGTAGAGGCAGCGGCGCTTGAGGGCCTCGGAGAGCTCGCGGGTGTTGTTCGACGTGAGGAACACCAGCGGGATCTGGTTGGCCGCCACCGTGCCCAGCTCGGGGATGGAGACCTGGTAGTCGGAGAGGATCTCCAGGAGGAGCGCCTCGGTCTCCACCTCAACCCGGTCCACCTCGTCGATGAGCAGCACCACCGGCTCCTGGGCCCGGATGGCCTCGAGGAGGGGCCGGGTGAGCAGGAACTCCTCGGAGAAGATGTCCTCCTCGATGCCCTCCCACGTGGCGGACTTGTCGGCGTCCTCCTCGACCACCCGCTGGGCCTGGATGCGCAGCAGCTGCTTCTTGTAGTTCCACTCGTAGAGGGCCTTGGACTCGTCGAGGCCCTCGTA
>DASRBO010000135.1:0-3753 GCA_035653595.1 Acidimicrobiales bacterium | reverse complement strand
TCTCCGACGCCGGCCGGGCCAGGACGTAGCCGCCGCCGACCCCCCGCTTGGACCGCACCAGGCCGGCGCCCTTCAGGGCCAGAAGGATCTGCTCCAGGTAGGGCTGGGGCAGCCCGGTGCGGTCGGCGATGTCCCGCACCGAGGTGGGTCCCTCGGTGTCGGCGTGCAGCGCCAGGGAAAGCAGCGCCCGGCTGGCGTAGTCGCCCCTGGTCGAGACCCTCACAGGACAATGGTAAGGGGCCGGACGTGCCGACGGGCGCGTGGGAGGGGGCCTCACCACCGCCGGGGGGCGGACGATGGTGTCGATCGGGGCGTTTTGCGAGACCCGCCGGGGTGCGAGAGCATCGGGTGGTGAGCGATCCCCAACCGGAGGACATCCCCCGGGTCATCGACGTCGAGAGCGCCGCCGGCGTGGGCCCCGGCGACGCCGCCTCGCCGGCCGTCACCGAGACGGTCGAGCAGCCGGCCAAGGTGATGCGCATCGGCTCGATGATCAAGCAGCTGCTGGAGGAGGTCCGCCACGCCCCGCTCGACGAGGCCGGGCGCACCCGCCTGCGGGAGATATACGACACCTCGGTGCGGGAGCTCTCCGAGGGCCTGTCGCCCGACCTGGCGGCCGAGCTGGACCGGGTGGCCATCCCCTTCGGAGCGGGCACCCCGAGCGAGGCCGAGCTGCGGGTTGCCCAGGCCCAGCTGGTCGGTTGGCTGGAGGGCCTCTTCCACGGGATCCAGGCGACCCTGTTCGCCCAGCAGATGGCGGCGCGGGCCCAGCTGGACGAGATGCGACGTCGGGGGCTGCCCGCTCCGGACGAGGCCGGGGGGCCTCGGCCCGGCACCTACCTCTAGTCGCTGGCTGGCTCCAGGGCCCCCTACGTCGGTTCCCAGCACTTGCGGGCGGCGGGGGCCATAGGCTCGCCCGAATGGACTTCCGGCGACACACCGTGGCCGACCTGGCCGAGCAGGTGCGGACCCGCCAGCTGAGCGCCCGCGAGCTGGCCCAGGGTGCCCTGGATCGCATCGAGGAGCTGAACGGGCGGATCAACGCCTTCACCGTGGTCGACGCCGAGGCGGCGCTGGAGGCGGCGGGGAGCATCGACGGGCGAATCGCCCGGGGCGACGATGTCGGCGAGCTCGCCGGCATCCCCATCGGGGTCAAGGACCTCGAGGACGCCGCCGGCTTCCGCACCAGTCACGGCTCGCCCCTGCACGCCGAGGACGGCCCGGCCAAGCGCGACTCGGTGCTGGTAGCCCGGCTGAGGGCGGCGGGCTGTGTGGTGATGGGCAAGACCAACACGCCCGAGCTGGGATGGAAGGGGGAGACCGACAACGCCCTGTTCGGGGCGACGCGGAACCCCTGGAACGTGGCCCACAGCCCCGGTGGCTCCTCCGGGGGGAGCGCCGCCGCCCTGGCGGCCGGCATGGTGCCCCTGGCGACAGGGTCAGACGGAGGGGGCTCGATCAGGATTCCCTCGGCCCTGTGCGGTATCTCGGGGTTCAAGCCGTCCCTCGGACGGGTCCCCAGCGGCGGCGAGCGCTCTCCGGACTGGATGCACCTGTCCACCAAGGGTCCCATGGCCTGCCGGACCTCCGACCTGGCCCTCGCCCTCGACTCGGTCATCGGGCCCGACCCGACCGACCTGCGATCGCTCCCGATGCCGGAACCGTCCTGGTCGGGGGCGATCGAGGAGCCCCACGTCCCCTCGCGGGTGGCCTGGTCGCCCACCCTCGGCTATGCCCCGCTCGACGACGAGGTCCGCACCATCTGTGAGCGGGCCGTCGCCATGCTGGCCGACCTGGGGGCCGACGTGGTCGAGGTGGACAACGTCTTCGACTCCGATCCGGTCGACGCCTGGCTGACCCTCACCGGCGCGTACAACCTGCGCACGATGGCCCAGTACCGGGGGACCCCCGGGTGGGAGCAGGTCGACCCGGGCCTGGTCGCCCAGGTGGAGTGGGCGACCCGCCTGACGGCAGTCGATGTCGTGGAGGCGGAAGACCAGTGCCATCTCCTGAACTGCCGCCTGGTCGAGCTGTTCCACACCGCCAGGCTGCTCGTCACCCCGACCACGGCCGCTCCTCCCCCGCGCTCGGGCGAGCCCGGGCTGATCAACGGCACGGCGGATGCCAACTGGGTCCGGTTCACCTACCCGTTCAACATGACCCGCTCTCCGGCGGCGTCGGTCTGCTGCGGGTTCACCTCGAGCGGACTGCCTGTGGGCCTGCAGTTGGTGGGCCCCCAGCACGGCGACCTGGTGGTGCTGCGGGCGGCCGCCGCCCTGGAGGATGCGTTCGACCTGGACGCTGTGGCCCCGGTCGACGCCTGACCGGGCCCTCCGGACGGTCCTCGGCGGGATGGCCGGGGGCTGCCGGGCGCTATCGTTTAGCGCTCCGGGCGTATGGCTCAGTTGGTTAGAGCGCAGCCTTCACACGGCTGAGGTCACAGGTTCGAGTCCTGTTACGCCCACTGTTGGCACCCCTCGTCGAGGCCTCCGCGACGGGACGGTAAGGGACGCTGCGCTGTTCGAGAACGCGCCGACATCGCCGTGGTGGCTATGCGACGGCTGTGCGGTGTGCCTAACCGAGCGACGGCAGAGTCTTTAGCCGGGCCTTTAGCTCCGGGTCCAGTGGGCCGAGCCGCTGCACTACGCCCGTGTTGTGACGGAGCTGATCGGCGTTACGGGCCCCGAACACGACGGCCCGCACCGCCGGGTGGTCCAAGGCGAAGGCCAGGGCCAGATGCACCGGGTCCCAGCCCGCCTCGGCGGCGAGCGCGGCGTAGGCGCCGATGATGCTGCGCACGCCCTCCGCCCCCTCCGAGGTCCACAGGCCGGCCATCCGCCCGGCCACTTCACCCGAGCCGTACTTGCCGGTCAACAAGCCATAGGCCAACGGCGCCGAAGCCACCACCGGCACGGGATGTTCGGCCAGTAGGGCCCGCCAGGCGTCGGAGTCCAGCGTGGACCGCCAGACCACGCTGTAGGGCTGTTGGAAGGCGGCGGGCGGCGGCAGCCCGAGCGAGCGGGCGGCGCTCAGGGCTTCGGTCGTGTCCTCGGCCGACCAGCTGCCCAGGCCCCACTCCTCGGCCAGCCCGGCCTCCACCACTGCGGCCAGCTCCTCCACGGCCCGGGCCGGGCTCAGGTCGGAGGTTCCCGAGGGAGGACGGCTCTCGAGGTAGACGAGGTCGTAGCGTGTCCGGCCCAGGCGTTCGAGGCTGCCTCGGACCTCGTCGAGGGGCCGGACGCCGGGCCAGCGGTCGAACCAAACCTTTCCGGCGACGGCCACCTCGTCGCCCGGGATGCCAGCCAGCTTGGAGAAACGGGCGAAGGCCGCTTCCGTGGCCCCTTCGTCCCCGGTGAGCCCGCCGTTGTCGGCCGTGTAGCGGGCGACGTCGAAGGTGCGGATGCCGGCCGACCAGGCCGCTTCGAACAGCTCGGCCCCCTCCCGATCGTCGAGCAGCTCGATGGTCTGCCAGGACCCGAGGCTGAGGGGGAAGGAGAACAGTGATGGGGCCACGACCGCAGCATGGCAGAAGTGCCGCATGGCGTCGGTGCCGGATGCAACAGCGGCTGGGTGGAAGGCGCTTTCGACCGCCGGCTCCGCCACGGGGCCCGTTAGCCCCGGCCTTTCAGTAGACAGTCGGTAAGGCCATGAATCGGCACGCTCGGCCGTCGGAGCAGGCATCAGACTCTCCAATTGCGGGACTGGCTGTCGTCCAGGACGCGTTGAAGCACCAAGACGACGCCGCGCGCAGCC
>DASRBO010000134.1:0-14863 GCA_035653595.1 Acidimicrobiales bacterium | reverse complement strand
AAGTGCTCCTGGCTGAATGTGCCGTCGAATTACATCGATGTAGTGGCGCGTTTGTGGCACGGCATCGGTGTGGTCGACTCTCGACTGGTCGATCACTGCAACGTCAACGACCATGATCGTTTCGCGGGAGAAGGAGAGCGGGCGACGAGAATCGAACTCGCGTTCTCAGCTTGGGAAGCTGATGTTCTGCCTCTGAACTACGCCCGCGAGAGGCGTTGACGATAGCAAAGGCGCAGGTCACGGCCGGGCGTGCCGGGGCCCGACCTTGTCGCCGACGCGCGGCGTCCCTGGGGCACCCGGAGGGTGTCGCCGAGGGCGCCGGAGGCAGGCGCGACAACATCGGGATCACCGGGGACGAGGACGACCTCCCCGACAGGGCGAGACGGGCACCGGGTCATGGGGTGCACACCCGGGATGGCAGGCACGTGGCCGCCATCATCACCACCGACGGGGGGCCGTACCCGATCACGACGGCACTGCATACATCCACTACTTGCGCCTGGGCTCGCTGGAGGCGGCCTTCGGGCTTGCGCCAAGACCGCCCCGAGGGGATCCGCGCTAGCAAGGTGGGGCCAGGGTGTAAATGGCCCTTGTCTGGCTCGCACCCGAGGCGTACGACAGGGTGGGTAGGGACCGGGAGACGGGACGTGGGTCCGGCTAGGGGTGACGGGTGACACGGTTGGGGCGAAGTGGAGACAAGCTGGCGTGGTGGGAGTCGCGCCAGTACCCCCACAAGCTGGTCGACTTGTGGATGGACTCCGGGGTCAAGGTCGGCTGGTGCCACGCCCGCCACCCCTGGACCAGCCCCCAGGTGACCCTGTACGGGATCGCCCAGGGGCTGTGGGCCTCGCTCGACCCCCTGTCGCGCCAGACGGCAAAGCCCAACTGGAGAGCGCTGGAACGGGAGCAGGTCCGCTGCTTCCGCACCCTGTCCCAACTGACCGACACGGGATGGGTGGAGGCGGCCGACGCCTACGAGGCGGGTCGGCCCCTGCCGTGGGCCGGCGATGACGGGCCCGATGAAGAGGCAACTGGCGGCCGCCGCGCCGCGGTGGATCACCTGATCGACACCCTGATGCAGGGCCGGGTGGTCTGAGCTTCTGGGCCTGGGCCAGCATGGGCCCATGTCGCGCAGGCTGGGTGAGCTGGACCCCGACGAGCGGGAGGCGGTCGTAGCCGCCGTCCACGCCGAGGCGGAGCTGGCCAACTGGCACCAGCTCTCCAACGGGGCCAAGGGCACCTTCTACCGCCAGTGGGAGGACAGGTTCGACCTGTCGCACTCCACCATCAAAGACCAGATCATGAAGGGCTTCGACAAGGCCCAGCACATACCCCCCTCGGGGGAGGCGGCGGTGCACGACTCCCTGCGCCGGGCGCTCGAGGGCCGGGTGCCCTATGTGGGGTCCAAGGTCCGCCACCCGGGCTGGCGGCGGGAGGTCGACCTCGTCCTTGGGTACTCGCCCCGGTTCCTCACCCACATAGCCGAGCTCGAGCCGGCCACCCGGTGGGAGCTGGGTCTGCAGCAGGCGCTGCTGTACAAGTCCGTCTACTTCCAGCTCGGCGGTCTGCAGGCGCTTCCCACCCTGATCCTCTTCGGCGACGTGACGGCGGAGCGCTGGGGCCAGATCGAGACGGTCTGCACGGACAACCGGGTGTTCCTGACCTCGCACCAGCTGCGGGTCGACGACCGGCCCCGCCCCGGGCTGACCGCCCTCTTGGGGGCCTGACCGGGGGCCGGTTCAGAGGCGGGCGAGCTCCTTGGCCGTCCAGTAGCCGGGCTCGGGCCTGGTCGAGTGGTCGCCCTTGGCGTACAGGCGGAGCCGCTCGTGGCCCTCCTCCGACATCATGTCCACCACGTCGAACACGATCGCCGGCCCCACTCCGCGGATGGCGAGGTCGCCCTCGCTGCGGGGCTTGGGCAGATCGGTGGACAGCAGCACGATCGGGGTCTTGTTGTTTGCGTAGAGCACGTTGGCCCGCCCCAGCGACTTCCAGACCGTGTCGGTCCGGAGCAGGCCGCCCCTGGTGCTGGTGAAGGCGCCCGACACGTCGAAGTACCAGGGGTTGCCCCCACCGTCGGAGGCGATGAAGTTCACCGTGACCCCGAGGCCGCGGAGGCGGTGGTTCACCTGGACGATCTGGAAGCCGGCCACCTCGTCCAGCACCTCCTGGGCGATGGCCTGGGCCGCCTTGCCCTCCCTCGAGGCCCGGGCCTGGAAGTCGGAGCCGGGCGCGGCCAGAACGACCTCGACCCTGGCGCGGCCCGTCCGCCCGCCGGCCCGGGCGCCCGTCCGGGCCGGCCGGGTGGGGGCGGTGACGGGGGGCCGGGCTGGTTCGGCGGCGATCCGGCGCCGGGCGGCGGTGACGTAGGCCGCATCCGTGTCGTAGCCGGCGCAGCGCCGGCCGGTCCGGGTGGCGGCCACCAGGGTGGTGCCCGAGCCCATGAACGGGTCCAGCACCAGGTCGCCGGCGTAGGTGTACAGCTCGATCAGGCGCTGGGGCAGCTCGACCGGGAACGGGGCGGGGTGGTTGACCCGCCTGGCGCTCTCGGGGGCGATGGTCCACACGTCGAGGGTGGCCTCGAGGAACTCGTCGGTTCCGATCGTGCTGGCGTGGGGCAGTCCGGCCCGGCGGCGGTCCTCGGTGCTGCGGGCCCGGTCGAAGCGGCCCTTGGAGGCGATGATCACCCGCTCGGTGGTGTCGCGCAGCACCGGGTTGGCTGCGCTGCGGAACGAGCCCCAGGCGCACGACCCGGAGGCTCCGTCGCCCTTGCGCCAGATGACCTCGCCCCGGAGGAGGAGGCCGAGGTCCTCCTCGAGGATGCGGACCACGTCGCTGGACAGGCTGCGGTAGGGCTTGCGCCCCAGGTTGGCCACGTTCACCGCCAGGCGACCGCCGGGTTCGAGGACCCTCTTGCACTCGGCGAACACCGCCCGCAGCATCTCCAGATACTCGAGGTAGCTGCCGGGGATGTGGCCCTGGCCCAGCGCCTCCTCGTACTCCTTGCCGGCGAAGTAGGGCGGCGACGTCACGACCAGGGCCACGCAGCCGTCGGGGAGCTCGGCCATGGACCGGCTGTCCCCCTGCCGGCACAGCCGGTCGATGTCGGTCGGGGTGACCTCGTCGCTGTGGACGATCTCCGGGGCCCGGAACCGGGCGTAGAACTCGGAGGAGTCGTGGTTCTCCCGCCGCCCCACGCCGAAGGCCGAGGTGGCGGTCCTGCGACGGGGTTGACCGGTCATGGCCGACTCACCGTCATCGATCCGAAGTTAGAGCACGGCCGCCGTAGCCGGGCGGACCCTGAGCGAACACATGTTCCATCCTACGGCGGGCCGGTGACAGCCGCCCCGGGGAGGGCCGGGGCCGCTGCCCGGGGGTCAGCGCTCGCCGCGGGGACCGAAGTTCTCGAAGTACCGGCTCGGCGTCGGGCCCCGCTGGTGCTGGTACTTGGACCCGGCCTCCTCGGAGCCGTAGGGGTGCTCGGCGGCGGTGGTCATCTGCAGGAAGCTGATCTGGCCGATCTTCATGCCCGGGTACAGGGTGATCGGGAGGTTGGCGACGTTGGACAGCTCCAGGGTGAGGTGCCCGTCCCACCCGCTGTCGACGAAGCCGGCCGTCGAGTGGATCAGAAGACCCAGGCGTCCGAGGGACGACTTGCCCTCGAGTCGGGCGACCAGGTCGTCGGGCAGCGCCACCCTCTCCAGCGTCGATCCGAGCACGAACTCGCCGGGGTGGAGGATGAAGAGATCGTCCTCGGCGATCTCCACCAGCTCGGTCAGCTCCTCCTGGTCCTCCTTGACGTCGATGACCCGCATGGTGTGGTTGCGGAAGACGCGGAAGTAGCGGTCGATGTGCAGGTCGACCGACGAGGGCTGGACGCAGCTCTCGTCGAGGGGGTCTATGACGATCCGACCCTCGGCCAGCTGCTGGCGGATGGTGCGGTCAGACAGGATCATCGACCGACCTTAACGGACGCCTGCGCCGCCCCGGCCTAGCCGTCGGCGCCGGTGCCGCTGCCGTCCCCGTCCGACGCCCCGCCGGTCGGCCCGGGCCCGGCCTGGCCGCCGCGCTCCTCGAGAGGGCTGGTCACACCGGGCTCGGCACCACCGGGGGCGCCGACGTCGGGCTGAGCCTCGGTCGGGGCAGGCGGCGGGGCTTCGCCTGAGCCGGCCGGCGGCGACGGGACCGCTCCGGCCTCGGCCGCGGCTGGCGCCCCGACGGACGTGGGCACCGCCAGCGACGACTCGACGATCTGGGAGATGTCCATGACCCGGGTGGACTCCGGGGTCGCCCCCTCGGACTGGCGCTGGCGGATCCCGTCGTCGAGCATGATCATGCAGTAGGGGCAAGCGGTCCCGACCACGTCGGCGCCGGTGGATATGGCCTCGTCGATGCGCTCGAGGTTGATGCGCTTGCCGATCTTCTCCTCCATCCACATGCGGGCGCCGCCGGCGCCGCAGCAGAACGTGCGCTTCTCGTGCCGGTGCATCTCGATGCTGCGCACGCCCGGTATCGATTCGATGACCGAGCGGGGGTTGCGGGTGATGTTGTTGTGCCGGGCCAGGTAGCACGGGTCGTGATAGGTCACGCTGGTGTCGAGCGGCTCGGTCGGCTTGAGGCGGCCGCTGTTGATCAGCTCGGTGAGCAGCTGGGTGTGGTGGATCACCTCGAAGTCGCCGCCGAGGGCGGGGTACTCGCGCTTGATCGAGTTGAAGCAGTGGGGGCACGAGGCGACGACCTTGCGGGCGCCGACCGACTTGAGGGTCTCGATGTTCTGCTGGGCCATCTGCTGGTAGAGGTACTCGTTGCCGAGGCGGCGGGCGGGGTCGCCGGTGCAGGACTCCCCTCCGCCCAGGACGGCGAAGGTGACCCCGGCCCGGTTGAGCAGCCGGGCGAAGGCCTGCGTCACCTTTCGCGCCCTCTCGTCGAGGGCACCGGCGCAGCCGACCCAGAAGAGGTACTCGGCGTCCTCCGGCACCGAGCCGTCGACCACCCGCACCTCGAAGTCGAGGGCCTGGGTCCAGTCGAGCCGCTTGGAGCTGCCCATCCCCCAGGGGTCGCCCTGGTTCTCGATGTTGCGGAGCATCAGGCCGGCCTCGGTCGGGAAGCTGGACTCCATCATGACCTCGTAGCGGCGCATGTCGACGATGGTGTCGACGTGCTCGATGTCCACCGGGCACTGCTCGACGCAGGCACCGCAGGTGGTGCAGGACCACAGGACGTCGGGATCGATGACGTTGGGCACGAGTCGGGCCTCGGCCGGCTTGAGATCGGGGGCGGACGCCTCGCCCTCGGCCTTCGAACCCCCGTCGGCGGCCATCAGCACCCCGGAACGGTCGAAGAGGTGGTCGCGCAGGTCGAGGATGACCAGCTTCGGGGACAGGGGCTTGCCCGTGTTCCAGGCGGGGCACTGGTCCTGGCAGCGCCCGCACTCGGTGCAGGTGATCAGGTCGAGCAGCTGCTTCCACTTGAAGTCCTGGATGTGGCCGGCGCCGAACACATCGTCCTCGGACATCGTCTCGACGTCCATGCTCGGGGTGGTGGCCAGGGGGCCCAGGGCCTTGGGTCGGCGGGAGAAGCTGACGTTGAGGGGGGCGGTGACGATGTGTAGGTGCTTGGAGTACACGAGGAACACGGCGAAGCCCATCACCGCCGCCACCTGGGCGAGCACGAAGGCCGTCTCGAGGTTCATCAGGGCGCCGTGGCTCATCCAGGAGAACCGGTCTCCCGCCCACCACGACAGGAAGGCCCAGTGGCTGTAGGGGAAGTGGCCCGTCTGGGTCTGGGCGGCCCGGTACATGACCAGGGTCGCCATGACCAGGAAGATCAGCAGCAGGGTGAGCCAGGCGGCGTCGGTGTGGGAGCGGTAGAAGCGCGAAGCGCGCTGCTTGCGGTGGGGAGACTGGACGATGCGGATGACGGAGAAGACCAGCAGGGCGGCGATGACCGCCGAGGTCATGAAGTCCTCGAGGAAGCCCACACCGGGGTTGTGACCGATGCCCGGGATGGCGAAGTCGTACTGGGCCAGGTCGCCGTAGGCCTCGATGATCGTGAGGAGCAGGATCACGAATCCCCAGAAGGTGAAGAAGTGGGCCAGCCCCGGAACCGGACGCTTGAGCAGCTTGCGCTGGGCGAAGACGTCCTGGATCTGGGCCCAGACCATCCCGGGGACGTTCTTCAGCCGTTCCGGTGCGGGCTGGCCGACGTTAACCATCCGGTACAGGTGCCACAGCCGGCGCAGGGCGATCACCGCCGCTAGGGCCGTCAGGCCGAATCCGATGCCCAGTCTCACGTTGCTCCTTCCACCGCCGGGGCGCGCCGGTGCCGGGGACGCGTCGGGGCGAGACCGTAGTGCAGTCTCGCTGGCCGCCCCGGACCTGGCGCCCGGCCGGCCGGCGCTGGAGTGGCGGGGGGCCACCGATCGGGGGCCCGCCGGGTCTAGGGAGCTGGAGGTCTCAGGCGGAGACCTTGGTGTCGGCGTCGCGCAGGCGGGTGGCCATGGCCTCCAGCAGCTTGTGGCTGAGGCCGGGGACGTCGTCGAGCACGGCCGAGAACTCCCGCTGGCCCAGGACCAGCAGGCGCATGTCGGAGTCCGCCAGAACCGTCGAGTCGCGGGGCATACGGGTCAGCAGGGCCAGCTCGCCCACGTACTGGCCGGGTCCGACGGTGGCGACCTTGCGGTTCTTGCGCCGGACGACGGCGGTGCCATCGAGGATCAGGAAGAACTCCTTGCCGGGGGCCCCCTCCTCCATGATCACCTTCCCCGCAGGCACCTCGATCTCGTCGCACACCCGGGCGATCCGCTGGAGATCCCGCCTCGAGCAGGTGGAGAACAGCCACATCTGACCCAGGTGATTGATCTTCTCGTCCCCACGCGCCATGGCGCCAGAGGGTAGCCGGACGGTATGCGGTCGCGCTGGAAAGCAAATCGCGCCGGGCCGGCCCGAGCGGCGGCCGGTGGCTCAGGTCCGGGTCGAGGACTGGGCGGCCACGGCCGCCGCCCGGGCGGCGGCCTCGGCGGGGTCCCCCAGGTAGTGGCCAGACCGCGGCCGGCACGGGTCGGCCGGGTCGACCTCGTAGCGGAAGGGGATGCCGGTCGGGATCTCGAGATCGGAGATGTCGGCGTCAGAGATTTCGTCGAGGTGCTTGCGCAGGGCGCGGATGCTGTTGCCGTGGGCAACCACCAGCACGCAGCGGTCCTCCATCAGGAACGGCGCCATGCTGTCGTGCCAGTAGGGCAGCATCCGGCCGACCACGTCGGCCAGGCACTCCGTCGCCGGCACCTGGTCGGGGGGCACCAGCCGGTAGCGGGGGTCGATGCGGGCGTCACCGGGCCCGTCCGGGCCGAGGGGCGGAGGGGGAACGTCGTAGCTCCGCCGCCACAGGGCCGTCTGCTCCTCGCCGTGGAGGGCGGCGGTCTCCTTCTTGTTCCTGCCCTGGAGGCCGCCGTAGTGGCGCTCGTTGAGACGCCAGTGGCGGACCACCGGCAGCCAGGAGAGTCCCATGGCCGCCAGGGCGACCTCAGCCGTCTCCACCGAGCGGCGCAGGACGCTGGTGAACACCAGCTCCGGCCGGATTCCGGCGTCGGCCATGAGCGAGCCGGCCTCGGCCGCCTCCTTCCGGCCCAGGTCGGACAGCTCCACGTCGACCCACCCGGTGAACAGGTTCCGGCGGTTCCACTCGCTCTCGCCGTGGCGGAGCAGGACCAGCGTGCTCACGGTCCGGAATCTACCGCCGGGGCGGGAATGGTCTCCTCCTCAATGAGGTTGATAAGATCACACTCAAGTTTGTTAGCATGTCAACGTTGCTAATAGAGGGCTAACAGAGGACCACTGGAGGGACACCCCATGCCCAAGGCTGTAGGCATCGACCTCGGCACCACCAACTCGGTCGTCGCCGTCCTGGAGGCCGGCGAGGCCACCGTCATCCCCAACGCCGAAGGCGGCCGGACCACTCCCTCGGTGGTGGGCTTCGCCAAGGGCGGCGAGGTGCTCGTGGGCGAGGTGGCCAAGCGCCAGGCCATCACCAACCCGGACCGGACGATCCGCTCGGTGAAGCGCCACATGGGCACGTCCTGGACCACCGACATCGACGGCAAGGCCTACACCGCCCAGGAGATATCGGCCCGCATCCTGATGAAGCTCAAGCGGGACGCCGAGGCCTACCTGGGCGACACCGTCAACCAGGCCGTCATCACCGTGCCGGCCTACTTCGACGACGCCCAGCGCACCGCCACCAAGGAGGCGGGCCAGATCGCCGGGCTGGAGGTCCTGCGCATCATCAACGAGCCCACCGCCGCCGCCCTGGCCTACGGCCTGGACAAGGAGGGCGCCGACCAGACCGTGCTGGTCTTCGACCTGGGCGGGGGCACCTTCGACGTGTCGGTGCTCGAGATCGGCGAGGGGGTCTTCGAGGTCAAGTCCACGTCAGGCAACACCCACCTGGGCGGGGACGACTGGGACCAGCGGATCATCGACTGGCTGATGACCACGTTCAAGAACACCGAGGGGGTGGACCTCTCCAACGACAAGATGGCCCTGCAGCGGCTCAAGGAGGCCGCCGAGAAGGCCAAGATTGAGCTGTCCTCGGTGATGGAGGCCACCATCAACCTGCCGTTCATCACCGCCACCTCCGAGGGGCCCAAGCACCTCGACACCACCCTCACCAGGGCCAAGTTCAACGAGCTGACCGCCGACCTGGTGGACGCCTGCCGGGGCCCGTTCGACCAGGCCATCGCCGATGCCGGCCTGACCAAGGACAAGATCGACCACGTGGTCCTCGTCGGCGGGTCCACCCGGATGCCGGCCATCCAGGACCTGGTCAAGAGCCTCACCGGCAAGGAGCCCCACAAGGGCGTCAATCCTGACGAGGTGGTCGCCGTGGGCGCCGCCATCCAGGCCGGAGTGCTCAAGGGCGAGGTCAAAGACGTCCTGCTGCTCGACGTCACACCGCTGTCCCTGGGCATCGAGACCAAGGGCGGGGTCATGACCAAGCTCATAGAGCGCAACACGACCATCCCGACCAAGCGCACCGAGGTGTTCACCACCGCCGAGGACAACCAGCCCTCGGTGGAGATCCACGTGCTGCAGGGCGAGCGGGAGATGGCCATGTACAACAAGACCCTGGGCAAGTTCCAGCTGGTCGACCTGCCCCCCGCCCCCCGCGGCGTTCCGCAGATCGAGGTCACCTTCGACATCGACGCCAACGGCATCGTCCACGTGTCGGCGAAGGACCGGGCCACCAACAAGGAGCAGTCGATGACCATCACCGGTCAGTCGGCCCTCAACAAGGACGAGATCGAGCGCATGGTGCGCGACGCCGAGGCGCACGCCGCCGACGACCGCCGGCGCAAGGAGGAGGCCGACGTCCGCAACTCGGCCGACTCCCTCGTCTACCAGACGGAGAAGCTGCTCAAGGAGCAGGGCGACAAGTTCACCGGCGACGAGAAGACCCAGGTCGACTCGGCGCTGTCGGAGCTCAAGGAGGCGCTCAACGGCTCCGACGTCGAGTCGATCCGCAACGCCACCGAAAAGCTCATGAAGGCGAGCCAGAGCTTCGCCGAGCGCCTGTACCAGCAGGCCTCGGCCAGCGACGGCCAAACCGCCGGCTCGGCCGGCACCAGCGGGCCCTCCGACGACGAGGTGGTGGACGCCGAAATCGTCGACGAGAAGGGCGCATGAGCAGCCAGGACTACGAAGCCCGTCCGGAGCCGACCGGCACGGCCCCGGCCGACGACGCCTCAGGCGACAGGGACGACGCGGCGGGGGCCGGGGCGGACGGGTCCCCCCTCTTCCCCGGCGACAACGGCGGCCCCGCCCCGGCGCCCGGCGACGGGGACCAGCCCGACTCGCCGCCGGGGGCGGATGCCGACGAGGTGAGCGTCGTCCGGGCGGAGCGCGACGAGTACCTCGACACCCTCCGCCGGGTCCAGGCCGATTTCGAGAACTACAAGAAGCGCGTCCTGCGCCAGCAGACCGAGCACCTCGAGCGGGCGGCGGAGTCGTTGGTCACCAAGATGCTGGGCGTGCTGGACACCTTGGATCTGGCCCTCGCCCACATGGGGGCCGGCCACGACGGCCTGGCCCAGGTCGGTTCGGCGCTGTGGGACGTGCTGGGCAAGGAGGGGCTGGAGAAGCTCGACCCGCTGGGCTCGGCCTTCGACCCCAACGAGGCCGAAGCGGTCATGCACGAGCCGGCGGACGAGGGCCAGGGCGGCCCCGAGGTCGTCGAGGTGCTACGGCCGGGCTACCGGTGGCGGGGCCGGGTGATCAGGCCCGCCATGGTCAAGGTCAAAGGTTGAGGTAAGCGCAGATGGCTCCTCAGAGGGAATGGTTCGAGAAGGACTACTACAAGGTGCTGGGCGTGTCCGCCACCGCCACGGACAAGGAGATCACCCGCGCCTACCGCAAGCTGGCCAAGCAGTACCACCCTGACGCCAATCCCGGCTCGGAGGAGCGCTTCAAGGAGATATCGGCGGCCTACGACGTGCTGGGCGACGCCGACCGCCGCAAGGAGTACGACGAGGTCCGCCGCCTCGGGCCTCTCGGGGGCTTCGCCACCGGCAACGGCCGCCAGGGCTCGCCCTTCGGGGGCTCGTTCCGGGTGGACGACCTCTCCGACCTGCTGGGCGGGATATTCGGGCGGGGCAACCGCGGCCAGCGCACCAGCGGACCGGCCCGGGGCACCGATCTCGAGGCCGAGCTCCACCTGTCCTTCCAGGAGGCGGTGGACGGGGTGACCACGTCGGTCAACGTGGTGAGCGACGCCGCCTGCCACGCCTGCAGCGGGAGCGGGGCGGCGCCGGGCACCCAGCCCACCGTCTGCTCGGCGTGCGGCGGCCGCGGCGTCACCGAGGACAACCAGGGCCTGTTCTCCTTCTCCCAGCCCTGCCCGGCGTGCGGCGGCCGGGGGGTGCGGGTCGAGAAGCCCTGCCCGACATGCCGGGGGACCGGCGTCGAGCGCCGGCCCCGGCAGATCAAGGTGCGGATCCCGACCGGGGTGGAGGATGGCCAGCGCATCCGGCTCAAGGCCCGCGGCACGCCCGGGCGCAACGGCGGCCCGCCCGGCGACCTGTATGTCACGGTCCGGGTGGAGCCCCACCGGCTGTTCGGGCGTCGGGGCCAGGACCTGACCCTGACCGTGCCGGTCACCTTCTCCGAGGCCGCCCTCGGCGCCGACATCACCGTGCCGACCCTCGATTCAACCGTGAAGGTCCGCATCCCCGCAGGCACCCGGTCGGGACGGACTCTGCGGGTCCGGGGTCGGGGGGTCCGGACCGACAAGGGAGCCGGCGACCTGCTGGTGAGCGTCGAGGTGGTCGTGCCCCAGCACCTGTCCGACGACCAGCGCCGGGCCATCGAGGCCCTGGCGCAGCTGAGCCCGGAGTCACCCCGGGCGCATCTCGGAGTGTGAGTGAGGAATGGCTGACGGTTTCCTGGAAGAGGCAGAGGAACGGCGCCGACGGGCGGTCTACGTCATATCGGTCGCCGCCGAGCTGGCCGGTATGCACCCCCAGACCCTGCGCATCTACGAGCGCAAGGGGCTGCTCGACCCGGCCCGCACCGGCGGTGGGAACCGGCGTTACAGCGACCACGACATCGAGCGCCTGCGGCGCATCCAGGAGCTCACCGCCGCCGGGCTCAACCTCGAGGGGGTCAAGCAGGTCATGGCCCTCGAGGAGGAGAACGAGCGCCTGCGCCAGCAGCTGGCCCAGGCCCGCCTCGACGCCCGCATGGCCGTCGAGGCGACCCACCGCCACTACCGGCGGGATCTGGTGCCGGTCAAGCACCTCCCCGACCTGTTCGGACGCCGGTGAACCGTTGCCGTCCGGTCGAGCCGGTGAACCCCGGGGCGACCGACGCAGGCCCGAAGCGAGCAACGAAGCGAAGTGAGGTAACCGAGCGATGCCCATAGATCCCCAGCGCTGGACGGCCAAGACCCAGGAGGCGGTCACCACCGCCGTGTCCGAGGCCCGCGCCAACAACAACCCGGAGGTGACCCCCGACCACCTGCTGGCGGCCATGCTGGCCCAGCAGGGCACGGTCGTGCTCGGGGTGCTCGACCGCCTCGGGGTCACTCCCCTCAGCCAGCGCAACAAGGTGGCCGAGGCGCTGGCCCGCCTGCCGAAGGCGTACGGGGCCGAGGCCCAGATGAGCCGCCAGCTGGTCGAGGTGTTCGAGCGGGCCGACGCCGCCCGCCAGGAGCTGGGCGACGAGTACCTGTCCGTCGAGCACCTCATGCTGGTGCTGGCCGACCGCCTGGGCCTGTCCCGCGACGACGTGCTGGCCGCCCTGCGGGAGGTGCGCGGCAGTCACCGGGTGACCAGCGCCAACCCCGAGGAGAGCTACCAGGCCCTCGAGAAGTACGGACGGGACCTGACCGACGAGGCCCGCCGGGGCCGGCTCGACCCGGTGATCGGCCGCGACGACGAGATCCGGCGGGTCATCCAGGTGCTGTCCCGTCGGACCAAGAACAACCCCGTGCTCATCGGCGAGCCGGGCGTGGGCAAGACCGCCATCGTCGAGGGCCTGGCCCGCCGCATCGTCGAGGGCGACATCCCCGAGTCGCTGCGCAACAAGCGCCTGATCGCCCTCGACCTGGGCTCGATGGTCGCCGGGGCCAAGTACCGCGGCGAGTTCGAGGAGCGGCTAAAGGCCGTCCTCAAGGAGATCGCCGACGCCGAGGGCGAGATCATCACCTTCATCGACGAGCTCCACACCCTGGTCGGCGCCGGCGCGGCCGAGGGGGCCATGGACGCCGGAAACATGCTCAAGCCCATGCTGGCCCGGGGCGAGCTGCGCATGATCGGGGCCACCACCCTCGACGAGTACCGCAAGCACATCGAGAAGGACGCCGCCCTCGAGCGTCGGTTCCAGCCGGTGTACGTGGACCAGCCGTCGGTGGAGGACACCATCGCCATCCTCCGAGGCCTCAAGGAGCGCTACGAGGTGCACCACGGCGTGCGCATCCAGGACTCGGCGCTGGTGGCCGCCGCCGTGCTGTCCGACCGCTACGTGACCGGCCGGTTCCTGCCCGACAAGGCCATAGACCTCGTAGACGAGGCCGCCAGCCGCCTGCGCATCGAGATCGACTCCATGCCGACCGAGATCGACGTGGTCGAGCGCCGGCGCCGCCAGCTGGAGATCGAGAGGGTCGCCCTGGCCAAGGAGACCGACGCCGCCTCGCTCGACCGCCTGGCCGCCCTCGACGAGGAGCTGGCCAACCTCACCGAGCAGGCCGACGGCATGAAGGCCCACTGGCAGGCGGAGAAGGACGCCATAACCACCATCCGCTCGTTCAAGGAGGAGCTGGAGACGGCGCGGGGGGAGGCGGAGCGCTTCGAGCGCGACGGTGACCTGACCCGGGCGGCCGAAATCCGCTACGGCCGCCTGCCCGAGCTGGAGCGCAAGGTGGACGAGGCGACCAAGCACCTGACCGAGCTCCAGTCCGAGCAGAAGATGCTCAAGGAGGAGGTGGACCAGGAGGACATCGCCGAGGTGGTGTCGCGCGCCACGGGGATTCCGGTGAGCCGGCTCATGGAGGGCGAGGTCTCCAAGCTGATCCGCATGGAGGACGTGCTCCACCAGCGGGTGGTCGGCCAGGACGAGGCGGTGGCGGCGGTGGCCAACGCCATCCGGCGGTCGCGCTCGGGCCTGTCCGATCCGGGCCGGCCCATCGGGTCCTTCCTCTTCCTCGGTCCCACCGGGGTGGGCAAGACCGAGCTGGCCCGCACCCTGGCCGAGTTCCTCTTCGACGACGAGCGGGCCATGGTCCGCATCGACATGGGCGAGTACCAGGAGAAGCACACCGTCGCCCGGCTGATCGGAGCGCCCCCCGGCTACGTCGGCTACGACGAGGGCGGCCAGCTGACCGAGGCCATCCGGCGCCGCCCCTACGCGGTGGTCCTGCTCGACGAGATCGAAAAGGCGCATCCGGACGTGTTCAACGTCCTCCTGCAGGTGCTCGACGACGGCCGCCTGACCGACGGCCAGGGCCGCACGGTCGACTTCACCAACACCGTGGTGATCATGACCTCCAACCTGGCCGGCGAGCCGGCCGACTTCTTCAAGCCGGAGTTCATCAACCGGATCGACGAGATCATCCGCTTCCGGCCCCTGGGCCGGTCCGACATCGAGAAGATCATCGACATCCAGCTCGAGCACCTCCGCCGCCGCCTGGCCGAGCGCCGGCTCACCCTGGAGGTCACCCCGGCGGCCCAGGCCCGGCTGGCCGAGCTGGGCTACGACCCCGCTTTCGGGGCCCGGCCGCTGCGCCGGGTCATCCAGCGCAACGTCGGGGACCCCTTGGCGGTGGCCCTCCTCGAGGGCCGGTACCCCGACGGCTCCACCGTGGTCGTCGACGCCGGCGAGGACGCCTGCCTGGCCCTGAGGTAGGCCGGGCGGCCGCCCCGGGGGAGGTCCGGGTAAGGCGCCGGGCCCCCGCCGGCGGGGGTATGATGATCGGACCGCAACAACCACATCGGAGGACACGCGCGTGCCCGCGACCGTAGTGGTCGGAGCCCAGTGGGGTGACGAGGGGAAGGGCAAGCTGACCGACCTCCTGGCCAAGGAGATGTCGGTGGTTGTGCGCTACCAGGGCGGCCACAACGCCGGCCACCGCATCGTGGTCGACGGGGAGGCCTTCGCCCTGCAGCTGATCCCCAGCGGGGTCCTGTACGCCCACATAACCCCGGTCATCGGCAACGGGGTCGTGGTGGATCCCCGGGTGCTGTGCGAGGAGTACGACACCCTGACCGCCCGGGGGGTGGACTGCTCGCGGCTGGCGGTGTCGGGCAACGCCCACCTGGTGATGCCCTACCACCAGGACCTCGACCGGGTGACCGAGCGCTACCTCGGCAAGAACA
>DASRBO010000133.1:0-19515 GCA_035653595.1 Acidimicrobiales bacterium | reverse complement strand
ACCATGGTTGCGTCGTGGCCCTCGGCCACCAGGGCCCGGCTCAGCGAGCTGAGCTGCTCCCGGAGGGCTACGACCCCGTCGCCGTGTCCCATGACGTCCCCGACCACCACGGCGACGGTTCCGTCCGGCCTCGAGACCAGGTCGAACCAGTCCCCACCGCCATCGGCTCCGGCGGCGGCGACGGAGCGGCCGGCCCACTCCAGCCCCGGGGGCGCGGCCACGGTGGGCTCGGCTCCTCCGAAGATCAAGCGACCGCCGCTCCGAGGAAGTGGGTCACGGCTTCCTCGATGCTCCCCGTCATGAGAACGATCCGATCGATCCCCGCCGTCCGCAGCATCCGGGTCACGAGGGGCCGGGGAGAGTTGAGGACCACCTCCCCGCCGGTCTCGCGGATCCTCCGGATGGCGCCGATCAGGGCGCCGAGCCCGGCCGAGTCCATGAAGGTGAGCTCACCCAGGTCGAAGACGGCCTTGGCGGAACCACAGAGCCGAGCGGCCCACTCGCGGAACTCCGAGGTCGTGAAGGCGTCCAGCTCGCCCCTGACCCGACAGACTTCGACCTGACCCAGGTGATCGCAACCCACGTCCACCGCCGTCACCTTCCTCTGCGCCGGCCCGCAACGCCTCGCCAGCACGAGGATCGCTCGGCCTCACCGCGGCTGGATCGCGGAGAGGTAACAGTCCGGTAACGAATGGGCCCCGGCTCCTCGATTGACCCGGTAGGGGCCATGATTTGTCTTACTCCTGGACGAACGATCCAATGGAAGGAGCTGGGTGGCCGCTCACATCCTGCTGGTCGAGGACGACGTCAACATCCGCAGCACCCTGGGGATGTTCCTCCGCCAGGAGGGATACACCGTCGCCGAAACCGCCAGCGGGGAGGCGGCGCTGGAGGCGTTCGGCCACCATCCGGCCGATGTGGTTCTGGTCGACGTCATGCTGCCGGGCATAGACGGCTTCGAGGTCACCCGGCAGCTGCGCCGGTCGAGTGACGTCCCCGTGGTGGTGGTGACGGCTCGGACCGACACCTACGACGTCGTCGCCGGCTTGGAGGCCGGTGCCGACGACTACGTCACCAAGCCGGTCGTGGCCAAGGAACTGTCGGCTCGCATCAGGGCGCTGCTGCGCCGGGCCCAGCGGGCGCCGAAGGCTCCGACGGTGCAGCGCTTCGGCGAGCTCGAGCTGCACGTCGACGCTGGTGTCGTCCGTCTGCGCGGCCACGATGTGGCCCTGACCAAGACCGAGTTCAGACTCCTCTGCGAGCTGGCGGCCAACCCCGGCTGGGTGCTCAGCCGGGCCCAGCTGCTCGAGCGTGTCTGGGGCTACGACTACCTCGGCGACACCCGCCTGGTCGACGTGCATGTGGGGCGCCTGCGGTCCAAGATCGAGGCCGATGCAGCCAACCCGTCCCTGGTGGTGACAGTGCGAGGGCTGGGCTACAAGCTGCAACCGTGACCGCCGCTCCCACCCGGCGGCGGTCCCGACTGGGCCTGCGCTCGCGGGTCACCGCCTCCTTCGCCGCCGGCGCCGCCCTGTTGTCGGGAGTGCTCGCCGGGGCCACCTATGCACTGGCGGGCCACTACCTGCTCGACCAGCGCCAGTCCAGCGCCGTCAACCAGGCCTATGCCGACGCCCGCCTGATCAAACAGGACCTCACGGCCACCTCGACCAACGTGGCGGAGGTCCTGTCGTCCCTGACGCCAGCGCAGGAGACTCGGTCGCTCCTCTACCGCCATGGCCACTGGTTCTCGACCTCGGTGTCCGTCGGCCACTCGGTGCTTCCTGCTGACCTGATATCGGCGGTGCTCGAAGGTGCTCCCGTGCGTCAGCGCATAACCACTGCTGGCGGCCCGGCGGTGGTGGTCGGCATCCCCCTGCCGGCGGTCGGGGCCGACTACTACGAGGTCCACTCCCTGTCCGAGCTGGCCCGCACCCTCGACCTGCTCGCTCTGGTCCTGGCCATATCGGGGGTGGTGACCACGGCCGGCGGTGCCCTGGTCGGGCGTTGGGCCAGCGGCCGACTGGTGCGCCCGCTGACCGAGGTGGTGCAGGTGGCGACGGCCATCAGCCACGGGTCGCTGGATCAGCGTCTCGCCGCCGACGACCCCGACCTCGACCCCCTGGTGGTCTCGTTCAACGAGATGGTGGACGCCCTCCAGCACCGCATCGAGCGCGATGCCCGATTCGCCTCCGACGTCAGCCACGAGCTCCGGTCGCCGTTGACGACGGTCCAGACCTCGGTCGAGCTGCTGCAGAAGTTCAACCGGGCGCTGCCGGCGGACGGCCGGCGGACCCTGGACCTGCTCGGCAAGGAGATCGGGCGCTTCTCGGCCATGGTCCAGGACCTGCTCGAGATCTCCCGCCTCGACGCCGGGGCGGCCGGCCTCGACCTGGAGGAGACTCCCCTCGACGAGCTGGTCCTCGACACCGTCAACGGCTACAGCCGAGGGACGGTGCCGGTCCGGGTGCTACCGGGCGGCGAAGCAGCGACCGTCCGGGCCGACCGCCGCCGCCTCCAGCGGGTCATCATCAACCTGCTCGACAACGCACGCCTCCATGGTGGGGGAGCGGTCATGGTGAGCCTGGACGGCGACTCCTCGGGTGTCTGGTTCGAGGTCGACGACTCCGGGCCCGGTGTAGCGCCGTCGGAGCGGCCCCGGATCTTCGAGCGCTTCTACCGGGGCCCGGCGGCCGGCCAGCGCGAGGACAGCACCGGCACGGGTCTGGGCCTGGCCCTGGTCGCCGAGCACGTCAAGGCCCACCACGGGACGGTGACGGTGGAGGACCGGCCCGGCGGCGGGGCCCGCTTCATTGTCCGCCTACCGGTGGCCCGGCCTTGACTCGTCGGTGGGCGTGCACCTGGCTGGGATGGCTGGCCCTGGTCGCCCTGTGCTCGGCCTGCGGTATCGGCGCCGAATCCCAGCCGAACAGACTCGACCGAGCGAGGGTCCCGTTCGGCCTCCTCGCCCCGGCCACCACCACGACCACGACGGAGGCGCAGGGTGTGGGGATCACCATCTTTTTCGAGATCGGCCAGCGCCTCGCCGGCGTGAGCCGGACCGTCGCCGCCCCCGCCACCGTTCCCGAGGCCCTGAACGCACTCGAGCGGGGGCCTACCGCTGCCGAGTCGGACGACGGGTTGACCAGCCCCCTGTCGTCGTCCGCTCCGCTCAGGCTGGACTCTCTGCAGGCGGGGGTGGCCTCGATCGACGCACCGATCGCCTTCGAGTCGCTGGCGGGACAGGACCAGATCGTCGCCGCCGCTCAGCTGGTGTTCACCCTGACCGGCCTGCCCGGGGTGACCGGGGTGGTGCTCCTCATCGAGGGACAGCCGGCCCAGGTGCCGACAGCCGGCGGAAGCCTCTCCGAGGGTCCTCTGACCCGGGCGGACTACGCGTCCCTAGGTCCCCAGTGACCCTGGTGTGCCCGGAAGGCCGGCCGAACGCCAGTTCCTTGGTCCATCGGGACGCCGGCCTTCCGAGAGCACCCGGTCGTTATCCACCTCGAACCCGGCGATTCGACAACGGCTGGGCAACGGTTCGGTAACGATCCGCGCCGGTAGCGAGGCGGGCGTCGGGGCCCGCCTGGTCTGGCCGGTTTCGGAATTCGAGGCCGAGCGGAGGGAGCCGGCGCGAGAGTCGCGGCGTGAGCGCCATCAACGACATTGTTTTCGACTGCCGCCATGCCGCCTCCCTGGCCCGGTTCTGGGCCGCCGTCCTGGACGGCTACCAGGTGGCGCCCTATGACGAAGAGGAGCTGGCCCGCCTGGCCTCTCGCGGGATCACGGACACCGAGGACGATCCGAACGTGCTCGTGGAGGGTCCGCCAGGTGCGATCAAGCTGTGGTTCCAGACCGTGCCCGAGGCCAAGGTGGTGAAGAACCGCTTGCACCTCGATCTGTCCTGCGCCGACTTCGAGGCCGAGCACCGGCGGCTGTTGGCGCTCGGGGCCGTCGACGCCGCCGGCCCTCCGGTTCCATCGCTGGTGGTGATGCAGGATCCCGAGGGGAACGAGCTGTGCCTGCTGCGCCAGTGAATCCGGCGGCACCCGCCGACGCCAAGGGTTCGGCTCAGTAGCCGACGGAGCCGTCGATTGGCCTGCCTCAGCAGGTCGGCGTGGCCGTTGTGGCGGGCATACTCCATGGTCAGGCTAAGGACCAACGCCCGGGCGGTCAGGGCCGCGAACTGGCCAGGCAACGGCTGGTCCAGCGAGTCGACGCTGGCCAGCGCCCGGCTGAGGTCCCCGCAAGCCCCCGTCCACACGGCGAGGGCGTCGTCGTCCACGTCGTAGAGGGCCCAGTCGTACATGCCGTCACCCGGCTGGCCGTCGCCGTCGCCGTCCGGATCCGCAGCCGGCTCATAGATGCCTGCCAGCGGCCGACCGGCGACGATGGCGGAGTCCATCTGCTCCATGTCAGCGAGGTGGCGAACGATCCGAGCCAGGGACAGGGTCGAGGGGAATAGCGCCTGGCGATTGAGATCGTCCACGGCAAGACGGGCGCACTTCAGCGCCAAGGTCGCTCGTTGGAACTCGAGCCACGGTTCCAGAAGGCTGCGCTCGGTGCCGGCGTAGGGCTGCTCGGCTCTGGTCACGTCGGCCTCCGCCACCGCTGCAGTATGCCGCTTGGCTCTCAGCGTCGCTGTGGTGAAGCGACCGCCTAGGAGGACGCCCTGGGCTCCCGACGCACCGCCTGGGGCTCGCGCGGCAGGTGGTTTGGCTCGGACAGTCTGTGGGCAAGAACGGCCATGAGTACGGCCCGGGCGACGCCGCCCGCACCATCGCGCCGTCCGGCGGGGGCCCGCCGTCGGTCGCAGATCACCCCAACCCGGGCGAGCTCCGGCCCCGTCTGGCGCCAGTACTTGCGAGCCGCCGGCCCCGGACTCATCACGGGAGCATCGGACGACGATCCCTCTGGGATCGCGACCTATTGCCAGGCCGGGGCCCAGTTCGGGACCGGCTTCTTGTGGTCGGCGCTGCTCACACTGCCCCTCATGGCCACCGTCCAGGAGATCTGTGACCGGGCCGCACTGGCCACCGGCCAGAGCCTGGGCGAGCTGACCGTCCGTCGTTTCGGTCGGTTGGGTCGCAGCGTCGTCGCCGTGCTGCTGGTGGCGCTCCTGGTGGCCAACACCCTCAACATCGCCGCCGACCTGGTGGCGGTGGGTTCGGGGATGACGTTGCTTCATGCCGGGCCCACCTGGGTGTGGGGGCTCGTTGCCGGTGCCGCCGTGACCATGCTGTTGGTGCTCGGCTCCTTCGCTCGTATATCGGCGATCTTCAAGCTGCTGTGCGCCTCCCTGCTCAGCTACATCGTCGTTGCGGTGATGGTGACGCATGCGTGGTCCAGGGTGGCCGTCTCCACCATCGTTCCGCACATCGCCTCCAACAAGGCCTACCTGGCCATGCTGGTGGCCGTGCTGGGTACGACCATCTCGCCCTACCTCTTCTTCTGGCAGAGCGCCCATCGTCTCGAGGAGATGCGCGACGAACCCGAGGGCGGCACACAAATCGTGCCCCTCAAGAAGCTCAGCCCTCGCCGAGCCCGGATGAAGCTGCGTACCAGCCGGCTCGACGTGTTCACCGGCATGACTTTCTCCAACGCGGTGATGTTCGCGATCATCCTTGCCACCGCCCAGACCCTGCACGCCCACCACCACACCGATGTGCAGAGCGCGGCGCAGGCAGCCCAGGCGCTAAGGCCCCTGGCCGGCCACTTCTCGAGCACGCTGTTCGCGTTGGGCTTCATCGGTAGCGGTCTACTGGCTATTCCTGTCCTGGCGGGTGCTGGTTCGGTCGGGATGGCGGGCCTGCTCGGCAAGCGCTGGGGGTTCTCCCGCTCCGTTCGCCGAGCCCCTGTCTTCTACTCCCTGGTGGCTCTTGGAACGCTGGGGGGAACGGCCCTCAGCCTGCTCCACGTCGATCCGATCAAGCTCCTCGTGTTCGTCGCCGTCATCAACGGGGTGGCGGCGGCGCCGTTCCTGGTCGTGGTCATGGCCGTGTCGAGCAGCCGGAAGCTCATGGGGAGCTACACCAACGGCGCCTGGGCGAGATGGGTCGGCTGGATCACCGCCGCCCTGATGGCGCTGGCGGCCGGAGCCCTGTTCGCGTCCGGGGGCGTGCAGATCTGAGCCACCGCTCGGTGAGGACGACGCTTCCCCTCCCGAGGACGATCGAGCCACCGCCTACACCCGGACGGAGTTGGGTACAGACCGGGGGTGAGTGCGGTTGCTCTCCCGACCGCCGATGAGGGCCGCTGATGCCCGATCCGGGCCATGTCAGTCTGGCCTCGACCGCCTTGAGGCTGGGTGCGGCCGCCCTGTTCGGGGCGATCGTCGGGCTGGAGCGAGAGTTCGACCGCCACGACGCCGGCGTGAGGACCCATCTGCTGCTGGGGCTGGGCTCGGCGCTGTTCGGCCTCCTGTCCGTGGGGGCGTTCTCGGCCTTTCTGGCCCCGAGGAACAGCACGGACATCAGCTTCGACCCCAGTCGGATCGCCTCGTATGTAGCGGCGGGAATCGGGTTCCTGGGCGGCGGGGCGATCATGAAGCGGAGCGAGGGAGTGAAGGGTCTCACGACGGCGGCCTCCCTGTGGGTCGTGGCCGCCGTCGGCCTGGCGGCCGGGCTGGGCTTCTGGTCAGGAGCACTGATCGCCACCGGCATCGCCTTCGTGGCCCTGGTCGCCGAGGAACCCCTGCGACGGGTCATCACCTGGTCGCAGCGGACCACCGGCTGGAACTTCTCCTCTGACGGGGAGGCCCAGGAAGGCGGGGCGGGAGCAGGGAACGGCCGAGGCAGGGGAGTGCGCCACGGCCGAAGAAGCTCCAGGCAAGGGGCCTGACCGCCGGCCATCGGTCGCTGGGCTCAGCCTGTGGTGGGCTCCGGGTCGGCCGTGGCCGCCAGCCTGGTGGCCGTCAGGCGCCCGGGGAGTCCGGCATCGGGTCGGCCGAGGGCGGTGGCAATCACGTTGAGCTCGCTGGCGTGGGCGAACAGATGGGCCACCGAGCGGGCGACCAGATAGCCCACGGTCGTGCCCGGCGTCCAGGCGCCCTCCTCATATCCGGGGACCCGGAGCAGATCGCCCTCGGTCAGGCCGGTGAGGAAGGCAGTGGCACCGGGGACAATCCGGCGGAGGGCGTTCCGGGCATCGTCCAGCTCCGTCGCCATCGGTTCTTGGGAGCCCCGCTCCCGCTGAGCCCACTCAAGGAGCCAAGGGTCCCAATGCTCCCGGGGCCGGCCCTGGGCATCACCGTTCAGCCAGCAGTCGTGGAAGAAGGCTGCGTGAGCGATGACCCAGCCCGGCTGGTTGAGACCTACGACCAGGCCCGCCGGAGCGGACTCCTCCTGGGGGATCGAGTCAGCGATGGCGACGAAGATGTCCTGGGCATCCAGAGCGAGCCCGGCAAGGATCGGAATGCCAGACTGACCTCGTTGCGCAGCCATCGTGAGTCCCCCCAGTCGGGGGCAGGATAGGTCCCGTGGGACTCCATGGCGGGGTTACCACGCCGAGGCCGGTCTGCTCAGCGACAGCCGCAGCCGGGGCCGGGTTCCTCTCCACGTGTCTCTTGTCTCCTCACCGACGACCCGAAGGCCGTTCTTCTCCAGCACCCGGCGCGATGCGGCATTGTCGGGATCACAGGTGGCCGTCACCTCGCTGACCGCCAGCTCCTCGAAGGCGAACCGGAGAATCAGCTCGGTGGCGGCGGTGGCGTATCCGCGTCGCCAGTACGGCGGTGAGAGGTACCAGCCGAACTCGACCCGTCCGTCGGAGAGGTGGTCGAACCCAGTGACGCCCACGAAGGCACCCTCCGGGCTGAGCGTCGCCAGGAACCAGTGACGCCTCGGTACCGCCTGTCGGCTTGGATGGCCAAGCAGGCGACGGAACTCCATCTTGGCCGCCTCCGGGCTCTCGATCCGGAAGGGCATGTAGGTGTACATCTCCTCGAAGGCCGCCCAGGCGAGGAAGTCGTCCTCATCGCTGGCGCAGAAGTCGCGGAGTTGGACGCGCCTGCCCGCCAATTCGAACCCGCCGTGGGCCGCCGCGTCGGTCGCCACCTTCGCAGTCTCCCAGCCAGCAAAGGACCAGGCTCCGATTTGCCGTGCCCAGAGGCCCGACGGGCGCTATCCCATCCGGCCCCAGAGGGCGAGAACCTGCCGGGCCGCCGCCTGAACGCTCAGTCCGGTCGTGTCGAGCGACTGACCGAACTGGACCCGGGCCAAGCTGGACGCCTGCGCCGCCGCCAAGGCCGACTCCTCCAGTAGCGCGCTGGCGGAGCGCCCCTTCAGCCGGTCACCGGGTTCCGGCCAGCTGCCGCCGTCCTGGCGCGACATGACTCGGGCTCGCAGCGCCTCCTCGCCGGCCGTCAGCCGGACCCAGGTGAAGTTGGCGGCGGGCAGGGCCCGCTGGTAGGTGGCGACCTCCGAGGGATCCCGAATCGGGCCGGCGACCACCAGCGCCCGGGCACCATGCTCGTGGAAGCCGTGCCACACGTCGGCGAGGTTGTCGGCGCGCGGGCGGTGGTCGTCTTCAGCGGTGCTGCAGAAGCCGACCTGCGCCGCATCCACGTATCCGGCCGCCACCCCTCGTTCGAGCAGGTCCAGGTAGAGGCGGAAGCCGATCGTCGACTTGCCCACCCCGGGCGGCCCCCACAACCAGAGGAGCTCCCCGGCCGCGGCCGACGACACCCTCCGCCGCGGCGGACCGGCCGCTGAGCGGCCAGCCGGTGGCCAGCTCCCCACGGAGGCGAGGATGCGTGCGACCACCTGATCGACCGACCGCCCCGACGTGTCGACGGAGAAGTCGGCGAAGCTCGTACGGTCGAGCGCCTCCGCCTCCTGGAGCGCAGCGGCGGCGACAGCGAACGACCCTTGCCTGCCCGCGAGGCGGGTGAGGAGCCGGTCGGGATCGGCCGTGAGCCGGCAGGTGATCAGCCCGTCGGCCAACGCGCCGTCGATCTCGACCCCCCGCCGGGCGTCGACCACCCCGGAGACGATGACGCCGGAGGCGCCGCGGTCGGCGAAGTTCAGGGCCAGGGCGGCGAAGTTCAGGGCCAGGGCGGCGAGGTTCCGGGCCTTGAGGCGGTGGCGCTCAGGGTCGGACGGAGGGGCGGGGTAGCAGATGCCGAGCTGATCGAGGTCGACGAAGGCGCAATCGGTGCCGGCATCGACCAGTCGGCGATACAGGG
Source organism: Acidimicrobiales bacterium (assembly GCA_035653595.1). Classification (GTDB taxonomy): domain Bacteria; phylum Actinomycetota; class Acidimicrobiia; order Acidimicrobiales; family JAJPHE01; genus DASRBO01. The sequence goes on along the minus strand of DASRBO010000133.1, from coordinate 10,334 downwards.
CCCAGGCCGCGGTGGTCTTGCCTACTCCCGGCGGACCACAGAGCCACAGGATGGCCGGCGACGACGGGGGCGACTGCACCGGGGGATTGTGCCGGCTGGCGCGGTCGATCCGGCCGCCATTTCGACGCCGCCTTGCAGTCGGAGCCGACCAGGTCGGATCGCCGCTCAGCCGGTCGGCCCGCCCGGCGTCTCCTTGAACCGCCTGGCGCTGTGGGCGTCGAAGTCCATCCCGTAGACCCGCTTGAGGTCGGCGATGGCCCCCAGCGCCTTCCTCCCGTGGGGACTGGCGGCGAGCTCGCCTTCGTGTCCTGGCGCGGCCTCGAAGGAGTGGAGGACGATCTTCTCCAGCAGCTGGCCCAGGCTCACCCCCTCGAACTCGGCCAGGGCCTTCAGCACCTTCACCAGGCGTTTCTCCATCCGGACGCCGAGCTGGACGCGCTCCACCGTCGTGCCGGCGGTCGAATTGGATTGCGGGACCACGGGACCAGATTACCGTGGTAACATGAGCGGGCCCCAGAACCTCGACCGGATGACCACCATCTACGGCCCGATCACCTGGGACGTCTACGCCCGCCTGGACCAGAGCCTCGATCCCCGGGGTCCCGACCAGCTCTACGACCTGGCCGCCCCCCTCATATCCGAGGGGGGCACCGTCCTGGATGTGGGATGCCGCGACGCGGCCCATCTCATCGAGCTGGCCCGCCGACACCCGACGATCCGCGGCGTTGGGGTGGAACCGGTCGCCATCCATGTCGAGCGGGCCAAGCGGGCCCTGGCGGCGGCGCCGGACGGGGTGGCGGAGAGGATCTCCATCCACCACGGCGTGGTTCAGGAGTTGCCGGTGCCAGACGCGAGCATCGACTTCGTCTGGTGTCGGGACGTCCTCGTCCAGGTGGACGACCTTGGGGCCGGCCTCAGCGAGGTGCACCGCGCCATGTCCGCCTCGGCCCGGCTGCTCGCCTACAGCTCGTTCGCGACCGACCGCCTCGACGGGGTCGACCTGGAGATGATGCGGCGCCACCTGGGCTGGCTCGAAGCCAACGTGCGGCGTCCGGCGATGGAGCGCGCCTTCATCGAGGCCGGATTCAGCATCGAGAGCGTCTATGACGTCGGGACCGAGTGGCGGGAGTACGCCGAGGAGCGAACCCAGCCAACCTCGAAGTCACTCCTCCGCCTGTCCCGCCTGCGACGCCAACGGGAGGACATCGTCGCCTGGCGGGGGCAGGCGATCTACGACCACATCGAGGCCAACCTGCACTACGAGGCCTTCCTGATGCTCGGCAAGCTGGAACCCACCGTCCACGTGTTGCGCAAGGCCGGCTGAACCGTACCCCCCCGCGGCTCACCTGGTCAGGTGGCTGCGGCGGTGGCCGGGCCTGAGCCACCCAGGTCCAGGTACACCGGGACGACCTCTCCGCTCGGCCAGGTCAGCTCGCGCCGGGTCCAGCCACCGCCGCCGGCACCTACGGCAAGCAGACCGGCGCCGAGGAGCCGGGCCATCTCGAAGACATCGGTGGCCCCGGCCAGCTCCTCAGCCGTGAACCACCGCAGCTCCTGAATCTCGCCCGCCTGCGGGGTCGGACTGTCCGGCAGTCCCTCCACGACCCGGCCGCTGAAGACGTACAGCGAGAGGTCGGACCGGTCGGCGAAGCCGACCATGCGGTCGGTCTCGACGCCGAGGCCGGTCTCCTCCAACACTTCGCGCCTGGCGGCGGCTTCGACCGACTCGTCTTCCTGCACCGCGCCACCGACCATGGCCCACAGCGCAGGTCCGTAGGAGTGGCGGGCCAGGAGCACGCGCCCCTCGTGCACCGGCAGGACGAAGGCGGCCAGGTGGACGCGCCGCTCGCCGGGGGCCCCGGGGCCGCTGGTCCACGAGTCGGACGGCGCGGGGGTCACCGGTCCCACCTATCGGCGGGACCGAGTGGCGGAGGCCTGGTCGATGGCGGCGAACCCGTCGTCGGTCGGGGCGAGGTGTACGGCGCCGGCGCCCTCGGACGTGCCCTCGGAGCGACCGGCCATGCGGACCTCGGCGGTGTCGAAGAGGGCGATGCCTGCGGCGAGTGCGGCGCGGCAGATCTCGGTGAGCGCCTCCTGGGACGCCGCCCGTCTACCCCATCGCTTGGTGCCGACTCCGAGGGCGGGAACATCGAGGCCGGTGGCTCCCAGCCTCCGCCGGGCGGCTTCCGTCACCATGGCGCTCACCCTATTGGGCCGGAAACGTCACCGGCCTTCCCTGGGGGGCTCCCCGCCCATGCGATGGCGCGGCGTCGCATGGGCAGTCGGGCCGGGGACCGCTACCGGGACGAGACCTGGTAGCAGGCGACGTCGTACTGGGAGACGGCCTTCGAGTTGGGCGAGTTCGCGTTGCCGGCGTTGTAGGCGGCCCCTCCGGTCCCGCCGGAGCTGGTCGCGGTCGGCTCGTTGAAGGGGGCCCCGGGCGAGGAGCTGGAGCTCCCCGGGCTCGACGGCTGGGCCTGGCAAGACTGCGTCGGTTGGCCGGTGGTGTTCGGGTTCGACGCCGCCGCGGCGGGGGCGACCCACAGGCCGATGGAGCCGGCCAGGACGGCCAGCCCGATAAGAGATCTCTTCACGTTCCCTCCCCTGGAGACACGAAGCTGCTCCTCATTCCTACGGGGCGGCGCCGAGGACGGATTGGGGCGCCCGCCGGTGACGGGCGACGGGCTGCCTCGAGGCTGCTGGGGAAATTGGCTGGCGAGCGCCGGCCCCGGGGACCAGCCTCGAGGAGGGAGACGCTCGCTGACGCCTGGTCGGGGGGAGCCACCTCCAAGGAGGCCATCCAGGTATGTTCGCCGGCTTGCAACTGCGCCCCGGAAGCGCCGAGGAAGCTGGGATGTCCCCCGACGCCATCCAGCACGCCAGCGGGCTCTGCTCGTCGTGGGTGGACCAGGACGTCCACAAGGCCCTCTGCGTCCTCGTCGCCCGACGCGGCGTGGTCTGTCTCCACGAGGCCTACGGCCGGCTGGGCCCGGGCGACAGCCCCGCCCTGCGGCTGGACTCGATCTTCCCCATGCTGTCGATCTCCAAGTCCGTCACGGCCACGGTGGTGATGCAGCTGGTAGAGCAGGGTGTCATCGGGTTGACCAGACCGGTGCACGAGTACATCCCCGAGTTCAGGGGAGGGGCCAAGCCGCTGGTGTGTGTGCACCACCTTCTCACCCACACCTCGGGGATCGGCGGCGGGGCACCCGACGACGACGAGGCTGAGTCGCCGGTGTCCGAAGACCCCGAGGCCGACGAGTGGGTGCTCGGGATCGCCCGGGCCAGGCTCGGATACGAACCCGGAGCAGAGATGCGCTACACCGGGGCCAACTACGTCCTACTGGGCGAGATCGTCCGGCGCGCCACCGGGCGGTTGGTGGCCGACCTGGCGGCGGAGCGGATCTTCGAGCCCCTCGGCATGAACGACTCCTCCTACGTCCTGCCGCCGGAGCACACCGCTCGGACCATCGGGTGGAACGCCATGCCCGGACTCGCGGACACCGCCAGCGCCGAGTTCCGCGCCCAGCCGGCCCCCAACGTCGGTGTCCACTCCACCGCCTGGGACATCGCCGCGTTCGGCCAGGCCTTCCTGAACGGCGGGACCTACGCCGGGAGGCGGGTACTGCACCCGGCCACGGTCGCCGACATGACCAGGGACCAGATCCCCGGCGTCGGCGCCAACTTCTCGATCGGCGCCTACGAGCGCCGCTTCGCCGAGGCGTCCTGGGGCTACGGCTGGGGAGTGGCCGGCAGCCAGAAGTGGCCCAGGTGGCCCGTCTTCCCGCGGGGGACGTTCAGCCACAGCGGCGGCGGCGGCATGCTGTTGTGGGTCGATCCGACCAACGAGATGGTCGGGGTCTACCTGTCCATCTGCCGCTTCTCCCGCGAGACCTTCGACCCCCTCTCCAACAGCGACCTGTTCGTGAACGCCATGGTCGCCGCCGTCGAGTAGCAGCGAGAGGCAGCCTCGTCAACGCCGCTGACCCCTTGGAGGGGGAGTGCTGCTCCCGATCCTCGCCCAGCGCTCAGCTTCGTCGGGCGGACCGCCCTCAGCCCATCGTCTTGGATCCGTCCAAGGCCTCGCGGATGATGTCGGCATGGCCGGCGTGCTGGGCCGTTTCGGCCAGCACGTGAAGCAGGACCCTGCGGGCCGACCAGCGGGCCCCCGGTTCGAACCAGGGTGCCTCGGGCAGGGGGTGGGACAGGTCAAGGGAAGGCAGGCCGGCGACCACATCGGCGGTCCGGGCGGCCGTGCTCTCGTAGTCGGCCAGCAGGTTCGACAACGTCTCGCCCGCGGACATCCGGAAGCTGTTGGCGTGGCGCTCCGCCGCGCCGGCATCGAACCCGCCCATGGCTTCGGGCCCCCGCTCGATGAAGTCGACCCAGCGCTGCTCGACGTCGGTCACGTGCTTGATCAGGCCGCCCAGGCACAGCTGGCTGACCGTCGTGCGCTGTGCGGCCTGCTCGTCGGTCAGGTCCTTGACGGTGTAGCGGAGGAACCCCCGGTGCTTGTCGAGGGTGCTCAGGAGCTCGTCCCGCTCGTTTTCTCGTGTGGTCATGGCAGGAATTGTGCCGCTCATAAGCGGTCAACCTGTGGCCAGTTTTCCCAAGGGAGAAACGTTGCCGCGGCTCCTCGCTCAGGAGCCGGTGCGGCCCGCCGGGCCGGCCCGCTCGGTGGCGCCCGGGTGGGGATCCTGTCTCGTCCCGAGCACCCGGAACACCTTGCCGGTCTCCTCGGCCACCCTGGTGGCCAAGTGGGGGACACCTCCCACGATGTAGGTCTTGCCGAGGCAGCTTTCGGCTTTGACACGCTCGGTGTAGCTGGAGATCAGGTACTCGATCTCGTCGTCGGCCACCTCAGGCCCGCTTCTCCTCTTCGGGCTCCGGATGGCGGAGGCGGGGCAGCTCGGAGCGGGTGCCGGCGCAGGGATGGCGCAGGGCTTCGAGCGGCACGACCGGGGACGGCCCCTGCGGGTGCTTGCCCCCTCGGATGAGTGTCAGTCGGGTCATGGCCCCAGTGTGGGACCGAACATGTGTTCGAGTCAAGCCCCAATGGCGAGAGGCGGTCAGCGGTACCCCTGGGCCTGGGTCCGGTAGAGCGAGGCATAGAGCCCGTCAAGGGCCATGAGGCGGTCGTGACCTCCGACCTCGGCTACCCGCCCGCCACTCACCACCACGATGAGGTCGGCCATGCGCACGGTGGAGAAACGGTGGCTGACCAGGATGGTGATGCCGCCGACCGAACCGGCCACTGACCGGGCCGCGCCGGCGAAGCGCTCGAAGAGATCGTGCTCAGTAGGGGCGTCGAGGCTGGCGGTGGGCTCGTCGAGAACCAACACCAGCGGCGCCGGCCGCATCATGGCCCGGCCCAGGGCGAGCTTCTGCCACTGCCCGAGCGACAGCTCCACCCCGTCGAACTCCCGTCCCAGTTGGGTCTCGAGGCCCTCGGGCAGGGCCCGGACGACCTCGATGGCGGCGCCCCGCTGCAGCGCCTCGGTGACCGCGGGGGCTGAGTCCATCAGCGTGGTCAGCCCCACGCCGACGGACTGGCGGGCGATCAGCTCGAAGCGGGCGAAGTCCTGGAAGCCGGCGGACATGGCCGCGCGCCATTCGTCCACCTCGAAGCACCCGAGCGGCACACCGTCGATCTTGATGGTGCCGACGCTGGGCTCGTACAGGCGGGACAGCAGCTTGACCAGGGTGGTCTTGCCCGCCCCGTTCTCTCCCACGATGGCCACGGTCGAGCCCGCCGGCAGCACCAGGTTGATGTCTGCCAGCACGGCGCGATCGGTGCCTGGGTAGGCGAAGGCCACTCCCTCGAAGGCAATGCCGTCCTCTATGCGCTCCGGTACCGGCGAAGGGCGCTCCGGGCGGAGCGCCAGCCGGGAGCGGTCGCCGTAGTCGGCCAGCCACACCAGCCGGCCGACGGCTCGGTAGGTGCGTATCAGCCAGGCGACGTTCCAGCCCGTCTCGGCCAGCTGGGTGTTGAGCTGCCCCCCCAGGCTGAGGACGAGGGCCACCGAGCCGGGGGTGGTCGCGCCGATGGCGGCCAGGTGGACCACCCACACCAGCGAGGCGGCGTAGGCCGCCCCGAAGATGGCCCAGGCGGCGACGACGCCGACCGAGGCTCGCACGGCCAGGCGGATCCGGGCCGCCTCGAGACGCCCGAAGAGGCTCCGGTGCCTACCGAGGACCTCGGGACCGAGCCCGAAGATCCGGATCTCCTTGGCCGCCGGCGCCTCGACGGCCAGCTCCATCAGGTGCCTGAGCACCCGGTTGTCCTCGGCCTGGGCGTCGATGAGCCGCTCCAGCTTCTCGTCCGCCCTCCCGCTTTCGACCGCCGCCGGCACCCCGACGAGGGGGAGGAGGGCCAGCACCGGACGCACCGAGCCCAAGAGCCAGATGACGCTGATGGTCGCGATCACCGAGGCGATGGTCCACGAGATCGGGTTGAAAGGGTTGGCCAGGTAGCCGCGCTCGGCCCGGATCAGCTCCATGCGGTCGAGGTATTCGGGCAGCTCGTGGTGGGCCACCCCGGGCACCCCGGCCACCAGCCCCATCAGGTAGCTGTCCAGGTACAGCTGGGTGTTCTCCCGCAGCCGGATGCGCACATTGAGCGACCACCACGCCATCAAACGGTTCCCTGCGGTGAGCAAGACCATGAGAACGACCCCGGTCACCGCCCGGTGGGACTGGTGGCGCAGGATGCCGTCGGCCACCAGCTTGAGCCCGTAGGCCCGCACCGGCAGGGTGGCGTGCTGACCGGTGGCGGTGAGCACGGCGGCCACTGAGCGCACCGGATCGGCCCGCACGGAGATGGCGAGCATCATCCGGAACCGCCGCAACGCCTCAGGCATGACCGCCAACACCGAAGCGCTCGGCCTGGAGCCGGTACATGACCGCGTAGCGCCCGCCCGCTGCGAGCAGCTGGTCGTGGCTGCCGGCCTCCACCACCCGCCCACCGTCGAGCACGACTATGTGCTGGGCCCGCCGAACGGTCGAGAAGCGGTGGGAGATCACGATGGTGGTCGCCCCCTGGGTCAACTCGAGGAAGCGCTCGTAGACCTCCGCCTCGCCCCGGACGTCGAGGGCTGCCGTCGGCTCGTCGAGGATCAGCACCCCCGCTCCGCCGGCCCGCACGGCGAACAGAGCCCGGGCCAGGGCCAGGCGCTGCCACTCCCCACCTGACAGCTGGGTGCCTGAGCTGAACTGGCGCGACAGCGGGGTGTCCCATCCGGCCCCCAGGCGCGACACGATCTGGTCGGCGCCGGCCAGGCTGATCGCATCAGCCACGGCGGCGGCGTCATTGGCGGCATGCAGAGCTCCGAAGGCCACGTTGTCGTAGGCGGACACCTCGTACTGCACGAAGTCCTGGAAGATGGCCGCCACCCGCCGGTGCCAGCCATCCGGCCCGTCGGGGCGCAGGTCCCGCAGGTCGACGCCGTCGACGGTGATGCGGCCCTCGTCGGGGTCGTAGAGCCGGCACAGCAGCTTGACCAGGGTCGTCTTGCCTGCGCCGTTCTCGCCCACGATGGCAAGGGAACGGCCGGCGGGGACCTCAAGGTCGAGGTGGTCGAATACCCGCTCGGTCCGGCCCGGGTACACGAAGCCCACCTGCTCGAAGCGGATCGCCCGGGCGGGCAGGCCGGACGCCGGGGCCCGGCCGCCGACGACGGGTCGCCAACCGACCGCCTGACCCGGGCGCGGGTCGGCGGAGGCTGTCTCGTCAGGGCGGTGGTCGGCGGTGGCCTCCTCCACCTCGTCGAGGCGGTCGAGGGCGCGTCCGCACTCCGACAGCAGCCAGTGGGGGTCCTGGTACTGGCTGAGCACCGCTGCCGCCAGCACCGCCTGGACGGTGGCGACCGCCCGGGCCAGGGAGAGGTGACCGACGACCCCGGCATGCACCACGGTCCATACGGCCAGCAGCTCGGCGGAGCCCAGGGCGACCGTCGCCCAGGCCGCCCGGCCCCATCCCTCACGCCGCGTGCGCCAGATGTCGTGCATGACCGCCAGCCAGCCCTGCCGGTAGCGCTGCACCAGCCAGTCGGCGAGGCCGAATATGCGCACCTCCTTGGCCGGGGCCGGTCCGAGGGCGACCGTGCGCAGGTAGTACGAGCGCCGCAGGGCCTCGGTCCGGCCGTAGAGGACCACCGTCACCTGGTGCCAGTGCCGCTCCGAGATGCGGAAGGTAAGTAGGTAACCCGCTGCCAGCAGGGCGGGCAGCCACCACCGGAAGGCGGCCACGATGACCAGCGATCCCAGTCCCTGAACCCAGGTGTAGACCACCTGCGGCAGGTAGTAGGCCGCCTGTCCGGGGGTCATGTCGGTCAGGCCACCCTGGGCCTGGATCACCTTGTCGCGGATCACCGGGTCCTCGACATGGGCCAGGCCGGCCGGCTCGGACATGGCCCGCATGAGCTGCTGGGTCAGGTGCTGGTCCACCTGGCGCCAGAGAGCCCGGCCGACCTCTGCCCGCATCGGGTCCATGACCCGCTCGGCCATGAACACCGCCACCACCAGGGCCGCTGGCACGACCGCCGATCGCCGACCCCCCACTGCCCCCACCAGGGCTCCGCTGGCCAACATGAACACCGGCAGCAGGGCCCCGGACAGCACCCCGAGGGCCAGAGCAGAGGCAGTAAGGCGAGGACTGGCGGCGGCGAAGGCGGAGACCAGCCTTCTCGGTCCCCGGAGGGCGCCACCCGGCGCCCACCGAGCTCGCTGTTCCGCCACAGTGAAGGATGGCACCTGTCGCCGGCGGCCTTCCGCCCAATTGCCGATGCCCGACGACCACGAGTTGCAGGACCGCGTGCCCACCGGGCCGGCTCACCGGCCGGCGGCGTATATGGCACCTGCGCTCAGGATGGGATACTCCGCCGGTGCCGATCGTCGGCAGAGTCGTGGGGGCCGGTAGATGAGGATCAAGGGCAGCCGGATAGTGGTGACCGGGGCCTCGTCGGGAATCGGTCGGCTGAGCGCCCTGGCCCTCGCTCGGAGGGGCGCGGCCGAGGTCTGGGCCGTCGCTCGCAGCGGGAAGGCCCTCGATGCCCTGGCCACCGAGCACCCGGTCATCCGGCCCGAGGTGCTGGACCTGTCGGACCGGTCCGCCCGCCGCCGCTTCGCCGACCGCCTCGACGGCGTCGATGTTCTGGTCAACAACGCCGGCATCGGCTGGACCGGCCTGATCGAGGACATGCCCCAGGAGGCCGTCGAGCGCCTTTTCGAGGTCAACGTGCTCGCCCCCATCGAGCTGACCAAGGCCGTACTGCCGGGGATGCTCGAGCGGAGGAGGGGCCGGATCGTCAACGTGACTTCGGCGGCGGCATGGGTCTCCCTGCCCCCACTGGGTGTGTACGGGTCCACCAAATGGGCGCTACAGGGCTTCAGCGAGGGTCTCAAGCGGGAGCTCAACGGCCGCGGTGTGGCCGTGGCCACCATCAACCCCGGTCCGGTGCGGACCTCCTTCGGTGAGTCGGCCCGCAGCGACAACCGACCCAGCGACACCCTGACCGGGACGAGGATGCCCGGGGTTCCGACGTCGTGGGTGGCCCGGGCCGTGGTCAGGGCCGTCCGGCTCGGCGCCCTGCCTGGCTACCAGGTCATCGCCGTGCCTCGCCTCATGGGCCTCAGCCGGCTGGGCGGAGCGCCCATCACCGGTTGGACGGTCGACCTGGTGAGCCTCGCCACGGTCCGGGTACGGCTGGCCGGTCGTGAGCGGGGCGCCGAACACTCCGGCGATGCGGACGGGCCTGGCGGCCCCTCCCGCCTCAGCGAGGCAACCCTCGATGGACCGGGACTGGCTGCGAACCCAGGCAGCCAGACGGAACCGGTCCGACGTTGACGAGAACGGCCCCGAGCCACCAGCTCAGGACAGAGGTGCCTTAATGATCCGCTCCTCGTGGCGGGCCTCGCGCAGCTGGTGCAGCTCGTCCAGGGCGGCCTGGTACTCGTCGCTACGGACCCCGTGCTCCCTTGCGACGGCTCGAAGCCGGGCGTGGGTCTCGAAAAGCAGCTCGACCAGACGTGGCCCAGGTTCCCCCATGGCGGCGATTGTGCCACCTCGGCGCCCAGCCCGAGCCCGCCATACCCGTCTGGCGCTGCGCCCGTCGCTCGGCGCTTTCCCCGTCAGGCCGCTCGGGTTCGGCCAAAGGCGTGACGCCCGGGATGAGCCTCGCTCCGCCCGGAGCTGCCGGCAGGGATGCAAGAAGACGGCCCCGATCAACGATATAACCATGTCAGGGTGGTGGGGGACGAGTTCGCCGCCTCCCGGAGCAGTGGGGAGACGTCCTAGGCGAGATGCAACTAGACGGTGGCGGGGCGGGCGCTGGCTC
>DASRBO010000132.1:0-2646 GCA_035653595.1 Acidimicrobiales bacterium | reverse complement strand
AGGCCCCGTCGGGGGAGTGGCCCAAGGCGTGGAGGCGGGCGCCGCCGTCCTGATCGCCGACGGCGTCCCCGACGTCATCCGACGATGGGTCGGTGGGCACGCGTCACCCTATCCGCGCCTCCGAGGACCTCAACCAATCGGGCGCACCCCGGCCTGCTCGAGCAGCCGGGGCAGGACGACGTCGTGGCCGAAGGTCTCCCGCGCCAGGCGCCGGGCGGCCCGCGAGTGGCGGGGCCAGTCGCGGCGGACGGCATCGACGGCGGCCAGCGCCTCCTCGGCGTCGGCGAAGGTCAGGATGCCCTCGCCGGCGGGGATGCGGGCGCCGGTGTCCTGCACGACCACCGGGCGACCGGCGCCCAGATAGCACACCGACCGGTCGCTGAACCAGCCAGTGCGGGCAGTCACATACCCGTGCTTGGCCGGGCTCAGCTCGGCCGCCGAGCCGGCGACGAAGGCCCGGTACCGGGCCGGGCTCCGGTTGACCTCGGCGGCGTTGTCCACGACCCAGCCGCCGGCGCCGAGACGCTCCGCCCCCTCGTCATCGCACCCGGCGGCGGCCAGCACCATCTTCTGCCCGGAACGGGCGGGCAGGTCGGCGAGCTTCAGGAACTCGACGTCCTTCTGACCGTATGTCGTGCCCTGGTACTCGACCGATCCGTAGGCGGACCAGTTGGCCACGGTGGTGAAGGGGGCGTCGGGCGAGCCCGGGCCCAGCCGCCACATGCGGGCGACCACCGGCGGGAGGGTGGGCAGCCAGTCCCGACCGGCCGTCGGAACGAGACAGCCGGGCGCTCCGATGTTGGTCCCGTTCGTGAACAGGACGTGGTAGTGCTCGAACCCCTCGGGAGCGAACACTCCCACCTGGGTGAAGAGCGGATCCATGTCGACCAGCGCCCGGCACCGGGCCCGGTCGAACTGGTCCGTCCAGCAGCTGCCCCCCACGTTGAGCAGCAGATCGCACCGCTCCAGGGCATCCCGCAGCTCAGCCTCGCTCAAGCCGTGCAGTCGGCCACTCGTCTGCTCGAGGTAGGCCACCGGTACCGAGCGCTCCCCATGGCGCGCCAGGGCCGCGGCCGCCGTGCGAATGCCTGATGTGGGGTCGTCGTCGTAGCGGTGGGTGTCGACGTGGTAGCACTCGTCGGACCATCCCGACTCCACGTACAGCACCCGGTGGCCGAGCCTCCGCAGCCCGATGACGTAGTGCAGGAAGGCGTAGAGGTTGCCCGGCACCGGATGCCGCACCATGTACCCCGACACGACCAAGTCTGCCATCGCCTACGAACCGGCCCCCACCCGCCTCCGCCCCGTCGACCGCCGACGGGTGCGGTGCTGCAGGTCGTGCATTTCGGCATAGGTCGCCGCCAGCGCCATCAGCTCGGCGTGGCTCCCTGCTTCGGCCACCCGCCCGTCGACCAGCACGACGATCTGGTCGGCGTGGCGCACGGTGGAGAGACGGTGGGCGATGATCAAGGTGGTGCGTCCGGCCATCAGCCGACCCAGGGCTTCCAGCAGCAGGTGCTCGCTGCCGGCGTCGAGGGCGCTGGTGGGCTCGTCGAGGATCAGCACGGGGGCGTCCTTGAGCAGCGCCCGGGCTATGGCGACCCGTTGGCGCTCGCCGCCGGAGAGGGTCCCGCCCCGCTCACCCACCACGGTGTCGTAGCCGTCGGGCAGGCTCATGATGAACTCATGGGCGTTGGCCGCCCGGGCCGCCTCCTCCACCTCGGCCCGGCTGGCCGAGGGGCGCCCGTAGGAGATGTTCTCGGCGATGGAGACCGGGAATAGGAAGGACTCCTGCAGCACCACCGAAACCTGCTGGCGCAGGCTGGCCAGCTTGAGGTCCCGCAGATCGTGGCCGTCGAGGAGCACCTGTCCCGACCAGGGATCGAACAGGCGGGGGACGAGGGAGACCAGGGTGGTCTTGCCGGCTCCGCTGGGGCCGACGATGGCCACCGTCTGACCCGGCTTGGCCTCGACCGACACCTCCTGGAGAACCGGGTGGCCCTCCTCGTAGCCGAAGGTGACCTCCCGCAGCACGACGTGGCCCCGGGCCGACTCGATCGCCCGGGCGCCCGGGCGGTCCCTCACCTCTGGCTCGGCGTCGAGGACCTCGAGGAGGCGCCGGGCGCTGCCGGCGGCTCCCTGCAGGGCTGCTCCGGAGTAGGTCACCGCGTGCAGCGGGGCATACAGCGAGTCGAGGTAGGCGAGGAACACCAGGATCCCGCCGAGGCTGATCCGTCCGGCGAGAGCCTGGTGAGCGCCGGCGAACATGATGGCGGCTGTGGCCAGGGCCGTGGAAGCGCCGACGACAACCTTGAAGCGCAGCTGGAGGCGGGTGGCCGTGACCGTGGCCGCCAGGGCGGCCCCGGTCGCACGGCGGAACTCGGCCTCGGAGCGCTCCTCGGCCTGGAATACGTGGATCACGGGGATGCCGGTGAGGCTCAGCTGCAACCGGTCGTAGACCGCACCGTCACTGGTCTGCTGCTCGGTCGAGACGTCGATCAACCGCTGGCGGTAGTGCACCAGGGCCCAGGCCATCAGCGGGACCGCCAGCAGGCTGTAGGGCAGGAGGCCGGCGTCGAGGCGGAGCATTACGCCGAACACCGTCACCAGGGAGATGACCGCTGACAGCACGGGCAGGGCCAGGCC
>DASRBO010000131.1:0-20780 GCA_035653595.1 Acidimicrobiales bacterium | reverse complement strand
TGGGTGTGGGTGACCCGGTAGTCCTGGACGCAGCGGAGGTACTCCACCGGGTCGAAGTGCTCCATGACCACCACCGTCGCCCCCGCCTGCTGCATCGCCATCGAGAAGCGCAGGGGGGCGGCGTGGTAGAGGGGGGCGGGGGAGAGGTACACCGTGTCCGCCGTCACCCCGTAGAGGGCGGTGGCCAGCATGAAGATGCCGGTGGGCGAGCCGATGGGGGTCTCCGGCAGCGGCAGCTTGACCCCCTTGGGCCGCCCGGTCGTGCCCGACGAGTACAGCATGTCCATGCCCGGCGACTCGTCGTCGATGGGGCCCTCGGATTGGGCCCCGAGCACCTCCTCGGCGTCCTCGAAGCCGTCCACAGCTCCGTAGAACATGACCCTGGTGGCCGCCCCGGGCGTGTCCCTGACCGCCTCGGTGGCCACCTCGGCCCGGTCGCGGGAGGTGAAGATGGCCTTGGCCCCGCAGTCGTTGACGATGTAGGAGACCTCGGGGGCGGTGAGGCGGGAGCTCACCGCGGTGAAGTACAGCCCTGAGCGGGCCGCCCCCCAGGCCACCTCGAGGAAGTGGGCGTTGTTCTCCATGAAGATGGCGACCGAGTCGCCCCGGCGCAGGCCCCGCCGGCGTAGCAGCTGGGCCACCTGGTTCGAGCGCCGGTCGAGCTCGGCATAGGTGACCACCTCGCCTGTGCCGGCCATTATGTGGGCCGGCTTGTCCGGGGTCTGGGCCGCTATGGCTGCCGGGTACAAATGGTGCTCCTAGTCGTCGCGCCGGCCCAGGTCGGCCGGTCGGGTCGAATTCAAGCTAGTACCGGGCCCCGATCGGGCATCCTGTCGGAAACGGCCGAGGACGGAGCGATGGGCGACCTTTTCGAGGATCTCGAGTGGCGGGGGCTGGTGCACCAGGTCACCGACCCGGCGGTGGCCGGGCTGGTGGACCAGGGGGGCCTGACCGTCTACATCGGCTTCGACCCCACCGCCGACAGTCTCCACCTCGGGAGCCTGCTCCCGATCCTGGCCCTGCGACGGATGCAGCTGGGGGGCCACCGGCCCATCGCCCTGGCCGGCGGCGGCACCGGCATGATCGGCGACCCCTCCGGGCGGGAGTCGGAGCGGCCCCTGTTGACCGATGAGGAGGTGGAGGCCAACGTGGCCGGCATCGCCTCACAGCTGGAGCGCTTCCTCGACTTCGAGGCCGGCCCCCGCCAGGCCATAGTGGCCAACAACCGCCAGTGGCTGGGGGCGCTGGGGCTGATCGAGTTCCTCCGCGACGTCGGCAAGCACTTCACCGTCAACCAGATGATCGCCAAGGAGTCGGTGCGGGTGCGCCTCGGCGAGAGAGAGCAGGGGATCTCCTTCACCGAGTTCTCCTACATGCTCCTGCAGGCCTACGACTTCCTCCACTTGTCCGATTCCTACGGGTGCCGGCTGCAGATGGGTGGCTCGGACCAGTGGGGCAACATCACCATGGGCATCGACCTGGTCCGTCGCCTCCGGGGCAACGAGGTCTACGGCCTGACCTCTCCGCTGCTGCTCAAGCCGGACGGCACCAAGTACGGCAAGAGCGAGACCGGAACGGTGTGGCTGGACGGCACCCGCACCAGCCCCTACGCCCTGTTCCAGTTCCTGCTGCGCAGCGACGACTCCATGGTGCCGGCGCTGCTGCGGTGGTACACCTTCCTGCCCCGGTCCCGCATCGAGGAGCTGGACGAGCTGACCCGCACCCGGCCCGAGCGCCGCGAGGCCCAGCGGGTGCTGGCCCGCGAGGTGGTGAGCCTGGTCCACGGGGAGCAGGAGGCGACCCGGGCCGAGCGGGCGGCCGGGGTGCTCTTCTCCGAGGAGATCAGCACCCTCGACGAGGCGACGCTGCTGGAGGTTTTCGCCGACGCCCCTTCCAGCGCCCGGCCGCGCTCGGATCTCGAGCCGCCCGGCCTGGCGGTGGTCGAGGCGCTGCGGGACTCCGGCCTGGTGAGCTCGCTCAGCGCGGCGCGCACGACCGTCTCCCAGGGCGGTGCGTACGTGAACAACCGCCGGGTGGGGGATCCCGACCAGCGCCTCGGCGTCGACGACCTGATCAGCGGCCGTTACGCCGTGCTCCGCCGGGGCAAGAAGGACCACCACCTGCTCCGCTTCGAATAAGCGCGCACCGGCCCGGTGCCGGAGGTCTCCCGGCCCCGCCGGCCTTTAGCCCTGTGACCCGAGCGCGGCCCGGATGCGCCCGGCGTAGCCGGCCGCCTCGTCTTCGTCGGTGTAGCGGGTGCGGGGCCAGAAGAACCCCCGCAGCCCGTCCTTGGACCGCCGGGGCACCACGTGGACATGGACATGGGCCACGCTCTGGGATATCCGGTTGTTGAGGCCCACGAAGGCGCCGTCGGCATCGAGGGCCGCCTCCAGGGCGAGGGCCACCCTCCTGGCGGCGCCGAACAGGCTGGCCGCCATGCTGTCGTCGAGGTCGACCAGGGTGGCCAGGTGCGGGCGGGGCACCACCAGCACGTGTCCCTTGAACACCGGCCGGGCGTCGAGGAAGCCGACCACCTCGGGGGCGTCGAGCACGATGTGGCCGGGTACCGATCCGGAGATGATCGAGCAGAACACACACGCTGGCTGCTGGTCCGCCATGGCCGGGCGAGACTAGACAGTTCGCCGTGTCTGCCATGCAGATCGGCGAGCGGCCGCCCGAAACCGTCCTGCCCGAGGCGCCGGCCGTGGCCCATGAGCGGCTGTCCGCCGCCCTGGCCCGGCCGCCCGGGCACCGCCGCGACGCGGTGGCCGACGTGGTGGCGGCGTTCCCGACCTTCCTGGCCGGTTGGGCGGCCCTGGGGCACGAGGCCCGCGACGACGTGGAGGCCTACGCCTGTTTCCGGGTCGGCTACCACCGGGGCCTCGACGCCCTGAGGGGGGCCGGCTGGAAGGGATCCGGATACGTCCGCTGGCGCCATCCGTCGAACCGGGGCTTCCTCGACTGCCTCGACGGCCTGCGGTCGGCCGCCGGCCACATCGGTGAGGCCCAGGAGGAGGAGCGCTGCGCGGTGTTCCTCCACCAGCTCGACCCGGACCGCTTCGTCGCCCCCTGAGGGCGGCGCCGATCATCCCACCGGCGCCGCCGCGCCCGGCGGTACGGTGAGGCCGGTGTCGGGCCCGGCCTCCCAAGGCGAAGTGGTGGCCCTGGCGCGGCGGATAGCCGAGCTCGGCGGGAGCCGGCGCGCCGGTGTCTACCGCATGTCCTGGTGGAGCGAGCACCTGCTCAGCTGGGCCATGTCCGATCCCCGGTTCAAGACCCAGCTGTTCCGGCTGGTCGACGTGCTGCCGGCCACCACCGACGACGACGACCTGCTGGCCCACGTGCAGGAGTACCTGGGTGACGTCGCGGCCCCCCGCCTGCTGGGAGCGGGCATCGGGGCCGCTGGCCGGGTCCCGTTCGGCGAGCGGGTGACCGCCGCCGTTGTTCGCCGCAACGTGGCCCGCATGGCCCGCCAGTTCATCATCGGCACCTCGCCCCAGGAGGCTGTGGGGCGGCTGCACGACCTGTGGAAGCTGGGCTCGGCCGCCACCGTGGACCTGCTGGGGGAGCACACCTTCAGCGAGGCGGAGGCCGACCGCTACGCGGCCCGCCTCGGGACCCTCGTCGATGTCCTCGTGGCCTCGTCGGCCGCATGGGCCCCGGACGACCACCTCGAGCGGGACGACCTCGGTCCCCTGCCGCGGGTGAGCGTGAGCCTCAAGCCCACCGCCCTGGCCTCGCACTTCCGTCCCCTCACCGCCGACGACGGGATCGCCGAGGCCCGGCGGCGCCTGGCCCCCGTGCTGCGCCGGGCGGTCGAGGGTGGCGTCGGGGTGTTCTTCGACATGGAGAGCTACGAGGTCAAAGGCGTCACCCACCGCCTCGTACGGGAGGTGCTGGAGGACCCCGAGCTGGACCGGCTCCACGCCGGGGTGGTGGTGCAGGCCTATTTGCGCGACTCCCGGGCCGACCTGGGGGACCTGGTGGAGTGGTCCCACGAGCGGGTGCGTCGCATAGGAGATCCGTCCGCCATGCTCACGGTCCGGCTGGTGAAGGGGGCCTACTGGGACACCGAAACGGTGGTGGCCCGGGCCGCCGGTTGGCCGGTGCCGGTGTACGAGGAGAAGGGCCAGACCGACGCCAACTACGAGGCGTGTGTCGGCCTGTTGCACGACTCGCACGGGAAGGTGCGGGCCGCCTTCGGCACCCACAACCTGCGCTCGTTGGCGGTGGCGGTGGTGGAGGCCCGCCGGCGCGGCATCCCCGACAGCGGCTACGAGCTTCAACTGCTCTACGGCATGGCCGAGCCGGTGCATGCCGCCGTGCGCCGCCTGGGCCTGCGCCTTCGGGTCTACGCCCCGGTGGGCGAACTGGTGCCGGGGATGGCCTACCTGGTGCGACGCCTGTTGGAGAACACGTCCAACGAGAGCTTCGTGCGACACCGCTTCGCCGAGGGGCGCCAGCTGGAGGAGCTGCTGGCCCCCCCGCCCGACCTGGCCGACCTGCCCGTCGATGAGGACGACAGCCCTGCCGCCACCGCCGGCCCCCGGCCCTACCGGCCCGAGCCCCACTCGGAATGGCGCCGGGCCGGGGTCCGGCTGCGCTTTGCCCACGGTCTCGACAACGCCAGGGGCGGAGGGGCGCTCGACCACCTCGAGGTCCCGGTGGTGATCGGCACCGAGCGCATCGCCACCCGGGCCCGCATCGCCTCGGTGGACCCCACCCATCCCGACCGGGTGGTGACCGAGGCGTCCTCCGCCGGCCCGACCGAGCTGGCGGCGGCCGTGGCCGGGGCGGTGGAGGCGGCCGACCGCTGGCGGCGGGTCGATCCCGGGGAGCGGGCGGCGGTGCTGCGGCGGGCAGCGGCTTGGATGCGCCAGCACCGCCACCGGTTGGCCGCCCTCGAGATCGTGGAGGCGGGCAAGCCGTGGGCCGAGGCGGACGCCGATGTGTGCGAGGCGGTCGACTTCTGCGAGTACTACGCCGGACAGATGCTGCGCCTCGCCGGCGGGGGAGCGGTCCAGTCCCCACCGGGGGAGGCCAACCGCCTCGAGTACCGGGCCAGGGGGGTGGGTGCCGCCATCACCCCCTGGAACTTCCCCCTCGCCATCCCGACCGGCATGGTGGTGGCGGCCCTGGTGGCCGGCAACGCCGTGTTGTTCAAGCCGGCCGAGCAGACCCCGGCGGTCGCCTGGCAGCTGGTGCGGGCCCTCGACCACGCCGGCCTTCCGCCCGGGGTGCTCAGCTTCCTGCCCGGCTACGGCGAGGAGGTCGGGGCCGGCATCGTCGCCAATCCCGATGTCTCCTTCATCGCCTTCACCGGGTCGCGCCAGGTGGGCCTCGCCATCAACGCCACCGCCGCTGCCACCCCGGCCGGGGCCCGCCAGGTCAAGAGGGTGGTGGCGGAGATGGGCGGCAAGAACGCCATCGTGGTGGACGCCGACGCCGACCTCGACGAGGTGGTGCCGGCGGTGGTCCAGTCAGCTTTCGGTTACGCCGGCCAGAAGTGCTCGGCCGCCGCCCGGCTGGTAGTCGTCGAGCCGGTGGGCGACAGCCTGGTCGAGCGGGTGGTGGAGGCGACCAGGGCCATCCGGGTGGGTGACCCCTGGTGCATGGGTACCCAGATGGGTCCGCTCATCGAGGCCAGCGCCCAGGCCCGGGTGCAGCGCTACGTCGACGAGGCACCCCGCTGGGGCGAGGTGCGCCTCGCCGCGGCCGCCCTGCCCGACACCGGGTTCTTCGCCGCCCCGGCCGTGGTGGACCGCGTCGATCCGTCCTCGCCGCTGGCCAGGGACGAGATATTCGGCCCGGTGCTGGCCGTGTTCCGGGCGGCGTCGTTCTCCGACGCCATCGCCTTGGCCAACGACACCGACTACGGCCTGACCGCCGGGGTCTTCTCCCGCACCCCGTCCCACATCCAGCGCGCCACGGCCGAGCTGCGGGCCGGGGTCGTGTACGTCAACCGGGGCATCACCGGGGCCATCGTCGGCCGCCAGCCCTTCGGGGGCATCGGGCTGTCGGGCATGGGCTTCAAGGCCGGCGGTCCCGACTACCTGGTGCAGTTCACCGACGCCGTGGCCGTCGCCGAGAACACCCTGCGCCAGGGTTTCGCCCCCACCGAGGGATGAAGCCTCTACGGTGCTGGCATGCCGGCGGCCCGCGGTGAACCGATCGGGCCGTTCCCGCCGGGCGCCGATCCGGCCGAATACGACCGGCTCAGGCGCCGGGTGCTCTGGAAGATGCCGACCGGGCTGTACGTGGTGGGCAGCCGGGCGGGGGAGCGGCGCAACGGGATGACCTGCAGCTGGGTAACCCAGGTCTCCTTCGACCCCAAGCTGGTCGGGGTGGCGGTGGAGGCGGGGGCCCTCACCCACCAGCTGATCGCCGACGGGGCGGTGTTCGCCCTGTCGATCCTGGCTCGCTCCGACGCCGCCCTGGTGCGCCGGTTCGTGAAGCCGGCCGAACACGACCCCGCCGCCGGAACCATAGGTGGCCAGCGCTACCACGAGCGGGCCACCGGCGCGCCCATCCTCGACGCCGCCGCCGCCTGGCTCGACTGCCGCGTGGTGCACGCGGTCCCCACTGGCAGCCACACCCTCTTCGTGGGCGAGGTGATCCACGCCGGCTTCGCCGCCGACGAGGAGACTCCTGTGCTGCGCATGGAGGACACCCGCATGAGCTACGGAGGTTGAGGTTGCGCCTCGGCGTCCACCTTCCCCAGTACGGCCGGGCGGCCAGCGGCGCCACCATCGTGCGGGCGGCCCAGCAGGCCGAGGAGCTGGGCTTCGACGACGTGTGGGTGAGCGACCACCTGGCCGTGCCGGCGGGGGCGGCATACCCGCCCGCCTTTCTCTTCGAGCCCCTCATGACCCTGGCCTGGGCGGGAGCGGCCACCACCAGCATCGGCCTCGGCACCAGCGTGCTGGTCCTTCCCTACCGCCACCCCCTCCACCTGGCCAAGGAGCTGGCCAGCCTCGACGTGCTGTGCGGGGGGCGCCTGACCGTCGGGGCGGCGGCCGGCTGGCTGGAGGGGGAGTTCGACGCCCTCGGCGTGCCGTACCGCCAGCGGGGGGCCCGCACGGACGAGGCCATCGACGCCATGCGGGCGTGCTGGGAGGGGCCGGACCCGGTCGAGTTCCACGGGCCGACGGTCGACCTGGACGGCATGAAGGTGGCCCCCCGGCCGCAGCGGCGCATCCCGATCTGGGTCGGGGGGGCGTCGCCGGCGGCGTTGCGGCGGGCGGCGGCCAAGGGCGACGGCTGGCACGGCACTTTCCTGGAGCCGGCCAAGGCCGCCCCCCTGCTGGCCATGCTCCGCGAGGCCCGTCCGGAGGAGGAGTTCACCCTGTCGCTGCGCACCTCGTGGGACGGGCTCAGCGTCAGCGAGTCCGACATCCGCCGCCAGGCCGAGGAGTTCGCCATGGTCGGCGTGCAGCACCTCATGGTGGCGCCCACCCAGGGCGAGGAGGCAGCGTGGCTGCGGTCGGTGGAGGAGCTGTGGCGGATGCTTTCGCCGCTGCGATGAGCGCCGGCGGGCCTCCCGAGCTGGTCACCACGACCGAGGGGCTGGAGTCGCTCTGTGCCGAGCTGGCCGGCGAGCCCGAGTACGGCATCGACACCGAGTTCCACCGCGAGCGCACCTACTACCCCCGCCTTGCCCTGGTTCAGCTGGCGTGGCGCGGGAGGGTTGCCCTGGTCGATCCCATGGCGGTCGACGTGGCCCCGCTCGCCACCGTGCTTGCCGGTCGGGGGTTGGCCGTCGCCCATGCTGGCGACCAGGACCTCGAGGTGCTGGAGCGGGCCTGCGGAGCGGTGCCGGCCCGCATGTTCGACACCCAGGTCGGCGCCGGCTTCCTAGGGATGTCAACCCCGTCGCTGTCCCGCCTGGTCGAGGACGTGCTCCGGGTGGAGCTGCCCAAGTCGGACCGGCTGACCGACTGGACCAGGCGCCCGCTCACCGCGGCCCAGACCGAATACGCCGCCGCCGACGTGGCCCACCTGCTGGAGCTGCGCCTGGCCCTGTGCGAGCGCCTCGAGGCCCGGGGGCGCCTCGAGTGGGTGGAGCAGGAGTGCGCCGTGGCCATCGAGCACCGCCGCAGCGCCCCGCTGCCGGAGGAGGCCTGGTGGCGGCTGCGCGGAGGGCGCCAGCTGCGGGGGCGCTCCCGGGGGGTGGCCCAGCAGGTGGCGGCCTGGCGGGAGCGGCGGGCGGCCGAGCTGGACATCCCTCCCCGCTACGTGCTGCCAGACATGGCCGTGTCGGCCATCGCCCACCGGCCGCCCCGCAACCGGGCCGAGCTGGAGGCGGTGCGCGGTCTCGAGCGTCGCCACCTCGGTGGCGGCAACCTGGAGGCCGTCCTGGAGGCGGTGGAGGCCGGCCTGGCCCTCGATCCGGCCGGCCTGGTCCTGCCCCCCGAGCCCACCGTGGAGCGCAGCCGCCGTCCGGCGGTGGCCCTGGCGGCGGCCTGGGTGGGCCAGATGGCCGACGACCTGCGCATCGACGCCGGCCTCCTGGCCACCAGGGCCGACATCGGCGAGCTGTTCTCCGGCCGGCCCTCCCGCCTCGACGACGGCTGGCGCCGCCAGGTGGTGGGCGAGCCGCTGCTGCGTCTGGCGGCCGGTTCGGCCGCCCTCGCCTTCGACGGCCGGGGCGGCCTGGTGCTGGAGGAGCGCTCCTACCGCCCGGTGCCCACCGCCGACTCAGCCGACCACGACCGCCGCTGAGGCGGCCAGGCGCCCGTCGAAGCCGCCGGCCCGGGCCGGGTCCGACGAGTCCAGCTGCACCGCCAGGCCCCGGCCCAACTCGACGCCGACGGGGGAGTCGGTGAAGTTCACGACCACCAGCCTCTCGTCTCCGTCGGCCCGCCGGCGGTAGGCCAGCACGCCCTCGGGGGCGTCCAGCAGCTCGAGGCCGCCCCGGCGCAGGGCGGGCGAGCCCCGGCGCAGCTGCAGCATCCGGCGGTAGAGGTGCAGGATCGATCCCGGGTCTTCGGCCATGGCCGCCGGGTTGCGCCGCTCGGGCTCCGGCGGCCACGGGAGCCACAGCTCGGCGCCTAAGGGCACCGCCCAGCCGTGGTCGGGGCCCGCATCCCACGGCAGGGGCGCCCGGCAGCCGTCGCGTCCCCCCGGATCGACGCGCCGGTCGGCGGGGACGACGGCGTCCTCCAGGCCCAGCTCCTCTCCGGCGTAGAGGAAGGGGGTGCCCTCGAGGGTGAGGAGCAGCACCGCCGCCGCCCGGGCTCTGGCCTCCGAGCCGTACCGGGTGCGGTGGCGGGGGTTGTCGTGGTTCGACAGCACCCAGGTCGGCCAGGCCCCCAGCGGCCCCAGCTCCTCCTGCACCCGCCGGATGCGCGTGCGCCAGGCCTCCGCCTCCCACGGGGCGTAGAGGGGAGGGAAGTTGAAGGCCAGGTGGAGCTCGTCCCCGGCGCCGTAGTAGCGGGCCACCCGGGCGGTCGAGAGCAGGTACACCTCGCCGACGAGGAAGCGCCCGCCCGGATACGAGTCCACCAGCTGCCGCAGCCGTCTCAGGATGGCGTGGGTGCGCTGGTCGTCGTTCTGGGAGGCCCACGGGATGTCGGCCCGGTCGGCCGGGGCGTCGGGGAGGGCCGGATCCTTGCCCAGGCCGTGGACCACGTCGATGCGGAAGCCGTCCACCCCCCGGTCCAGCCAGAACCGGACCACCCCGCTCATGGCCTCCTCCACCTCCGGATTGGCCCAGTTGAGATCGGGCTGCTGGGGCAGGAACAGGTGGAGGTACCACTGCCCCGTCCCCTCGTCCCAGGTCCACGCCGGCCCGCCGGTGAAGGCGGCCCGCCAGTTGTTTGGGGGACGGTCGGGCGTACCGTCGCGCCACACGTACCAGTCCCGCCGGGGCGACGAGCGCGAGGAGCGGGCCTCAGCGAACCAGGGGTGGCGGTCGCTGCTGTGGTTGGGGACCCAGTCCACGATCATCCTCATGCCCCGGCGGTGCAGGTCCTCGAGGAGGCGGTCGAAGTCGGCCAGCGACCCGAACAGCGGGTTCACGTCGCAGTAGTCGGCCACGTCGTAGCCGAAGTCGGCCAGGGGCGAGGGGTAGAACGGCGTCAGCCAGACCACGTCGATCCCCAGCCACTGGAGGTGGTCGAGGTGGGACCGGATCCCCTCGAGGTCGCCGGCCAGCCTGCCGCCGGCGGGGGCGAAGCCGGGACCGTCCGAGCGGGCCCGGCCGAAGGAGGGGACGTAGATCTCGTAGCAGACCGCCTCCTGCCACCAGGGCCCGGAGGAAGGGGTCGCGGTCAGCTTCGGGACTCGGGCCGCAGGTCCACCCGCAGGACCAGCACCCCGTCCTCGAGGGACCCCTCGGCATCGCCGATGATGGCGAAGTCCTGGTAGTCCAGCTGGGCCTGCTCGATGAACCGGCGCCGCTCCGGGCCCTCGATGGGGGGCACGCCCCGGTCCCTCACCGCCCTGGCCCGCAGGCGGAACCGCTCCAGCATGGCAGCCACGTCCAGGTCCTCGGCCATGGGGTCAAACTACCGGGGACCGCCGTGGGGACCGGCTCCGACCGGGTCTAGAATTGCCGGGTCTAGAAGTCTCGCTCCGGGAGATCGCCCGTGAAAAAGGGACGCCATCGGCGCTTCGAGGAAGCCCGTGCGCTCAAGCGCTCCAACGAGATGGTGGTCGAACCGTGCCCCGAGTGCGGTGCCGATCCCGAGGACGACCACGCTTCGTGGTGCCTGGCGGGCGAGGAGGCAGAGGACTCCGAGGAGTCCGAGCTCGACGAGGCCTAGGTCGGCCCGTTCAGACCGCCCGCCGCTTGCGGGCCCGGCGGGCCACCGGATGGGGGAGTGCCACCGCCCGGCGCTGGTCCAGATAGGCGCTGATCAGGCGGTAGACGGGCGCTCCCACCACGCCCTCCAGCTCGCCGGCCATCTCCTGGTACACCGGGGCCGATCCGACGAAGGCCTCGGGCGCCTCGGTGCACCACCAGGCGAACTCCTCACCCCCGCCTCCCCAGTGCCGCCGGTCCCACTGGCCAACGGTGGAGATCACATGGCCGCCCTCGGTCTCCAGATCCTCGCGTCGCAGGGGCAGCTGCCAGCACACCTCGGGCTTGAGATCCATGGGGCGCCCGCCGGTCTCCAGGGCGCGGCGGTGCAGCGCGCAGCCCGGGCCTCCGGGGAAGCCGGGCCGGTTGAGGAAGATGCAGGCCCCGTCCACCAGCCTGGTCACCCTGGTGCCCGTCCGGTTGGTCCGCAGCACCCCCCGCCCCCGGGCCTTGTTCTTGAACTGCCACTGGTCGGCGGTGAGATGGGAGGCGGCCTCCTCGACCCGCTCGGCGTCGGCGTCGTCGACGAAGTGGGCGCCGTAGGAGCAGCAGCCCTGCACCATCTCCGGAGCCGGTGCGGTGAGGACGCCCTGGCAGCCCCGCCCGAAGATGCAGGTCCAGTTGCTGAGCAGGAAGGTGACGTCGAACATCCAGGTCCGGTCCTCCTCCGGATCCGGGATGCTCACCCATTCGTGGGCGTGGTCGGTCGCTGCGGTGCGGGGCACGGCGGAAGGGTACCGGCGCGTCGCGCTCCGGACGCGTACCGCAGCGATGATTTTTCGCCGCCTTCACGCCGGTCCGGTGCCGTCCACCCAAGGAGTGGCCGCCGGTCGGGCCAGCATTCGGCAGACTGATCGGATGCAGCGGGCGCGCTCGGAGGATCTGGCCGGCGAGCTGGCGGCGGCGTTGGGCCCCGAGGCGGTGCGCACCGGGTCCATGGAGCGGTCGCTGTACGCCCGCGACGCCTCCATGATCCAGGGCGAGGCCGCCGTGGTGTGCCTGTGCGCCTCACGGGCCGACGTGCAGGCGGCGGTAGACATCGCCCGCCGTCATGGCCGGGCGGTGGTACCCCGCGGCGCTGGCACCGGGCTGGCCGGGGGGGCGGTGCCGGTGAGCGAGGACGGCGCGCCGCCGGTTGTGCTGGTGACCACCCGCATGAACCGGGTGGTCGAGGTCGATCCGGCCCAGCGGGTGGCCTGGGTGCAGCCGGGCGTGCTCAACCTCGACCTTTCCCGCCAGGTCGCACCACTCGGTCTGCACTTCGCCCCCGACCCGTCCAGCCAGCAGGCCTGCTCGATCGGGGGCAACGTGGCCAACAACTCCGGCGGCCCCCACTGCCTGGCCTACGGCGTCACCTCGGCCCACGTGCTGGCGGTGGAGGTGGTTCTCTCCGACGGCTCGGTCACCACCCTGGGCGGGCTCGATCCCGAACCGGCGGGATACGACCTGCGGGGCGCCTTCGTGGGCAGCGAGGGGACCATGGGGATCGCCACCGCCGTGGCGGTGCGGCTCACGCCCCTGCCTCCGGTGATCAGGACCCTGCTGGTCGGCTTCGCCACGGCCGAGGACGCCGCCGCCACCGTCAGCGCCGTCATCGCCGCCGGCGTGGTGCCGGCCGCCCTCGAGATGATGGACCAGAGGATCACGGCGGCGGTGGAGGACTTCGTCCACGCCGGGTTTCCCACCGATGCCGCCGCCGTGCTGCTGGTGGAGGTGGACGGCCTCGCCTCCGGGGTCGAGGCGGCGGCCGAAACCGTCGCCCGCCTGGCCCGCGACGGGGGCGCCACCTCGGTGCGGGTCGCCGCCGACGCCGCCGAACGCGACCTCATCTGGAAGGGGCGCAAGTCCGCTTTCGGGGCGGTCGCCCGCCTGGCCCCCAACTACTACCTGCACGACACGGTCGTGCCCCGCACCCGGCTGGCCGACATCCTCAACGCCGTCTACGCCGTGGCCGACCGCAACCAGGTGGCGGTCATGAACGTCTTCCATGCCGGCGACGGGAACCTCCACCCGCTGTTCCTGTTCGACCGGCGGGTCCCCGGCGCCCTGGAGAGGGTCCATGCCGCCGCCGAGGAGGTGCTGCGCATCTGCCTCGACGCCGGGGGGGCCCTGTCGGGCGAGCACGGCATCGGACTGGAGAAGCGCGACTACATGCCCCTGCTCTTCTCCGAGGCCGACCTGGTGGCCCAGGACGGCCTGCGGGACGCCTTCGACCCGATGCGGCTGTTCAACCCGCTCAAGGTGCTGCCGTCCGGGTCGCGCTGCGGCGACCTGCAGGCGGTGCCGGCGGGGGCCTGGGTGTGAGGGCCGCCCCCGACGTGCTCGAGCGCTTCCGGGCCGAGGTGGGCCCGGACGGCCCGGTGACGGTGGCCGGGGGGATGACCCAGTGGGACGTCGGGGGACCCGTCGACGGGAGCGCCAGGGTGGTCAGGGCTCCCACCGGGGTGGTCTCCCACCTGCCGGCAGAGATGATCGTGCGGGTGCGAGCCGGAACCACGGTGGCCGAGCTGGACGACGCCCTGGGATCGGCCGGTCAGTTCGTGCCGCTCGATCCGCCCGATCCCCGGCGGGCCACCGTCGGCGGGGTGCTGTCGGTCGGGCGCAGCGGCCCCCGCCGGCTGCGGTGGGGGCCGGTGCGCGACTGCGTTCTCGAGGTCCGCTTCGTCTCGGCCGCCGGCGAGCTGCTCAAGGGGGGCGCCCCGGTGGTCAAGAACGTGAGCGGGTTCGACATGGGCCGCCTGCTCACCGGCTCGCTCGGCACCCTCGGGTTCCTGGCCGAGGTGGTGCTCCGGACCCACCCCCGCCCCGCCGCCCGCCGGTGGCTGGCCGGCGGGGGCGATCCCCAGCAGACCTTCGACTCGCTCTACCGGCCCTCGACCGTGCTGTGGGACGGGGCCCGGACCTGGGTCCTGCTGGAGGGGCATCCGGCCGACGTCGCCGACCAGGCCGGTCGCCTCCCCGGCTTCGCCGAGGTGGCCGGGCCGCCGCCCCTGCCAGCCGCCGGGCGGGTCTCCCTCGCCCCGTCGGCCGCCCTGGGCTGGGCCGCCGGCCTCGGCCCAGGCAGCTTCGTCGTCGAGGTGGGGGTGGGCGTGGTGCACCTGGGCCCGGAGGCGGCGCCGGCCCCGGCCCCGCCAGGGCCCGACCCGGCGGCGGCGGCGATAGCGGCCCGTCTCAAGGCCCGCTTCGACCCCGGGGGCAGGCTCAACCCGGGCCGCCGGCCATGAGATCGCCGTTGCCCTACGTGGCCGACGCCGACCTGGCCACCTGCGTCGCGTGCGGTTTGTGCCTGCCTCACTGTCCCACCTACCGGGTGAGCGGGGAGGAGTCAGCCTCGCCCCGGGGCCGCATCGCCGCCATGCGGGCGGTGCAGGCGGGGGCGGCGGCCGACGACAGCTTCATCGGGTTCATGGACGCCTGCGTGATGTGCCGGGGCTGCGAGGCGGCCTGCCCGTCATCGGTCCCCTTCGGCCGGCTGATGGAGGGGACCCGACGCTCGCTGGCCGAGGTCGGGCGGTACCAGCCGGCCTGGAGGAGGGCCGGCTACCGCCTCCTGGGCCGTCACCGCCTGTTGATGGCGGCCACCACCGCCCTGGCGGTCGCCCAGCGCCTCGGGCTGGTTCCCCGGCGGCTGGGCCTGCCCCGCCTGCCGCTCCGACCGGCCCCGTTGCAGCCGACCGGCTCGGACGTGGTGCTGTTCACCGGCTGCGTCATGGACGCCTGGATGCGCCCGGTCCACGCCGCCGCCGTCCGGGTCATGACCGCCACCGGCGCCGGGGTTGCCCTCTCACCGGCCGAGGCCGGCTGCTGCGGCGCCCTGGCCGCCCATGCCGGGCTGCACGACCTCGCCACCGCCCAGGCTGGCCGGGTGGTCGCCGCCCTGCCCGGCACCGGCGCCGTGGTGGTCGACTCGGCCGGCTGCGGGGCGGCCATGAAGGACTACGGCGCCTGGCTCGGTCCCCCAGGTGAGGCCTTCGCCGCCCGGGTGAAGGATGTGGGGGAGTGGCTGGCTGAGCGGTCCCTGCCGGCGGCAGGGGAGGTCCGGGTCCGGGTGGCGGTGCAGGATCCCTGCCACCTGCGCCACGTCCAGCGTTCGCACCTGGCCGTGCGCCGGGTCCTGGCGCCCTACGCCGAGGTGGTCGAGCTGGACGACGACGGACTGTGCTGCGGAGCCGGGGGCGCCTATGCCGGCCTGCACCCGGAGACGGCGGCGGCCATCCGCTCCCGCAAGCTGGAGGCCATCGCCCGCAGCGGCGCCGACGTGGTGGTGTCGGCGAACCCCGGATGTGCCATGCACCTGTCCGCCGCCGGGGTGACGGTACGCCACCCGGTGGAGGTCATCGATGCCGCCATGAGGGCGGCGGACGGGAGGGGCGGGTGATGGCCGGTACCGACGACGTCAGGGAGAGGCTGGCCGGCATCGCCGAGGAGCTGGCCGATCTGGCCATCGACAGGCTGCGTACCGCCCCGTCCGACCAGGACGATCCCGACGGCCTCCGGGCCGCCCTGGCCGAGGAGCGCCGGATCACCCGGGCGCGACGGGCGGTGGAGCGGGCGGTGGAGATGCTGGGACCGGACGGTCAATCGGAGCCTGATTGAGGGCGTCGATCAACAGCCGCAGCCGTCCCAGGCTGCGGCCGTTGAAGCGCAGGGTCAGCCGGGCCAGCTCGAGGTGGTCGCGGCCGCGCACCTCGGCCGGCAGGGGGTCGCTGGGCGAGATGGTGCCCGATGACACCAGGTCGGCGAAGTCGGCGCGGATCCTCTCCAGCGCCTCGGGCGGGGGGAGCTGGCGCATGCGCAGGACGAGCACCTCGCCGACCCAGCGGCAGGAGTGGTAGTTGCGGTAGAAGCCGAGCAGCTCGGCGGTGGCCGCCTGGGCGCTGTCGGTCACCCGGAACAGGTCCAGGTCCTCCTGCGATATCAGCGCCCTGGTCGCCACCTGGTCCCTTATGAAGGTCTCCCATCCGCCCCAGTAGGAGTCCTCGGGCACGTCCAGCAGCACCATGGGGGCGGGCTCGGCCTTGCCCGTCTGGAGCAGGGTCAACAGCTCGAAGGCCTCGTCGAGGGTGCCGAAGCCCCCGGGCAGGACGATGAAGCCGTCTGACTCCTTCATCAGCATGAGCTTGCGGGTGAAGAAGTACTTCATCTCCACCAGCTTGGGGTCCGAGGCGATGAAGGCGTTGGCCCCCTGCTCGAACGGGAGCCGGATGTTCACCCCGAACGAGCGGCCCGGCCCGGCCCCCTCCTGACCGGCGGCCATGATGCCGGGGCCGGCCCCGGTGACCACCATCCACCCCGCCTCGGCCAGCTCGCGGGCGGCCTGGCGGGCCTGGGCGTAGACGGGTGCGTCGGGCTGGGTGCGCGACGAGCCGAAGATGGTCACCTTGGGAACGTCGCGGTAGGGGGCGAAGACCTCGAAGGCGTCGACCATCTCCCTGAGGGTTGCATTGGTGATCTTGAGATCGAGCCGGTCGGCGGAGCTGCCGGCCAGGCGCACCACGGTGGAGAGGATCTCGACCAGCTGGTCGCGGTTGGCCCGGCAGTCGGCCCGGTCAAGCAGGGCGACTATGAGCCGGCTGATCTCGTCGTCCTGGCCCGGCACCTCTAAGCCGTCGCCACCCGGCCGTAGAGGGTGGTGCGCTGCTCCAGCGGGCGCCCCAGCGGCTCCACCACGGCCCGGAAGCCGGCCTCGTCCATGGCCTGCCCGTGGGTGGCGCCGGCGGCGCGGGAGATGTTCTCGTCCATCAGGGTGCCGCCGAGGTCGTTGGCCCCCGCCTGCAGACACTGGGCGGCGCCGGCCAGGCCCATCTTGACCCAGCTGGCCTGGATGCTCGGGACCCAGCCGTGGTATGCGATGCGGCCCACGGCGTGCATGAGCAGCGCCTCGCGGAAGGTCGGTCCCCGGCGGGAGCGGCGCTGAAGGTAGATGGGGGCGGCCATGTGCACGAACGGCAGCGGCACGAACTCGGTGAAGCCACCCGTCTCCTTCTGCAGTGACCGGGTGCGCACCATGTGGCGGGCCCAGCTGCGGGGGGCTTCGATGGAGCCGAACATGATGGTGATGTTGGACCGCAGCCCCACCTGGTGGGCGCAGCGGTGGGCCTCCAGCCACTCCTCGGAGTCCACCTTGTCCGGGCACAGCACCGCCCGCACCTCGTCGTCGAGGATTTCGGCCGCCGTTCCTGGCAGGGTCTTGAGCCCGGCGTCCATGAGCCGGCGCAGGTAGGTAGCCAGCGGCTCTCCGAGCCGGCGCGCCCCCTCGGTGACCTCCAGGGCGGTGAAGCCGTGGATGTGGATGCGCTCGGAGGCCGCCCGCACCGCCTTGATGACCTCGAGGTAGTAGTCGCCGTCGAAGCTGGGGTGGATGCCGCCCTGCAGGCACACCTCGGTGGCCCCGGCCGCTTCCGCCTCGGCTACCCGGGCGGTGATGTCGTCCAGCGTGAGCAGGTACGGGGCCCCCCGCAGGTTGAGCGACAGGGGGCCCTTGGAGAAGGCGCAGAAGCGGCACTTGAAGGTGCAGACATTGGTGTAGTTGATGTTGCGGTTGGCGACCCAGGTCACCGCCTCGCCGACCGTCTCGCGTCGCAGATGGTCGGCCACGGCCGCCACCTCGCCCACCTCAGGACCGCGGGCGGAGAAGAGGGTGACGATCTCGTCCTCGCCGACCTCGCCACCGGCCATCACCCCGGCCAGCACCTCGCCCACCGGCCCCAGGCCCGGGCGGCGGTGGCGGGGGGCGACCCCGCCATCAGGGTTGGCGGCGCCCGCTCCCACGAGGACGGGAGGCTCGACGTCCCCGCCGGAGCACCAGTGGTGATCGCGGCCCAGGCCCTCGGCGTCGGCCCGGTCCATGACGGCGAAGTGCAGGCCGGAATCGATCCAGCGCCCGGCCTCGGCCACGTAGCGGGGGTAGACGGTGAGGCGGGGGGCGAGGCTGTGCCCGGCCGACTCGGTCACCCCGGCCAGGGTGCGCAGGGCGGGCCAGGCCCGTTCGGGGTTGACGTGGTCGGGGGTGACGGGGGAGACGCCGCCCCAGTCGTCGATGCCGGCGTCAAGCAGGGCGCCGAAGTCGTCGGACAGGTTGGGGGGCGCCTGCAGGTGGATGTCGGGGGGCAGGACCAGCCGGGCGGCGGCGACGCTCCAGAGGTACTCGTCGGTGGGGCAGGGAGCGGCGCCGTGCATGGCCGTGCCCGGCTTGGGGAGGAAGTTCTGGACGATCACCTCCTGGACGTGGCCGTGGCGCCGGTGGGATGCCGCTATCGCCTCGAGGGCGGCCAGGCGGTCCTCCCTGGTCTCGCCGATCCCCACCAGGATTCCGGTGGTGAACGGGATGGCGAGCTCCCCGGCCGCCTCCAGCGTGGCCAACCGGCGCTCCGGCTCCTTGTCCGGCGAGCCCCGGTGGCAGTCGAGCGAGGCGAGGGTCTCCAGCATCATCCCCTGCGACGGTGCCACCGGCCGCAGGGTCGCCAGCTCGTCGCGGTACAGGGCGCCGGCGTTGGCATGGGGGAGCAGCCCGGTCTCCTCGAGCACCGCCCGGCAGGCGGCCACGAGGTACTCGACGGTGGAGCCGTAGCCGTTGGCCGCCAGCCACTCGGCCGCCGCCGGATAGCGCAGCTCGGGGCGCTCCCCCAGGGTGAAGAGGGCCTCGTGGCAGCCCACGGCGGCACCCCCCCGGGCGATGTCGAGGACCTCCTCGATGGAGAGGTACGGCGCCGGCAGACGGGCCGGGGCGGTGGCGAAGGTGCAGTAGCCGCACCGGTCGCGGCACAGGCGGGTGAGCGGTATGAAGACCTTGGGGGAGAAGGTGATCCGGGTGCCGAAGGCGGCGTCGCGCACCCTTGCCGCCTCCCGCATCACCTCCGAGGCCGACTGCCCGCTCAGGTCTGCGTACATCGCCTCACCTTATGCCCCGATACCGGGTGCTACCGGGGTGAAGCGGCCGGGTCGGCCAGCCAGACCACCCGCTCGGCGCTGATCCGGGCCGCCGGCAGATCCTCGCCCTGGTAGACGGCCCGCAGGGCGGCGGCCTTGGCCTCGCCCACGACCGTGAAGACCACCAGCCTCGAGCGGGAGATGCCAGACAGGGTGAGGGTCATGCGGGGATGGGGGTTGCGGCCGCTGGGGTCCTCGCTCATGGCGACCAGCTGGCCCGGCTCGGCGTCGAGGGCGGGGGAGCCGTCGAACAGGGAGGCGGTGTGGCCGTCGGGGCCGAGGCCCAGGTGCACCAGGTCGAAGAAGCCGAGGTCGCCAACGGCGAGCTGGTAGCTGGCGGCCCCGTCCTCGCAGCGCATGGGATGGACCGAGTTGGCCGCCCCTACCCGCTCCAGCAGGGCCCGCCGGCCGAGCAGCTGGTTGGAGTCGGGATGGTCGGGGGGAACGCAACGCTCGTCACCCCAGTAGAAGTCGACCTTCCACCAGTCGATGGGCTCGGCCCCGTCGGCGGCCAGGCGCTCGTAGCAGGCCCGGGCGGTGTCGCCGCCGGACAGGGCCATGGCGAAGTTGTCGCGGGGCCGGCTGGCGTAGGCGTCGAGGACCAGCTCGACGAACTGACCGGGCACGTCGTCGGTCACGACCAGATCGCCGTTCAACTGGGGGCCTGCAGTCGGGCAGCGGCGTGCACCGCCGCTTCATAGCGCAAGTCGCGCCCGGCCCGGCTCAGCACCGTTCCCACCAGGGCCAGGGTGTCGGTGGCGCCTGCCACCCGCACCGAGGTCCCGTTCAGCGACGCCTGGGCGCCGGCGCCCGTCGCCAGGCTGGCCACGGCCCGGCCGGCCCCGGCGGCCAGGTGCACCTCGAGCTCGGTCCCCGCCGCCACGGACACCCGCAACGCCGGGTGTCCTGCTCCCAGCCGCTCGGCCAGCCAGCCCGCCTGCAGCCAGGCCTCCCAGCCGGGTCCCTCCACCGAGGCCTCGAGGTCGGCGGAGGCGATCAGGCCCTCGCCCGCCCGCTGCACCAGCAGGGCCAGGGCCTGGCGCAGGGGCTCGGTGCGGATCCAGGCCAGGTCGGCCACCGGTCGGAACCGGATCAGGGCCGACAGCGAGGCGGCGGTGGCGGTCGGGTCGAGCTCGGGGTCGGCCCCGTCCACCACCACCAGTTCGGCCGAGTTGAGCACCTCGGCCACCGCAGGGAGCAGGTGCCGGTACCAAACGACCACGTGCATGTCGTGGATCAGCAGGGGCTCGACGACCGAGTCGACGTGCTCGGCCACCATCCCCCTCGGCGACAGCTCGATGATCTCCCACCACAGACAGCGCTCACCGTTGGCGGCGCAGTGCAGCTCCACCGCCGCCCCCAGCCCGTCGGGACCGTCCGGGCCGAGGTTGACGATGACGATGCGACCGGGGTGGTAGGCGCCCAGGCGGGCCAGCACCGAGCGGGTGTCCGGGCTGAGGGAGCGTCCGCAGACCACCACCAGGTTGACCACGGCCGCCCGGATGCCGGTGCGCTCGGCCTCGATCCGCATGGTGTCGGCCTGGGCCAGGACCTCGGCCAGGGTGGTGGCCTCCGACTCCCACCGGGCCGTCACGGTGTCGGCGGTCGCCTGGGACACGGTGGTCAGGGGCGCCGCCAGCGCCGCCCGCTGGCCTCGATGAGCCGGTCCGCCTCGCGGGGTCCCCAGCTGCCGGCGGAGTAGCGCACCAGCGGGGTGGCGTCGTCGGCCCACGCCTCCATCACCGGGGCCACGATGCGCCAGGACTGCTCGACCTCGTCGGTGCGGATGAACAGCGTCGGATCCCCGACCATGGCGTCGAGCAGCAGCCGCTCGTAGGCGTCGGGGGACTGCTCGAGAAACGCCGCGCCGTACGAGAAGTCCATCGCCACCGAGCGGACCCGGAACTGGGAGCCGGGGACCTTGGCCCCGAAGGACATGGTCACGCCCTCGTCGGGCTGGATGCGCACCACGATGCTGTTGGGCTCGAGATCGCGCGCCAGCGCCGAGGAGAAGGGGAGGTGGGGCACGCGGTGGAACGCCATGGCC
>DASRBO010000130.1:0-110921 GCA_035653595.1 Acidimicrobiales bacterium | reverse complement strand
GGAACCGGTTCGAGCCCATCACCGAGCCCTGGATGCGCTTGCCCCCGAGGAAGCCGACCCCGGGGATATTCACCAGCTCCCCGGGCGGGATCATGCCGATGACGGTCGCCGTCCCGCCCCGCTTGACCATCTCCCAGGCCTGCTCGGCCGCCCGGGCCAGACCGATGGCCTCGAAGGCGTAGTCCACCCCGCCGCCGGTGAGCTCGGCCACCTGCCCCACGGCGTTCCCGTCGGATCCGTTGACGGTGTCGGTGGCCCCGAACTCGAGCGCCATCTTGAGCTTGGTGTCGAGCAGGTCGACGGCGATGATCCGGGCCGCCCCGGCCAGGGCCGCACCCTGGATGCAGTTGAGCCCGATCCCGCCGCAGCCGATCACCGCCACCGAGGAGCCGGCCTCCACCGCGGCGGTGTTGAGGACCGCCCCGAGGCCGGTGGTCACCCCGCAGCCGACCAGTGCCGCCCGGTCGAGGGGCACGTCGGAGGGGATCTTCACCACCGCGTGCTCATGCACCAGCATCTGCTCGGCGAACGAGCCCAGGTTGGCGAACTGCCCCACCCGCTGGCCCCCGGCTGACACCCGTGGGTTCTGCCCCTGACCCCGGCGCAGCTCGCTGGCCTGGCACAGGAAGGGGCGTCCGCTCAGGCAGTACTCGCACTGGCCGCAGAACACCGACAGGCAGGTGATGACGTGGTCGCCGGGGGAGACGTAGGAGACCTCCGAGCCGACGGCCTCCACCACCCCGGCCGACTCGTGCCCCATGATCACCGGCACGGCGGCGGGGTACTTGCCTTCGAGGAAGTGGAGGTCGGAGTGGCACAGCCCGGCGGCGGCGGTGCGGACGAGCACCTCGTGGGGGGCGGGGGCGTCCACCTCCACCTCGCCGATCTCGAGCCAACCGGGGGATTCACGGAGCACAGCAGCGCGCATGCCCCGATCTTGTCACTATCGGCCCGCCCGCGCCCCCGCGACCGTATGGTGGCTGAGGTGGGCGGGCCGTTGGTGGACCAGGTGGTCCTGGGTGACAACCTGAGCGTGCTGTCCGGGCTCCCCGATGCCTGCGTCGATCTGGTCTACATCGATCCTCCGTTCAACACCGGCTCTGCCCGCCGGCTGGACTCCATCCGCACCGGCCAGGGCGACCGCAGCCGGAACGGCTTCGGCGAGCGGCGCTACCGCTACGAGGTGGTCTCCTCCCTCTCCTACGCCGACGACCTGCCGATAGCTGGGTACCTGGAGTTCCTCGGCGAGCGGCTGGCGCAGATCCACCGGGTGCTCACCCCCACCGGCTCGCTCTACGTGCACCTCGACTTCCACTCGGTGCACCACGTCCGGCTGCTCCTCGACGGCATCTTCGGGCCGGATCGGTTCCTCAACGAGATCATCTGGGCCTACGACTACGGGGGCCGCCGGCGGGACCGTTGGCCCCGCAAGCACGACAACATCCTCTGGTACGCCAAGTCCGACCGGTGGGTCTTCAACACCGCCGACATCGACCGCATCCCCTACATGGCTCCGGGCCTGGTCGGGCCGGAGAAGGCGGCCCGGGGCAAGCTGCCCACCGACACCTGGTGGATGACCGTCGTGCCCACCAACGGGCCCGAGCGCACCGGCTACCCGACCCAGAAGCCGCTGCGGCTGCTTGAGCGGATCGTCACCGCCTCCAGCCGGCCGGGGGACCTGGTGGCTGACTTCTTCTGCGGCAGCGGGACCACCGGGGTGGCGGCCAAGCGGCTGGGCCGGCACTACCTGTTGGTCGACGACCATCCCGAGGCGGTGGCGGTGGCCCGCCGCCGCCTGGACGACCGGTGAGTTGGGGCCCGGTTGGGTGAGGACGTGCTAATCGATCTGGCCCTTTGTGCCGATAACCCATCCAAGGAAAGGCCCAGGAGGTAACCGTGTCGGGGTCCGAGCGTTGCGATGAGATCCTGAGGATCATCAACGAGGCCCTGGGCGACGGCGACGCAAGGGGCGACGACCAGGTCGACCAGGGGGCCATCTTCGGCTCCCACGGCCGGCTGGCCCCCCTGGCCCGGGTCGCCGCCACCAGCCGCCACCGCTGAGCCCGGCGCCATCGGCGCCGACCCGAAGGCCGGAGCGGCCCGAACTGACCGCCGGCGGCGCCGGCGGTAGCGTCGGCCGCCACCCCGATGTCCCTCCCGCCCCCATCGCCCCGCCGCGGCCAGCCCCCTGGCGGCCCGCCCCCCCACCGGCGGAGGGGACGGAGCCTGGTCGTCGGAGCGGTCCTCCTGGCCTCGGTGCTCGCCCTGGCCGCTTGCGGGTCGGGGGACCCGCCGGCCCCGCCGGCGGCCCTGGGCAACACCGTCGACCTGAGCGTTCCCCCCTCCATCGCCGGGCTCCGGCTGGTGGATCAGAACGGCCGGCCCACCGACCTGGCCGCCTTCCGGGGCCGGGTGCTGCTGCTGGCCCCCTTCCTGACTTCGTGCCAGGAGGTGTGCCCGATCACCACCGGGGCCCTGCTGGCGGTGGAGTCCGCCCTGCGGGCCGACCATCTGGGCGGCCAGGTGGCGGTGGCCGAGCTCACCGTCGATCCCGACCGCGACCAACCCGCCCGGCTGGCCGCCTTCCAGGCCCTGAGCGGGTCGACCTGGCCGCTCCTGACCGCCGAGCCGGCCACCCTGGCCTCCTTCTGGCACCACTTCGGCATCTACTACCAGAAGGTCCCCGAGGCCCAGCCTGCGGGCATCGACTGGCAGACCGGCCGGCCCTACACCTACGACGTCGACCACTTCGACGGGTTCATGGTGTTCGACCGCTCCGGTCGGGAGCGCTTCCTCACCGGCGGGATGCCCGACCTCGCCGGTCGGCTGGATCCCCGGCTAAGGGCCCTGCTCGATTCCGAGGGCCGGCAGAACCTGGCCCATCCGGGACCGGCCCGGCCGTGGACGGTGTCCGACGCCCTGGGGGCTGTCGCCTATGTGCTGGGCCGGCCGGTGCCCCCGGCCCACGCCTGAGCCGGTCTCAGGCCCCGCCGTCCCCCGGTCGGCCGGGAGCCGCCATCGGCCTCGGCTCCCGGCTGACCCGGCACCACACCGTCTTGCAGTCGTGCTCGAGGTCGAGGTCGAAGCCCCACCGGCTGCAGAGGGCATCGACCAGGTGCAGGCCCCGGCCGCTTTCGGCGGTGACGCTGACCGGCATGTAGCGGGGCATCGTCCCCAGGGCCGTGTCGGTGACCCGGATGAGGATGTCGTCGTCCGGTCCCTCCACTCGCAGGTCGATCGCCGTGCCGGCGTGCTTTATGGCGTTGGCTACCAGCTCGGCCGTGACGAGCTCGGCGTCGTCGAGCACCTCCGGGGCGACCCGTTCGGAGAGGGCCTGGCGCACGAGCGCCCGGGCGGTGCGTTCGGCGGCCGGTTCGGGTTCAAGGGTCACCTTCAGCACGTCGAGCCTGGTTGGTTCCGCCATGGTGTGGTCCTAGTGCCCGCCTGATCGAGCACTACCTCAGCTGGCAGGCCGCAGTTGGGGATCTTCCCGGTGGGCCGGTCCGACAACCTTCTTCCGCCCGGAGCTCCGACATTCGACGGCCTCGGCGGCGGCCCGGGCCTCCTGCTACCCGGCGGCAGGGCCCCAATCCGGCAGGGCCAGGGCCCGCCTCACCGCCTCCACCGCGGCCATGGGGTCGGCCCGGATGGCCTCCTGCAGGAAGCCCAGGCCGGCCCTCTCCACGATCCCCTTCTCGTTGAGGGCCCACTGGCCTTCGGAGGCGAGACGGGCCTGGGCGCCGGCCAGCACCGCCTGGGTCAGGTTGGCCAGGCCCGCCACCTGGTCACCCCGGCGCAGGTGACCCTCGGCGCAGACGGCGGCGCCCGCCGCCAGGTGGCTCCAGACGGCCGGGGCCGCCTGCCGCAGTGCCTCCGGGAAGGCGGGCCGGGGCAGCTGGCCGGAGAGCACCTTGCCCAGGGCCAGCTCGCCGGTCAGCACGTAGGTGGCGATGCCGGCCACGTAGCCGACCTCGCGGTGGATCTCGAACCGGCCGGCCTCGGCTTCGGCGGTGGCCGCCAGCACCACGTCGAGATCGCGGTAGATGAGGTCGACCCTGACCCCGTCCACCCGGAGCCAGGCCCCGCCGTCGACTATCCGCCCCCACTGCCCTGGACCGAAGACCTGGCCGGGCCAGCCCAGGGCCCGGACGTCGTCGGGGTCGAGGCTGCCCCGGTAGTACAGGCCGAAGTCCCAGTCCGAGTCGGGGCGGGCGGTGCCGGTCGCCCGCGACCCTCCCAGAGCTACCGCTACCACGCCAGGAATGGCGGCCAACCGCTGCGCCAGGTGCTCCACGGACCGGGTCTACCAGAGGGGCCGCCCCGGGTCCCTCTGCCGGTCAGCCGGCCGGGCTGGACTCGGCGTCGAAGCGGGCCTGCAGCTCTCCGGGGGCAACCACCTCGATCACGGTGGCCATCCACCACAGATTGCCCCACGGGTCGTACACGCCCGCCTCGCGGTTGCCGTAGAACTGGTCGGCCGGGGCACTGCGCACCGTCGCCCCGTGCTCGATCGCCCGGGCGAAGGCGGCGTCGACGTCGGGCACGAACACGTAGGAGGTGGCGGGCCGGGCCGTCAGCGACGGACTGGCCTCGGTGAGCATCACCACCGAGTCGCCCAGGCGCACCTCGGCATGCCCGATGCTCCCGTCCGGCCGGGTGATGCGCTCCTGCTCGGTCGCGCCGAACACGGCGCCGAGGAACCGCATCGCCTCCTCGGCGCCATCGACGACGAGGAACTGGTTGACGCTGTGGTAGCCGCCGTGGTCGTCGCCGGGCGTGTCTGGGCTTGGCGTGTTGTCGGTGCTGGACGGGGACATGTCTGTGCTCCTGTTGGTGTGGGCCCGCTGGTGCCGGTGTGTGTCAGTCGGGCGGGCGGATCTGGGTCGGCCGGGCGCGGGCGAAGATCCAGCGGTAGCCCTCCGGATCCTCGGCGAGATAGACATCCGAGCCCGGGTACCGGTGGATCGGCTCGACGATGCGGGCCCCGTGGCCGGCCGCCCGCTCGAAATGGCCCTCGAGATCCTCTACGTAGACCCAGGGGATGTGGCTGGCCCCGGGCCGGTCGTCGCCCCCGAGGGGGAAGATGTGCAGGGCGGAGTTGCCTATGCGGAACTCGATCCAGGGGTGGCCGTGGTCGTCGTGGGGCAGCGGGTCCTCGCCTTCGGGCAAGGTGTCCACCGGCTCGAATCCGAACGCCTCGGCCAGCCAGCGGGCGGCCGCCGCCGGGCGGGCGTAGTGGATCTCGAGGGCGAGGCGGGCGATATCCAGCTGACGACGAGGGGCCCGATCCCGCCGGCGGCACCATGCGCCGAACCACGGCGGCACGACCCGGCTCCACGCCGTCCCACCCCGGTCCGTCCCGTCGGGCGGAATGACGTGGCGCACGACCACGCGGGTCCCGCCACCGGTGGCCAGGAAGCTCACCTCGGTAGCCACATCGTCGAGGCTGCTCTGCCAGCCGAGGCGGACCCCCGGTTCCCACACCGTTATCCGGGCCCTCTCGAGGCGGTCGGGCCCGTCGGGGCGGTCGTAGATCTCGAGGATGCGCCCGCCCACGCCCGGCTCGCAGCGCACGGCGGCCACCCGGCCGCCGTCGCCGATGAAGTTGATGGGGCCCCGCACCCACCACAGGTCCATCTCGTCGGTGAAGACGGTGAAGGCGGTGTCCGGGTCGATCCCGACCTCCACCTCGGAGCTGACGGTCCTGGCGTCGGTCATCTCCTCCCGCCTTCGACGTGGCGCTTGAAGGAGCCCAGTTGCTCGTCCCATTGGGCCTGCAGCTGGTCGAGCCAGGCCCGCAGGGCGACCAGGGACTGGGGCCGGAGGTGGAAGATCCGGGCCCGGGCGTCGTCGGCCACCCGCTCGTCGGCCACCACCCCGGCGCCCAGGAGGACCTTGAGGTGGCGGCTCATGGTGGGGGCGGACACGCCGGCCAGTCGGGCCAGCTCGCCGGCCCGACGGGGCCCGGCGCCCAGCTCCTCCACCACCCGGCGCCGGGTGGGGTCGGCCAGGACCTCGAACAGTGTCTCCATTGCCGAAGATAGTTGTCGTTGGACACAACAATTGTCAAGCAGACAAAGCGGGGGGCCGGCCTACCCTGATGTCGTGGCCGACCTCAAGCCGCCCCGTAACAGTGGGAGCGAGACAGAGGTCCTCCGCGCCCTCCTCCAGTACCAGCGGGAGTCGCTGGTCAGGAAGATGGAGGGGGTCGCGGCGGAGGCGGGTCGCTGGTCACCGGTCCCGAGCGGCACCAATCTGCTGTGGCTGGCCCGGCACATGGCCCGGGCCGAACTCACCTGGGTGGTGGCCCGGTTCGCCGGCGAGGAGGTCGAGCTCCCCCCCGAACAGGCCGGCCCCACCGACAGCCTGGCCGCCGCCATCGACGCCTACCGGAGTGCCTGGCAGCGGGTGGACGCCATCGCCTTCGGGGGCGCCTCGCTGGAGGAGCGCTGCCGGCGCCCGGACGCCGAGCCGTCCGTCAGCCTGCGCTGGGTGCTGATGCATCTGCTGGAGGAGACGGCCCGCCACGCCGGTCACGCCGACATCATCACCGAGCTGATCGACGGGAGGACAGGACGATGAGCCGACCACGACGTATGCGCACGCCCGCCGGGCCGGGCGGCGGCGACCGGCGGTCAGAGCCCGCGACGGTGCCGGAGTTCTCCTACACCGAGCTGCTCCCGATCGACCACCACCACTCGGCCACGCCGTGGCGGCGTCTGACGACCGACGGGGTGACCGTGGTGCAGGCGGCGGGCCGCAGGTTCCTGGAGGTGGACCCGGAGGTCCTGACCGAGCTCACCCGGCAGGCCTTCCGCGACATCTCCCACCTGCTGCGGCCCGGTCACCTGCAACAGCTCCGACGCATCCTCGACGACCCCGAGGCGTCGGCGAACGACCGCTTCGTGGCCCTCGACCTGCTGAAGAACGCCTGCATCGCCGCAGGCGGGGTGCTGCCCATGTGCCAGGACACCGGGACGGCCATCGTGTCCGGGCGCAAGGGTGAGCTGGTGCTGACCGGCGGTGGCGACGAGGAGGCCATCAGCCGCGGCGTATACGAGGCCTACACCCAGCTCAACCTGCGCTACTCGCAGATGGCCCCGCTCTCCACCTGGGACGAGGTGAACACCGGCACCAACCTGCCGGCCCAGATCGAGATCCACTCCACCGCCGGCGACGAGTACGAGCTGCTCTTCATGGCCAAGGGCGGCGGCTCGGCCAACAAGAGCCTGCTGTTCCAGGAGACCAAGGCCCTCCTCACCCCCGCCCGCCTCACCGCCTGGTTGGACGAGAAGCTGCGCGCCCTGGGCACCGCCGCCTGCCCGCCCTACCACCTGGCCCTGGTGATCGGCGGCACGTCGGCCGAGTTCGCCCTCAAGACGGCCAAGTACGCATCGGCCCGCTACCTCGACTCCCTGCCGGCGACCGGTGCCCCCAGCGGCCACGCCATACGCGACCGCGCCCTGGAGGAGGAGGTGCTCGCCCTCACCCAGCGCTTCGGGATTGGCGCCCAGTTCGGCGGCAAGTACTTCTGCCACGACGTGCGCGTCATCCGGCTCCCCCGCCACGGGGCCTCCTGCCCGGTGGCCCTGGCGGTGTCCTGCTCCGCCGACCGCCAGGCCCTGGCCCGCATCACACCCGAAGGTGTTTTCCTCGAGCAGCTGGAGACGGACCCGGCCCACTACCTGCCCGAGCCGGACGAGCAGGACCTGGCGGCCGAGGTGGTCCAGGTCGACCTGGCCCGTCCCATGGCGGAGATCCGCGCCCAGCTCGGCCGGTATCCGGTCAAGACGCGCCTGTCCCTGACCGGTCCCATGGTCGTGGCCCGCGACATCGCCCACGCCAAGATCGCCGAGCGCCTCGACGCCGGCGAGGCCATGCCCGCCTACCTGCGCGACCACTGCGTGTACTACGCCGGGCCGGCCAAGACCCCTGACGGCTACGTGTCTGGTTCCTTCGGGCCGACCACCGCCGGGCGCATGGACTCATACGTCGAGCGCTTCCAGGCCGCCGGTGGATCCTTCGTCATGCTGGCCAAAGGCAACCGGTCCAAGGCGGTGACCGACGCCTGTGCCCGATACGGCGGGTTCTACCTCGGCTCCATCGGCGGCCCGGCCGCCCGCCTGGCCCAGGACTGCATCCGGAGGGTAGAGGTGCTCGAGTACCCCGAGCTCGGCATGGAGGCGGTCTGGCGGATCGAGGTCGCCGACTTCCCGGCCTTCATCGTGGTCGACGACAAGGGCAACGACTTCTTCGCCGAGGTCAGCGCCCCGGTCAAGCTGCGCTCCGGCTGAGAGCGCCCGTCTCGCCGGCCCGACGCAGCATCGACAGCACCGCCCTCTCCACCGCCCCCTGCACGCTCAGTCCGCCGGGCTCGGCGCCCTGCCCGATCCGGTCCAGGGCGGGACGGATGGTCGTCCCGTCGCGGTAGAGGTCGATGACCCGGGGGTCGATATAGGACGTCCGACACACGGTGGGGGTGTTGCCCAGGTACCCGGCCACCTCGCACACCACCCGGCGGATGGCACGGTCCTGGGCCCGGGCGCTGACCCGGGCCTGCCAGCTCACCGCCAGGCCCACCGCCGCCAGCACCGTCGCGTTCCAGGTGCGGAAGTCCTTGGCGCTGATGTCCATCCCCGCCACCCGGCGCAGGTAGGAGTTGATGTCGGCCGAGGTGACATCCACCCACCGTCCGGCCTCCCTGTAGGCGAGGAGCTCGGCACCGCCGCCCCTCCTCGCCTTGAGTGCAGCCACCACCGAGCGCACCTCGGCGTCGGCCACACTCTGGATGCGCTCGCGTCCGGACTTGGCCGGGTAGTCGAAGACCACCTCATCCCCGGCGATGCGGGCGTGCTCGCGTAGCAAGGTGGCCAGCCCGTAGCTGCCGTTCTCCTCGGCGTACTCCGCACCCCCGACCCGGAAGAAGCCGATGTCGAGCAGGCGCACGGCGGCGGCCAGCACCTTGTCCGCTCCAAGGCCGTCGAGAGCCAGATGGGCGGCGCATACCCGACGGACCCTGGGGAGGGCCGCGGCCACCTTCAGCATGTGGTCGAACTTGTGGCGGTCCCGCTGGCTCCGCCAGGTGTCGTGGTAGCGGTACTGGCGCCGGCCCCTGGCGTCGGTGCCGGTGGCCTGGATGTGGCCGTTGGGTAGCGGGCAGATCCACACGTCCTCCCACGCCGGCGGGATGACCAGACCGGCGATGCGGCCCAACACCGCTTGGTCGGTGATCCGCCGACCGTCGGGACCGACATAGACGAAGCCCCGGCCGGCGCGCCGCCGGCGGATGCCCGGCTGCCGCGGGTCGGCCCGGCGGAGGCGGCCGCCCCCCCGAGCGGGCTCCGGGGCGGACGAAGGGCCGGACGCGGGACGGGCGGGCCTCGTCGATCGCTTAGCTCGAGGTGCGCTCGTCGCCGCCGTCGGCCTGGCCATAGGGCCAACGTCCCCACCCGGGGTCCACTTCACTCCCTCCCGTACAATCGGCCGATCTCTTCCGACCACCACTCCCACGTTGGCGACGACCGCCGAAGGCTGGCCGCCTCCCTGGCCTTGATCGTCATGTTGATGGCGGCGGAGCTCTCAGTTGCGGTGGTGGCGCACTCGCTGGCCCTGGTGGCCGACGCCGCCCACCTCCTGGTCGACGCCGGCGCCGTCGGTGGAGCGATGTGGGCGGTGCGGCTGTCGGCCCGCCCGGTGAGCGCCCGCTGGAGCTACGGGCTCAAGAGAGCCGAAATCCTGTCCGCCGCCGTCAACGGGGTGGCCCTGGTCGGCGTGGCGGGGGTGGTCCTGGTGCAGGCTGTCCAGCGGCTGGTGCACCCCGTCGCCGTCACCGGCAGCCTCGTGTTGGTGATGGCCGTGGTCGGAGTGGTGATCAATATCGGCGCCACCACCGTTCTCTCCGGAGCGGACCGCTCCAGCCTCAACATCCAGGGTGCCCTTCGCCACATCGCCACCGATGCGGCCGGATACCTGGCCACCGCCGTCGCCGCTGCGGTGATCATCACCACCGGCTTCCGCCGGGCCGACCCGGTCGCTTCGCTGGTGGTCGTCGGGCTCATGGCCTGGGCCGCCTGGACCCTGTTGGCAGCCTCGGGGCACGTGCTGCTGGAGGGCACCCCCGAGGGGGTCGACCTCGAGGCGGTGCGGGCCCACCTGCTGGCTTCGGCCGAGCACGTCCGCGACGTACACGACCTCCATGCCTGGGTCCTCACCTCGGACTCGCCTGCCATATCCGCCCATGTCGTCGTGGCCGACTCCTGCTTCCGCGACGGGCACGCGCCTCAGATCCTCGACGCCCTCCAGTCCGCCCTGATCGGGGAGTTCGACGTCGAGCACTCCACCCTGCAGCTCGAGATGGCCAGCCACTCCGAGCACGAGCTCGGCGCCCACTGAGAGGGTTCCCCCATGCACCTGATCGCCACCATCAGCGCCACGGGGGCCCTGACCGACGTAGGTCGCAGCCTGCGGGAGGCGTTCTACATGTTCTGGGAGACCCTCTGGGCCCTGGTGCTCGGCTTCGGCCTGTCGGGCGCCGTGCAGGCCTTCGTCTCGCGCCAGCGCATGCGCCAGCAGCTGGGCGACCACGGTCCGGCCGC
The DNA here is from genome assembly GCA_035653595.1 of Acidimicrobiales bacterium. GTDB lineage: Bacteria > Actinomycetota > Acidimicrobiia > Acidimicrobiales > JAJPHE01 > DASRBO01. The sequence goes on along the minus strand of DASRBO010000130.1, from coordinate 100,326 downwards.
CGTGGTCCGGGCCTCGCTTTACGGGATGGCTTCGTCGTCCTGCTCCTATGCAGCGTCCGCCATGGCCCGGTCCCTGTTCGCCAAGGGAGCCGACTTCCTCACCGCCATGGTTTTCATGTTCGCTTCCACCAACCTGGTGCTGGAGCTAGGGGTGGTGCTGCTGGTTCTGATCGGCTGGCAGTTCCTTGCCGCCGAGATGATCGGCGGGGTGATCATGATCGCCCTTCTGGTGGCGGCGGGCACCCTCCTGCTGCGCCGGCGCTGGCTGGAGCAGGCCCGCGCCGCCGCCAGCTTGGTCGACGCTGGCGACCACGCCGGCCACCACTCTGACGCCGGTGACGGCACCGGGCACGACCACCATCACCACGACGGTCAGGGGAGCGCACCGGCGCAGGCAGCCTCCCGCGCCCGGGTGCGCACGCTGGCCGGATGGGCCGACGCCGCCGGCTACACGGTCAGCGACCTGACCATGCTGCGGCGGGAGATGGTCATCGGCTTCGTCGTGGCCGGTTTCCTGGCCGAGCTGGTGCCAGCGCAGGTGTGGGCGGACCTCTTCCTGCGGGGCCACGGCTTCTGGACCAGCCTCGAGAACGTGGTCGTCGGTCCGTTCGTGGCCGTCATCAGCTTCGTCTGCTCGATCGGCAACGTTCCCCTTGCCGCCGCCCTCTGGAAGGGGGGGATCAGCTTCGGTGGGGTGGTGGCGTTCATCTTCGCCGACCTGATCACCCTGCCCCTCCTGCTGATCTACCGCAAGCAGTACGGGCAGGGGGTGGCCCTGCGGATGCTAGGGCTGTTCTGGCTCGTCATGTCGTCCGCCGGCCTGGTCACCGAGTACCTGTTCAAGGCGGTGGGATGGGCCTCCCCCCGACGCCCCACCGTGGTGGCCGCCGACCGGGTGGGGTGGAACTACACCACGGGCCTGGACCTGGCGGCCCTGGTGCTGTTCGCCGTCATCTACGGGCTGTACCGCTCGCGGGGGCGCCTCGGGGCCGGCACTGGTTACGCCCGCGACCCCGTCTGTGGCATGCAGGTGGAGGTCGCCCAGGCCCCCGCCCGGGCGGTCGAGGGCGGCCAGCGGTGGTGGTTCTGCTCGGAGCACTGCCGCGATCGGTTCCTCGCCGACCCGGACCGCTTCGCCGGACCCCAACCGGCGTCCGAGGCCGAGGCGGCGGTCCATCACGACCACTGCGGGGAGACGGACCACGGCGGAGAGATGGACCACTGCGGGGAGGTGGTCGCAGGAGTGGGCGGCGACGAGTCAGGCCCGCATGGGCCGCCGAGCCAGGATCGGTAGTACCTCGCTCAGTCGCACCCGGCGTCCCGTGCGCAGCACCGCCCGGCGGTAGACGGCGGCGGCCAGCACGGCCATGGCCCCGGTGGCCACGACGCTGATGCCGGCGGAGAGGATCAGCTGCCACCAGGTGATGGCGCTCAGCCCGAAGAGCACGGGGACGGCGAAGGAGGACATCGGCGGTATGAAGCCCAGGACCTTGAACAAGGTGGAGGCGCTGCCGCTGCTGGCGGCGGTGATGGAGACGATGTAACCGAAGATGATCGGCACGTTGAGGGGCAGGGCGAGGCTCTGAATCTGGCCCTGGCGCTCGGCCATGGAACCGCCGGCGGCGTAGACCCAGCAGTAGAAGGCGTAGCCCAACAGGAACCAGACCAGGGTCACGACCAGCACGAGGGGGGTGGTGCCCTTGAGCAGATCCGACCCGACCGCCTTGGCCAGCACCACGGCGAAGGCCACGAGCAGGGCGGCCTGGCCCAGGGCGACGATCCCGATGCCGAGCACCTTGCCTCCCAGCAGCTGCAGGGGACGCACGGCGGCGAGGAGTACCTCCACCACCCGACTGGCCTTCTCCTCCATCACTCCCATGAGGGTCCAGGTGAGGTACTGGGTGAGAAGGATGAACACCAGCACCAGCCCAACGATCGAGGTGTTGCGCGCCGCGCCCCGGACGGCGGAGGCCTGGACGGCGCGCACCGGGACGGAGTGGGCCTTGGACAGCACGGCGGCCTGGGCGGGCGAGAGGCCGGCGGCGCGGAAGGCGGCGCTCACGCCCAGGGCGGCCGCCACCGCACGCGCCAGCTCGGCGGTCGTGGAGGTTTCGGTGAGGGAGAGGGACTTGTCCACCACGACGTAGTCCCCTCCGACGACAGCCAGGTCCAGCCGGCCGGAGCGCAGGGCCGCCCGGGCGGCGGCCGGGCTCGGTTCGTTGACGGTGTGGACGGTGGTGGAGATGCTCCGGGCCGCGGCGGTGACGGTGGCGGCCACCGCTCCAACCGGGTCGTCGACGATGCCCACCTGCTGGGCGGTTTGGCCGCGATGGAGGGTGGGCAACACGATGCTCACCCCGACCACGGCCAACATCAGGATGGTCACCACCCGGAAGGTCCGGCCCCGAACCCGCTCCCTCACCTCCCGCAGGGCGACCAGGGCGGTGTCGCCGGCGACCATGGCCCCGAGCCCTGCCCCACCCCCGCCCCGGTTTCCACCCCGGCGCACCCGGCGGCTGAGGCGGAAGGCGGCCAGCGCCACCACCACCGCCAGTACCACGTAGCGCAGGGCGTGGTTCACAACACCGCCTCGCGGAACACCTCGGAGAGGCGGCGGCGGGAGAAGACGAATTCGGTGACCCGCCCGGCCCGGCGGGCCGCCTCCAGCACGTCGTCGCTGTCGGTGCCGGCATCGAGGACCAGTCGCACCTCGCCGCCCGTGGCCTCCGAGACGGTGACGCCGGGCACCGCCCGGGCCCAGTCGCCGCTGCGGTCACCTTCGACCCTCACCACCAGCCGGCGGGCGCCGCTGGTCGCCAGCTCGTCCACCGTGCCGGCGGCGACCAGCCGTCCGTGGTCGATGATGGTCACCGCCTCGCACAGCTCCTCGACCAGGTCGAGCTGGTGGCTGGAGAACAGGACGCAGCAGCCGGCCCTGGCCCGCTCGACGAGGACCTGTCCGATGGCGTCGATGCCGGCCGGATCGAGGCCGGCCAGAGGCTCGTCCAGCACCAGCAGCTCCGGGTCGTGGACCAGGGCGGCGGCCAGCTGCACCCGCTGCTGGTTCCCGTGGGACAGCGCCTCGACCTTGCTTGAGGCCCGGTCGGCGATGTCCAGCCGCTCGAGCCACCTGGCGGCCGAGGTCGCGGCATCCGCCGCGCTCAGTCCGTGCAGCCGGCCGAGGTACTGCACCTGCTCACCGACCAGCATGCTCGGGTAGAGGCCCCGCTCCTCGGGCATGTAGCCGAACCGACGGCGCTCGGCGGCACCGACAGGGGCCCCGTTCCAGGAGACGGTGCCGGAGTCGAGGTCCGTCAGGCCGAAGATCGCCCTCATGGTGGTGGTCTTGCCGGCCCCGTTGGGGCCCAGGAACCCGACCACCTGGCCCGAAGGCACGGCGAAGGAGAGCGAGTCGAGGGCCACGATCGACCCGAACCGACGGGTGAGACCCTCGAGCTCGAGCAGGCCGCCCATCGCCTGCCATGGTACGGGGGGTGAGCGCGGACCAGTGGGCATGGCCCGCTGAGGCCGGCCGGGCCTGGGTACAGTCGCACCGTTGGACGCCATCGACCAGCACCGCGGCCCCGACGACCCCGCCAGCCATGGCCCACACCATGGCCACGAGGACCACGACGGCCACGAGCATCACCACGGCCACCCACATGCCCACCGGGGAGGGCTGAGCGGCTTCCTGCTGTCGCTCCTGCGCCCCCACAGTCATGACCCCGGTGAGTCCGTCGACAGCGCCCTGTCCTCCTCGGCCCGGGGGATGCGGGCCCTCAAGGCGTCCCTGGCCGGGCTGGCCATCACCGCCGGGGTGCAGCTGGTGGTGGTGCTGGCGACCGGCTCGGTGGCCCTCCTGTCCGACACCATCCACAACTTCGCCGACGCCCTGACGGCGGTACCGCTCGGCCTGGCCTTCTGGCTCGGGCGGCGGCCGCCCAACCAGCGCTACACCTACGGCTATGGCCGCTCGGAGGATCTGGCCGGGGTGGTCATCGTGGCGACCATCGCCGCCTCCTGCGGGATCGCCGCCTGGGAGGCCGTCGACCGGCTGGTGCACCCACGGGCGGTGCACCAGATCGCCTGGGTGATGGTGGCCGGCCTGGTCGGCTTCGTGGGCAACGAGCTGGTCGCCGTCTATCGCATGAGGATCGGCCGACGGATCGGTTCGGCCGCCTTGGTGGCCGACGGGCTGCACGCCCGGACCGACGGACTGACCTCGCTGGCCGTGGTGGCCGGTGCCGCCGGCGTCGCCGCCGGCTGGCGGGTGGCCGACCCGGTGGCCGGCCTGGTGATAACGGTGGCCATCCTGGCGGTGGCGTGGCAGGCGGCCCGCGACATCTACCGCCGACTCATGGACGCCGTCGACCCGCAGCTGGTGGCCCTGGCCCGCTCGATACTGGCAGAGGTGGAGGGAATCGAGTCGGTGGACGCCCTGCGTATCCGCTGGGTGGGCCACGAGCTGTGGGCCGAGGCCGAGGTCCGGTCGGACAACGATCTCAGCCTCGCCCGGGCCCACGCCATCGCCGAGGACGGCCGCCACCGGCTGCTGCACGAGGTTCGCCGGCTCTCCCAGGTCACCATCCACACCAGCCCGTGCGGTCACGACGGACACGATCCCCACGCCGTCACCGCCCACCACTACCGGGAGGCCAGCACCGCTTCGACCAGGGCGGCGGTCGACTCCGAGATGTTCCCCGCCCAGGCCACCAGGCGCTCCGGGGTCCATTCCAAATGAGCCCGATGAGATGCCGGCATATGCGCCGTGTCCGTGACATAGCGACGGCGACTGTCGTGCTCGCGGGGGTGGCTGGCGATGCGGGTGCCGGCCTTGAACACATCGCTCGATCACTCTCGACGAGATCGGTGATGCTCGAAGCGGCGGGCCGACAGGTCGATCGCAGGTCAGCTCGAGGGCCCTCGGTGGCGACAGCCGGTTTTTCGTGGGTCAGGCCCGCCGCTTCGAAACCTCGCTAGGGCCGCGGCAGGTAGCGGTAGAGCTCGCGGGGGACGTCGCGCTTGAGGATGCGGATGACCTCCCGGCGTGACTCGCCCTCGGCCAGGCGGCGGGCCATGTAGGCCTTGGTGGGTCCGTGGAACGACAGCCTCGACGCGACGATGATCCACAGGGCGTGGTTGGCCTGGCGGTCACCGCCGCGGTTGAGCCGATAGCGGACGACCTTGCCCGACGAGGCGGCGAGGGGGGCAACCCCGCAGAGCTCGGCCCAGGTGGCCTCGCTGCGGAGCCGATGGGGATTGTCGCCGGCGGCCACCCAACAGCAGCGCGGCGGTGTAGTAGCCGACGCCGGGGACCTCGACGAGGTCCGGAGCGAGTCGGTCCACCAGCTGGGCGATCTGGGCATCCAGGCGATCGATCTCGGCACCCAGGGCCATCGCCCCACGCCCCAGGGTGGACAGGGCGGTCTTGGCCGCTCGGCGTACGACATCGACGTCGGCATGCACCTTCATGGCCCTGACGCCCTCGGCCACGCGCCAGGAGGGCGTATCTACGAAGCGTTCCCGCAGCTCCTCGGGGCCGGTGTAGAGGAGCTCGCGGACCTGGTTGAGCGCGGCGACCCGGGCTCCGGCGGCGGATCGGCGGGCCACGAGCAGGCACCGGATGGCCTCGACGTCGCCGTCTCGAGTCTTGGCCGCCCCGAAGACCCGACCGGACTGGGCCGCCGGGGCCGCTTCGATGGCGTCCAGGGGATCGGACTTGCCGGCCCGGCCCCGCTCCTGGCGGTTGGGCCGGTCCACCTCTACCACGGCCAGGCCTGAGCGTGCGAGATGCCGGGCCAGCCCGGCGCCGTAGGAGCCGGTGCCCTCCACCCCGACCATCCCGACTTCCCCGAAGCTCGTCATCCAGTTCGTCAGCGCCGCGTAGCCGCCCCGGTCCACCGGGAAGGACTCCACCCCCCTCACCCCGCCGAGGTGGTCGATCGCCGCCGCCACGTGGACCTCGGAATGGGTGTCCACCCCGCCGGTCAGTGCGCGCGTCTCTACCATGGTTGCCATTGCCGCTCCTTTCGTTCTCTCAGGTCGTCAAGGGGTGGCACGCACTGCCGGGACGGCGGACGGTGAGCGCGCCAGCCTGGGTCAACGGGCCGACCCGATCACACCGCCCGACCGGTGGTGCCGATGCTCCCTGAGCTCGGTCGATCAGCCCGAGATCAGGGAACGCACGACCGTGACCACGGGCCTGGCCAACGACGCGGATCCTTCGCTGGAGAGGCACATCCGTATCTTCATGCCGGCCCCGGCGCCCGCATGAGGGTCGGATGCTCCGGTTCCCCCGGGCCCCGTTTTCGAGGGGTGCACCGGTTGGGGGCTGCCAGCGCTCAACTGGCCACACCCTGGCCGCTCAACCGTAGTAGGAGGCTACGCTGGCCGCCCGCCCGGGTGGGCACGGCTGATTTGAAGCGTGGCCAGCAAGGCTCGGCTCGAACGCCGGGTGGCCCCGGAGGAGGCGTTCGCTGCTAACACCGTGCTAACAACGCGCGGTATGAGGGGTTAGTTGCGAGCAACAAGAGGTGACGTACACCCCTTCTGACCAGGACTTTCGCACCTGAACTCCTGGTCCGAACGCCTGCTCGACGCGTCTTACAACCAGCAGGTCGGGGGTTCGAGTCCCTCAGCGCCCACTGTCACCTGCCCAGGTCGGAGCAGTACAGGGTAAACAGGCTCCGTCCGGCCATGAAGGCGGCTGACCTGGTCGGGTGCTATCTGCTGCGCCGGCTGCCCGCGGCGCCAAGTCGCAGTCAAGCCTTTGCCAGAACCGCCGGGTGGGCTGGCCGAAAGCGCGCCCCGAAGCCGACTGCCCACAAGGGACCTGTATCTGCTGGAAATCCGATTCGCCGCCTTCAGTTTTCGAGGCGAGATGTCGACACCATCCATACCTTGACACAGGTGGCGGAATTCGCCCCTTAGCGAAGTGAGGGGGATGTCGTGCGGTTCTTCAGCAAAAAAACCGTCCTCTCTGGGCTGGCGGCGGGAGCAGTGGTCGTCGGGGCTGCCTCGGCCTGGGCTTATTTCACCTCCACGGGAAGCGGGACGGGGTCGAGCGCGGTGGGCACCGCCAGCCGGTGGTCCGTCACTGGTACCAGCGGCACAGGCACTCCCAGCAGCACAGGCGGGCCCATGTACCCCGGATCGGGCACAGTGAGCGTGAGCTACGGCGTCAAGAACGTAGGCGGTGGGACTCAGAAGCTCACCTCGGTCGTCGTCTCGGTGACGGCCAACTCGAGCGGTTATGTTCTCGACACCGCTAGCGGCAACGCCGCCGTCACCGGATGTCTGGCCAGCTGGTTCTCCGTCGACAACACCGGTGCCCCGACTGCCCAGGAGGTGACGGCGGGCAGCGTCGTGACCGGTACCGCCGCCGTGACCATGACTGACGTCAACGCCAGCCAGGACTCCTGCCAGGGCGTGTCTCCTCAGGTCACCATCTCGGTCAGCTGAGGGCCGGGGCCATGAGCCCCTCCTCCGTCTCCCGACAGTTCTTCTCGCCGGCGCCAGCTGGCGGGAAGAGGGTCCTCGACAAAAGCCCCAAGATGGACCACCCTCTCCATGTGCGAAGGCCCCGCGCCGCTCGAAGCTGCCCGGCCACCAGCACCGGTCGTACAGGACAATGAGGCCCTCCCGCCTCTGGGTGGTGGCCGGGGGGATAGCCGCCTCCGCCGGCATCGCCACCGTGGTGTGGGCCTACTTCACGGCCCAGGGCTCCGGCCACGGGGGCGCCCCGGTGGGGTCGCTGGCCCCACCGACCGGGCTGGTCGCCAGCGTGCCCAGCGCCACCCAGCGGACTGTGCATCTGACCTGGACCGCCCCCACCACCCCGGACGGCAGCGCCCTGTCGGGCTACACCGTGTCTCGCTGGAACGGCACTACGGCGAGCCCGGCCTGCGGCACGGGGTCCACCGCCCTGTCGGGCACGTCCACCAGCTGCGACGACACCTCCGTCGCCTCCGGCACCTACACCTACACCGTCACTGCCGACTGGAGGTCCTGGACGGCCACCAGCGCCCAGAGCTCCTCGGTCACCGTGGCCCCCTCGGTTCTCGACCACTTCACGGTGGCGCCCTCGACCTCGACCCCGACCGCCGGGATCTCCTTCAGCCTCACCGTCACCGCCGTCGACCAGTACGGAGCCACGTTCAGCTCCTATACCGGCAGCGAATGTATTGCCTTCTCCGGCCCCGTGAGCAGCCCGACGCCCTCGAGTACCCCGCCCGCCTACCCGGCCGGGTCCAGCGGGTGCGCCAACAGCGTCGTCTCCTTCTCGGTCGGGGTGGGCAGCGCAGCGGTCACCCTGTTCGACTCCCAGGCGACGACGCTGACGGTCACCGACACCTCGGTCTCGAAGACCGGCTCGGCCGCCCTCACCGTCGCCGCGGCGGGGATCGACCACTTCAGCCTGGGACCCTCCACCACTACCCCCACCGCCGGCACCGCCTTCAGCACCACCCTGGTGGCGCAGGACCCCTACGACAACACCGCCACCTCCTACACCGGGTCCAAGACCATCACCTGGTCCGGGCTGTCGGCCAGCCCCGCCCCAGCCTCAGTGGCCCCCGCCTACCCGGCCGGCGCGGTCAGCTTCGCCTCGGGGGTCGCCACCACCACCCTGTCGGCCACCGCCTACGCCTCCGGGGCCTCCACCCTGGTCGCCACCGACACCTCGGTCTCCAAGACCGGCTCGGCCGCCCTCACCGTGAGTCCCGCAGCGACCCATCAATTCCTGGTACCCACGCCGTCGACCCAGACGGCCGGTGTGGCTTTCACGCTGACCCTGACGGCCACCGATCTTTACGACAACACCGCCACCTCCTACACCGGGTCCAAGACCCTCACCTGGTCCGGGCCGGCCAGCGCGCCCAACGGCACCGCCCCGCTCTACCCGTCCAACCCGCTCACTTTCGGCTCCGGGGCGGCCACCGTCTCGCTCACGCTCTACAAGGCCGAGAGCCCCTCCCTCACCGTCTCCGACGGGACTATCAGCGGGACCTCGGGAACCTTCACGGTCAATCCGGCCACCTCGGCCAAGGTGGTCTTCACGACCCAGCCCAGCAACACCAACGGTGGGGCCATCATCACCCCATCTCCGGTGGTGTCGGTAGAGGACCCCTACTCCAACGTCGTGACCACCGGCACTACCACCGTGACGGTGGCGATCGCTACCAACCCCGTCGGCGGCACGCTGTCCGGCACCACCGCCGTCGCCGCCTCCAGCGGCACGGCCAGCTTCGGCGGGCTCTCGATCAACACTGCCGGAACCGGCTACACCCTGGTAGCGACGGACGGGTCACTGACCTCGGGGACCAGCGCCAGCTTCAATATCACCGTGGGCCCGGCGGCGAAACTGGCCTTCACCACCCAGCCGAGCGGCGCCACCAGCGCCACCGGGGTATTCCCGATCCAGCCCGTGGTGACGGCCGAGGACGCCGGCGGCAACAAGGTCACGAGCTACGCCACAGCCGTGACCCTCGCCATGGGGACCAACCCCAGCTCGACGACCCTGACTTGCACTACCAACCCGCTCACGCCCACCTCGGGGGTGGCGACCTTCAGCGGGTGCCACGTCGGTGCAACGGCGGACGGCTACACCCTGGTGGCGACCAGCGGAACGCTCACCAGAGCCACCAGCGCCTCGTTCAACGTGACCGGGTCGGCCACCAAGCTCTTCTTCACCACCCAGCCCGGGGGCGGCACCGCCGCCACCGCCTGGACCATCCAGCCGGTGGTATCGGCGGAAGACACCAATGGCAACGTGGTCACCGCCTACCCGACCTCCAGCATCGTCCTGGCCATCACCACCGGCACCGGGGCCAGCGGAGGGACCCTCACCTGTACCCAGACCTCCAACACCGCCACCACCAGCTACGGGGTGGCCACCTACAGCGGGTGTCGCATCAACGCCGCCAGTACCACCTACACCCTGACGGCCACCAGTAGCGGGCTGACCTCCGCGACCAGCGCCACCTTCACCATCACGGCGGGCCCGGCGACCCAGCTGTACTGGCTCTACTCCCCAGCCGGCTGCGCGGCGGCCACTGCGTGCACTACCCAGCCCTTGCTGGCCGCCCTGGACGCCGAGGGCAACCTGGCCACGTCCTTCACCGGCCCGGTCACCCTGGCCATCACCGAGGGCACCGGCACCTCGGGGGCCACCCTGTCCTGCACCGCCAACCCGGCCGACGCCAGCGGCCAGGGTTACCCCGGCTATGTCCTCTACTCCGGCTGCGCCATCAGCGCCGGGGGCAGCGGCTACACCCTGACCGCCACGGCCAGCGGCCTGACCAGCGCTACCAGCGCCTCGTTCAGCGTAAGCGCCTATGCCGCCTCGCTGAGCCTCAACAACAAGACCGGCGGAACTGCGGGCAAGGCCGAGACCGGCGACACCATCGTCATCACCTACGCCAACGCCCTGGCCCCCGGAACGCTCTGCAGCGCGTGGAGCGGCTCGACCACCCTCACGCACGTGACCGTGAGCTTCGCGGCCGGCTCTGGCAACGTGAGTGACAAGATCACCGGCATGACCGACTCGAGCGACTGTGCGTCGGGGACTGGCTTCAACTCCACCAGTGGGCAGGGCATCGGCACCATCAACATGGGCGTCAAGGGCGGTTACTTCAGCGGCACGGGCAGCTTCACGGGAAGCACGGCGGTGTGGAACTCCTCGACCAACACCCTCACCATCACCCTCGGCACCCTGTCGGGGACGGTCCTGACCGAATCGTCCCCGGAGACGGCGGCATACAGTTCCGACACCAGCCTCTCGATGCCCGGGACCATTTCCAGCGCCAATACGGTCCTGTTCTGATCCGACCTGGTGACTTCTAGTGCCGCGGCACCGAACGTCGCGCGGGTAGTGCCGACATCCTTGTAATTCCGCGCCGAGTCGCGCATCATGTGAGCGCCAGAGAAAGCGTGCGTCAGCTGGAGGACGTGGGTGGCTCGGCCAGCGGAAGTGTTTGTGCGTCGTTTGCGCGCCAAGGAACGGGCGTTTCTGCTGACGATCCGACGCCGGGGTGCGGGCTTCGCCGCGGAGCTCACGTGTCGGCGAGCCCAGGTGGTGGACATGAGCCGTCGTGGGTACTCGGCTCCCGAGATCGCCCAAACGTTGGACGGGACCGGCGACTGGGTGCGCCGGGTCATCCACGACTTCCACGAGATCGGCCCGCCAATTTCGCTGGCCGGCCGCCGGATACGTCCCTACCCTGCTGCTGTGCTGATGCGACTGTCGCTGACGACGACGCCGGCTGAGCCCGGCGTCACGGCGTAGCCACAGCACGCGCCATCGCCCCGGGCCTGCGAGCCCCGGGGCGATGTTGAGCTCTCCTCGGTCGGCTCGGGCCCACGACCAGAGGAGGAGAAATGGACCACCCCGATCACCGACGCATCGGGCGCGAGCTAGGTGTGTACGCCTCGGAGGAGCTGTGCGGGGCCGGCTTCCCGCTGTGGCTGCCCGGCGGGGCGGCCATCCGGTCCGAAATCGAGCGCTTCGTGATCGACCTCGAGCGCCGGGCCGGCTATCACCACGTGTACTCCCCCGTGCTCGGGCGCCTCGAGCTGTACCAGCGTTCCGGCCACTGGCAGCACTACCAGGACAACATGTTCCCGCCGATGGAAGTCGGCGGCGAGCGGGTCCTGCTGCGTCCCATGCTCTGTCCCCATCACATCCTGGTCTTCTCTCACCAGCCCCGGGGCCTGCGCGACATGCCGTACCGGGTAGCCGAGTTGGGGGCCCAGTTCCGCCTCGAGCGCTCCGGCGTGGTCGGTGGCCTGTCCCGCACCAGGCAGATGACCCTCAACGACGGGCACGTCTTCTGCCCGGCGGACCAGATCGAGGAGGAGATCGGGACGATCCTGGCCATGGTCGAGACCGCCTACCGGGCCCTGGCCATACCCCCGCCCTCCTACCGGCTCTCACTCGGCGGTCAGGGCCCCAAGTACGTGGGCGACCGCCAGATGTGGCGTCGGGCGGAGGACATGGCCAGGGCCGCCCTTGAGGGCCTGGGCCTGGCCTACTCGGAGGCGGCCGGGGAGGCGGCGTTCTACGGGCCCAAGATCGACCTGCAGGTCAGGGACCCCAGGGGCCGCGAGGAGACCCTGTCGACGGTGCAGATCGACTTCCATCTGCCCCGGCAGTTCGGGTTGGAGTTCCGCCGAGGCAGCGAGACCGAGATGCCGGTCATGCTGCACCGCAGCATCGTCTCGACCATGGAGAGGATGGTGGCCCATGTGCTCGAGGTGCACGACGGTCGCCTGCCCCTGTGGCTGTCACCGGTGCAGGTGGTGGTGGTCCCGGTGAGCGCCGAGGCGGCGAGCTACGCCCGCCGGGTGGGAGCCGCCCTGGTGGGAGCGGGGGTGCGGGCCGAGGTGGACGACCGCGAGGAGACCCTGTCCGCCCGAGTGCGGCTGGCCCATGACCGGATGGTCCCCTGCATCGCGGTGGTGGGTGAACGGGAGGTCGCTGCCGGTTCGGTCACCCTCCGGCTCCGGGGCCACGAGGAACCGGTGGCTCTGGCACTGGGATCGTTCGCTTCGTGGCTCACCGAGCTCACCGCGGGAATGGAAGCCGGCCTGCGCCCGCCGGAGCCCCCCGCCTGACGGCAGGGCCTGCCCCGTCCGGGGCCACGGGCGTGACCACCGCTGGTGGCTTCGGCAGACTGTCGGGCAATGGCGCCAGGAACTCTCGATTGGGGACCGGCCACCGCCGATCTGGTGGCGGAGCCGGTGGCCGCCGCCCTGCGCTCGTGGCCGCGTTCGGGCGAGGTCATGGCGGTCGCCATCGACCCGGACGTGGCCGACACCGCCGCGTTCTGCCAGCGGTACCAGGTGGCGCCCGAGGACTCGGCCAACTGCGTGGTGATCGCCGGTCGTCGGGGCACCGAGGTGAGCTACGCCGCCTGCGTGCTGCTCGCCACCACCAGAGCGGACGTGAACGGGATCGTGAGGAGGCGACTGGGGGCGAAGAAGGCTTCGTTCGCTCCCATGGACGAGGCGGTGGGCATTACGGGCATGGAGTACGGGGGTATCGCCCCGGTCGGTCTGCCTGACGGCTGGCCCATCCTCGTCGACTCGGCGGTGCTCCGGCGGGAGACGGTCGTCATCGGGAGCGGTCTGCGCCGCTCCAAACTGGCCCTGCCCGCCTCCAGCCTGGCCGACCTGCCCGGGGCCGAGGTGGTCGACGGGCTGGCCGGCTGATCCCTCCGGCCGGCCGGGGCGTCCCCTGAGGCCGACTCAGCCCTCGCGACCGGAGCCGGCCGGCGACATCGGCTCGTTGGCCACGGCGGTGGCGACGCTGTAGCCGACCACCCCGGCGCGGTCGTGCAGCGTGCACTGGCCCACGGCTATGCCATCGGCGCTGACATGGCCGGTGACCTCGAACCCGATCCACTCGTCGGTGGGGTAGCGGGCCAGGTAGAGGGTTATGTCCCCGTTGATGAACGCGAGACCACGGTCGCTGCTGTGGGAGAGGGGGCTGGCCAGGTCGGCGGCCATGGCCGCCCGCACCAGGGGAGTGGCCTGCTCGTCCCCGACGAGCTTGGAGCGGTCGCGGGCCCACACCTTCTTCTGGCCGAGGATGCCCCAGCCTCCGCCCTCGGGGTAGCGGAACTCGGTCGGGAACGGCTGCGGGGAGGGCGGTGCCTCCGGCAGGGACTCCGGCGGGGGAACCGACCACGGTGGCGGCGACCACACATCGCCCGGCGGCTGGGTGCCGTGTCGATAGGCCAGGGCCGTCGCCCGGGCCACTGCGACCCCTTCGATGGCCAGGTCAACCTGGAACACCTTCACCCGACGACCGTCGCGGACCACGCTGGTTCCGACGGTGACGGGCTTCATCGGCGGAAAGCGGAACATGTCGACCGTCAGCCGGGCGCAGCGGAACGCCGGGTCCAAGCCGGACTCGAGCTGGCGGGCGGCCAGTCCGGCCAACAGCCGGCCGTGCATCATGTCGGCGCTCCATGGGCTGCGCCCCAGCGGCCGGGGCAGGAGCGAGCCGTCGGCCTGCAGGTCGAAGAAGGGCTCGGGGGTTTGGTGCTCGGTGCCGGGCATGGCCGACGATTGTGCCCGAGGTAGGCGCCCCCCGCCTACTCGGGGGCCCCAACCCGAACGTGCTAGGGGGCCGAGGTGTCCTCGGTGCCCCGCGACCCGACGACCAGGGCCAGACGGGCGGCCCGCTCGGTGTCGGCGTCGAGCGGCTTGTGAGCCTCGTCGATGTCGTCGTCGGTGAAGCCGGCCAGCCGGCGGAAGCTCCGGGCATCGTCGCGGCTGTCACCCCGACCGGCCCCGCTGAAGATCTTGTCCACCAGGCGCTGGAACTCGAGAGCCCGCTTCTGACGGTCCGGATCCTCGGCCGTCAGGCGGCGCAGCCAGTCCGAGCCCATCTTCACGTGAGTTACCTCGTCGGCCAGCATCCAGTCCTCGCAGAAGCTGAGGACCGGGTCGCCGGTCTCGTTGCCGAACTTGCGCATGGTGGCGAAGACGTCGATGGCCAGGCCCTCGATGCCGCGGTTCACCGCCGTCAGGCGCAGCGCCGGGTCGGGGTTGCACGCGGCCTGGTACAGGCCCCGGCCCTCGCCGAACTCACCGACCTCGGTGCCCATCCAGTCGGCCAACTTCACCGATATCTCGACATGACGGGCCTCGTCCCAGCACTGCCGGGCCATGTCCAGCTTGAGGGCGTAGGGCGCCTCTTCCGGCTCTGGCCCGGTGTCGAAGTCCCAGCAGGTCCGGCCGGCGCCCTCCAGCGCCTGCACCTCGCCCATGAAGATCCCGTGCATGAGGCTGCGGGCCCGGTCCGGGCTCTCCTCGTCGGTCGGCGAGAAGCGGCCCGTCCGCTGGTAGTTGCCGTTGCCCCGCTCGCCCGCCCGGGGATCATCGAGGCGCTCGCGCTCGTGGATCCACGTGAATCGCGAGTCACGGGCCAACTCCTTGACAGGCAAGAACCTCTTCATGGCGTCCCCCTCCGACCGGCGGTCCATGCTAACCCGGCGGGTGGCGGGTTTGGGCCGAAGGGAGCTATCCCCGGCCCGTGCCAGAATCCGCTGGTGCTGCATGAGGACCGGGCCCGGGCGACCTCGTTCGGGGCGCAGGCCGACCTCTACCACCGGACCCGACCGGCGTACCCGGCGGCCCTGGTGGACGAGCTGACCAGGGACGGGCCCGTAGACGTCCTGGACGTGGGGTGCGGCACCGGCATCTCCGCTGAGCTGTTCCGCCAGCGCGGCTGCCGGGTCCTCGGTGTAGAGGTGGACGACCGCATGGCCGACTACGCCCGCAGCCTCGGCCTGGCGGTCGAGACAGCCTCCTTCGAGGAGTGGGCCGCTGCCGGACGGGCCTTCGACCTGGTGATCTCCGGTCAGGCCTGGCACTGGGTCGATCCTGACCGCGGCGCGGCCAAGGCGGCCGAGGTGCTCAGGCCAGGCGGCCGGATCGGGCTGTTCTGGAACCGGGCCTGCCACCCGCCCGAGGTGTCAGACGCCTTCTCCGCCGTCTACCACCGCTTCGCCCCCGGTCTGGAGAGCTACTCGATCGTTCTTGGTCAGGGCACCGGCGACCGCTTCGACGTCGCCACCGTCGGTTTGGCGGGGGCAGGCGAGTTCGAGCCGGCGCGACGCCTCTCCTTCCGCTGGCAGGCGGTCTACACCACCCGCAAATGGCTCGACCATCTCCTCACCCACAGCGACCACCAGGCTCTGGCCGAGGAGACCCGCCAGGCACTGCTCGCCGGAGTCGCTGGTGCCATCGACTCCCTCGGCGGGTCATTCCGCACCGAGTACGAAGCGGTCCTGATAACCGCCCGCCGCCGCTAGCCAAGTCAATCTCTCTTGACGGAATGGAGCTGTCAAGGTAAATTGACTGACATGGAGGACGCCGCTCGCGTGGCCGGGGACGCTGCCAGCAAGGATCCGGCCACCGGCCTGCGGGCGGTTTGGGCCCTCGGCCTGCTGCGGGACGAGCTGGAGCGGCTGCAGGTGGACAGCGCCCGTGATCAGGGATGGACCTGGCAACAGATCGCCGACGCCCTTTCGGTCAGCCGGCAGGCCGTTCATCAGAAGCACGCCCGCCGGCGGGCGCTGGAGGCGAAGGAGTAGCGGGATGTTCGAGCGCTTTACCGACCGGGCCCGACGGGTGCTGCTCCTGGCCCAGGAGGAGGCGAAGGGCCTGGGCCACGACTCCATCGGCACCGAGCACCTCCTGCTGGGGCTGGCCGCCGAGGGAGAGGGCGTCGCCTATGTCGTCCTCGACACGTTGGAGGCGCCGGCCGACGCCATCCGCCGGCGCCTGGCCAGCTCCGAGGAGGGCCAGGAGCGGCGGGCGGATCCGGCCGCCGCACTGGCTGCTGTCGGCATCGACCTCGAGCAGGTCAGGCGCGAGGTCGAGGCGATCTTCGGGGAGGGCGCCCTTCAGCTGGCCCGCGCCCTGCCCTTCACTCCACTGGCGAAGAAGACGCTGGAGATGGCCTCTCACCAGGCTGTCGCCCTTGGCCACAACTACATAGGCACCGAGCACCTGTTGTTGGCGGTGGCCGAGCTCACCGATGGCCTGGCTCCCGTGATCCTCGCCGGACTAGGTGTGGACAGGACCGAGCTCCGGGAGACCACCCTCGGTGTCGTGCGCTGGGCGGGGGAGTTGGCCGCTGAGCCGGCCTACGCCGAGCTGGCCTCGTTGGAGCGGGCCATTCCGACCCTGCCCGAGCCCTTCCGGGTCCACGCCCGTCGTATCATGTCCGAGGTGGTCTATCCCGCACGCGCCCAGGCCATCCTACGGGTGAGCAGGCTGGGGGAGACCGGCTCACCCCAGGCGATAGCGGCGGCGGTGGCGACGGTCGGCAGCGCGGTGGAAGAAGCCAAGGGTCAGCTCGCCGGCGCCGGCATGTCCGCCTTCCTCGACAGGGTGCGCTCCCCGCTCGTCGTTGCCGCCCGGACGGCGCTGGATCGCCAGTTGATGAACCTCGGTGGCCTAATAACGGTGACCAACGTCCCCAGCTTCTCGGCCGAGCTGCTCGGGAGCGCGACCCGGACCCTGCGGGCGGCCGAGACGCGCCGCGAGGAGCTCTGGGACCGCTTGTGGGAGAGCGGTGGCGACCTGCCGGAGGATGAACTGGTTCTGGGATTGCTGGGCATGATCGCCCAGGCGGCCCAGGCGGCGTTATCCGTGCTCGGCGGCGTGACCCGCGAGCTTTCGAGCATGGAGCTGCCTGCGGCTCCCCTGGCCTCCTCGGCCTGAACCCCCGGGACTGCAGGGGCCCCCGTAATGTTGCCCGATGGCCTCGGTGCAGGTGAGCCGTCAGGGCGACGGCACGTTCCGTGTCGACGTCGGCGCCGAGGGGACGTCGACCCGTCACGTGGTCAGCGTGGCGGCCGGCTACCAGGCGGAGCTCGGCTGGGCCGGGGTTAGAACCGAGGCGCTGATCGAGGCGTCTTTCGGCTTCCTGCTGCAGCGTGAGCCGGCGACCTCGATCCTGACCCGGTTCAGCCTCGACCAGATAGAGCGCTACTTCCCGGAGTACCGGCGGGAGATGGCCGGGCAGGCCCGGCGTGGTCAGGAGGGGGCCCGGTGACCGTCTGGTGCAGAGCCAAGCTCGGCTATGCCGGCGCGGGCGGGGCGGCCCTGTCCGCCGCCGGGGTCGACGTCGACATCTATGACGGCCGCCAGGAGCTTCTGCCGGGCTGGCAGGAGTGCGGCTTCCAGATCCTCGACCGGCCCTCGGTCGTCGAGGACTGGAGCGACGATGACGAGATCGCCAGCAGGCACTATCCGGAAGCGGAGGCACTGTGCCGGACCCTGACCGGGTGTGACTTCGCCCTGGTCTCCGACCACGTGAGGCGCACCGCCGAGGCGACCAGGCCGGCCCGCGACCAGGTGCCCGTCAGACTGGTCCACTCGGACTTCGCCCCCGGCTACGACGCCGTGGTCCGGTCCCAGTACCTGCAGGTGAAGGGGCGGGGAGCCGCCGCTCTGGCCCGTTCCGGCGTCACCGCCGAGCAGATCATGGGGGCGGGGCGGGTGGTGATGATGCAGCTGTGGCGGAACGTCGGCCCGCCAAGGATGGACTACCCGGTCGCGTGGTGCGACTGTCGGACGGTCTCCCCTGACGAGGGCCGCCCCTTCCGCTACACCGGCTATGTCGCTGGCGGTCGGTCCTTTGACGCTCTGGCCATTGTGGCCCCCGAGCCCCCTGACCGGCATCGCTGGTACGCCTTTCCCGACATGACGTCGGCTGAGGTGGTCGCCTTCCGCACCTACGACACCGAGCTGGTTGATGCCGGGGCGACCTTCTTCACCCCCCATTCCGCCTTCCGCGACCCTGCGGTGGATGCCGACGCCGCGCCCCGGCGCAGCGTCGAGCTGCGGGTCATGTGCGTGTTCCTCTGACCGGGCCGCGCCGGCGGTGGCCGACCGGGGCGCCGCGGTCCTAGTTTGGGCTCCCGAGCCAGTGGCTCCGGACCTGCCTGGAGGACCCGAGTATGAGTATCGCCGAAGCCGAGGAGACCGCCCGAGGCAACGAGTTGGTCGATCAGCTGAGGACCTGGTTGGAGGAGAACTGGGATCCCGACCTCACCGTGGCCGAATGGTGGGGGAGGCTCGGCCTGGCCGGTTGGTCGGCGCCCATGCTGCCGACCGACAGCTACGGCCGGGGCCTGACCCGGCGCGACTCGATGCGGGTGGGCCAGATCATCGCCGAGTTCGGGGGGCTGGGGGCCCCCGGCGGCCTGGGCCTTGGCCTGGCCGCCCCGACCATCGCCACCCACGGGACCCGCCAGCAGATCGACACCTACGTGCGGGACATCGTCACCGGCCAGAAGGCTTGGTGCCAACTCTTCAGCGAGCCGGGGGCCGGCTCCGACCTGGCCGGGCTCACCTCGCGAGCCGTGCGGGACGGCGATGTCTGGATCATCAACGGTCAGAAGGTGTGGACCTCCGGCGGCCAACACGCCGACCTCGGCATGCTGCTGGCCAGGACCAACCCGGACGCGCCCAAGCACCAGGGGATCACCTGGTTCGCCTTCGACATGCATCAGCCCGGCGTCGAGATCCGTCCCCTACGGCAGATGACGGGTGCGGCGGGGTTCAACGAGGTCTTCTTCACCGACGCCACCGTGGATGACTCGGCGCGGATAGGCGACCTGAACAACGGCTGGGCGGTCGCCCAGACCACCCTCCACCACGAGCGCTCGGGTATGGGCGCCGGCGGAGGCGGCCGGGGCGGAGGGGCCGAGGCCGCCGCCATGCGTCGCATGGCCATCCCCGGCACCGTCGCCGGCCACCTCACCCGCCGGGTGGGCGAGTTCGTCGGCGGCCGGACCCGCCCGTCCCGCCCGCGTCCGGCCGAACCGGCTCGGCCGGCGGTTGGCCGGCGGACCTCGCCGGCCCAGGACTACATCGACCTGGCCCGCAAACTCGGCAAGGACACCGATCCGGTCATCCGCCAGGGCCTCGCCCG
This sequence comes from Acidimicrobiales bacterium, assembly GCA_035653595.1. Taxonomy (GTDB): domain Bacteria; phylum Actinomycetota; class Acidimicrobiia; order Acidimicrobiales; family JAJPHE01; genus DASRBO01. Next base: position 80,870 of record DASRBO010000130.1, on the reverse strand, counting down.
CCTGCACACCCTGCGCGAGCTGGCCCGCATGAACACCGAGCGCCACCGGGCGGTGGTCGCCAAGGGCGGCGACATCCCGGGCATCCCCAACTTCTCCAAGCTGCTCATGGCTGACAACGTCAGGCTGACCCGCGACCTGGGGATGCAGATCGTCGGCATGAGCGGGACCCTCTACGCCTACGACGAGGAGGGCAGAGCCCAGGTGGCATCCCAGGTGGGGCCGGAGGTTATGTCGGTGGCCGGCCAGGCCCTGGGAGCCCAGGCGCTCCCGATCTTCGGTGGGACGGACCAGATCCAGCGCAACATCATCGGTGAGCGCATCCTTGGCCTGCCCAAGGACCCGGGCGACCTGGCCAACCTCCCCTTCAGCCAGATCCCGAAGAACGCCTGAGGGAGCCGGGCGGCCCCCTGGGTCAGATCCGCTCCAGCTCGGCCCCGTCGAAGATGGGGCTCACCTCGAGACGCCGGACGTCGGCCTCGAGGAGGGTCTCGTCCGGAGCCGTGGCCGGACCCTCGGCGGCGGCGAGGGTGGGCTCGAGGAGGCGCAGGTCGCTGGAGGTGTTGAGGAAGACCTGCGGATTGGCGAGCACGAAGCCCACCGCCCGGGCCACGGCCCCGTCGTCGGGCAGCGGCTCGTACCAGCTGAAGCGGGGGCCGGTCGACGCTTCGTCCCATCGGCGACGGGCGACCGACTTGATGGTCTGGGCCGCCACCTGGCGCTCGGCGCACAGCGACAGCAGCGTGTCGACCTCGGCGCGGTAGTCGGGGTTTGACATCAGCACGAAGCTGTAGGGGAACAGCACCGAGTCGAAATCGAAGCGCTCGAGGCTGCGCCGGTGCATGCCGGCAATGCGCAGCCCGTGCCCGGTGACCCCGATGAAGCGGGTCAGGCCCTCCTCCCGCGCCGCCACCAGGGCCTCCACCGCCCCTCCGGCACCGTGGGCCGTCTCCCACTCGTCCTCCTCCACGAGGTTGTGGAGCTGGATCAGGTCGACGTGGTCGACCCCCAGGCGCTGCAGCGACCGCTCGAGGCTGGCCCTGGCGCCGGCGCCGTCCCGTTCGCCGGTCTTGGTGGCCAGGAAGAACTCGTCGCGGCGCCGGGCCAGCCAGGGGGCCAGGCGCAGCTCGGAGTCACCGTAGGAAGCGGCGGTGTCGAGGTGGTTGACCCCGTGCCGCAGCAGCACCTCGAGGGCCTCGTCGGCCTTCTCCTGGCGCACCCGCCCCAGGGCGGCCGCTCCGAAGATCACCCGGCTGCTGGCGTGCCCGGTCCGGCCGAAGGGCATCCGCTCGATCATGCACCGATCCTATGGCCGTACCCGGCCGCTGCTCACCGCCCGATGAGCGATTCCGGTGGGTGCAAGGAACCACCGGCGCCGAGGCCGAAATAAGTCCCACGTTCGGGCGAGCACAGGCGGTGATGGAACGGTGAATCGGAGGGCGGCCGCGTCGAGCGGTCACCAGCGCGCCGAGCGCAGCGGAAGGCCGACCCGACGGCGTTGGCTCCGGGTGATGGCCGCCTTGGCGATCATGGCGCTGGCGGCGCCGGCGACCGCCGCGCCAGGTAGGGGCCGTAGCCACGACCGGGCCCCGGGTCCTGCGGTGAGGTGCGCATCGGCCGAGCCGGAGCAGCTGACGGTCCGGGTCCCCACGTCGGCGGGGCTGCGCATCACCGACAACCACGTCGAGGTGCTCCTGCCCAGCCGGTACTGCCGAGCAGGCGAGCGGTTTCCGGTCCTCTACCTGCTGCACGGCACCGGTGACACCTACCGCTCGTGGTTGGCCCAGACCGACCTCGCCCGGGTGGCGGCCAGCTACCAGATCATCGTGGTCATGCCCGATGCCGGGCACGGGCCCCAGGCGGGGTGGTACTCGGACTGGCGAGACGGCTCCTACCAGTGGGAGACCTACGAGACATCCGTCCTTCCTTCCTACATCAACTCCCACTTCCGCACCCTCGCCCGCGATCTGGCCGTGGCCGGCAACTCCATGGGCGGCTTCGGCGCTCTGTCCCTGGCCGCCCGCCACCCGGGAATGTTCCGGGCGGCGGCGAGCTTCTCGGGCGCGGTGGACACCCTCTATGGCGCACCCGCCTCCGGGGTGGCGTTCGCCGAGCTTCACGACCGCTACGGGACGCCCGACTCCCAGATCTGGGGGGACCAGAGCGCGGACCAGGCGGTGTGGGCCGCCCACAACCCGACCAGCCTGGCGGCCAAGCTCAAGGGGGTCACCATCCTGCTGGCCTCGGGTACCGGGACCCCCGGCGGGCCCCAGGGGGACGCCCCGGCCGATCCGGGCGACTACTTCCTCGAGAACGGCATCTTCCAGATGAACCTGTCCCTGGTGCGGGCCCTCGACGCTGCCGGGGTGGCGCACTCCGACCGCTTCTACACGGGCGGCTACCACGGCTGGCCTTACTGGCAGGCGGATCTGCACTGGGCCCTCCCGCAGATTGCCCGTGCCCTCCACTGAGTAAGGACCTTCGCCCCTGGCGGACGGGCGGACCGACAAGGACAGTGGTCATGACGACCTCCAGTCGTCGCTGACCGACAGAGTGTCGGATCCCGCCAGGCGCCTCTGCCTCGCCGAGCGGCGCCGGGGCCGCCCGTTCCGGCGGCCTTGGCCGGCTTGGCGTCGCCCCGAGGGGGCACCCCGCTGGCGCGGGTCGAGAGGAGAGTGCGGAATTGAAGGGTTTCAAGAACTTCTTCATGCAGGGCGAGTTGATCGTGATCGCCGTCGGCCTGGTGGTGGCGCTGGCCTTCAGCACGCTCATCAAGTCCTTCACTGACAGCGTCATCACTCCGCTGGTCAACGCCGCCGCTGGTGGCGGCGCCGGCGGCAAGGGTCTGGGCTGGACGATCAATGGCCAGCGGATCGACATCGGCGCGTTCCTGGCGGCGCTGATCTACTTCGTGATCTTCATGGCGGTCATCTACTTCCTGATCGTTATGCCCTATCGGGCCTACATGAAGAAGCGCGGCAAGGAGGTCTTCGGCGAGGCACCTCCGAGCAAGACCTGCCCCAACTGCCTGGCCACCGACATCCCCCTGGCCGCCACCAAGTGCAAGTACTGCGAGAGCGAGCTGCGCCCCGTAGCCGCTTGAATGGACGCGGGCCACGACGCCTGCTGGGAGCCGCTTCCACCCCCTTCCCGGCCTCCCTACGCCGGCCGCTCGCGGCCGGCGTAGGTGCCGGCACTGTCGCCCTGACCCGGGCGCCGGGGCGGTGCCTTGCTTGACCCGTCTCCGGGCCCGACATACGGTCCCCCCCGTGACCCCCGAGGAGCTCGCTGACCTGGCGCACCTCCGCCGGGCTCGGGATCTCATAGATCGTGGGTATGCCGAGCCGCTCGACGTCCCAGCCATGGCCCGGGCGGCGCTCATGTCGCCGGCCCACTTCTCCCGCAAGTTCCGCGCCGCCTACGGGGAGACTCCCTACTCGTATCTGATGACCCGGAGGATCGAACGGGCCAAGGCCCTTCTGCGTCAGGGGGCCTCGGTGACCAACGCATGCTTCGCCGTGGGTTGCACCTCGTTGGGCTCGTTCAGCTCGCGCTTCTCCGAAATCGTGGGCGAGACCCCCTCGCAGTACCGAGTCAGGGACCACTCCGAGTTCGAAGGGGTGCCCCCCTGCGTCAGCAGGGTCGCCACCCGGCCCCGTCGGGTGGCGACACCGGCCTGAGCGAGGCAGCGGCTTCCGACGCCTCGGCACGGCCGGCGCGGACAGGCAGGCGGGCCCCGGCGTCCGAGCAGGATCGGAGAAGCAGTCGCCCGGGGCGGTGCCGTACCGTACCCCCATGGCCGTCACAATCTCCGCAATGTTCATCCCGGTCCACGACCCCGACGCCGCCCTCGGCTTCTACCGGGACGCCCTCGGCCTCGAGGTGCGCCTGGATGTCTCGTCGGAGGGCTACCGCTGGGTCACCGTGGGAGCTCCCGAGCAGGACGTCGACATAGTGTTGTTCCAGCCCCACGGCGGCCGCTCCCAGACCGAGGGCGATGCCCTGCTGGCGCTGGTGACCCAGGGGTCGCTGCAGGCGGCGATCTTCCGCTCCGACGATCTCGACACCACCTTCGAGAAGGTCCGGGCGTCCGGGGCCGAGGTCCTCCAGGAACCGGCGTCGCAGCCCTGGGGCGTACGAGACTGCGCCTTCCGCGATCCGTCCGGCAACCTGGTCCGCATCGCACAGGCCTGAGCCCGGACGGAGGTCCATGAGCCAGCCGACCAGGAGGACCAAGCAGCTGGCCCCGCGCCCGGCCGCCGACAGCCACGATGTCATCCGGGTCCACGGAGCCCGCGAGAACAACCTCAAGGACGTCAACGTCGAGATCCCGAAGCGCCGCCTGACCGTCTTCACCGGCGTTTCGGGCTCGGGCAAGAGCTCCCTTGTGTTCAGCACGATCGCTGCCGAGTCGCAGCGCCTGATCAACGAGACCTACAGCGCCTTCGTCCAGGGCTTCATGCCGAGCCTCGCACGGCCCGAGGTCGACCTGCTCGAGGACCTCACCACCGCCATCATCGTGGATCAGGAGCGGATGGGGCCGAACTCCCGCTCGACGGTCGGCACGGTGACCGATGCCAACGCCATGCTGCGGATCCTCTTCAGCCGGCTCGGGAAGCCCTACATCGGGCCCCCCAACGCCTTCTCCTTCAACGTCCCGTCCATCAGGGCCCGAGGTGCGATAACGGTCGAGCGGGGAAGCGCCAAGACCGTCACCAGGACCTTCACCCGCGCCGGTGGCATGTGCCCACGGTGCGAGGGGATGGGTTCTGTGACCGACATCGACCTCGGTCAGCTCTACGACGACACCAAGTCGCTTTCGGAGGGCGCCATCACCATCCCCGGCTACCAGGCCGGAGGCTGGAACTACCGGCTCTACGCCGCATCGGGCTTCATCGACCCCGACAAGCCGATCCGGAAGTTCACCAAGAAGGAGCTGCACGACTTCCTACACCACGAGCCCACCCGGATGAAGATCTCTGGCATCAACATGACCTACGAGGGTCTGCTTCTCCGGATCCAGAAGTCGATGTTGTCCAAGGACAAGGAGGCTATGCAGCCTCACGTCCGGGCCTTCGTGGAGCGGGCGGTGACCTTCACGTCGTGCCCCGATTGCGGAGGCACTCGGCTCAACGAAGGGGCCCGCTCGTCGAAGATCAAGGGGATCAACATCGCCGATGCGTGCCGCATGCAAATCAGTGACCTGGCCGACTGGATGCGCGCCCTGAAAGAGGCGTCGGTTGCCCCCCTGCTGGGGGCGCTCCAGGCCACCCTCGACTCCTTCGTAGAGATCGGACTGGGGTATCTCTCCCTCGACCGGCCTTCGGGCACCCTGTCGGGCGGAGAGGCGCAGCGCACGAAGATGATCCGCCACCTCGGCTCGGCCCTCACCGATGTCACCTATGTCTTCGACGAACCGACTGTCGGCCTGCATCCTCACGACATCCAGCGGATGAACGACCTCCTGTTGCAGCTGCGGGACAAGGGCAACACCGTCTTGGTGGTCGAGCACGAGCCTGAGACGATCGCCATCGCCGACCACGTGGTGGACCTCGGTCCGGGCGCTGGCACCGAGGGGGGCACGGTCTGCTTCGAAGGCACCCCGGAGGCGCTGCGGGCCGCCGGCACCCTCACCGGCCGTCACCTCGACGACCGTGCCGGACTCAAGGACAGCGTACGCACGCCGACGGGGACTCTGCAGATACGCGGGGCGACGACGAACAATCTGCGCAAGGTCAACGTCGACATCCCGCTCGGGGTCCTGGTTGTCGTGACCGGAGTCGCCGGGTCGGGCAAGAGCTCACTCCTCTACGGCTCGATGCCCTCCGGGGCCGATGTGGTGTCGATCGACCAGGCGCCGACCCGGGGCTCCCGCCGGAGCAACCCCGCCACCTACACGGGCCTGCTCGATCCCATCCGGTCGGCCTTCGCCAAGGCCAACGGGGTCAAGCCGGCGCTGTTCAGCGCCAACTCGGAGGGGGCCTGTCCCACCTGCAACGGCGCCGGCGTGATCTACACCGACCTTGCGGTGATGACGGCGGTGGCCACGGTGTGTGAGGACTGCGAGGGCAAGCGATACCAGCCCGCCGTGCTCAAGTACCGACTGGCCGGGCGGGACATCAGCGAGGTCCTGGCCATGTCGGTGAACCAGGCCGAGGCGTTCTTCGGGTCCGGCAAGTCCCGCACCCCGGCCGCCCAGACCATCCTCGGCCGCCTGGCGGACGTCGGCCTCGGCTATCTGAGCCTGGGACAGCCCCTCACCACGCTGTCCGGAGGCGAGCGTCAGCGCCTGAAGCTGGCCACCCACATGGGAGAGAAGGGCGGCATCTACGTTCTCGACGAGCCGACCAGCGGACTGCACCTGGCTGATGTAGAGCAGCTGCTCGGTCTGCTCGACCGATTGGTGGACGCTGGAAAGTCGATCATCGTCATCGAGCACCACCAGGCCGTCATGGCTCACGCCGACTGGATCATCGACCTGGGACCGGGCGCCGGCCACGATGGCGGGCGGATCGTCTTCGAGGGGACGCCCGCCGACCTGGTCGCCGCCGCCTCGACCCTGACCGGCAAGCACCTTGCCGCCTACGTGGGGGAAGCCCGGTAAGCCGTGCGGGTACTGGTCGTCGCCGTCCCCGCCCCCGGGCACACCAACCCCCTGATCCCCCTGGTCGAGGCTCTGATCCGTCAGGGTGACGACGTCGTGGTAGCCAGCGGAGCTGACCCTGGCCCCGCAATGACCGGGCTCGGAGCCCGCTACCAGCCGGCCGGCCACACCGAGCAGGAGTGGTTCCGGGCCCTCGTTGGGCGAACCAGAGGCAACCCCGGGGACGGGCTCGCCCCCGGCCGTATCAACCACTACTTCGCCCCCCGGCTGTTCGGGGAGATCGCCGCGCCCGACATGGTGGACGACGTCATCTCGATCGGTCGCCAACTGCAGCCCGACGTCGTCCTGGGCGAGACGTATGCCTTCGCCAGCCCGGTTGCCGCCGCCTTCCTCGGCGTCCCGTTCGCCCACCACCTCATCGGCCCCATGCTCCCGGAGGACGTCATCGAGCTGGTCAACGACGCCGTCACCCCCCTGTGGCGGTCCTTGGGCCTCGACTCACCTCGCCACGCCGGCCTCTACTCCGGGGTGACGATCCGCATCACTCCACCTTCGCTGGAGGCACGGTCGACCCCGGCTGGCGAAGGTGTGTTCATGCGGCCGGCGCCGATGCCCCTCCGCCGTCCCAAGCCCAGCGCACCGCCGACGGTGTATCTCACCATGGGCACCTTCTTCGGGGGGAACACCCGCGTGTTCCGGGCCGTGCTGGACGGACTGGCCGGGGAGGCCGTCCAGGTGGTGGCGACGGTGGGCTCCAGCCAGGACCCGGCGGCCCTCGAGCCAGTTCCGGCCAACACCAGGGTCGAGCGCTTCATCCCCCAGGCCGACCTCCTGCCCGACTGCTCGGTCGTGGTGCACCACGGGGGAGCGGGCACCATGTACGGCTCCTTGGCGCACGGGCTTCCGCAGGTCGTCATTCCTCAGGGGGCCGACAACTTCATCAACGGCGAGCTCGTCCGGCAGGCGGGGCTCGGTACCAGCATCGGGCCCGACGAGCTATCCGCCGAGCGGGTCCGCCAGGAGGTCATGGGGCTGCTGGCCGACCGGGAGGCCGCGCACGCCGGCCGGCGTCTGGCCGACGAGATTGCCGCCATGCCCTCGGCCGCCGACGTGGCCGCTCAGCTCCGCGACCGGTTCGGAAGGGGGGCCGCCCGGCGCTGAGCCAGGGCACGAGGTCGAGCCGTTCCGCGGTGACTTCCCCGGAGCGGCCCACGGCCTGAGCGTCCCGCGGGCCGGCTGCCTCAGGCGAGCTTGAGGAAGAGACGCTCAACCTCCTCGAGGGAGTATCCGGCCGCTTCGGACCGCTCCGGATTGGACAGGCAGTAGGCGAGCCCGGCGGAGAGCAATTTGAAGCCGGCCTGCTCGAGGGCGCGGGTCGCGGCGGAGATCTGGGTGAGGACGTCGCGGCACTCGCGACCATCGCCGAGCATGCGCTCGATACCAGCGACCTGGCCGCCGATCCGACGGAGTCGGAGCCGGAGGTCCTCCACCACCTCCTCGGGGAGCTCTATTCCCGGCCGGTCGCGGTCGGGGGGCATCACGACCCCCGTCTGGCTCGGACGAGCACGTCGATGGCCGTGCGGTCTCCGCCGTCGGCGGACACCTGGCGGGTGACCCGCTCGGCCCGCTCGATGGCCAGACCGCCGAGGTCGGCCACGAGGTCGTCAGGTCCGTAGAGCACGGCGGGGTCCTGGGGCCCGCCGTAGCCGTCGGTGATGTTCGTCGAGTCGTGGCCCACGACCAGCAATGTCCCGCCCGGGGCCAGCCCGGACCGGGCGCGACCGATGACCGCACGCCGCCGGTCGGGCGGCAGGTGGAGATAGAGGATGATCGCCAGGTCGAAGGCCTCCGGCGGGGGTTCCCACTCGACGACGTCGGCGACGACCCACTCGACCCCGAGGCCACGCTCGGACGCCAGCGAGCGGGCGCGGTCGACTGCGACCCCGGAGAAGTCCACCCCTGTCACCGTCCAGCCCTGCTCGGCCAGCCAGAGGGCATTGCGTCCCTCACCACAGGCCAGGTCGAGGGCTCGTCCGGGCGGAAGGGCAATGGCCTCCTCGGCGAGGAAGCGGTTCGGCTCTACGCCCCAGACGAAGTCCCGACTGCGGTATCGCTCGTCCCATGCAGCATGGTCCATGGCAATCAGCCGGCGTTCGAGGCTGACTGTGCTGCTACCTGGGCCCGGACCGCCTCCATGTCGAGGGCCTTGACCTGACCGATCAGGTCCTCCAGCGCGGCAGCCGGAAGGGCCCCGGGCTGGGAGTAGAGCAGGATGCGGTCCCGAAAGGCCATGAGGGTCGGGATGGACATGATCCCGAAGGCGCCAGCCAGCTCCGCCTCGGCCTCGGTGTCGACCTTGCCGAAGACGATACCCGGGCGCGCCGTCGAGGCCTCCTCGAAGACGGGAGCGAACATCCGGCACGGCCCGCACCAGGACGCCCAGAAGTCGACGATCACGATGTCGTTGGCGTCGACAGTGTCCTCGAAGCTGTCCTTGGAAAGGTTGACGGCGGCCACAGATGGTCTCCTCTCGATACCCCTGGGGGTACAGGATCCAACGAGATCCGACCGCTCTGCATTCCCCGCGCTAGTGACCAAAGGGCCCAGGGAGTCGGGGGAACGGATGGCAGACTGCGCCGATGGAGTGCCGCTCGGCGCTGGCGGTCTTCGCCCACCCGGACGACGAGTCCTTCGGCCTGGGCGCGGTGCTGGCCCAATTGGTGGCAGAGGGGATCGTGGTCCGTGCGCTGTGCTTCACCCATGGGGAGGCGTCGACCCTTGGTGCGACCGAGGATCTGGGCGCCGTGCGGGCGGCAGAGCTGGCCGCCGCCGCCACCGTCCTCGGCCTGGAAGGCGCGGTGGTGTTGGACTATCCCGACGGCCGCCTCCGGGCGCAACCGTTGTCCGAGCTGGCGGGCCACGTCGAGCGCCAAGCGAGAGCCGGTGGTGCTGATCTGCTGATCGTCTTCGACGAGGGCGGAGTCACCGGTCATCCTGACCACTGCCAGGCGACGGCGGCCGCACTGGTGGCCGCCGATCGACTCGGACTGGCCGTCCTGGCCTGGAGCGTCCCTGACGCAACGGCTCAACGGCTCAATGCCGAGTTCGGCACCGGGTTCGTGGGACGTACGGACCGCGAGGTCGACCTTGTCATCGACGTGGACCGCCAGATCCAGCTGCGGGCCATCGGCTGCCACCAGAGCCAGTCATGCGACAACCCGGTTCTGTGGGCGAGACTGGCGCTCCTGGAGAAGCGCGAAGCGCTCCGCTGGCTCCGAAGGCCGGCCGGTTAGGTGAGGACGGCCCTCGGCGGACGCGACGTTGGTGAGGAGGGCGAAGACACCACTATCAGGGCGTATCGGTCATCCTTGGTGGGTCCAGCGGCGGAGGGCCACGCCGGTCCAGACCGCCTCGACGACGCCGAACGGCCAGGCGCCGGCCAGGAAGCCGTAGGTGCTGGAGAGGGCGCACCCCACCGCGAAGCCGATAACGAACCGGCGGCCCCGGTGCTCGAGGCCATACATCAACATCATGAAGCTGAGCGCCGCTACGCCGAAGGCTGTCAACACCGTCCCAGCCTCGCACGCCCGCGTCCAGCCGGTTCAGACCGCGAAGCGTCTAGTGAGGAAGCGTGTCGTGGGTCGGCTCGGAGCTGGCCTCCGTGTAGGACGCCCCTGACCAGGACCAGTACAAGGTGGTGCTCACGTTCGGGCAACAGCGGGGAGCGGAGCCCGTGTATCCATAGACGTGAATGGACAGCTCGGCCCCGGTGGCGGCGAGCCCATTGGGAGCGGGCGACCAGTCGTCCTGGTAGCTCAAGAGGGTCTGAAGCAGGTGCGGACTGGTGGTCGACGCGGCGTAGTCGTAGACCAGCACGGCGCTGGGAGGGCTGCCGGCGCCGTGGGGGCACTGCACATAGACAACTGCGACCTGGCGTCCCTGTACCGGCTCTGGATATCCCGCGACGGTCCCCGACGGGGTGCCGCCGCAGTTGACCGGATAGGAGACCGCCGCCCAGTCGACACCGTCCAGGGGCGCCCCCTCTGCGGAGACCGTGACCGTCACCTGTCCGCCCCTCGGGATGGAGGAGCCGGGCGCGGGGCTCTGGGAGAGCACCACCCCGACCGGCACCCCGGGATCGATCTGGCCGACGAGACCGATGCGCAGGCCGACCTGGATCAGGGTCTGCATGGCCTGGGCCTTGTTCTGGCCCACGACGTCAGGCACGGTCACGAGAACCGTCTGCACCGGGGGCTTGGTCGGGATGGCGGGCGTCGACCCTGGGGTCGTCCGTCCAACGCCACCGCTGGCGGCCCGCAGGTTGACCTCCGGTGAAGACCGGAACGCCGTCAACGGCAGGGCGATTCCAAGGACCACCGCCAGCACAAGCACCCCCAGGCCGGCACGCCGAGCCGGCCGGGCCCGGTCGCGATGGCGCGGCATGGGCTCGCGGCGAGGAGGCTCGGACGTCAAGAGCTCCGGATGGTACGCCCGGCGCGCTCTGGGCGGCCGTCAAGGTCCCCGAGGCGCTCCCTCCAGGCGCAGCGCCGGCACCAGGCATCCCTGCCGGTGGCCCAGATGGCGGCCCCGGCCCTCCTGGCGCCAAGGTTCAGGGGAAGGGTTGGATCCCGAAGCGGTGCAGGCTCGCCCGGAAGGCGTCGAAGAGGTCCAGCTCCCCGAGCTCGTCCGCCGGGACCCAGCGGGCCTCCGCCGTCTCCCAGGACAGCCGTTCGGGCACCGGGAAGCGCTCGGTGACGTCCAACACGACGGTCCAGTAGCTCCACCCCCCATGGTCGTCCTCGTGGACGGCGACCAGGTCGAAGTCAAGGTCGAGCGGCCCGATCTCCTCGGCGAACTCGCGCAGCGCGCCCTCCAGGGGCGTCTCGCCCCGATCCAGCGCACCCCCGGGGATGGCCCAGGTCCCGCCCTGGTGGGTGTGGACGCTCCGGCGGGCGAGGAAGTACCAGGGGCTGCCGTCCGGATCGTTGTGGCGGATCAGGACCCCGGCTGCTCCGTAGCGTCCCCACCGCAGGGTCCCGTCGCCGACCCTGACGAAGCCGTCACCCGTGCCCCTGCCTTCGTGTTCCAACGCCAAGGACCCAATCATGCCCGAGCACTGCCCTCGGCCGCCCCGTCGGTCGTGGTGCCCGATGCCTCCCTGAGGGTCGCGAACAGCGTCTCAGGGTTGCGTGGCGGGTGGGTTCGGAGCGGACGAGCGGGCGCCGAGTTCGCGCAACCATGTGATGACGTTGGCCCGGCGGGTGCCGGAGCCGTTGGCTACGTCAAGGGGCGTTCCCTCGGCGTAGTCCGGGACCCAGTTCAGATCGGCACCGTGGGCCAGCAGGTACTCCGCCGCGCGGCGCTCCGCAGCCGAACAGGCATGCCAGAAGGCCTTTGAGATCTCCTCATGGCCGGGGTTGTCGGCCATCAACTCTTCGAGCCTTGCGAGCATCCCGAGCCCCGCCGCGTGCCACAACCTGTCGACCTTGGCGCCTCGTTCGACCAGGAGCCGCGCGACGTGCCAACAGCCGTAGCCGATGGCATTGTCGAGTGGCGTGCCGATGGAGCCCCCGGGCCTCTCCAGATCAGCGCCCCCGTCGACGAGCTCGACGGCCACGTCGACGTCGTCGGTGCTGGCCGCCCAGTGCAGGGGTGTCTCGGGGTTGGCGGCGCCGGTGTCATCGTTGGGATCGGCTCCCGAGGCGAGGAGAATGGCGACCGCGGCCGGGGCATTCGGGAAGTAGCCGGGCCAGTCGGCCGCCGCATGTAGCGGGGTCCGCCACCCCCCTTCGACTCCCTTCCTTCCGATCATCCGGGCTGTCGCCAACTCCGGCCGTTCCCCGACGAGACGCCGCAGAGCATCGAGGTCGCCACTGTGGATGGCCAAGATCAGCTCGGCGGCCACGGGATCGCCATGCGGCAACGTCAGCCTGGATCGTGCCTCTCCCTGTTGGTCGAACGAGGACATGGCGCTCTCGCCTCGGGCGCTACGACCCGCGGATGGGGCGCATCCGCACGGCAATCAGCCTCTCGACGAGGCGGTCCGGGAGGGGCTGGTCGACCGGGAAGTGCAACGAGCTCTTGGTCATGGTGTACCCGGCCAGCTGGTCGCCGACCTCATCGAGGACCGAGCCACTGTGGGGCAGGTAGCTGAGGTGGTTCTTGAACGCGCCGAATCCCGCAACGACTTTGCCTTGAACCCGGAAGGCGGGCAGGCCGTAGGAGAGGCACTCCTCGGCGTGGGGAACGACCCGCAGAATGGCCTCGCGCAGGTGCTGAAGGGTGGTTCGCTCTGGCTCTTCCAGCTGGGCGAGGTAGCCGTCGATCGCGGTCGTAGACAAGTCGACCCCCTCCCTCGACAATGCATCCGCCGGCATCGGCCTCCCCGTCCTCCTGTCGTCAACCGCTCGTGAATACCGTAGGCGAAGGCTGGCCTGCTGAGCCCGTCAGTGGCAGTGATCCGCAGGCGGTGGGGCGCCCGCGTCAGCGCCCCCGAGGTCGTCTGAGTGGCCGGCCTCGAGACGTGGCCACTGCGAGGTGGGACGACCGCCCGGCCATTCCCACAGGGGCGGCCACTCCGGAGCCCCGCCGAGGGTCCGGGTGGCGTGCCCCCGTCGCGGCCAGCCCGGCGGCGAGTCCTCCCACTCCTCCTGCCGGCCGAACACGGTGAGGTCCATAAGGGCGTAGCTGTAGTCCAGCACCTCGGCTCCACGGCGCTTGGTCCAGTACGTCTCGAAGACCCGGTCGCCATCGCGCAGGTAGCACACCAGATGGAACAGGCCGTGTTCGCGGCCGACGAGGAGCGCGTCCAGGGATGGCTGCGCCGAATACCACGGCATCTCCCAACCCATGAAGGCGCGGTATCGCAGGCTCTCGTCGTACGACCTCTGCGCGTCGCCGGGACCGTTGGCGGTGTTCCGTCCCTGGCAGAGCACAGCGAAGGTAATGTCGCGGGAGTGCAGGTAGGAAAGCTCGCCCACGTGGCTCGTCACCCAGGTGCAGCCTTCGCACTGATCGGCCGCGGGTCGACCAGGCCACCACATGAAGTAGTAGGCAATGAGCTGACGCCGACCTTCGAACGCGTCGAGCAACGTCAGTGGGCCGCGCGGCCCGAGTAGCGGGCTGTCTGCGGCGACCTCGACCATAGGCAGCCGTCGGCGGGCGGCAGCGATGGCGTCGCCTTCACGGGTGTGTGCCTTCTCCCTCCCCCGCAGCGCCTCCAGTTGTTCCTCAAACGCCTGGCGGTCGACCACCGCCGGTAGAGGCAGGATCTCATCCTGGGACATGGGGACCTCCTCTGATTACCTCCTCGCGCCCAACGGGCCGGTCCGCAGCACCGTAGTGACGACCGGCGACCTCGCATGACCAGAGTGTTTGAAGGCTCGGCAGGAGCCTCCCGCAGCCCCAACCGGGGTTGACTCTGCTTCTGCTGGTTGCGCGAAGGGGAGTCTGTCCATCGAGTCGACGGCCTCGAGGATGGGGACTGACCAGAGAACCTCGAACCCCTGCAACCCGGCCCCGACCCCGGGGCATCAGGGTGAGCCCCGCCATCGACTGGGCGCGGCCGACGCTATGACGGCTACGTGGCGACAGGCGCACCTCCAACAACGCTCAGGGGCCTTTCCCCTGAGCGCTCTTGGAGGTGGCGGGAATCGAACCCGCGTCCTTCGGCTCCTCATCGGGCCTTCTCCGAGCGCAGCCGGCGGTCAGGTGTCGGCCCCGCCACGTCACCGGCACCGGTGCGGGGCCCTAGTCAGCTGAGGTGTCCCCGGCCGGCCCGCTGACGGGACCTACCGGGTGAGCCCTGCTAGATGATGCCTGCATCCGACCCGCAGGGCTGGGGCCGGGCAGACATCGCTACTTAAGTGATTAAGCAGCGACCGCGAGCTTAGGCGCGGCATTTGTTTTTGTTTCCGGCTCTTTAGCGTGGATCCGGAGACCACGGCTCGCTTCTCCCGAGTCAGCTACCAAAGTCGAAGCCAATCACCCCCGTGAATTTTGGGAACACCATTGTACCGGGTCCACCCCGTGCCCCCGGCCGGGCAATTCCGACTGGCGGCTAACGGGGCGCCCGGGTGACCGGTCGGTGGCTGCGCCCTCCTGCCTCGCCTCTGGCGGCCCGGCGCATCTCGCGGGCGACCTCGCGCCCGGCGTCCCGCTCGGCGATGGCGGACCGCTTGTCGTAGGAGCGGCGACCCCGGGCCAGCCCCAGCTCGACCTTGGCCCGACCGGCCTTGAGGTAGATGGTCAGCGGCACCATGGTCAGGGAGGCCTGCTGGGACCGGGCGGTCAGCTCGGCGATCTCCTTGCGGTGGAGGAGGAGCTTGCGGGCCCGGTCAGGATCGTGGGCGCCGAAGCCGGAGGCGGAGTGGTAGGGGGCGATGTGGACCCCGTGGAGCCAGACCTCACCGTCCTGAACCCGGGCGTAGCCGTCCCGCAGGACCGCCTTGCCCTCCCGCAGCGACTTGACCTCGCTGCCCTGAAGGGCAATTCCGGCCTCGAAGGTGTCGAGGATCTCGTAATCGTGGCGGGCCCGCCGGTTCTGGGCCACCGTCCGGTTGTTGGGGTCGTGGCCTGCCCCCGCCGAGCGGCCCTTGCCTTTGGGGGACATCGTCCGAGGTTACCCAGCCCCCGCACCGACACGGCCCCACCGGGGACGGGCCACCGACCCCCGCCCTGCCCGGGACGGGCTTCACCGGTCGGCCCCCCGGGGGCGGCGGATTAGCCTGCCGGCGCCATGCTCCGACTCACCGAAGCCGTCTACCTGCGGATGGTCGGGCACTGCTACGACGAGCTGCCCCTGGAGGGGTGCGGGCTCCTGGGGGGGTCGCCCGGCCCAGGCAAGGCCAGCATCTGCTACCCGACGCCCAACGTGGCAGGGTCGGCCCGGGTCTACACGGTGGATCCCAGGGCCCACCTCCGGGCCGACCGGGATGCCGAGGCCCGGGGCCTCGAGATCATCGGCGTCTTCCACTCCCACACCCATACCGACGCCTACCCCTCGCCCACCGACGTGGCCCAGGCCCCCGATCCGAGCTGGCACTACGTGCTGGTCTCCCTGCGCGACATCGCCCCCGTGGTTCGCTCCTTCCGGATCGTCGATGGGAAGATCACCGAGGAGCCGGTGGCGGTCGATAGCCGGTAGAATCCCGACCTGATGAGTCGACAATTGGTGGAGGTCTGGTGACAGTCGAAGTGCGCCTGCCGACGGTGCTGCGGCCGCATGCCGGCGGGCGGTCAACCGCCGAGGCCCAGGGGGCCACCATCGGGGAGGTCCTGCAGGACCTGGTGACCCAGTTCCCCGGCATGGCCGGCCAGCTGATCACCGAGGAGGGTGCTCTGCACCGGTTCGTCAACGTGTACGTGAACGATGACGACGTGCGCTACCTGGACCAGCTCGACACCAAGGTGGCCGACAGCGACGTGGTGTCGATCCTCCCCGCGGTGGCCGGAGGCGCCCGCTAGCCGGCCGATGGCCCTCTACGACAACGTCCTGGGACTCATCGGCAACACGCCGCTGGTCGACGTCAGCCAGCTCAGCCCCAACCCCGGGGCCCGCATCCTGGTCAAGTTGGAGGGCCAGAACCCGGGCGGCTCGGTCAAGGACCGCATCGCCCGGGCCATGGTCGAGCAGGCGGAGAAGGAGGGCCGGCTGCGGCCCGGCAGCGTCCTCATCGAGCCCTCCTCCGGCAACACGGGCATCGGTCTCGCCATGGTCTGCCGCTGCAAGGGCTACCGGCTCAACGTGGTGATGCCGGAGAACGTGTCCGTGGAACGCCGTCAGACCCTCGAGTCCTGGGGGGCGGAGATCATCTCCTCGCCCGGCTCGGAGGGCTCGAACGGGGCGGTTCGGATGGCCACCAGGCTGGCGGCGGAGAACCCGGAGTGGGTCTTCCTCTACCAGTACGCCAACCAGGCCAACCCAACCGCCCACTACGAGGGCACCGGGCCGGAGATCTGGCGGGACTGTCCGGAGGTGACCCACTTCGTCGCCGGGCTGGGCACCAGCGGGACGCTGCTCGGGGTGGGCCGGTTCCTCAAGGAGCGCAACCCGGCCGTGCAGGTCTGGGCGGTCGAGCCTCCGGCAGGGGAGATGGTCGACGGTCTGCGCAACCTGGACGACGGCTACATCCCGCCGATCTTCGTCGACAACGACGGCCAGGCCCTGCTGGACCGCAAGACCATGGTCGGGCCCCGCGACTCGATCGTGTGGACCAGACGGCTGCGCGACGTCGGCATTTTCGCCGGAATCTCCTCGGGGGCGGCGGTGGCCGGGGCCGTGCGCTGCGCCGGCGCCATCGACCAGGGGGTGATCGTGACCCTGTGCGCCGACGGAGGGTGGAAGTACCTGTCGACCGGGGCATGGACCGACGACATCGACGCCGTCACCGAGCGGGCCCGCCGGGTCATCTACTTCTGAGCCGGCGGGACATCGATGTCATCGGGTGACCCGGTGGCGACCGGCGTGGCGGCGTTCGACCTCGACTCCGTCGAGGCCCTGGCCCGCCAGCGCCTCGAGGTCGGGGTGTACGACTACATCGCCGGCGGGGCCGACGACGAGATCACCCTGGCCGACAATGTGGCCGCCTGGTCGAGGCTGCGGCTGCGGCCGAGGGTGCTGAGGGACGTCAGCGCCGTCTCGACCGCCACCACCGTCCTCGGCCGATCGGTGCGCACACCGATCCTGGCCGCCCCGATCGCCTTCCAGCGCCTGGCCCACCCCGAGGGCGAGCTGGCCATGGCCAAGGGGTGCGCCGCCGCCGGCAGCCTGATGGTGGTGTCCACCCGGGCCTCCTGCCCTGTCGAGGACGTCGCCGCCGCGGCCGGGCCGGCCTGGTTCCAGGTCTATCTGCTGCGCGACCGCGACCGGACCGAGGCACTCATCGGACGGGCGGTGGCGGCCGGGTTCTCCGCCCTGGTGCTCACCGTCGACACCCCGGTCCTCGGCCGGCGGGCCCGCGACGCCCGCAACCGCTTCGACGTCCCGCTCGACCTGCAGGCGGTCAACGACGCCAGCCTCGCCCGGTCCCTCCGGGCCGGCGGTGAGCAGAGCCCGGTGCTGGGACCGGAGGACCTCGAGTGGCTGGCGACGACCAGTGGCCTGCCGGTCATGGCCAAGGGCGTCCTGCGGGGCGACGACGCCCGGCGGTGCGTGGACGCCGGCGCCTCGGCGGTCGTGGTCTCCAACCACGGGGGACGCCAGCTCGACGGGGTGGTCGCCACCGCCGACGCCGTAGCCGAGGTGGTGGACGCCGTCGGCGACCAGGTGGAGGTCTACGTCGACGGCGGGATCCGGCGGGGGACCGACGTGCTCAAGGCCCTCGCCCTCGGGGCCAGGGCCGTCCTGGTGGGCCGCCCGCTGATGTGGGGCCTGACCGTCGCCGGCGCCGACGGGGTGCAGAGGGTGCTCGGCGAGCTCACCGCCCAGCTCCGCCTGGCCATGGCCCTGGCCGGGGCGCCGGACATAGCGTCCCTCCAACCCGACCTGGTCGTGGCCGGTCCCCACCCTCCGGCCAACAGGTAGCTCGCCGGACCGGACGGGACCGGGGACGCCGGCGCCGCGCCGCCATGGCCCCCGAGCCTCCTCCGGCCACCTACCCTCGATCGGCGATGGACGACCGCCCGATCGGGATGTTCGACAGCGGCTTCGGCGGCCTGACGGTCGCCCGGGCCCTCATCGACCTGCTGCCGGACGAAGACCTGGTCTACGTGGGCGACACCGGCCGCTATCCCTACGGCCCCCGACCGCTGGAGGAGGTGCGGGAGTTCGCTCGCCAGATCGCCGCCACCCTGGTGACGGACTACGCCGTGAAGATGGTCGTGGTCGCCTGCAACACCGCTGCCGCCGCCGCCCTCGAGCTGCTCCGCTTCGAGCTGGACGTGCCGGTCGTTGGGGTGATCGACCCCGGCATCCGGGCGGCGGTGCAGGCCACCCGCAACGGGCGGGTGGGGGTGATCGGAACGGTGGGGACGATCAACTCCAGCGCCTACGACCGGGCAGTCCGGTCGCTGCGGGCGCCGGTCCGGCTCACCAGCGCCGCCTGCCCCGGCTTCGTCGAGTTCGTCGAGCGGGGGGAGACCGACTCCGAGCAGGTCCACGTGTTGGCCGAGCGGCTGCTCGACCCCGTCCGCCGGGCCGGGGTGGACACCCTGCTCCTCGGCTGCACCCACTATCCCTTCCTCGCCCGGACCATCGCCGATGTGATGGGCCGCCAGGTGGTGCTGGTCTCCTCGGCGGACGAGACGGCCTTCGAGGTGCGCTCGATCCTCTCCGAAACCGGGCTGGGGCGCCGCAGCGCTGGCAAGGGCAGTCACCGCTTCGTCTCCTCGGGGGACGTCGACGTGTTCCGGGCCCTGGGCCGGCGCATGCTTGGCCCCGAGCTCGACCAGGTCGAGGCCCGCTCGTGGCCGGAACCGTGAGCGGCGCTGTCGGTCCGACGGACCGGACCGGGCTTACCCTCACCGTGCTGGGGTGCTCGGGCAGCTTCGCCGGGCCGGGCATGGCCTGCAGCGGGTACCTGGTGCGCAGCGCCACCACCTGCCTGTGGCTCGACGCCGGACCGGGCACCCTGGCCAACCTTCAGCGCCACGTCGGCCTGGCCGACGTCGACGCCATCGTGCTCAGCCACGAGCACCCCGATCACTGGACCGACGTGCAGGGCTTCGCCGTGGCCAGCGAGCACGTCTACCACCTCGACCCGGTGCCGGTGCTGGTGCCCGCCGGCCTCTCCGACCGGGCCCAGGGTCCGGTGCACAAGCTGGCCTGGGACGTGGTGGGCGACGGTGACGAGCGTCCCGTCGGGGACCTCCTGCTGCGCTTCAGCCGCACCGACCACGGCCCGGAAACCCTGGCCGTTCGGGTCGAAGGAGGCGGAAGGGCCTTGGGCTACTCTGCCGACTCCGGTCCGGGCTGGTCCCTCGAGGCCCTCGGCGCCGGCCTCGACCTCGCCCTGTGCGAGGCGACCTACCTCAGCTCCCAGGAAGGTGGTGGCAGGCACATGACCGCTCGTCAGGCCGGCGAGACCGCCCGGCGCGCCGGCGTGGGCCGGTTGGTGATCACCCACCTGCAGCCCACCGTCGACCCCGGCCTGGCCTGCATCGAGGCCAGCGCCGCCTTCGGTGCCCCCGTCGTGGCCGCGGCGGCGGACATGGTGAGCGCAGTATGAGGCGGGACGGACGCCAGCCCGACGATCTGCGCCCGACGCAGTTCACCCGCGACTTCACCGAGTTCGCCGCCGGGTCGGTGCTGGTGGACCAGGGCCGCACCCGGGTCCTGTGCACGGCGTCCATCGACGAGCGGGTGCCACCTTGGCTGCGCGGTGGCGGCCGGGGCTGGGTTACGGCGGAGTACTCGATGCTGCCCGGCTCCACGCCGGAGCGGGCAGACCGCGAGGCGGCCCGGGGGAAGCAGTCGGGACGGACCCAGGAGATCCAGCGCCTCATAGGCCGGGCCCTGCGCTCGGTCACCGACCTCACCCTGATGGGCGAGATGCAGATCGTGCTGGACTGCGACGTCCTCCAGGCCGACGGGGGCACCCGTACCGCATCGATATGCGGCGCCTACCTGGCCCTGCACGACGCCTTCACCCGCCTGGTCCAGACCGGGCGACTCGCCGCCCATCCCATCCGCGAGGGTTGCGCGGCGGTGTCGGTTGGCGTGGTGGACGCGGTCTGCATGCTCGACCTCGACTACTCGGAGGATTCGCGGGCCGAGGTGGACATGAACCTGGTCATGACATCCTCGGGCCGGTTCGTCGAGGTGCAGGGGACCGCCGAGGGGCTGCCCTTCTCCAAGACCGAGCTGCAGGAGCTGCTGTCCCTGGGCGAGCACGGTTGCGCCACCCTGCTCGACAAGCAGGAGGCGGTGGTGGCCCAGCTCCCTTCGCCCCGGCGCTGACCGGAGCCGTGCGTCTGGTCCTGGCCACGGCCAACCCGGACAAGGCGGTGGAGATCGCCGCCATCTTCACCGCTCACCAGCTGCTGCCCCGGCCGCCCGAGGTCCCTGACGTCGACGAGACCGAGCCGACCCTCGAGGGCAACGCCCTGCTCAAGGCCAGGGCCCTGGTGCGGGCCACCTCCGAGGCCGCCCTGGCCGACGACACCGGTCTGGAGGTGAACGCCCTCGGGGGCGCGCCCGGCGTGAGGTCGGCCCGCTACGCCGGCGAGGGGGCGACCTATGCCGACAACGTGGCCAAGCTGCTGGAGGAGCTGGCCCGCTTCGACGACCGCCGGGCCCGGTTCCGCACCGTGGTGGCGGTGGCGTTCCCCGACGGGCGGGAGCTGACCGCCGAGGGATCGGTCACCGGCGTGATCGTGGACCGCCCCCGCGGTGGGGGGGGCTTCGGGTACGACCCGGTCTTCGCCCCCGAGGGCGGCGGCGGTCGTACCTTCGCCGAGATGGACCCGGAGTCCAAGCACGCCATCTCCCATCGGGGCCGGGCGCTCCGGGCGATGGCCGCTCTCCTCGGCTGAGCCCGCCGCTCCGGAAGGGCCGGGGTCGGACGGGCCTACCAGCCCCGCATGTCCACCGCCCAGCTGTCCACCACCTCGTCGCCGTCGACCAGGTGGAGGGCCTCGTGGTAGGCGACGGTGGGATCGACGTGGGCCGGTAGCACCCGGATGCGCTCACCGACCTTGGGGGGCTCCTCGGCGGCGAAGGTGATGTGCTCGTCGGAGCAGAACCACACCGACGCCCCGGGTATGGCGGGATTGCCGTGGTCCATGCCGAGGGCCTTGAGCCCGCAGTCGGCGACCGCCCAGCCGGGGGAGACCGATATCACCGTGGCCAGCACAGACAGGGCCTGGCGGAAGGGCAGGCCCAGCTTGGCGTAGGCCGTGTCCATGAGGGCGTAGGAGCCGGCCTGGATCTCGTTGGCCAGGGTGTTGATGGCGTAGGTGCCGGTGCCGCCGGCGGAGATGAGCTCTCCGCCGACCTCGGCGTGGGCGGCGACCAGGAGCTCCATCGACGCCTTCACCCCCTCGACCCGGCGGGACTCGTCCTCCAGCCCGACCACGTGGCCCTCGTAGCCCATGACCCCGCGCACCTCGAGCCCCGAGGAGCGGGCCCGGTCGGCCAGCCGGGCGACGTCGGCGGGGTCGGCCCCGCACCGGGGCAGGCCCACGTTGACGTCGATGAGCACCTCGGTCACCCCGCCCTTGGCTGCGGCGGCGATGGTGGCCTCCGAGTCCACAGCCACGGTCACCCGGGCCCCGGCGGCCACCAGGGCGCCGAGCCTGGTCGTGTCGGCCACCTCGTTGGCCAGCAGGAGGTCGTCGCCCAGGCCGGCGGCGGCCATGACCTCCACCTCGCGGATGGTGGCGCAGGTGAATCGGTCGGCGCCGTGATCGGCCTGGCGCCGGGCCAGGGCCGTGCACTTGTGCGCCTTCACGTGGGGCCGCAGCCGGCGGCCGGGGACGGCGGCGGCCATGGTGGCCAGGTTGTGCTCGAGGTCGGCGGCGTCGACGACCAGGGCCGGGGTCTGCAGCTGGGAGAGCCTCATCGCCGCGAAGCTTCGCATCCGCCGGCGGAGGGTGCCGGCGGCCTCAGGACCAGGTGCGGACCAGGGCCAGCAGACTGGCCGAGGTGAGGGCGACGATCTCCTCGTCGCCCTCGGGGCTTCCGTGGTCGAGCCAGTTGAGGGTGGCCTCCACCAGGAAGCGCACGACGGTGGCGGCGGCCCAGTCGACCAGGCGCCGGTCGGCCAGGCGGGGGGCCAGGAAGCCGCGGGCGTAGTCGACCGCCGCCTGGTTCACCTCGGCGGCGTACCGGGCGAAGCGCGGCTCCCGCCACGAGTGCCGCCACAGGAGGCGGAAGCCGTCGGGGTCCTCGCGGGCGGCCGCCATGAACGCCCCCACCACCGCGGTCCGCATCTGGGCCGGGCGGTCGCCGCCGAGGGCGGCGGCCACCAGCTGGGCCAGCCTGCCGGCGGCCTGCTCGAGGATGCAGCGGTACAGCTCCTCCTTGGACTCGAAGTGCCGGTAGACGATCAGCTTGGAGACCCCGGCCGACTCGGCGATCTCCTCCATGGAGGTGGCCTCGAAGCCGGTGGCGGCGAATGCCCGGGCGGCCCCGGCCACGATGGAGCGGCGGCGCTCGGGCCGGGGCAGGAGGCGGGAGGAGGGGCCCGCCGGGGGGGACCGGTCGGCGCCGGCCGTGCTCGTCGGAGGGGCGCCACCCACGACGACCGAGTGTATACGCTGCGGTGTACACTTCCGAGCCAACATCACCGGAGCCGATCCGACCGAGCAGTGGAGGGCACGTGGCGAACCTGCAGCTCGAGTACAGCTGGGACGAGATCCTGGCCGACCCCCAGGTGGCCGAGCCCCTCCGGGTCGGCGACCTGGTCTGCCACGGGGGCTTCGACTCCGACGGCCAGTACCGCTCCCCTCGCACCCGGTTCCGTCCCCAGGCCATCGCCGCCTGGCAGGAGAACCATAGGAACCTCTTCGGGACCGAGCTGCTTGAGGCCCCCCTTGAGTCGTGGCCGGGCAACTACCCCAATCTCGACCAGGCCCGACTCCTGCTGCGGGAGGGGGTGAGGGACCCGATCATCGCCGCCCTCACCCGGATCGGGACGGTGGAGGGCTTCGGAGCCATGATCCGCTACCTGGCTCCCGAGGACATGCAGAAGTTCTTCGCCGAGGACCTGACGGGCACGGCCACCGCCCACCTGGGCCGGGGCCTGGTCGAGGCCCATGCCCGCGACGAGGCCGGCTGGGAGGAGCAGGCCGGCCACAACCGCATGTGGTTCGCCGTGCGCGACATCGCCTTCGAGAACCCGGTCACGGCCGACCAGACGGCGGAGATGCTGGCGCGGATGGGCATCGGCGGACCGCCCTCCGGCGGCGGTGGGGGAGCAGGCGACCGCGTCGCCAACTACCTGGCCCGCCGGGTCTTCGACGACCTCGATGTCGGCCTCGAGATGCTCATCTCCACCATGTTGCGGGTGATGTTCATCGAGATAAAGGCCTTTCACGTCTTCGCCTGGGCCGAGGCGCTCCTCTCCGACGACGACCTGGTCGCCGGCGAGGGACAGGCCGCCCGCATCGTGTCCTACATCCGGGCCGACGAGACCCCCCATGTCGAGTACCTGCGCACCTCCCTGAGCGAGATGCGGGACCGCACCTTCCTCACCGACAAGGGCTCCAAGCGGCCCGGTGCCGAGGTGATCGGGACCCTGTGGGAGCGGGCCATGGCCGAGTCGCGGGGCCCGATGGAGGAGCAGAACCGCACCGCCATCTCCAGCGAGGTCGCCCGGGCGCTGTCGTCGCACGCCAAGGGAGCCGACCTGCTGGAGGAGTTCCACTCCCTCGGCGAGTGGCGGCCCGCCGCCGACGCCAAGGGCACCGGGTCCGGCACCGGCGTAGCGTCGGTCTACTGAGCCAGGCCAGTTCAGAGCCAAGGGGCCGGCGCCGGGTATCCGGCGGGCCGCACCAGCACAAGGGGGACCATTGAAGTTCGGAATCTTCTACGAGCACCAGCTGCCGCGTCCGTGGAGAGAGGACTCCGAGGCCCGCCTCATCCAGGACGCCCTCGAGCAGTGCGAGTTCGCCGACCGGCTGGGCATCGACTACGTCTGGGAGGTGGAGCACCACTTCCTCGAGGAGTACAGCCACTCGAGCGCCCCCGAGGTCTTCCTCGCCGCTGTCTCCCAGCGCACCAAGAACATCCGACTGGGCCACGGGATCGTGCAGACCCCGCCGCCGTTCAACCATCCCGCCCGGGTGGCCGAGCGGCTGGCCATGCTCGACCTGGTCTCCGGCGGACGGGTGGAGTTCGGCACCGGTGAGGCGTCCTCGGAGGCCGAGCTGGGGGGGTTCGGCATCGACCCGGTCCACAAGCGGGAGATGTGGGAGGAGGGACTGCGGGTCGCCCTGCGGTGCATGGCCGAACGCCCGTTCACCGGCCACTCGGGCCAGTGGGTCACCATGCCGCCCCGCAACGTGGTCCCCAAGCCGGTCCAGAAGCCCCACCCGCCGGTCTGGGTCGCCTGCAGCCGCCGCGACACCATCCACCTGGCCGCCCAGAAGGGCATCGGCGCCCTCACCTTCTCCTTCATCAACCCGGAGGAGGCGACCCTGTGGGTGAACGACTACTACCAGACCCTCGAGGCCGAGGGGGTGCCCATCGGTGACACCGTCAACCCCAACGTCGCCGCCGTCACCACCTTCATGTGCGCCCCCACCGAGGAGGAGGCCATGCGCCGCGGGGTCGAGGGCGGCAACTTCTTCGGCTACTCGCTGGCCCACTACTACGTGTTCGGGCGCCACCAGCCCGGCGTCACCGACGTGTGGGCCGAGTACCAGTCCCAGCGGGCCGAGCAGGGCTACTCACCGGAGGCGGTCTTCCAGGCGGCCAACAACACCGACCGGCTGGGCGCCAAGGTGGTGCAGGAGGGCACCAGCGGGATCAGGGGCGCCATCGGGACCCCGGACCAGATCCGCGAGTACCTGCGCCGCTTCGAGGAGTGCGGGGTGGACCAGGTGGTGTTCGTAAGCCAGGCGGGCAACAACCGCCACGAGCACATCATGGAGAGCCTCGAGCTGTTCGGTAAGGAGGTGCTGCCCGAGTTCAAGGAGCGGGACGAGAAGGCCCAGCGCGACAAGGCGGCCCGGCTGGCCCCCATCATCGACAAGGTGATGGCCCGCAAGCCGGCCGAGGACCACCCGCCCCTGCCCGAGCAGGGCTACTCCTATCCCGCCATCCCCCTGCAGATGGCCGAGCGGATGGGCAACGACCAGTTCTTCTCGGCTCTGGAGGACATCAGCCGCAGCTACGCCCGGGGCGAGCGTCGGGCCTTCGGGGCCGGCGCCGGTCGGGGTGGGCTCGCCGAGCGCATGCGCAACCAGGCCGCACAGGACGGCCCCGACCGGAGCGGGTAGCCCTCCGCCGACCGGTCCCCGGCACCCGCCCCGGCACCCGCCGTAGCATCGGCCGGTCGCAGGGGCCGGGCGCCTGGCCCGGGCCCCCAGGAGAATGGGTCGTTACTCTGCGGCGGTGGACGTCTCGCTCTTCTACCTGCCCTCAGTGGGCAGCCGGGCCGAGGTCGAGGCGGGCATGGCCGGGCTCAGGGGGGACCTCTACGACCGGATGCTGTCGGATCTGTCGGCCCAGGTGAAGCTGGCCGACGACCTGGGCTACCGGTCGGTCGGCTTCACCGAGCACCACTTCCACGTCGAGGGCTTCGAGCTGTCGAACAACCCGGTCCTGCTCGACCTGTTCGTGGCCATGCAGACCAGGCGCCTCCGGGTGGGCCAGCTCTCCATCGTGCTGCCGGCGCACAACCCGCTTCGGGTGGCCGAGGACATCGCCATGTTGGACCACATGACGGGCGGCCGGGTCGACGTGGGCTTCGCCCGCGGCTACCAGCGGCGCTGGGTCGACACCATGGCCCAGCAGAGCCACGGCATCCACGGGGCGCTGCCGCACCAGCACGACGAGATCGACGAAGCGAACCGGGCCCTGTTCGAGGAGTGCTTCGAGATCGTGATGAAGGCGTGGTCCAACGACCTGGTCCGCCACCAGGGTCGCTACTGGAAGGTGCCGGCCGGCGACACCCCTTGGGACCTCGAGGCCACGGCCCGCTACGGCGGCGGGGTCGAGGACGGGGTGGTGCGCAGCCTGGGGGTGGTGCCCAAGCCGGTGCAGCAACCGCACCCGCCGCTCTATCAGCCGTTCAGCTCGTCGGAGAGGACCATCAGGTGGTGCGCCGACAACGGCGTCACCCCCATCCTCCCCGCGGTGCACCCGGTCCTCGAATCCCGCCTCTACGACATCTTCGCCGAGGCGTCGGGCCGGCCGCCGGGCGAGGGCATCGGCGTGCTGCGCGACGTCATCGTGGCCGACACCGACGAGGAGGCCATGGCCCTGTGGGCCGACAGCGGGCTGTTCTGCGGGTCGAACTGGTTCGCCCCCTTCGGCTTCGACCGGGCCCTGCCCCACCCCGACACCGGCGAGATGCCCGAGCTGTTCAGGGACGGCCTGGCCCTGGTGGGCTCGGTCGACACCGTCACCCGCCAGCTGGAGACACTGCTCGCCCGCCTGCCCGTGCAGACGCTGTACGCCTGGACGTACATCTCCCTGGTCCCCAACGACAAGCTGCTGAGCTCGATCGAGCGGTTCTGGACCGAGGTGCTGCCGCGGGTGACCGGCTCGGCCGGCGGCTGAGCCCGGCCCGGCGCGCCGCTGCTCAGGCCGGCGGGGTCGGCTCGGCGGCCAGGCCGACCAGGACGGCCGACGCCTCGGCCCGACTGGCCACCCGGCGCAGCACTCCGAGGCCGAACTGCCCGGCGAGCTCGGCTGCCTCGCTCGGGGTCAGGGCCGACGCCGGGGTCTCGATGACCAGGGTGGGGACCTTCACCAGCGCGGCCGCCCGCTCGGCCTGCTCCCGGCTGTTCTGGGTCGGGCGGCGGTGGGCCAGGCGAGGGTCGGGGCCGGCGGGCGGAGCGGGGCCGAGGGCGTCCTGGTCGTCGGCCAGGTCCCGCAGCCACCGCCTCCACCCGGCGATCACCTCGGCCGGGGCCAGCCACGGCCCGCCGAGCCCGTCCACCAGCACCAGCCCGCAGGTGCGCCCGGCCAGCGCCATCACCTGGGCGGTCCAACCGCTGCCCTTCTCGCCCAGCACCACCGCCGGGTCGTCGCCGGCACCGTGCAGGGCCCGCAGGGCGGCGATCACCTCGGCCATCTCGTAGTTGCCGTCGGCCGGAGGGGCGGCCCGGCCGTGGCCGGGGAGGTCCGCCACCATGACCGGTCCGGCCCACCCGGCGCTCCGCAGCGCCGTCTCCCAGTGCCGGCCGGCGCCGGGGTCGGTGACGTCGGGTATCACCAGCAGCGGGGCGGTCGGAGGGAACAGCCCGGTCATGGGCCGGTCGGTGTCGGCCAGGCCGGCGGTCATGCTCCGACCTCGGCCACGAACCCGGCGATGGCGTCGAGGACCGACTCGGGCTGCTCGATGTGGACGTAGTGGCCGGCTTCGGCGACCACCCGGTGGCGGGCGGTGCGCAGCGGGGCCAGGCGCCGCTCCACCTGCTCCGGGGTCAGCTCGCTCCAGGTGTCGGGCTCGGAGCCGGTGAGCACCAGCAGGGGGCAGGAGATCATGCTGTTCTCCGCCTCGAGGTACTCGGGGCCGAAGTCGTCGGGCAGGCCCACGTTGAACATGGGATCGGTCTTCCAGGCGAAGCCACCCTCGACCTGTCTGGCCCCGTGGCGCACGAGGTGGCGCACCCAGTCCTCAGGCAGGCGGGTGTTGACCCGCCGCCGGCGCTCGACCATGTCCTCCAGCGACGGGTAGAGCCGGGGGGCCGAGAACAGCACCCGCTCGATCGCCGCCAAGCTGTTGGCGCACCCCTCGGCCAGGTCGAAGCCGCCGAAGTCGCCCTCGGGCGGGCCGAGGCCGTCGAGGTTGACCACCCAGCGGACCAGCTCCGGCCACACCCCGGCGGTGAACATGGCCTGGCCTCCTCCGAAGGAGTGCCCCACCATCCCCACCGGCGGCCCCAGGTGGCGGGCCAGCAGGCACAGGTCCAGGGCGGCCATGTGCCAGAGGTGGCCCGAGGAGATGCGGTCGCTGTCGCCGTGGCCCCTCACATCGGGGGCCACCACCCGGTAGCCCATTCGCGCCAGGGCCGGGCCCAGGCCGTCGAACATGCGGCCGTGGTCGTGGGCGCCGTGCACGCAGATGACGGCGGGGGCGTCCTCGTCGCCCCACTCCCAGACCCGCAGACGCACCCGGCCGAGGGTTACGAAGCCCGACCGGTCCGGATCCCTGCGCTGCACTCGGGCAGTCTTCCAGGAGGCGCCAGCGGACCGAAATCGAATTGGTCGGTAAGTTCCGCTCATGAGCGAGCCGGTGAAGGTTGGTCTGGTGGGTGCGGGTCCCTGGGCCCGGATGGCACACGCCCCCGTGTTCGCCGCCGGCCCCGAGACGGCGCTGGTCGGGGTGTGGGCCCGCAACCCGGAGGCGGCGGCGTCGCTGGCCCAACGTCACCGCACCGAGGCCGTAGGCAGCCTGTCGGAGCTGATAGAGCGGAGCGAGGCAGTCGCCTTCGCCGTCCCGCCGGCGGTGCAGGCCGAGCTGGCCCTCGACGTGGTGGCTGCCGGGCGGGCGGTGATCCTGGAAAAGCCCATTGCCGGCGACCTGGCCGGGGCGGAGCGGCTGGCCGACGCGGTGGGGACCGCCGGGGTGGTGTCGCTGGTGGCCCTGTCCTGGCGCTACTCGACGGCCGTGCGCCAGCTGGTGGACGCGGCGGCCGCCTTCGGGCCCATAGGGGGCCGGGGCTGGTTTGTGTCGGGGGCGCTGCTGGGCGGTCCCTTCGCCACCCCCTGGCGGCTGGCCGAGGGCGCCCTGCCCGATCTGGGCCCCCACCTGCTTGACCTGCTCGACGCCACCCTGGGCCCGGTCGAGTCCGTGCGGGCCCACGGCGACTCCCTCCGGTGGCTGGGCCTGCTGCTCGAGCACCGCAGCGGTGTGGTGAGCGAGGCGTCCATGTCGGCGGTGGTCCCGCTCCAACCGCACCGGGCCGGGGTCGACCTCTACGCAGCCGACGGGGTGCTCGAGATCGACTGCGGGGCCAGCGTCGGGCCGGACGCCTTCGCCACCCTGCGACGGGAGGCGGCCGAGGCGGTGCGCAACGGCCGGCCCCACCCCCTCGACGTCTGGCGGGGCCTGCACCTGCAGCGGCTGATCGAGTCGGCCCGCTCGCAGCTGAACGGCTGAGCAGCTCAACGGCCCACTCGAGTCACTGAACGGCCGAGCCACCGAACGGCCGAGCCCCTTCGGCGGAACCGGGGAACTGTCCGACCGGCCTCAGCCGGCGGGGACCCAGCTGACGCCCACCACCCCCGGCCCGGTGTGCAGGGTCATGGCGGCGCTGAAGCGCGACAGCGGCGCCTTCACCCCGAGGCGGGACCGCAGCGAGGCGGCGGTGACCTCGTCTCCGGCGTGGAAGATCGAAGCAGGGACGGCGGGGTCCCCGCCCCCCTCGGTCCAGCGGGCCTCGAGGGCGGCCACCACTTCGGCCTCGTCGGCCTCGCCCACCGGCTCCACCCGACCCTCGGCGAAGCTGAACAACCGGCGGGACCCGGCCGGACCCGTCCCGGCCAGGCTGGGCGGGGGCAGGAGGCCCCCACCCCGGAGGGTCTCGAGGGAGGCCAGGGCGGCCACCAGCCGGACGGCGCCGGCGGCCTGCCGGGCGGCATCGGCCACCTCCTCTCCGCCGGCGCCGGCAGCGGCGCGCTCGGCGGCCGCCTCCACCACCAGTCCCTGGGCGGCGGCGGCGGTGCGGGTGTCGATGACGGTCACCGGCACCCGGGCCAGGGCAGCGGCCTGGGTGGCCATGCGGTGCATGACGGTGAACTCGGCGGCCGGGGTGAGGATCACCACGTGGTCGATCGGCTCGGACCACCCCTCCACCGCGTTCAGGTAGTCCAGCACCGACGGGGGCAGGGACTTGACCGCCTGCTGGGCCATCATGGCCCGACCCACCCGCTCGGGGGCGACGGTGTCGTCCTGCTCCTCGGTGCCGTCGGAGAACAGGATCCCGATGGGCACCACGCGCACGGCCAGCCGCCGTGCAACGCTGGGGCGCAGGCAAGCGCTCGAGTCAGTGACTATCCGAGTAACCAATGAGTCCCCGCCATCGCTCCGGTGCCGACAAGGCCCCCGGCCCGCCGTCCGGTCGCTACCGCATCTCCGAGCTGGTGGCGCTGAGCGGCGTGCCGCCCGCGACCATCCACCACTACCGCCGGGTTGGCCTCCTGCCCTCCGCCCAGGTCGCCTCCAGCAACCGGTTCCTCTACGACGACACCCACCTCCAGGCTCTCCGGCTGATCAAGCTGCTCCGCCAGCGGCGTCGGCTCCCGCTGGACGTAATAGCCGAAATCCTCCCCGGTCTGCTGTCGGGCGGGGAGGAGGCCTTCCGGCCCGAGATGTGGGACACCGCCATCGGCCGGCTGGAAGCCACCAGCTCACCCGAGCGGCCGGCTGCCCGTCTCCTGGCCGCGGCGGCCGAGGCCTTCACCCGCCAGCCCTACTCCGAGGTGGGGGTGGGCGATGTCTCGACCGCGGCCGGCATGGCCAAGGGGACCGTCTACCGCCACTTCTCCTCCAAGGCAGAGCTGTTCTTCGGGGCCGCCGCCGCCGTGGTCGCCGATGTCCTGGACCGCTACGACGCCCAGACGGCCGACAGCGGGGCCCCCCTCGCCGCCGAGAAGGCCGCCGAGGTGCTGGCCCCCCTGTTCGGGGAGCGCCTGGCCCTGCTGCTGGAGCTGGTCACCGGGGCCCTTCAGGGCCGAGCCGGTTACCCGGCCCGGGCCCAGGCCGTCATGGGCCGGCTGGCGGTGGAGGTGGGCCAGCGGGTGAGCGGGCCCGAGGATCCGGTGGAGCGAGGGACGAGGACCCTGGTGCTGGCGGCGGTCCAGGCGGTGCGGGGGGTCCTCGAGCTGGAGGGTTGAGTGGCCCGGCCACCGGCGCCGACAGTGGCGGTCGGAGCCGAGAAGGCTGGTCCGCCGCTGGTGGCGGCCACCCACGGTGGCCGCCACCCGGAGGTGTCAATGCCCGTCACCCCTCCGGGCCAGCCATGACGGCCACTCCGGACTAGCCATCCCTGAAATTGGGTCTTGCCTGCGACGCCGCCGTCGTCCAGTCTCTCCCAGTACGGGGCCTTAGAGGCAGGTTGGGGAAACGCAGTCCGGCGGGTAGGACCACGGTCCACACCCGGAAAGGAAGCCGATGTCGAACCTGAACGACCTGGGGACCGCCTGGAGAGTGCTGGGGGAACTGGCGACCAAGGTCACCTCCGGTACGCCCGGATTCGACTGCTTGCTGCAGGCCCGCCGCCTCATCGAGGAAGAGCTGCTCGCCGAGTACGGGATCGACACGATCACGACCCTCACCTCGCCCGCCCGCCGGTAGGGCGGGCACCGCTCCACCAGCGCGGTCCCCGCCCGCGCCTACCGTCGCCGGGGTGAACCGGCCCCCGGCCCCCCGCCGTTACCTCACCCATCCGGCCGCGGCCGGAGTCGACCGGGCGGCCCTCCAGTCCGACCTGGCGGCCCGGGTGCGGGGGGAGGTGCGCTTCGACCCCGCCTACCGGGCCGTCTACGCCACCGACGCCTCCAACTTCCGCCAGGTGCCCCTGGGGGTGGTGCTGCCGGCCGACGTCGAGGATCTGGTCGAGACGGTGGCGGTGTGCCGCGACCACGGGGCGCCCATCACCAACCGGGGCGCCGGCACCAGCCTGTCGGGAGGGCCGGTCAACGTGGCCGTCATCGTCGACACCTCCCGCCACCTCACCCGGCTCGAGGCCCTCGACCCCTCGTCCCGCCTGGCCCGCTGTGAGCCCGGCCTCATCAACGGACACCTGCGGCGATCGGCCCGGGCCCACGGACTGACCTTCGGACCCGACCCCGCCACCCACAGCCGCTGCACCATCGGTGGCAACGTCGGCAACAACTCATGCGGCACCCACTCGCTGGTCGCCGGGCGCACCTCGGACAACGTCGAGTCCCTCGACGTTGTCACCTACGACGGGTTCCGCCTCGAGGCCCGCTCCCGCTACCGGCCCGACGAGGTGGACGCCCTGGCCCGCTCGGGGGGCCGGCAGGGGGAGATCTTTGCCGGGCTGTCGCAGGTGGCCGCCGCCTACGGAGATGCCATCCGCCGGGGCTTCCCCGCCATCCCCCGGCGGGTGTCGGGCTACAACCTGGACGCCCTCCTGCCCGAGAACGGCTTCAACCTGGCCGCCGCCCTGGTGGGGACCGAGGGCACGTGCGTGACCGTGCTCGGGGCCCAGGTGCGGCTGCTGCCCTGGCCGGCGGCCACCCGTCTGGTCGTGGCCGGCTACGCCTCGATATTCGATGCGGCCGATCACGTCCCCGAGCTGCTGAGGGCGGGCCGGGCCGCCGCCGGCGACGGGACCGGCGGGCATCCGGGCCTGCTGGCCCTGGAGGCCATCGACCGCAACCTGGTCGACAACGTGGTGCGCCTGGGGCGCGACCTGACGGCGATCACCGACCTCCCGCCCGGCGACGCCTTCCTTCTGCTCGAGGTGGGCGGGGACTCCGACACCGACGCCGAGGGACGGGCCCGGGCCCTCCTCGACGCCCTGGGCTCGGAGCCGGTCGGCGCCGCCCTGTTCACCTCGGCCGAGCAGACCAGGATGGTGTGGGAGGTGCGGGAGTCAGGCCTGGGCGCCTCGTCGCAGGTCCCCGGCCGGCCGCTCAACTGGGCCGGGTGGGAGGACGCCGCCGTGGCTCCGGCGGCGGTCGGCACCTACCTGCGCCGGCTGTGGGACCTCTACGAGGCCTACGGCTACACGAGCGCGGCGGTCTACGGGCACTTCGGGGACGGATGCGTGCACAGCCGCATCCCCTTCGAGCTCACCTCGGCCGAAGGCGTCGGCCGGTACCGGGCCTTTCTCGACGACGCCGTCGACCTTGTCGTCTCGCTGGGAGGCTCCCTTTCCGGCGAGCACGGCGATGGCCAGCAGCGGGCCGAGTTCCTCACCCGGATGTACGGGCCCGAGCTGGTCGAGGCCATGGGCCGGTTCAAGGCGGTGTGGGATCCCGACGGGAAGATGAACCCGGGCAAGGTCGTCGACCCCGTCCGGCTGTTCCGGTCCGACGAGAACCTGAGGCTCGGCAGCGGGTACCGACCCGGCGATCCCCCTACCAAGCTCGCCCTGCGGGCCGACGGCGGCCGCCTGTCGCGCTCGGCCCTGCGCTGCGTGGGGGTGGGCCGGTGCCGGGCCACTGACGGCCAGACCATGTGCCCCAGCTTCCAGGTGCTCGGTGACGAGGAGCACTCGACCAGGGGCCGGGCCCGGCTGCTGTTCGAGATGGCCGAGGGCGAGGTGATCACCGGTGGCTGGCGGTCGCCCGAGGTGTTCGAGGGACTGGCGCTGTGCCTGGCGTGCAAGGCGTGCAAGAGCGAATGCCCCGTCCGGGTGGACATGGCGTCCTACAAGGCTGAGTTCCTGCACCACTACTACCGCCGGCGCCTGCGACCCCGCCCCGCCTACGCCATGGGCCTGATCATGTACGCCGCCCGCCTCGGCGCCGTCGCCCCCGGACTGGCCAACCGCCTCATGGACGGGGCCGCCGCCGGGCTCACCAGGACCGCCGCGGGCATCCACCCGGAACGGCGGCTACCGCGCTTCGCCCGCAGGACGTTCCGGCAGGCCTTCCGCCCCCCGGGGCCGGACTCCGGATCGGCCCCGAAGGCGGTCCTGTGGCCGGACACGTTCACCAATCACTTCGAGCCCGAGGTGGGCGAGGCGGTGGCCGCGGTGATGGCGGCAGCGGGC
This sequence comes from Acidimicrobiales bacterium, assembly GCA_035653595.1. Taxonomy (GTDB): domain Bacteria; phylum Actinomycetota; class Acidimicrobiia; order Acidimicrobiales; family JAJPHE01; genus DASRBO01. The sequence goes on along the minus strand of DASRBO010000130.1, from coordinate 46,965 downwards.
TTCGACGTCGTGGTGCCGCCCAGGCCGGTGTGCTGCGGGCGGCCCCTCTACGACTACGGGATGCTCGATGTGGCCCGACGCCTGCTGTCGCGGGCGGTCAGGGTGACGGCTCCGCTGGTCGGTGCCGGCCTGCCTGTGGTGGTGCCCGAGCCCAGCTGCGCCGCCGCCTTGGCCGACGAGCTGGTGGAGGTGCTGCCCGACGACCCCGACGCCGCCGCCCTGGCCGGCGCCGTCTGCACCCTCGACGGCTTCCTCGCCCGCCATGCGCCCCGCTGGGTGCCGCCGTCCCTGCCGGAGGTGCTGGTGCAGGCGCACTGCCACCAGTCGGCGGTGTTCGGCATGCAGGCGACCCGCCGGCTGCTGGACGCCTCCGGCGGTGCCTGGGAGATGGCCGCCACCGGGTGCTGCGGAATGGCCGGCTCGTGGGGCTACGAGTCGGACAAGTTCGCCCTGTCCATGGCGGTGGGGGAGAGGGGCCTGCTGCCCCGCGTGCGGCTTGCCCCTCCGGGTACCGTTGTGGTCGCCGACGGCTTCAGTTGTCGGAGCCAGATCAGCCAGGGCACGGGGAAGCGGGCGGTGCACCTGGGACAGCTCATCGCCGATCGCCTTGGAGATCACGGTGCCGGAGTCCACCACCAACACACAGCCTGAGCCGGCCGCCGCTGCGGTGGCGCCGGCTGTGGCCGGCGCCGGGCCGCTACCGGAGTCGGGGGTCATCGGGGCGCTGTCGCCCCGGACGCTCGGACCACAGCTCGTATACGGCGGCCTGGTCCCGTTCCTCGTCTACCAGCTGGGGCGGCACAAGGGCTTGGCCGACGCCACCGCCTTGGCATGGGCTTCGTGCGTGCCGGCGGTGGTGGTCTGCGCCAGCTGGGCCGTGCGGCGCAGGCTGCAGATCATTCCCGCCATATCGCTGATCGGGATCGTGTTGGGGGTGGTGTCGGTCACCCTCCTGCATGGCAGCGAGCTGTTGCTCAAGCTGCGGGAGTCGGTCTTCACCGGCGCCTTCGGCCTGGTGTGCCTGGCCACGCTGGTGCTGCCGGTGCGCCCGCTGATGTTCCACATCGGCCGGGCCATCACCGGCTCGAGCGACCGCCAGGGGGTCGGGGCCTACACCGAGCTGTGGGAGCGACCGGAGGCAAGGCGGGTGTTCTTCGTGCTCACCGCCGTGTGGGGCGTCGGCCTCCTGGGCGAGGCGGTGCTGCGCACGGTGCTCGCCCTCGAGCTGTCCACCGGCAGCTTCATAGCCGTGGCCCACGTGCTCGGCTGGGCGGTGATGGGCTCCTTGCTGTACTGGACGGTCGGCTACATCCGGCGCTCCCGCCGCCAGGCCGAGGTTGCCGCTGTCGCCTGACGACGCCGGCGCCGACCTCGCCGCCTGGGACGCGGCGGCCCAGTCCTACGCCGGCACGGTGGACGGGCGGGACAGCATCTCGGCCCGGTTCGAAGCGTTCCTCGACGACGAGCTGGGCCCGGTGGCCGGCCGGCGGATCCTCGACGTGGGCTGCGGTCCGGGCTGGCTCACCGCACGACTGGTTGCCGCCGGGGCTGACGCGGTGGGCGTCGACGGGAGCGCCAAGCTGCTGGAGATCGCCCGCCGCCACCACCCGGGGGTCGACTTCCACCAGGCCGACCTCACCGCTGGGCTCGGCGACCTGGCCGACGGTCCGCCCTACGACCGGATCGTGGCGCTCATGGTGCTGATGGACGTGCCGGTGCTCGAGCCGCTCATGGCCGACGTCGCCCGGGCGCTGGCGCCCGACGGTCGGCTGGTGCTCACCATCCCCCATCCCTGCTTCTGGAGCCAGTCGCCGGTCGAGGATCCCCAGACCGGTGAGCGCTACCGCAAGGTCCGGGCCTACCTGCCCCACGAGCAGCGGTGGGTGGAGAGCTTCGGCGGCCACCGCCACTACCACCGCCCGCTGGGCTGGTACGTCGAGCGGTTGGCCGAGGTTGGCCTGGCCGTGACCCGGCTGGCCGAGCCGCCCACCCCGCCGCGGGACCTGCGGCCGCGGGAGCAGTGGACGGACTACGAGGTCTGGATGTCGACCATCCCGACCATGGTCGGCATCAGCGCCCGCCGGCTGCGACCGGAAGCGGGTCCGGGCGGCGCCTGACTAAGGCGTCCGGTCGGCGCCCGGAGCGGTGGTCACCGGGCCGTCACGACCAGGCGGCGGGACTGAACGGTCAGCGGGCGGCCGCCCCGGTCGGAGAAGCTCACCCGATCGAAGCCGGCGTCGTTCAGCCACCCGACCAGCTCGGGCGGAGTGGGGAGCCGGACCGAGAAGTGGGATCGCCTCACCTGACCGTCCCGCACGACCGTGCGTTCCGTCTCCGAGCGACCGGTGAGCGGGTCGAAGTCCGTCTCGTCGACCATCAGGTCGTCGCCGACGGTGATCTTGAACACGGAGGGCACCGGACCGGCCAGCACCGAGCGCAGGAACCCGTCGTGGTGCATCGTCTCGATGAGCAGGACGCCGCCCGGCTCCAGCACCCGGCGAAACTCCGACAGCACCACCCTGTTCTCGTCGTCGTCGAAGTAGCCGAAAGACGTGAACCAGCAGACCACCGCATCGAAGCGGTCGTCGGTCGGAAGACGTCTCAGATCGCCCTGGAGGTATGTGGGCCCGGACGGGCCCGGCGCCGATCGGCGGGCCAGCTCGAGGAAGGCCTCGGAGGCGTCGACGCCGGTCACGACCATGCCCCGACCGGCCAGCAGGTTGGCCAACCGACCGTGCCCGCAGGGGGCATCCAGGATCCTCGCCCCGGAGGAGAGGCCGAGCAGGCTGCAGATCTCCTCGACCTCGGCCCGGTTGCGCTCCTCGGTCAGGCCGGGCCCGTAGAAGTGCAGGTAGTCGTCTCCGAAGACGGCGTCAGCGTCGAAGCGGACCATGACCGACGATATCGGCGGGCCACCGTCGATGGCCCGGAATACAGTGACCGGGCCGATGACCGCCTTTCCGGAAGAGCTGGCGGCGGGCCGTGTCCACCTGCGCCGGCTGCGGCGAAGCGACGTCGACGAGCTGATGCAGGTCATCCGGGCCAGCCAGAACGAGTTGAGCCATTGGTTGCCGTCCTTCGCCGATCCCAGCGAGGAAGCGGAGCTGGCCTTCCTCCAGAATGCGGAGGACGACTTCGACGCCGGGCGCGACTTCGGCTTCGCCGTCGTGGACGAGGCGGGCGGGATCGTCGGGGGTGCCGGCCTGCACCGGCAAGGCCCCCGGCGGGCGGCCATTGGCTACTGGGCCGCCACGGACCGGACCAGGGGGGGCAACACCACCGCTGCCGCCGAGGCCCTGGTGTCCGCCGCCTTCGCCCACCTCACCTGCGATGTGGTCGAGATCCAGTGCGACGCGGCCAACCATGCCAGCGCCGCCATACCGGCCCGCCTCGGCTTCCGCCTGGCCGACGGACAGCCCCGGGCCGTCCTCTGCTCCGGGCACACGGGTTGGGGCCTGATCTGGGAGATGAGGCGCCAGGACTGGGGGGCGAGCCGATCACCGGTCGTCGTGGGACCGGTCGGGCCCGAGGCGAGGGAGCGGCTGGTGGCGAGCTTCGCCCCCTCGGCGGACTACTTCGACGAGATGCTCCCCCTGCAGGCGGCAGGGCTGACCCAACTGGTCGCCGCCGAGGTTGGCGCGACGGTGGTCGGTGACGTGTGCGTCCGCTCGGACGGCGCCGTCGAGCCCGAGGTGGCGGCAGTTCTGGCCGGGGTCCCCTTCATCAACCACCTCGAGGTGGCCGACACGGCGCGCCGGCGGGGGGTGGGCGCCCGCCTGGTGCTCGCCGGCGAGGCGATCGCCCTGGCCCGGGGGGCCGTCCGCATCTTCCTGGGGGTGGAGACCGACAACCCCGGGGCGCGCCGGATCTACCAGCGGCTGGGATACCAGCCGTGGCCGTTCGGGCTGGTCCCGCCGGCTGGAGCTACCGGGTCGACGGGGTCGAGCACCGGTACCGCACGGTGCTGGAGATCATGGTGAAGCGGCTGGGTGGGCGGGGAGGGCCGGCACCCGGCGAAGGGCCCAGCGAGGGGCCCAGCGGTGTTCCGCCCCGGCGGCCCGCTCCGTAGGCTGGCCCCCATGTTCGATCGCTTCACCGGGTCCGCCCGACGGGTTCTCGTTCTGAGCCAGGAAGAGGCCCGTCAGATGAACCATCACTCCATCGGCACGAAACACATCCTGCTCGGGCTGATCGGGGAAGGTGACGGTGCGGCCGCCCGCGCCCTGGCCTCCTTCGGTGTCTCCCTGGAAGCGGCCCGCCAACAGGTCAGCTCCATCACCGAGCCCGGCTCGGTGCCCCAGCCCGCCAGTCCGCCCTTCACGCCTCGGGCCAAGAAGGTGCTCGAGCTGGCTCTTCGGGAGTCGCTGGCCGCCGACGACACGGAGATCGGCACCCGGCACCTTTTGCTTGGCCTGGTCCGCGAAGGCCGTGGTGTCGGTGCCCAGGTGCTGGTCAAGCTCGGTGTGGGGCTCGCCCAGGTGCGCCCGTCGGTCCTGCACGTCGAGGATCCCCCCGGCCCCCGGCAGGGCGCAGCGGCGGCCTCCGGCGCCAGTGCACCAGGTCCGGATCCAGCCGATCTCGCCGCCCGGCTCTCCCAGGCCGAGCTGCAGATCGCCGCCATGGAGGAACGCAACCGCGAGCTCCTTCGGCGGGTCCAGCTGCTGTTGGGTCTCATACCCCGGGGCGACTGGCCGGACTGGGCGCAGGAGGAGTTCGGCTGAACATGGCGTCCGACGCCGGCCGCCGCATCGAGCTGGTCTGACGGGGACCACGGGCCGTCCGAGGCTCGATCAGGTTCGAGTGTCGTCGGCGATCGCCGCCCGCAGGGTGGCGGCCAGCCGCACTCGGTCGGCGTCGGGGATGTCCAGGTAGCCCTTGTGCTCGGCCATAAGGGCGGCCAGCTGCTGGTCGCGGTAGGGCACACCGGGCGGCAGGGGCGCCAGGTGCCAGTGGACATGACGGTTCCCCTGCTGGCTGCCAAGGCTGAGGACGTAGAGGCGCTCGGTCGGCAGGACCTCGGACATCGCCCGCCCGATCCGGTAGACCAGCCTCTGCAGGCGCAGGTACTCCTCCTCGGCGAACTGGCCGACCACCTGCTCGAGGTGACGGACCGGAGCCACCAGCGTGTAGCCGGCCAGGGTGGGGAACCGGTTGAGGAAGGCGATGTGATCCTCGTCGCGGTAGACGATCTCGTGCCGGCGGTCCGCGCCGTTGACGATGCGGCAGATGAAGCAGGGCGCACCGGACGTGACCCTTGCCGCGTAGCCGTCGACGTCGAAGGGAACCCTCGGGTAGTCCGTCATCACTGATATCTATCGCAGCCGGCCGCGGCCGGTCGGCGGGACGGAACCCCGTCGTCACGCCGGCCGCAACCTGTGACGGCCCTCGAGCCCGGGAGCTCCGGCCGACGCGCCGGCTCAGGAGACGGGATGCAGGCGTATCAGCATCAACTGCTGAGCGAGGCGAGTGAGGCTTACGGCGGCGTAATAGAGGGTGACGGCCAGGGGCAGACCCAGTCCGGTGAGGGCGAAGATGGCGGGAGTGAGACTGGCCACCCGCTGGACCCCCGCCGCCCGCTGGTCGCTGGGCCGGGGCAGTGCCCGCCGGACCAGGACCTGCTGGAGCACACCGCCGGCGGCGGTGATCGCCAACAGGGCGACGAAGAGTGCCCCAGAGAGCGCCGAGGCCTGCAGGGCGGCCGTTCCCGTGCTGGCCAGGTCTACGCCCCAGAACCCCATGGTGGTGCTGGAGGCGAGGGCGTGGAAGAGGGCCGTCGAGTGGGGGAGGTAGAGGGGCTGGAACAACCGCGAGCCCGGGCGGCGCCGGGTGAGGCCCCGCAGGACCTGGTACAAGCCGAGGTACAGGGGCGCCGGCAGCAGCAGAGCCAGGCAGCCGGCGGTGGGCGATGCACCGTGGTCCCGCAGGAGAGCGAGGCTGGCGGCGGCGGCCTGCTGCGGATCATGGGAGTGGCGCCGGCGGATGGCGGCCAGCTCCGGCTCGAGCCGGACCCGGGCCACCTGGGCCCTCCAGGCCCGGGCCGCGAAGGGGGAGGTGAGGAGGGTCACGGCGGCACCCACCACGAAGATGCCGGCGCCGTAGGAACCCACCAAGCTGTAGGCGAGGGCGAGCACCAGGGCGACGGCGGCGAACAGCGCCTTGATGGAGACGAGGTTGGCCAGCAGCGCGCCGGGGGCGCGCCGCCAGGAGGCAAGGACGAGCATTCGAGGCTTCCTTTCGGACGAAGGCTGATTCAGGACCTGGGGATCCGCCGACGGCGGGCCCGGGGATCAGCGCCGGATGACCGAAAGGACGACCGGGTGCTCCGACACGGCCGGAGTTACCGCCCGGGCCCGATGCCGGGCGAGGGCCGGGACAGCCGCGGGGGTGAGCCCCAGGGCCGGCATCCGACCTCCCGACAGGCAGACCGTGGCCAGGATTGCCACCAGGGCAGCCACCCCGACGACCACGGCGGCGGTGGGATCGACCATCGCCACCGCCCCCGGTACCAGAGCGGCGCCAACGAGGAGCCGGACCATCACATCGCCACGATACCCAACCGGGGGGCCGCCGGCCGGTTCAGCATCATTTCGGGCGAGCGACGGGGAGGCACGTCCGGCCGGCCGATTTTGGTCCGGCAACCGGCGGGCGGCATGATGTCGTCGCATTCGATGAGGTTGGGGAGGGGGATCAATGGCGGTTTTCGGCTTCGCCGAGGTCTGGGAGGGGGTGGCCCGGGCCCGGGGGGACAGCCCGGCTTTGGCCCACGGTCAGCGGACGGTCTCATGGACCGAGTTGGACCGTCGGGCCGATGCGCTGGCCAGCGCGTTCCTGGCTGCGGGCTTCAGCCACCAGGACAAGGTGGCCAACTACCTCTACAACTGCCCGGAGTACCTCGAGGCGCTCTTCGCCACGGTGAAGGCGGGGCTGGTGCCGGTAAACACCAACTACCGCTACGGCCCCGACGAGCTGGTCTACCTGTGGGACAACGCCGACGCCGTGGCCGTCGTCTTCGATGCCGCCTTCACCGACATGGTCGACTCGCTGCGCGGCCGGGTGCCCAAGGTCAAGCTCTGGGTCCGCCTCGGTGATGCCGGAAGCTGCCCGGAGTGGGCGATCGACTATGACACCGTCGTATCGCAACGGGTGCCCGGCCCGGTCGCCGGTCCCTGGGGCCGACGGCCGGAGGATCTGATCTTCGTCTACACCGGCGGGACGACCGGGATGCCCAAGGGTGTCATGTGGCAACAGGGGGACCTGGGACGGGGTCAGGCCGCCGCCAGGGGGGCGCAGCCGCCGGAGACGGTGCAGGACATCGTCTCGAACCTGGCTCCCGAGGGCCCGGTGATGCTGGCCGCGTCGCCGCTGATGCACGCCACCGCCATGTTCACCGCCTTCGGGACGCTGCGCCAGGGCGGGTGTGTGGTGACCCTCGAGAGTCGGGGCCTCGATCCGGTGGAGTTGCTCGACGCCGTCGTGCGAAACAAGGCCAACTCGGTTGTGATCGTCGGCGACGTGTTCGCCCGTCCTGTGCTGCGGTGCCTCGACGACGAACCAGGCCGCTGGGATCTGGAGAGTCTCAGGGCGATCATCTCCTCCGGGGTGATGTGGAGCGAGCCGATCAAGCAGGGACTGCTCAAGCACAAGCCCTCGCTGATCCTTTTCGACTCCCTGGGATCCTCAGAGGCGCCTGGCCTGGGCCAGTCCGTGTCGAGCGGCGACGGCGTCATCGCCACCGCCAGCTTCAAGCTGGGCGAGACGGCCCGCATCATCACCGATGACGGGCGCGATGTCGTGCCGGGCTCGGGCGAGATCGGGATGCTGGCCCGCACCGGAGCCATCCCTTTGGGCTACTACAAGGACGAGGCCAAGACGGCAGCGACCTTCCGCACCATCGACGGGGTGCGCTACGTCATACCTGGCGACTTCGCCTCCGTCGACGAAGACGGCACCGTCCATCTGCTGGGTCGGGGCTCGCAGTGCATCAACACCGGGGGCGAGAAGGTCTTTCCCGAGGAGGTCGAGGAGGTGCTCAAGGAGCACCCGGCCGTCCTCGACGTCGCCGTGGTCGGCGTACCGGACGAGATGTGGGGCGAGGCGGTCTGCGCCCTCGTCCAGCTCCGCCCCGACGAGCAGCTGGACGAGGCCGGCCTCATCGAGCACGTGAAGCTACGCCTGGCCCGTTACAAGGCCCCCAAGCGCGTCTTCGCCGTGGCGTCGGTCGGCCGGGCCCCCAGCGGGAAGCTGGACTACCGCGCCCTGCGGGACCAGGCGGTGGCCCTGTCGGCTTCCTGAGCCGTCAGAACCAGAGGCAGTTGGCCCGCAGCTCGATGCTTGTGCGGGCCGGCGAGCCTACCGGCACCTCGGGGTCGCGGAAGGCCGAGTGAGGGGTGAACCAGGTCTCGCCCCGGGCCACCAGGTCGGTGTCGTAGGTACGGAAGGCGACCGTCTCGTCGCGTCCGAGCTCGGGGAAGGCGTACCAGCGGTGGCGGCCGGCCGGCTCGGGGGCGACGATCCCCAGAGCGTCGAAGCTGAAGCCGCTGCCGGCGTAGTCGGTCACGCGGAAGGCCCGGCTGTCCTCCGGCGTGACCGTTCTGGCGTCGCAGAAGGCCAGCGGGAAGTCCATCTTCGGCTCTCCCAGGTTGCGCCAGAACTGGAGGATCACCGTCCGGGTGGCCCGGTCGACGTCGTCGGCGGTGAGGCCGTGTCGGGCCAGCGCCGGAGAGGGCTCCGATGCCTCGTGGTAGTTGCGCCGGATGAGGTCCGTGTAGCCGGCGGCGAAGTCGGAGTGGACGAAGGTGATGGGGGAGAGCTGGTGGTGCCGCTGGGCGTCCTTGGGGCTGCGCTTGATGTGGCTGGAGACCAGGGCCACATCCGCGTTGGTCATCTTGCGGGCCAGCTCCTCCATCTCCGGATGGTGGACGGAAGCGAGCGCCTCCTCGTCGACCCAGTCGGAGATGGTCGAGCGGTGCTGTACCAGCTCGAAGCCGCACTCCTGCCAGCCGGGCAGCTGCGCCGCCCGGCCGTCGAAGATGTCAACCTCGGTGGGAGACGGGGCCCCCTGGATCCGGGGCAGGTAGTTCAGGACCGCACGGCAGAAGGTCTTCATCGCCTGGCCTCCTCATGCAAACGCCGCGACCCTACTGTTCCTTGTCGCCGGCCGGGGGCGGGCTGGCGACGGCGGAGAGGCCGGTCATGCACACGCCGGTGCCCCCGAGCCCGCAGTAACCGTTGGGGTTGGCGGCCAGGTACTGCTGATGGTAGGGCTCGGCGTAATAGAAGGCCCCGGCCGGAGCGACCTCGGTGGTGATGGGGCCGTAGCCGGCCGCCTCGAGCAACTCGCCGTAGGTCTTCTGGGAAAGCTCCGCCTCGGTCGCCTGGGCGGCGCTGGTGGTGTAGATGCAGGACCGGTACTGGGTTCCGACGTCGTTGCCCTGGCGCATGCCCTGGGTCGGGTCGTGGCTCTCCCAGAAAACCTTGAGCAGCTCCCCGTAGGAGATGCGGGCCGGGTCGAACACGACCAGCACCACCTCGGCGTGCCCGGTGCGCCCGCTGCAGACCTCCTCGTAGGTGGGGTTGGGGGTGAAGCCGCCCGCGTAGCCGACGGCGGTGGTATGGACCCCGTCGAGGGTCCAGAACTTGCGTTCGGCTCCCCAGAAGCAGCCCATTCCGAACACCGCCCGCTCGGTGCCGGGCGGGAAGGGCTCGGCCAGGGCGGTGCCAAGCAGCAGGTGGCGCTCAGGAAGGGGCATCACCTGGGACCGGCCCGGCAGGGCCTGTTCGGGGGACGGCATGGACAGCTTCGAGCGGTTGAACATCGGGCGGGCTCCCTTCTTCCTGACCAGTTAACCCGTTGGGCGAGCTGGAAGTTCCCGGGGCGGAGCAGGGGATGCGGATCCAGAACCGGGCTCCCCGGCCGGCTTCGGATGCCACTCCGACCGAGCCACCGTGGGCGTGGGCGATGGCCTCGACGATCGAAAGGCCCAGGCCGACGCTGCCCTGATCGTGCGAGCGGGCCTGGTCGGCCCGGTAGAAGCGCTCGAACGCCCTGGCTGCCACCTCGGGGCCCAACCCCGGCCCCTCGTCGGTCACCTCGATCAGGGCATCAGGGCCCAGGTGGTGCAGTGAGACGCGGGCGGGCGTGCCGGGCGGGGTGTGGGTCCGCACGTTGGACAGCAGGTTGTCCAGCACCTGGCGCAGGCGGGCCTGGTCGCCGAGCACGGTGACGGCCTCGTCGGCCTCGAGCTCGATGGGCCGGTCGGGCTCGACCGCCCTGGCGGCGTCGGCGGCCTGGTGCACCAGGTCCTGCAGGTCTACCGGGTTGCGCTCGAGGGGTCGGCCCTGGTCGATGCGGGCCAGCAGCAGGAGGTCCTCCACCAGGAGGCTCATGTTCAGCGCCTCGGACTCGATGCGGTGCATGACCTTGGCCAGGTCATCTGGCCGCCGGTCGGCCCCCCGCCGGAACAGCTCGGCATAGCCCCGGATGGAGGTGAGCGGGGTGCGCAGCTCGTGGGAGGCGTCGGCCACGAAGCGGCGTAGACGCTCCTCCGACGCCCTCTGCTCGGCGAAAGCGCCCTCGATCCGGCCCAGCATGGCGTTGAGTGCCTCACCGAGCTGACCGACCTCGGTGTCAGGGTTGGCCACCGACACCCGCCGGTCCAGGCGGGCGGAGGCGATCTCGCCGGCGGTGGCGGCCATGTCCTCGAGGGGCCGCAGTCCGAGGCGGACGAGCCAGGCTCCGAGCACGGCGGCGCAGGCCACCGCCGCCAGGCTGACCGCCAGCTCGGTGAGGAGCAGGCGGTGCAGGGTTGCCAGCATCTCGCCCTCGGGGATGCCGACCACCAGCGTCCCCTCGCCGAAGGGGAGGGCGCTCACCTCGAGCCGGAACGGCGGGCTGCCCGGTTGGGTCGAGGGAGCGGAGATGAAGATCCCGCTGCCGGGTGCGAACGGGTCGCCGTTGGCGGGAGGCGCCGGCGGCGCTGGCAGAGGGTTGGGGAGCTTCGGGGGGGCCAAGGGGTTCACCCCGCCCCCCGGCGGCACGGAGCCCTGGACCCCCTCGCCGCTCGGATCGACCACCGCCACGTAGGCCCCCTGACCCTCCCCGGCGAAGCGGAGCGGGCCGCCGAGCGTTCCGAGGTTCCCCCGGCCGGCGATCCGGCCCACCGAGCGGGTCAGGTTGGTCAGCTGGTCCTGCAGCTGACCCGCCAGGTAGGACCTCAGGGTCCGGTAGGTGGCGGCGTCGGCGCCGGCCAGGCCGGCGATCAGCACGATGGCGACGACGGCGGCGAGCCGGCGCCGCAGCGGCCATCGGCCCAATCCATGGGCGGCGTCAGCGAGCACCCGGACCATGGCCCGGGGGGCGTCCAGGGCACGCCGGCCCTGGCCCGCAGAGGGGGCCGGAGCGTCCTCGTGGTGTTCGAACCGCCACCCGTTCGGAGGGCCCATGTCGAACGGAACCGGCCAGACCTCGTCGTTGTCGCCGCCGCGGCCGTCCGGCCCGGCCTCGCCGTCGGGAACGGACGCTTCCTCAGGCACTCCCGACCGGTCCGGGCGCGGATCTTCGAACCGGTCGGACGGGTCGTTCCCGCTCATGTCGCGGTCGGGAGCCTCAGGCTGTAGCCAACCCTTCGGACCGTGTGGATGAGGGGTGGTCCCAACGGGTCGAGCTTCTTGCGTAGGTAGCTGACGTAGGTCTCGAGGACGTTCGGGTCTCCGTCGAAGTCGTACTGCCAGACATGTTCGAGGATCTGGGTCTTGGACAGCACCCGGCGGGGGTTCAGGAGGAAGTAGCGCAGCAGGTTGAACTCGGTGGCGGTCAGCTGCACCGGTGTCTCGCCCCGCCACACCTCGTGGGTGTCCTCGTCCATGACCACGTCGGCGAAGCGGAGTTGGGAGGACTCCCTTTCCGGCTTGGTCCGACGGAGCACCGCCCGGAGGCGGGCGACGAGCTCCTCGAGGCTGAACGGCTTGGTCACGTAGTCGTCGCCTCCGACGGTGAGGCCGACGACCTTGTCCTCGGTGGCGTCCTTGGCGGTCAGGAACAGGACCGGGACCCGGATGCCGTCGGACCGCAGCCGCCGGGTGACCTCGATCCCGTCCAGATCGGGCAGCATGATGTCGAGGACTACGGCATCGGGCCGGAACTTGTCGACCAGGGCGAGGGCGCTGCGCCCGTTGGCCGCCTCGGCGACCTCGAAGCCTTCATAGCGCAGGGAGGTCCCCACCAGGTCCCTGATGTACTGCTCGTCGTCGACCACCAACACCTTGGTCGGGCTGGCCTCGGCCGATCCGTTCCGATCCGTCATGCTTGCGATGATCGAGCCCTCAGCTGGGAGTTTCCTGGGAAATCTACCTTGACGGCCAAATTCACAGAACACTCCCAGGTTCGGCCCAGCGGCCGCTTAGCCGGGCCGGCCATCGTTGGTGCAAGCCCCGGTTCCGGGCGGGAGTCGTCTACCCAACCCCCAGCGCCCCGCCCGGACGGGCCCTTCCGGAGGAAATGGAGACTTGGTAACTGAGCGACTGCGCCTGCCCGGAGTGGTGGGAAGGGCGCCCGCCCGGCTGGCCGGGCTCGTTCCCGCCCGCCTGCGCACCCGCCGGTGGCTGATCGTCGGCGTGGTCGTCGCGCTGCTGGCGGCCGGCGGCACCACCTACGCCCTGACCCGGGGCCCGGCGGGCACCGGCTTCCGGTTGGTGCCGGCGTCATACGGGACGGTCCGTCAGACGATCGCTGCCACCGGCACCCTGTCCGCCGTCAATCAGGCCAACCTGAGCTTCGGCGCCTCCGGTCGGGTGGCCGAGGTGGACGTGTCGGAGGGCCAGAGCGTGAAGGCGGGCCAGGTGCTCGCCCGTCTCGACACCGCCTCGTTGCTGTCGGCCCTCGACTCGGCCGAGGCAACGCTGGCCACCGCCCAGGCCAGGCTGGCTACCGACCAGGCCGGCCCCAGCGCCCAGCAGATGGCCAGCGCCCAGGGCTCGGTGGCCAGCGCGCAGAACAGCCTGAGCAGCGCCCAGAACAACCTCGCCGTCACCCAGCAGACCAACGCCCAGTCCCTGGCTCAGGCCCAGCAGGCGCTTCAGAACGCTGAGCAGACCATGTCGACCGACAACTCGACCCTGCAGGCGGCCCAGGCCCAGCTGCAGGCTGATCAGCAGAAGGAGGCCAACGACTGCCAGGGTGATTCGGCCGCCGGCTCGTCGGCCTCCGGGTCGTCGGGCTCGTCCGGATCGGGCTCGTCCGGATCGGGCTCGGGCACCTCGGGCTCGGCCGGCTCGGGCTCCAGCCAGTGCTCGGCCGACCAGTCGAAGGTGAGCCAGGACCAGCAGCAGGTCAACACCGATCAGCAGACCGTCAACAAGGACCTCTCGGCAGTCCAGTCGGACCAGTCGGCGCTGGCCTCCACCCAGACCAAGAACGCCCAGGCCCTGGAGCAGGCCCAGTCGCAGCTGACCTCGGCCCAGACCCAGCTCAGCAACGCCCAGGCGTCGCTGACGGCCCTGCAGCAGAGCGTCACCCCGGCCCAGCTCCAGTCCGACCAGGCGTCGGTGACGGCGGCGCAGCTGGGGGTCAGCAACGCCCAGGACAACCTCGACCAGGGCACCATCACCTCCCCGATATCGGGCGTGGTGGCGGCGGTGAACATCTCCGACGGTCAGAGCGTGTCGGCTGGATCGTCCGGGACCACCGGTTCGGGCGGAGGCAGCGGAGGCAGCGGAGGCTCCGGAGCGGGCGCCGCGGCCTCGGCGTCGTCGGGTTCCTCGTCCACCGCCGGCTCGTCCTCCGCCGACGTGGTCGTGCTCAGCCCGGGCGCCTTTGACGTGACCACCTCGGTCAGCGACACCCAGATCGGGCAGATCAAGCCGGGGGAGGAGGCGGTCATCACCCCCGACGGGGCCACCACCCCCGTCTACGGCACCGTAAGCCAGATCGGCCTGCTGGCCACCACCAGCAGTGGCGTGGCCACCTACCCGGTGACGGTGGCGGTCACCGGCACCCCGGGGGGCCTCTTCGCCGGCGCCAGCGCCTCGGTGGCCATCGTGGTGCTGCAGCGGACCAACGTCCTGACCGTGCCCACCAGCGCCGTGCACGTCCTGGGCTCGCGGGCGTTCGTGTACGAGGTGCAGAACGGCAAGCAGGTCGCCCATAGCGTCACCGTCGGCGCCCGCAGCGGAGGCCTTACCGAAATCACCTCCGGACTGGCCGCCGGCGACCAGGTGGTCATAGCCAATCTCCGCGCCAACGTCACGTCCTCCAGCACCACCGGTCGGGGCTTCGGCGGCCTGGGCGGCGGGGGCTTCGGAGGTGGTGGCTTCGGAGGTGGTGGCTTTGGAGGTGGTGGCTTCGGAGGTGGTGGCTTCGGAGGCGGTGGCTTCGGCGGCGGGGTGACGAGGGTCGGCGGAGGGGGCGGCGCGGGGGCCCGCGGTGGCTGAGCCCATAATCGAGCTGCAGGACGTCTGGAAGACCTACCGCAACGGCATCCTGTCGGTGGACGCCCTGCGGGGCGTGTCTATGCGCATCGACGAGGGTGAGTTCGTCGCCATCATGGGCCCGTCCGGATCGGGGAAGTCGACCCTCATGCACATCCTCGGCTGCCTCGACGTGCCGACCGCCGGCCATTTCTGGCTCGACGGCCAGGACGTGAGCGCCATGAGCGAGCTCGAGCTGGCGGCGGTCCGCAACCGGCGTATCGGATTCGTGTTCCAGCAGTTCAACCTCCTGCCCCACATGGCCGCCTGGCGCAACGTTGAGCTTCCGATGCTCTACGCCGGCGTCCCCAGGATTGAGCGGAGGGCCCGAGCGCTCGAGGTGCTGGGCAAGGTCGGCCTCGCCGACCGGGTCGAGCACCGGCCCGGCGAGCTGTCCGGCGGCCAGCAGGGACGGGTGGCGGTGGCCAGGGCATTGGTCACCGACCCGGCGGTGCTGCTGGCCGACGAGCCGACCGGCAACCTGGACTCCACCACCACCGCGGAGATCCTCGGGCTGTTCGCCGACCTGCACCGCCAGGGCCGGACCATCGTGCTCATCACCCACGAACCGGACGTGGCCGAGGTGGCCGACAGGGTCATACGCATCCGCGACGGGATGGTCCACGCCGACGGGGCGGAGGCGGCGTGAGCTGGCTGGAGACCCTGCGTACCGGGGCCGAGGCCATCCTCAGCCACCGGCTCCGCTCGGCTCTGACCATGCTGGGGATCCTCATCGGGATCGCCGCCGTCATCCTGACGGTGGGCCTGGGCGAGGGGGCCTCGGCCAAGGTCAACGCCGCCATCGCCTCCCTGGGCTCGAACCTGCTCATCGTGTCCCCGGGCAGCACCACCAGCTCAGGAGGGGTCAGAGGGGGTCTGGGGTCGGCCAACACCCTCACCGTTTCGGACGCCAACGCCCTGCTGGACCACCGGGCTCTGCCTGACGTGTCAGCGGTGGCGCCCACCGTCCAGAGGACAGATGTGGTGACGGCGGGGTCGAGCAGCTGGACCACGACCGTGGTCGGTTCCACGCCCCAGTGGCTGCAGGTGCGGGGCCGCCAGGTGCAGGACGGGTCCTTCTTCACGGGTGGGGACGTCGCCAGCGCCGCACCAGTCGCCGTGCTCGGCCCGACGACCGCTCAGAACCTGTTCGGCTTCGCTGACCCGGTCGGCCAGACCGTCAACATCAACGGTCAGCCCTTCACCGTCGACGGGGTGCTCAACTCGGCCGGCTCGTCAGCGACCACCAACGAGGACGATCAGATCGTCGTGCCGGTGAGCACCGCCCAGGAGCTCCTGCTGGGGGGGATCTTCCGCAACTCGGTTCAGTCGATCCTGATCCAGGCCAGCTCGGCCGCCTCGCTGTCAGCCGCCTATCAGGAGGCCGACACCGAGCTGACCAACCTGCACGGGATCACGAATCCGCTGGCCCCGGACTTCACCATCACCACCGAGTCATCGATCCAGTCCACCGCTACCTCCGTCAGCCACACCCTCACCATCCTGCTCGGCGGCATAGCAGCCATCTCCCTGCTGGTGGGCGGGATCGGGGTCATGAACATCATGCTCGTTTCGGTCACCGAGCGAATCCGCGAGATCGGTCTGCGCAAGGCCCTGGGCGCCACGCCCGCGATCATTCGTCGCCAGTTCCTGGTGGAGGCGTCGGTGCTGGGGCTCTGTGGCGGAGTCATCGGCCTGTTGTTGGGGGTGGCCGGGGCGGTGGGACTGCCGCACCTCATCTCCAACCCGATCGTGATCTCACCCGTGGCCGCGGTCATTGCCGTGGCTGTAGCCGTAGGCCTCGGCCTGGGCTTCGGGGTCTATCCCGCCAGCCGGGCGGCCCGGTTGGCACCCATCGACGCATTGAGGAGCGAATGACGATGAACCGGTCAGCCCTCTACCCCGGAGCCCGTGGTCGGGGACTCCGCCTGATCACTCCTCTCCTGGGACTGGGAGCGGTCACCCTGGTGGCGGCCGCTTGTGGCGGAGGCGGCAGCAGCGCGGCGACCTCCAACGCATCCACCCCGGCGGCTGCCAGCGGGCGCAGCGGCGGGGCCGGCGCCACGAACGTCCCGCCGGGGACCTTCGGTACGGTGGCGGCCGTGTCGGGCGACACCCTGCAGGTGCAGAGCCCGACCAGCGGTCAGGTGGCGGTGGACATCACCCCTTCGACCGTCATAACCGAGACCGTGGCTGCATCCGCCAGCGATCTGGCCGCTGGTGAATGCGTGTCGGCGACCGGCACTCTGGCCTCGGGCGTGGTCACGGCCCGGTCGGTGACCATCGACATCTTCGCCGCCGGCAACTGCGCGACCGGGGGCGCCGGCCGAGGCTTCGGCGGCGGGTTCGGTGTCGGCGGCGGGTTCGGAGGGCGGTTCCGGACCGGCGGTACAGGCACCAACGGAGGGTCAGCCGGCTCGACCAGCGGCACCCGGCCCAATCTGAACAACGTCGGGATCGCCTACGGCAAGGTCCTCTCGATCTCCAACTCCAACGTGCAGGTCCAGACCCCGCCGCCACCCAGTACCACCAGCACCACCCGGGCGGGCCAGTTCCGCCGACAGATCGCCTCCTCGTTCACCTACGACTCCTCAACCAAGTTCTCCAAGCTGGAGTCGGCCAGTTCCTCGGCGATCACCGACGGTCTGTGCGTGGCGGCCTTCGGTCCCTCGGACAACACCGGAGCGGTGACCGCCAGCCGGCTCATGGTCAGCCAACCCGGGCCGAACGGCTGCTTCACCGGCTTCGGGCGGGGCGGGGCCGGAGGTGGCGCCGGCGGATGACCCTTGACCGAGCACGGCGGGCGGTCGCAATCGGGGGCCTGATCGGGTGGGCCGCCATCGCCGGCATTGCGGCGCCGGCGGGAGCAGCGGCGTCGCTCACTCCCAGCGCCGGCACTCCCCAGAACCAGAACACGGGCCAGGCCTTCCCGACCGACCTGGCCGTCTCCGTCCCCTGTGCAAACACGGGAACCGTAAAGGTGACTTTCACCGCTCCGAGCTCGGGGGCCAGCGGGACCTTCGCCAACACCTCCGGGCCGACGACCCAGACCACGGTCGACTGCGCCACCGCCAACACCCCGGTGACGGCCACGGCATCGGCGTTCACCGCCAACGGGGTTGCCGGCAGCTACTCGGTGGCGGCTACCGACGACGCCGGCGACGGACCGGCCAGCTTCTCCCTTACCAACGACGGCCTTTCCGCCGTGGCCGGCACGCCCCAGACGACCAAGATCGGCAGCCCGTTCCCGACACCTCTCCAGGTGTCGGTCTTCACCGGCACGCCCGGGCCGTCGGCAGGCAGCCCGGCCTCCGGGGTGACCGTCACCTTCACCGCCCCTACGTCGGGGGCGAGCGGGGTCTTCTCCTCGACCAACACCTACACGGCTTCGGTTCAGACCAATGCCCAGGGTCTCGCCACCGCCCCGGCCTTCACGGCCAACCAGACGGCCGGGACCTACTCGGTGACGGCGTCGGCCTCGGGCATCTCCGGCTCGGCCGGCTTTTTGCTGACCAACTCCAATGCCGGTGTGTCCTCCGGGGTGACCGCCTATACCGGGTCGAACCAGTCCGCCACCGTGGCCAGCGCCTATTCCTCCCCCCTGCAGGCGCAGGTCCTCGATCCCAACGGCAACCCGGTGCAGGGGGCCACGGTCACCTTCGCCAGCCCGTCCGGGACGAACCCCGGTGTCACCTTCGCCGGCGGAGGGGCCACCGCCACGGCATCCACCAATTCCGCCGGTATCGCCACCTCGCCTCCGCTGACCGCCAACACCACGGCTGGCACGTTCACGGTGACCGCCTCGACCGCGGGGGTGGCCAATCCCGCCACCTTCTCGCTGGACAACCTGCCCGGTCCGCCGGCGTCGATCGCCACCGGAGCGGGGGCCTCGCAGGCCACCCCCGTCGGGACACCCTTCCCGGTCTCCCTGGCGGTCACCGTCTACGACTCCTACAAGAACCCGGTGCCTGGGACCACGGTGACCTTCGCCTCACCGGCGACCGGTGCGGGCGGGGTCTTTTCGGGGGAGGGCTCCACTGCCACGGTCAGCACCGACTCCTCGGGGGTGGCGGTGGCGCCGACCTTCACCGCCAACGGCACAGAAGGTGGGTACGTGGTGACCGCCTCGGTGAGCGGGCTCGGTCAGATGGCGTCGTTCTCCCTGGTGAACCAGGCCCCCTCAGCCTCGGCTAGCGGCTATCGGCTGGTGTCGGCGGACGGCGGCGTGTTCAGCTACGGCTCCAACGCCTTCTACGGCTCGGCCGGCGACATCCACCTGGCCCAACCCATCGTGGGCATGGCCGCCACCCCCGACGGCCACGGCTACTGGTTGGTGGCCTCCGACGGCGGCGTCTTCACCTACGGTGACGCTGGCTTCCTCGGCTCCGCCGGGGCGATCCGCCTCATCGCCCCCGTGGTCGGGATGGCCGTCACCCCCGACGGCAACGGCTACTGGTTGGTGGCCTCCGACGGCGGCATCTTCAACTACGGGGACGCCGGCTTCTTCGGCTCCGGCAGCGGGTTCGCCAGTCAGGTCGTGGGAATGGCCGCGACCCCGGACGGCCACGGCTACTGGCTGGCCAGCGCCGACGGCGTGCTGGTGAACCTCGGTGATGCCGGTTTTGCCGGCTCGCCGGCCGGGGTCACCCTGGCCAAGCCGATTGTGGGGGTGGCGGAGCCGTAGACCTCGCAGCCCGCTGGGCCCGCCGCCGGGCATGACAGGATGAGGGCATGGGGGACCGCAGGGTCGTAGCGGTGCTCAGCGGCAAGGGTGGGGTCGGCAAGACCACCGTCGCCGTCGGGCTGGCCATGGCCTTGCAGCACCAGGGCCACCAGGTCGGAGTGCTGGATGCGGATCTCTACGGCCCCGACGTTCCCCGGCTGTTGGGCCTCACGAGGACGCGGGATGCCCGGAGCCTGACCCTGTGGTCCGGACGCGAGAGCCGGCCCCCGGAGCCGATCGAGCGGTACGGCCTCAAGGTGTGGTCGGCCCAGTTCCTCATATCGGAGCGCCAGGCCCTCACCGTCGAGGCCCCGCTCGCCCGACTGCTGATGGAGCGGGCCTTCGGCACGGTCGGCTGGGGCGACATCGACTGGCTGGTGGTCGACCTTCCACCAGGCACGGCCGACCTGCAGCAGCGCCTTGGTCCGCTGGGTGTGGGTGCGGCGGTCCTGGTCGTCACTCCCCAGGACGTAGCCCACCTCGACGCCAAGAAGGTGCTGACCATGCTGTCTGAGGGCGCGGTGCCCGTTCTGGGAGGAGTGGAGAACATGGCCCCCATGACCTGTGGGCACTGCGGCAGCGAGGTGCAGCTGTTCCCCGGAGCTCCCTACGAGCGCACCATCTGGGCCGCGGGGGTCGACCGGCTGGCGCGCCTGCCCTTCAGCACCGTCGTCACCAGCCGGGCCGAGGTCGGCAGCCCTCTGCTGGACCGACAGGGCCCTGGCGATCTGGAAGGCGCCTTCGGGCTCCTGGCCTCGGCGGTGGCCGCCGCCTATCCCTCGCCCTGAGCGGGACGGCCAACCGGCGGGACGGTGGCGCTGGGTCGGGCCATAGCCTGGGCGCCATGGAGATCGGCCGATCCAACCGGCTGGCGGGGGTCGCCTACGACGTTCGGGGCCCGATCCAGGAGGAGGCCAGCCGCCTGGAGGCGCAGGGGCGTCGGGTGATCCCCCTCAACATCGGCAACCCGGCCCATTTCGGCTTCGAGGCGCCGCCCGAGCTGATCGCCGAGGTCGCCCGTCGCCTGCCCGAGGCGGAGGGCTACGGCGATGCGAAGGGGATCGAGCCGGCACGACGGGCCATCGCCGCTCACTACCGGGGGAGGGGAGTGGCAGGCACCGACGCCGACCATGTCTATGTCGGCAACGGCGTTTCGGAGCTGGTGGGCCTGGCGTTGCTGGCCCTGCTCAACGAAGGCGACGAGGTGCTGGTACCTGCGCCCGACTACCCGCTGTGGACGGCGACGGTGCGGATCTGCGGCGCCAAGGCGGTGCACTACCTCTGCGATGAGCAGGCCGACTGGTGGCCCGACCTCTCCGACCTGGCCACCAAGGTGACATCCCGCACCAGGGCGGTCGTGGTGATCAACCCGAACAACCCCACCGGGGCGGTCTATCCGGCCGAGGTCCTGACGGCCATCGCCGAGCTCGCCCGCCAGCACGACCTGGTCGTCCTGGCGGACGAGATATACGAGAGGCTCCTGTACGACGGGGCCGAGCACGTCCCCATGGCCTCGGTGGCGCCCGACCGCCTCTGTCTCAGCTTCGGGGGCCTGTCGAAGGCGTACCGGTTGGCGGGGTTCCGCTGCGGATGGCTGGTCGTCTCCGGTCCGACCGGGCACGCCAGGGGCTTCCTGAGTGGGCTCGACGTGCTCGCCGACCTGCGCCTGTGCGCCAACCTGCCGGCCCAGTACGCCGTGGAGGCGGCCCTCGAGGGCTACCAGAGCATCGACGACCTGGTCAGGCCGGGCGGCCGGCTGCTCGAACAGCGCAACCTGGCTTGGGCGATGCTGAACCAGATCGACGGGGTCTCCTGCGTCAAGCCGGCCGGAGCCATGTACGTCTTCCCCCGCCTCCACCCCTCGGTCCACCCGGTGGAGGACGATCGGGGCCTGGTCCTGGAGCTCCTACGGGCGACCGGTGTCTTCGTCGTGCCCGGTAGCGGGTTCAACTGGCCCCGTCCCGACCACCTACGCATCGTGACCCTGGCCCAGGTGGAGCTGCTGGAGGAGGCCATCGCCGCCCTGTCCGACTTCCTCGGGTCGCGCCGCCCCTACTAGGGGGGCGGCGGGCGGTGGGGCCCGTCTGACGACGAGTTCGTGGCGATTAGGGACCTTCCGCCCTGGCGGGCGGTGGCCGTAGGGGGACACGCTCGGGTCGTGGACAACAACGAGACGGCGCTGTACGACGACGGCCGGATCGTGTGCGACGAAGACGGCATGACGATCCGCTGGTACTACCCATGGGGAAGCAAGAAGATCCCGTACGGCTCCATCCGGGCCGTCAAGAGCTTCTCTCTGAGACCGGTGCGCGGCAAGTGGCGCATCTGGGGTTCCGGCGACTTCGTCCACTGGTACAACCTCGACGGCGACCGGCCGAGCAAACAGACGGGGATAGACATCGACACCGGCCGGCGCGTCCATCCGACCATCACTCCGCAGGACCCGGAGGCGGTGGCCCGCATCGTCAACGAGCACATCGCCGCCTGACCCTCGCCCCGGGGACCGGGTCTCCCGCCCGGGGCCCGGGCTCGGTGTCGACGGCGAAGGTCGGCGCGCCTTCGCTCCGGCGCAGCCTGCTCTTCTGCCAGAGTTGGCGTCGTGGATGAAGAGCAGCTCCACGGTGGGATCGCCAACGCCGGCCGGGTGGTCCGGGCCGGTGACCATGTCCTGCGGCCCGGCACTCGTCACTCGAGGTCGATCCTCGCCTTCCTGGGCGCGGTGAGAGAGGCCGGCTTCATGGGTGCCCCGGCGCCGGTCGGTCTGGAGGAGGACGGGCGCGAGCGCCTCGGATTCATCGAAGGTGAGGTTCCCGTCCCGCCCTACCCGGACTGGAGTCAGACCGACGACGCGCTGGCGTCCGTCGCCCGCCTGCTGCGTTCACTGCACGAAGCGGCCAGCCGGTTCGACCCGGGCGAGCTCACGTGGGACCACAGCTTGGCCGATCCGGCCGGGGGGACGCTGCTGTGCCACAACGACGTCTGTCCCGAGAATGTCGTCTTCCGCGGCGGCGTCGCCGTGGCCCTCATCGACTTCGAGTTCGCCGCCCCTGGCCGTCCGATCTACGACCTCGCCCACCTCGGCCGCCTGTGTGTCCCGATCGAGGACGAGATCGACCAGGTCCGGCTCGGTTGGCGGTCGGCCGACCGGGCGGCCCGGCTCCGAATCGTCGCCGACGCCTACGGGCTGGACCCCGCCGACAGGGCCCGCCTGCCGGCAGCCATGGACGACGCCATCGGCCGGGTGGAAGTCGCCGTACGACGCAGCGTCGAGGCCGGCGATCCGAACGCGGTGGCCATGTGGAGCCGGACCGGGGGTGCCGAGCGCTACCACCGCCGACGCCGCTGGTGGGACGATCATCGCCATGAGTTCGCCGCCGCCCTCTCCTGAGCGCGTCACCGTCTGCCGGTCGCCGCGGTAGTCGGATGCCGGCCGAGCCGGTGCCGGCGCCGGCAGGCGGGCGCGCCCTATGCTCGCACCGGGAGGTCACCTTGCCGAGCGGGTTGGTGCGGTACCGCAACGTGGTTGTCGACAGCCTCCGGTGGCAGGGCTTCGAGTTTCGTGGCGGCGACATTGTCATCGCCACGCCACCCAAGTGCGGGACCACCTGGATGCAGATGATCTGCGCTCTGCTGATCTTCGGAGGCCCCGAGCTGCCCGCCCGGTTGACCGAGCTTTCCCCGTGGATGGACATCCTCACCGAACCGCAGGAAGCGGTCTGGAGCGCCCTGGCCAGCCAGACGCACCGCCGCTTCATCAAGAGCCACACCCCTCTGGACGGCATCCCCTGGGATGAGAGGGTGACCTACATCACCGTCGGGCGGGATCCCCGCGATGTGGCCGTGTCGTGGGCCAACCATTTCGACAACATGGACCTGAGCCGCCTCATGGCCGCCCGGGTGGCCGCCGTAGGGCTGGAGGGCCTCGAGGGCGCTCCCGCGCCTCCGCCCAGCGGCGCCGACCCGGTGGCCGAATTCTGGCAGTGGGTGGAGGACGATGCCCCGCCCGAGGCCGTGGTCAGTGGCCTACGGGCGACGCTGCACCACCTCGACACCTTCTGGCGGGCTCGTAACGAGTCCAATGTCGCCCTGTTCCACTACACCGACCTGATGGAAGACCTCGACGGCGAGATGCGGCGACTGGCATCGATCCTCGACATCAACGTCCCTGAGCACCGGTGGCCCCAGCTGGTGAAGGCGGCCCGGTTCGCCGCCATGCGTGAGCGGGCCGACCAGCTGGCACCTCAGGTCAGGATCGACGGGTTCTGGAAGGAAGCGTCCCGCTTCTTCAACCGTGGAGGGACGGGCCAGTGGCAGGAGCTGGTCGACCCCTGGGACGAGGCCCGCTACCGGCGGCGGGTGGCGACCCTGGTCCCCGGCGAGCTGGACCGGTGGGTCCACGGGGGCTGGCGGGCGCTGGCGTCGGCCGCCCCACCGGCTGGTCGATGATGCTTCGCCATGCGTAATGCTGAGAGGGTCATCGCCACCGCAGGGCGGCGCCGTAGAAGATGGCGGCGGCGGCTGCGCCGGCCATCGAACTGACGATCCAGAACCGGACCACCAGGGTCGAGTCGGCCCAGCCCTTGAGCTCGAAATGGTGGTGGAGGGGGGCCATCCGGAAGAGGCGCCGCTGCCCGGGCCGCTTCTTGAAGTAGAGCTTGTAGGTGTAGCGCTGGAGGGCGCTCGATCCCCCTTCTGCCACGTAGAGCGCCGCCAGCACGGGTAGGAGGGCGGCAATGTCCATGGAGAGGGCCAGTGCTGCCATTGCCGTCCCGATGGCCAGCGAACCGGTGTCTCCCATGAAGATCCGCATCGGCTGGATGTTCCACCAGAGGAACCCGGCACAGGCGCCGGCCATGGCCGCGGCCAGAACGCTCAGACCGAGGGGATCGGCCATTCGATAGGAGCCCGGGTGGCGGAACTCCCAGAAGCCGATGGCGGCCAGGACGGTGAAGCTGGGCAGGGCGCTTCCGGCGAGCAGGCCCTCTATCCCGTCGGTGAAGTTGGTCGAGTTGGCGCTGCCCCAGAGGAGGACCAGGGCCAGGGCTGACCAGCCCACCGGGCCCAGGTCCCAACCGGTGGACTGACAGCTGGTGAACGACAGGTGGGTGCATGGCCGGGGCCCGAAAAGGTAGAGGGCGCAGAAGGCCCCGATGACCGCCAGCAGCATGGTCGTCTTCTGGGCCTCGCGCAGCCCCGTGTTCCGGCTCCGCCGAATCTTGAGCCAGTCGTCGGTCAGGCCGACGACGGCGCCGCCGGCGACGACGACCAACACTGCGACCGCTGGCATGGTCGGCCCGTGGCCGCCAGCACCGATGGCGCCGACGTAGGCCACGACCACTGCGGCGGACAGCACCAGGCCGCCCATTGTCGGGGTGCCGGCCTTGGCCGTGTGGTGGGTGACCTCGTCCTGGATGGGCTGGCCGAGCCCTCTGGCCCGCAGCCACCGCGTCCAAGCCGGAGTCGCCATCAGGGCCACCGCGAACGCGACGGACGCCCCCACCAGGACCTGCACCATGGCCGGCACTCTAAGGGGGCGACCTCCCTGGCGGGCGGGGAGACGACTCGGCAGGCGGTCCGATCCGCCACGGCCGCGGAGCCTCTCAGGCCCGGCTCGAGTGGGCCCGATCGGCCTCCTCCTCCGCCAGCACCACCGCCAGCTGGTGGTGCACGGCGGCCTCATGAGCCCGGTCCCCCGCCGGTCCGGCCGGACGCCGATCGAGCTCCTCGAGGCTGCCGGCATGACCGTAGACGACGAGCACGTCGCCGGGATGAACGGTCGTCGAGCCCACCGGAGCCCCGCGGAACGTGCCGTCGGGACGGGTGAGGCCAAGCACGGCGACGCCTTCGTCCCGCAGTCCAAGCTCCTCCAGGCGCCGGCCCGCCATCCAGTCACCCTGATCGACGGCGAGTTCGCCCACCGCATAGCTGCCCGAAAGGTCGAGCAGGCTGGCCAGATCCCGCCGGGGCAGGTCGGTGTAGCGCTGCAGCAGGCGGGAGATGAGCTGGGTCAGGCGCCGATCCACCCAGCGGCTGCGGGACAGGCTGACCAGGGCCAGCAGTCCCCCCACCAGCTCGATGATGCTCTTCCAGTTGTGGGCCAGGCTGCCGTTGCGGAAGCCCAGTATCAGCGAACCGGCGGCGGCGACGATGCCGGCGTTGCCGAGGAGCATCAGGGTCATCGCCACCCGTCGCCGCAGGGGGTGGTTGAGCACGTTCTCCGACTCGCTGGTGGTGAACCCGGTCCCCGTGAATGCGGAGCGAGCCTGGAAGCGGGCGTGCTCGCGCGACATGCCGGTCGCCACCAGGATCACGGTGGCGATCCGGGTCACCAGGAGGCCGATGACGACCACCAGAAGAAGCGATGAGATGGCGATCACGGTCCAACTATCCCCGGAGGGCCCCTTGCACTCGCCGGGCTGTCGGCCTACAGTCCTGGTACGCCCGATCGGGGCCTGTGCGGAGCATGTAGCCCCGATTTCGAAGGGCCTGGTAAGGCGCGTATAGCGCCTTGATTGCCGGTCGTTTCTCTCTTAGGTTCGGCGCAATGACGAACCGCGCCGACGTCGAGCCCCACCCCGACCTGGCCGAGGAGCAGGCCCACATCGACCGGGCCTACGCCTGCCTCGACGCCATGCGCCAGAGGGCGGTGAGCATCAAGAGCCTGGGCTACATGGGCGGCAACGTGCATGCCGAAACCGGCCTCACTCCCGAGATGGCGGCCTACTGGGACCTCGACAAGCAGCGCCGCATCGACGTGCTGTCCGACGACGGGAGCGCCCTGTGCTTCGGCCGCATCGACCACGCCGGCGGGGCGCACTGGCACATCGGACGCCGCCATGTCGAGGACGGCGACGGCGCGCCGGTGGTAACGGATTGGCGGGCTCGGGTCGCCGTTCCCTTCTACCGGGCGACGGTCGCCGACCGGATGGGCCTGTCACGCCGGCGGCGCTTCTTCATCGAGGAACGGCGACTGGTGGACCTTCTCGACGAGGATCTCGAGCACCCGAGCAGTCGCGACGCCGGCACCTACGTCCCCGACCCTCTGCTCGCCGAGGTGAGCCGCGCCCGGACCGGCGAGATGCGCGACATCGTCGCCACCATCCAGGCGGAGCAGGACGTCATCATCCGCGCTCCGCTCGAGCAGTGCATCATCGTGCAGGGTGGTCCGGGCACGGGGAAGACAGCGGTCGGTCTCCATAGGGCCGCTTTCCTGCTGTATGAGCACCGCCACGAGCTCGAGCGCCAACGGCTCCTGATCGTCGGCCCCAACCGGATCTTCCTTCGCTACATCGCCCAGGTCCTGCCCTCCCTGGGCGAGAGCGCTTCGGTTCAGCTGACGCTCGAGGGTCTGGCCGGCGCCCGCTACCGGGTCGGCCTGGACGAGCGGGCCGAAGCGGCCCGGCTCAAAGGCGATGCCCGCATGGCCGAGGTGCTGCGCCGGGCGGTCGCCGACCGGGTCAGCCCCCCGAGGTCCGACATCACCCTGGCCACCGGCTTCGGTGAGGTCACCCTGGCTGCCGCCGAGCTGGGTCGGATCGTCGAGAACACGCTGGCCCGGGGACGGCGGAGCAACGACGGCCGAGCCGGGGTGCGCGAGCAGCTGGTCGAGGCGGCATGGCGGGCGCAGGCATCCAAGCCCACGACCGACCTCACCCAACGAGAGGTCTTCGAGGCCGATCTCAGGGCCTCGAAGAGCTTCAAGACCGAGCTCGACCGTATCTGGCCCACCTTGACGGCGGCAGCGGTGCTCCGCCGTCTGTTCGGCAACAGGGGAGCCCTGGCCCGGGCCAGCGAGGGCGTCCTGTCCGGTCCCGAACGGGACCTGCTCCACCGCAAAGCCGCCGCCCGGGCGTCCGAGCAGAGATGGAGCCGGGCCGACTTGGCTCTCTTGGACGAGCTGGAGGACGTCATCGGCACCGTCAACCAGTCATACGGCCACATCGTGGTAGACGAGGCGCAGGATCTGTCGGCCATGGAGCTGCGCATGATCGCCCGACGGAGCCGAAGGGGGTCGATGACGGTGCTGGGTGACCTGGCCCAGGCCAGCGCTCCCGGCGCCCAGAAGAGCTGGAGCGAGGCGGCCCGCCACCTGGGGATCGGGAACACCGCCATAGACGAGTTGACCATCGGCTACCGGGTGCCTGGCCCGATCATGGACTTCGCCAACCGGCTGTTGCCGCTGGTGGCGCCGGGCCTACCCGTCACCACCTCGGTCCGCGGGGTGGGTGCCCCGCCGCTGGTCATGGAGGTGGGCCCGAACCAGGTGGCCGAAGCAACGGCCGAGTTGGCGGCCGAGGCCGTCGCTGTCTGGACCTCGGTGGCGGTGGTCGTCCCTCCCTCGCTGGCGGCGAAGGTTGCCGGCGCCCTGGGCGCCGCCGGCGTCTCCTACGTCGACGGAGCCGCCCGGGCGGCGCTGGGTGAGCACCTCACCCTGCTGCCTCCCGGGGCGGTCAAGGGACTCGAGTTCGACGCCGTCATCGCCGTCGAGCCCGCCCGAATGGTGAGCGAGATCGACAACGGGTTGCACTTGCTCTACGTGGTTCTCACCCGCGCCGTTCAACACCTGGCGGTGGTCCACGGCGAGGCGCTGCCCGCGGCGTTGAGGC
This sequence comes from Acidimicrobiales bacterium, assembly GCA_035653595.1. Classification (GTDB taxonomy): domain Bacteria; phylum Actinomycetota; class Acidimicrobiia; order Acidimicrobiales; family JAJPHE01; genus DASRBO01. Next base: position 19,173 of record DASRBO010000130.1, on the reverse strand, counting down.
CCGACAAGGCAGAGGCGCCAGTGCAGACGAGAGCGCGCCCGTCCGATCTGGCCGCCTCGCCGTAGGACCCACCTGGTGGCGGGCCGTACCGCCCGGTGCCGGCTACGCCGGCGCGGGCAGCGTTTCGGGCTCGCCGGCCCAGCGGACGCCCGTCGCCCAGCCGGCGGTCTCGAAGAGCCGGATGAGCCGGGCCGAGGAGTCGATCTGGCCACGGCCCCGGCCGTGGCGGGCACAGGCAGGAAAGGCGTGGTGGTGGTTGTGCCACGACTCGCCCATGGAGAGGAGCGCCAGCATGGCCACGTTGGCCGAGCGGTCGGGGTTGGCATTCGGCCGCCGGCCGAGGACGTGACAGAGCGAGTTGACCGACCACGTGACGTGATGCAGCACGGTGACCCGGACCGCCCCTGCCCACAGCAGGGCCCATCCGGCGGCGGACAGGGAGCCGGTTGCCGCCCAGGCCACACCGAAGGGAAGCATCAGCGAGACGACCGCCAGCACCGGGAACAGCCGGTCGACCACCACGATGGCCCGATCGGAGCGCAGGTCGCGGGCGTAACGCTCGGCGTCGGCGGCCGGAGCCCGGAAGAGCCAGGCGACATGGGACCACACCATCCCCCGGGCGAGGGCCCACCCCGACTGGCCGTAGCGGTACGGCGAGTGCGGGTCGCCGGGGCGGTCCGACAGGCGATGATGAAGGCGGTGGTTGGCCACCCAGGACACCACCCCGCCCTCGAGGGCGAGCGATCCGGCCACGGCCAGGGCCACCCGAAGCCAGGGTGCCGCCTTGAAGGAGCGGTGGGTGAACAGCCGGTGGTACCCGACCGTCACCCCGTGCCCCGATATGAGGTACAGGCCGACCCCGAGGCCAAGGTCGAGCCAGCTCACCCGGTTGCCGAGGGCGAGCCAGGCGATCCCGCCGGCCAGGCCGAGGAGCGGTATCACCACCAGCGCGGCGGTGATGGCCAGGCCGACCGGGCCCGGCCGAGCGTCGTCATCCGGGGCCGGCGGCTCCCAGGTGGAACCCCTGGTTTCGCTTTCCAGGACGGCAATCGTCAAGGTCTCACCCTTCCTCGAGACGGAATCGTCCGCTGCTGGGCAGCGGCACCGGGGGGCGACCGCTCCCCGGTGAGACTGACAGGACGACTAGTCCAAGCCCTGCCTGAGCACGGCGAGGGCGGCCAGGCGCCGTTCCAGCTTCTCCGGTTCGGCGGCATCGCGAGTGCGTATGCGGTTCTCCAGCTGGTCCAGACGCTGGTGCTCCCGCACCACGATCTGGCTCCGATCGGACTCGGCGGTGTTGCGCAGCGCCCGCAGGAAGGCGGCGCGGGCGTCGGTGGCCCGCTTGAGTCCCAGGTTCCGGGCGACGGCTGCGAAGGACTGGCCTTTGTCCCGCAGGCTCAGCGCTTCCCCGTCGGTGTTGGTGCGACGGGATCCCCGCTCAGGGCGGTCCCGATCGCGCCCCTCGGAGCGGTCGCGGTCGGAGTCCCGCTCGGGCCTAGGCAGCGCGAACCCTCGTGGCCTGAGGGCCCTTGGCGCCCTGCTCGGAGTCGAACTCCACCCGCTGGCCCTCGGAGAGCTCCTTGTAGCCGGTGCCCTCGATGGCGCTGTGGTGGACGAACACGTCCTTGCCGCCGCCGTCCGGGCTTATGAACCCGTAACCCTTGGTCGAGTTGAACCACTTCACAGTTCCGACAGTCATCTCTACTCCTTTACCCACGCACGTTCGAAAAATCCAGGGCGGAGTAGCGCCGGGAAGAGGCCCCAGCCTGCGCAGTGAACCGGGGTTGAGCGACATCCTATCCGCGCCATGCCATCCGTCCCAATGGGCGGCCCGTGCCGGCCTTGGCGGCGCTATCCCTGCCTGCCGCCCGGGCGCTCTCGCCGGTCACCATGCCCGGCCCGCCCACCCCGCGCTCTGAGAGGAGCCGCTGGCCGGGGCGCTTGGGTCAGGAGGGGATGGCGCCCTCCTGTCGGAGCCGGTCCAGCTCGGAGGGGGAGAGGCCCAGCTCGGCGAGGAAGGACTCGGTGTGCTCGCCGAGTCCGGGCACCGGCCCGGCGTGGCCCTGGGGGATCCCGTGGAAGTGGACCGGCGAGGCGATCGCCTTGAACCCCGGGCCCTCGCCGGTGCCCTCGACGTCGACGAAGGCGCCCACGGCATGGGCCTGGGGATCCTCGACCGCCTCGGCCGGGGTCTGGGCTGGGGCCCACCACACGTCGTCGGCCTCGAAACGCTTCGCCCACTCGTCCAGGTCGGCCTTGGCGAACTCCTGGTCGAGGATGGCAATGAGCTCGGCCCGCGATGAACGACGTGCGGCCGCGGTGGAGAACCGAGGGTCGCTTGCCAGCTCGGGGCGGCCGATGGCTCGGAGGAGCCCGGGGAAGTGGCGGTCGGCCTCCAGCCCGAGAAGGAAGAACCACCGGTCGTCGCCGCTGCGGTAGCAGTTGACCAGGGGGGCGGGATTGTCCTCGCGGGGCGATGCCGGCGCCACCTTGCCCAGCATGAGCTGGATTCCGAGGTCCCATCCGAGGCAGTACATGCCGGTGCGCAGCAGGGACGTCTCGACCAGCCGGCCCCGACCGGTGCGCTCCCGTTCGAGGAGGGCGGCCAGCACCCCGGCCACCGTCGCCAGACCGGTGGCGTGATCGCCCAGGCCGCCACGGATGCCGGGCGGCGGGGTGTCCGGCGGTACCAGCTGGCGGGCGATACCCGTCCGGGCCCAGAAGGCGCCCACGTCGTAGCTGGGCCGATTGCGGTCGGGGCCGCTCAACCCGTACCCGGTCACGCTGGCGTAGATGAGGCGAGGATGCCTCTTGGCCAGCTCGTCGGGAGACAGCGACAGTCGTTCGAGGGCGTCGGGACGCAGGTTCGTGACGAACACGTCGGCAGTGGCCAGGATCCGCTGCATCACCTCCGGTCCGCCCGGTCGCTGGAGGTCGAGCACCACGCTGCGCTTGCCCCGGTTGTCCAGGGCGAAGGGTGGATTGGGCAGCCCCGAGTCGTAGCCGAGGGTCCCGAACAGCCCCCGGAACGGATCGCCGACCGGCGGCTCGACCTTGATCACGTCGGCGCCCCAGTCGGCCATCACTCCGGCGGCCGAAGGACCGGCCACCCACACCCCCATCTCGATAACCCGCAATCCGTCGAGGAGCACGCCTCAGCATGCCGCAAGCGGGGGGATTCGCGCCCGCCCGTCCGGGGCGCTGCGGATCAGGCCAGTGCCGGGGCCACCTCGGCGGCGATCAGCTCGAGGTGGTCGAGGTCGTCCACATCGAGGACCTGCAGGTAAGCGACCTCGGCCCCGGCGTCCCTCCATCGGGTCAGCCTCTCGACCACCTCGGCGGGGGTACCGGCGGCACCGTTGCGACGCAGCTCGTCAGGGGCCCGCCCGATGTTGGCTGCCCGCCGACTGACCTCGGCCTCGTCAGAGCCGCAGCAGACGACGACCGCAGCGCTCATGCGCAGGGTGGCCGGATCGCGGCCCTCCTTCTCACAGGCGGCCCTGACCCGCTCGTACTGGGCGTGGCATCGCTCCGGGGGGGAGAAGGGCAGGTTGAACTCCTTGGCATAGCGGGCCGCCAGCCTGGGGGTCCGGCGGGGGCCGCCCCCGCCGATGATGACCGGCGGATGCGGACCCTGGACCGGCTTGGGCAGGGCCGGGCTGTCGGCCAGGCGGTAGTGGCGACCGTCGAAGGCGAACTTGTCTCCCTCTGGGCACGACCACAGCCCGGTGATGACCGCCAGCTGCTCCTCGAGGCGCTCGAAGCGCTCGCCGAGCGGAGGGAAGGGGATCCCGTAGGCGGTGTGCTCCTGCTCGTACCAGCCGGCGCCGATCCCCAGCTCGATGCGCCCGCCGCTCATGGCGTCGACCTGAGCCACCTGGATGGCCAGAACGCCCGGATGGCGGAAGGTGGCGCATGTGACCAGGGTGCCCAGCCGGATCCGCGCCGTCTCGCGGCCGATGGCCGCCAGGGTGGTCCAGGCGTCGGTCGGTCCGGGCAGCCCGTCGGCGGCGCCCATCTTGAGGTAGTGGTCGGACCGGAAGAAGGCGTCGAAGCCCAGCCGCTCTGCGGCCTGGGCCACGGCCAGGAGCTGCTGGTAGGTGGCGCCCTGTTGGGGCTCGGTGAAGATTCGGAGGAGCACGGCCTCACCCTATCGAGGCCGGCCGCCGGATGATCCCGAGCGTCGGCCGCCCCTGGCTCGGTCCTCCCCCTCCTCAGCGCGGTGGGCGGAACCGCCGCCGCTCGGCCTCGACCTCGACCCGGAAAGCGCACGCCTGCATGTGGTCGTTCACCACCCCCAGGGCCTGCATGGCGGCGTACACGGTGGTCGGTCCGACGAAGCGGAAACCGTGGCGCCGCAGGGTGCCCGACAGCGCCTTCGACTCGGTCGTGGCGCCGGGGACGTCGCCGTCGGCGGCCGGTCCTGGCCCCTCGGCGGGGCGGTGACTCCAGAACACCGCTGCCAGCGAAGTACCCGCCTCGCGGAGGGCCATGGTCGCCCGGGCGTTGGTGATGGCCGCTTCGATCTTGCCGCGGTGGCGGATGATGCCGGGGTCGCCCAGCAGGCGCTGGACGTCAGTCTCGTCGAAGGCGGCCACCGTCGGAGGGGCGAACCCGGCGAAGGCGGTCCTGAACGCCTCCCGCTTGCGCAGGATGGTCAGCCACGACAGGCCGGCCTGGAAGCCCTCCAGGCAGAGCTTCTCGTAGATCCGGATCTCGTCGGAGACCGGACGGCCCCACTCCTCGTCGTGATAGGCCCGGTACTCGGGCGTGGCCAGGCACCACCGACAGCGGAGGCGGCCGTCGTCGCCGGCGGCCACGGTCATGACCGGGGGCTCAGATGGCTTCGCCCACCGGGTGGCCCCGGGGGACGGCGTTGCCCGGCGTCACCTCGAGATGGACCGCCCGCATGGGGAGCAGGAAGGCGGGAACGAAGACGACGAAGGTCAGCACCAGGGACAGCCAGTAGGTCTGGGCGAAGGCGTGGGCCAGGGCGGGGGCCACCTGGGTCCGCACCCCCGGCGGGATCGTCCCCAACGCACCGAAGCCACCGGAGCGCCCGGCCGGCAGGGGCAGGTTGTGGGTGATGTTGCGCTGCAGCAGCACCGCCATGAGGGCCGTGCCGATCGAGCCGCCGACCCGCTGGATGATGTTGAGGGAGGTGGTGGCCCGGGGCACGGCCGAGCGGTCCAGGCGGGAGTAGGCCGCCGCCATGGCCGGCATCATCACGAAGCCCATCCCGACCCCCCGCACCAGCAGGGAGACGGCCAGAAGGGTGTAGGAGGTAGTGGCTCCCACCTCGGCGTAGGCGACGGTCCCGAGGATCAACATTATGAGGCCGAAGGGCACCACCTTGCCCGCCCCGAGCCGGTCGGTGAGGCGCCCGGCGATCGGCATCATGGCGGCCGTGCCCACTCCCTGGGGGGTCATCAACAGGCCGGCGTTGGCAGCGCCCTCGCCCCTCACCACCTGGTAGTAGAGAGGGAGCAGGATCATGGTGCCGAACAGCACCACGCCCACCATGAAGCTGGTGGCGGCCCCGGCGGTGAAGGCACGGTCGCGGAACAGGCTCAGGTCCAGCAGGGCTCCGGCCTTGAGGCCGGCCGAGCGGACCAGGAAGGCCACCACCAGAGCCAGCCCGACGCCTATACCGGCCAGGGTCCGCGAGCTGCCGAAGCCTCCGCCCGTGGTGGCCTCGGACAGGCCGTAGACAAGGATGGCGAGGCCGGGCGAGAGCAGCAGGAGCCCGAGGAAGTCCAGCGGATGGCGTTCGTCGATCTCCTGCTTGGGCAGGATGCGTGCCGCCAGGATGAGGGCGGCGATGCCGATGGGGATGTTCACGTAGAAGATCCAGCGCCAGCTCGCGCCCTGGACCAGCACGCCGCCCAGAACCGGTCCCAGGATCGGCCCGAGCATCATGGGGACCCCGACCACGCTCATGACCCGCCCCATGCGGCGGGGCCCGGCGGCGCTGGCCAGGATGGTCTGGCCCACCGGCATGATCATCCCACCCCCGATCCCCTGCAGGACCCGGAAGATGATCAGGGTGGTCATGGACCAGGCCATCCCCGACAGGGCCGAGCCAACCAGGAACAGCACGACCGAGCCCATCCACAACCGCCGGGGGCCGAAACGCTCGACCCCCCAGCCGGTCAGGGGGATGACCATCGACAGGGACAGCAGGTAACCGGTAGCCACCCATTGGACCGAGGCGAGGGAGCCGTGCAGGTCATGGCCCAGGGCGTCGAGGGCCACGTTGACGATGGTCGTGTCGAGGATCGACATGATCGTCCCGAGCACCACCACCGAGGACAGCAGGATCAGCTCGCGGTCGATCCCCTCGGGCTCGGGGGCTCCGCCGGCAGCTGCGGGATGGGTCTGGGTCGTCAACTCACATCAGTCGTAGAGGACCATGCCCCTGATGTTCTTGCCGTCCCGCATGTCCTGGTAGCCCTGGTTGATGTCCTCCAGGGGGTAGGTGCGGGTCACCAGCTCGTCCAGCTTCAGGAGCCCGTCGCGGTACAGGCCGAGCAGCTTGGGGATGTCGGCCCGCGGATTGGCCGAGCCGAAGATCGACCCCCGTAGCTCCTTCTGGAACAGCGTCAGCTCGAACAGGCTGAGCTTGACGTCGCTCTGCAGGAAGGGGGCGACGGCAGTGACGACCACCCGGCCCCCCTTGGAGACCAGGCCCATGGTCGGCGCCACCAGGTCGCCGGTTGCCACCCCGGTGGTGATGATGGCCTTGTCGGCCAGCTGGCCCCAGGTGATCTCGTTGACCAGCCGGAAGGCCTCGTCGATGCTGGCGGCCGAGTGGGTGGCGCCGAAGGTCTGGGCCTGCTCCCGCTTGAACTCGACCGGATCCACCGCCACGATCCGCTTGGCCCCGGCCAGGCGGGCGCCCTGGATGGCGTTGGTGCCGATTCCACCGCATCCGACCACGACCACCGTGTCACCGGGCTGGACCTCGGCGGCGTAGACGGCCGAGCCCCAGCCGGTGGTCACCCCGCAGCCCACCAGGGCGGCCTTGTCGAGGGGGATGTCGTCCTCGATCTTGATGACCGACGCCTCGTGGACCACGGTGTAGGGGCTGAAGGTCCCCAGCAGGCACATGGTGCCGACGCCCTTGCCGTCTGCGGTCTTGAACCGGTGGCTCATGTCGGCCAGGGACACCCCGCCCATGAGCATGGCTCCCAGGTCGCAGAGGTTCTGGTGACCGGTGGAGCACATCCGGCACCGCCCGCAAGAGGGGATGAAGCCGAGGACGACGTGGTCACCCTCCTTCACGCTGGTCACGCCGGGCCCGACGGCGTCCACGATGCCGGCGCCCTCGTGGCCGCCGATGACGGGCAGGGCTGCGGGGATGTCCCCGGTGACCAGGTGCTCGTCCGAGTGGCACAGGCCGGAGGCCGCCAGCTTCACCCTGACCTCACCAGCGACCGGGTCGCCGAGCTCCAGCTCCTCGATCTTCCAGGGGTCGTTCACGTTCCAGAGAACGGCAGCCTTGGTCTTCATCCCCTCGTCTCCATCGCTCCGCCGGCGGCGCCGGCTGCCTCCGAGCCTGGCGCCTTCCCCGCTGGGGCGCCGGCCCACTGACTCTAATGGCTGTGTCTCCGGAGCCTCACCTCCGGCCATGGCCCGGGTGGGTGGGGCGGAGCCCGGATCTCCCCCGAGCTGCGACCACCCTCGGTGGGGTCGGAGGAACCTCCCCTAAGCGGACGACGCCCCCCCAAGGGGCCATGACGGGATGGCCCGCGCTGGCCATTTCGGACCAGTTGCTAAAGGACACCCACCCTCCGTGGCGACAAATGGCAGGTACCGGCCACCAGGAGGTCAGTCGGGTGCGTCTTGTCGTGAATCGGAATACGGAAAGGCCACCGACACCGACGCCGTCTGCCGGGGCCCGGCTACGGACCAAGGTCGTCGTCATCGGAGCACTGGCGCTGGGGGCTGCGCAGGCCGCCCTGGCTTTCGGCGCGCCCGGAGCCCTGGCGGCGTCGTCGGACCACGCCAAGTACATCGTCGAGTCCACCAGCGGGGCCGATCCGACCCCCAACATCGAGTCCGTCGGGGGCCAGGTCAGCCGGCGGCTGGACCTCATCAACGGCGCTGTCACCGACCTGGGGTCGGGCGACGCTGCCTCCCTCGCTTCTCAGCCTGGCATCGTCGTGGTGCCGGACGCGCCGGTCATGGCCGAGTCGGTCGGATGGCACGCCGACTCCACGGCGAGCGGCACCCGGATCCTCGACTCGGTGTTCCCCCAGGTGACCGGGGCGACCAAGCTCTGGGGCTCCGACGACAAGGGCGCCGGCCAGGCCGTAGCCGTCCTCGACACCGGCGTCAACGCCTCGCTGCCCGACCTCAGCGGGAGGGTCGTGGACGGGGTCGACCTGAGCGGCGAGAACAACCCCTACTCCGACGGCTACGGGCACGGGACCTTCGTGGCCGGCCTGATCGCCTCCGACGGTGCCTCTTCCGGCGGGCAGTACATGGGTGAGGCCCCGGCCGCCGACCTGGTGTCGGTCAAGGTGGCGGGGGCGTCAGGCGCCACCGACGAGGCCACGGTCATCGCCGGTATCGGGTGGACCATCGCCCACCAGGGACAGGACCACATCGGGGTCCTCAACATCTCCCTGGGGACGGTGCCCGTCACCTCCACCCGGGTGAATCCCCTGGATCAGGCCGTCGAGATGGCCTGGAAGGCTGGGATCACCGTCGTGACCGCCGCCGGCAACTCCGGCCCCGCTAACGGGACCATCACCTCGCCCGGCGACGATCCCCTGGTCATAACCGCCGGGGCTCTTGCCGACTCCGACAGCACCGACAGCGCCAACTGGAGCATCCCCTCGTTCTCCAGCGTGGGGCCGACCCTCGAGGACGGCTGGTTCAAGCCCGACCTGGTGGCCCCCGGCCGATCGGTGGTCGGCCTCGCCGACCCGGGCTCGGACGCCTACGTGAACAACCCATCGGCCCTGGTGGGCACGGGCAACTTCGTCGGCAGCGGCACGTCCTTCGCCGCCGCCATCACCTCGGGCATGGCCGCCCTGGTCCTCGGGGCCAACCACAACCTGACCCCCGATGACGTCAAGGCTCGTCTGCTCCTGACCGCCACCCCCGGCCCGCTGGGCAACCCCTTCGTCGACGGCCACGGAGTTGGCAACGCCTACGGCGCCGCCACCGTCAAGACCGTCCACCTCGATCAGCGCCCGGCGGCCGCAGCTGAGGCCCTGTGGCCCGGTGCTCCGGTGCCGCTCTTCGCCACCTGGACCGTCTCCAGCTGGAATGGCGCCGGTTGGAACGGCGCCGGTTGGAACGGTGCAGGCTGGAATGGCGCCGGCTGGAACGGCGCAGGCTGGAACGGCGCCGGCTGGAACGGCGCCGGCTGGAACGGCGCCGGTTGGAATGGCGCCGGTTGGAACGGCGCCGGTTGGAACGGTGCAGGCTGGAATGGCGCCGGCTGGAACGGTGCTGGCTGGAACGGCGCAGGCTGGAACGGCGCCGGATGGAACGGCGCCGGATGGAACGGAGCTGCCTGGAACGGTGCAGGCTGGAATGGCGCCGGCTGGAACGGGGCGGCCTGGAATGGGGCCTCCTGGAACGGAGCCGGCTGGAACGGCGCCGGCTGGAACGGAGCCGGCTGGAACGGGGCCGGGTGGAACGGGACCGCCTGGGACGGCTCGTCCTGGAACGGCGCCGGCTGGAACGGGGCCGGCTGGAACGGGGCCGGCTGGAACGGGGCCGGTTGGAACGGGGCGGGCTGGAACGGCTCGTCGTGGAATTGACCTGAACCTCGGATGAAGCTGCCCGTCCGAGCCAAGCTCGTAATCGCGGCCACAGTCTTCGGCGCTCTCGCCGGGGTGGCCGCGGTCGAGGGCGCCAGCGCCCAACAGGGCCTTGGCTCGGTCTGGGTCCTGGCCGTCTTCATCGGTCTGGTGTTGGCCAGTTGGCACTGGCCCATCGTCATGTACCAGGACTCCTCGTCCCAGGCTCACCACTTGGACGAGGGCTTCTTCCTGGTAATGGCGCTGGTGCTGAACCCCCGCGAGGTCCTGCTGGTCTTCGCGGTGTCGATAGCCACCGCCGAGGTGATCAGGCGGCGTCCGCCGGTCAAGTCGCTATTCAATGTCGCCCAGATCCTGTTGGCGGCTTCGGCCGGGCTGCTCACCATCCATCTGCTGGCCGCCCCGACCGGCCGCCTCTCGCTCGCCGAGCTGGCCGCCGGGGCCGTAGGCGCCACGGTGTACTTCCTGGTCAACTCCTTCGCCCTGGCCGCGGTGCTGGCTGCCACGGGTGCCGAGAGGATCCGCCCGGCGCTGCTGGACGGCCTGGAGATCCGGAGCCTCCTCCTGGCGGCGTCGGTCGCCCTCGGGATAGTCAGCGCCCTGGCCCTGTCCGCCTATCCCGCCTCGGCCGTCTTCGTCGGGATCCCCTTCTGGGCGTTCCGCCAGACCCTGGCCGGTCACTTCGAGGCCCGGCACGACCGAACCAGGCTGCTGGGGCTCTTCGACGCGACGCTCGATGTCCACCGGACCATGGGAAGCAACGAGGTCACCACCGCCCTTCAGGGGGCGGCGGCGTCGCTGTTGCGCTGCCCGGACGCTGTGGTGGTCGAGGGGAGCCTTCCCGATAATGAAGGGGTGCTGGCGGCCCCGATGCAGGTCCAGGACTCCGAGCGATGGCTGGTCGTCCGGGGACGGAGCCGGTCCGAGCCCTTCGACGAGGCGGACAAGGGCCTGCTCGATGCCCTGGCCGCCTTGGGCTCATCCGCCCTCGAGAACGCCTCCCTGTATGAGGAGGGTCGCCGCCAGAAGGAGTGGTTGGTCGCCATCACCTCCTCACTGGGAGAGGGTGTATGCGCCTTCGACGCCGGCGCCCGCCTGAGCCTGCTCAACCCCACCGCCGAGGCGCTGTTCGGCTGGACCGTCGAGGAGCTGCGGGAGATGGAGGCCGGGGACCCCGATGGTGGACAGGACCACCTCGACTGCCTGCGGGCCCCGGCCCTGCAGTCCATGAGGACCCTGGCCACGGTGAAGGGCGAGGGTGTCAGCTGGAGGCGCAAGGGCGGCGACGTCTTCGCCGTGGACTTCACCTGCTCGCCGATCCTCGACGGTGATCTCCCGCTGGGGGCGGTGGTGGCCTTCCGCGATATCACGGAGCGCAAGGCCATGGAGGACCAGCTGGCCCACCACGCCTTCCACGACGCCCTGACCGGGTTACCGAACCGGCGCCTGTTCCTCGACCGTCTCACTCACGCCATCCACCGCAGCGAGCGCACCTCGGAGATGCACGCGGTGTTCTTCGCCGACGTCGACCGGTTCAAGTTCATCAACGACAACCTCGGTCACCAGGCCGGCGACCAGATCCTGCGCTCGATCGCCGATCGCCTCACGAAGGTCCTGCGGCCGTCGGACACCCTCGCCCGCTTCGGTGGCGACGAGTTCATGCTCCTGGTCGAGGACATCCCCAACGTGGAGGCGGCCGAGACCGTAGGCAGGCGGATACTCGAGGTGATGCGGGCACCGGTGGTCGTCGACGGAGGCCGCGAGGTGCTGGCCCAGGTCAGCATCGGGATCGCCTTCACCTCGGGCCGGGCCTCCGCCGACGACATCCTCCACGATGCCGACGTGGCCATGTACGAGGCCAAGCACCGGGGAGCCGGCCGCTACGAGGTCTTCGACGCCTCGGCCATGGAGGCCCGCTCGGCTGAGCGCATCGATCTCGAGGCCGGGTTGCGGAGGGCCCTGGAGGCCGATGAGATGGAGGTCTTCTACCAGCCTCTGGTGGCCACGGCCGACGGTCGGGTGGTCGGCGCCGAGGCCCTGGTGCGCTGGAACCATCCCACCCAGGGACTGCTCGCCCCCGGCCACTTCATCGGCCTGGCCGAGGAGACCGGGCTGATCCTCCCGCTGGGCCGGAAGGTCCTGGAGCAGGCCTGCCAGCAGGGCCGGGCCTGGACCGACCAGTTCGGGGTGCCCCTCTCGATCAGCGTGAACCTGTCGCCCCGCCAGTTCCAGGACCACGGCCTGGTGGCGGAGGTGAAGGAGGTGATCGAGCGCACCGGCTTCTCCCCCTCGCAGCTCTGCCTCGAGATCACCGAGAGCCTGGCGGTCCAGGACGTCGTTCGTACCGCCCACACCCTCAACGAGCTGAAGGCCCTCGGCGTGCGCCTGGCCATGGACGACTTCGGAACCGGCTACTCCTCGCTCAGCTACCTCAAACAGTTCCCTCTGGACGTGGTGAAGATCGACCGTTCGTTCCTCCAGGACCTCGACGACAGCTCGATCGACTCGGCCATCGTCGGGGCGGTCATGAACCTGGTCGAGTCGGTTGGCATGACCGCTGTCGCCGAGGGAGTCGAGACGGCCCACCAGCTGGCGGTGCTCGCCTCCATGGGCTGCCAGGTGGTCCAGGGCTACCACCTGGCCAAACCGATGCCCGCCGAGCCGGCCACCCGTTTCATCTGCCAGTCGCTGCGCCGCTCCCCCAAGCGGGTAGCGGCCCTGCCCTCGGCCAAGCAGGACCCCGTCGTCGAGGTGGCCTGATCCGCTGATCCCCGGTCGAAGCCTCGATGAGGCGCGGCAGCGGCGGCTGGCAGTAGGTTCCACCTATGCCGAGCAACGCCGAGAACGCCTACGAAGCGATGAAGCCAAGGGAAGGTCAGCCTGAGGGCACCGGGGAGTGGTTCCTGGTGGACCAGAAGCTGATCAACGCCTTCGCCGACATCACCCACGACCACCAGTTCATCCACGTCGACCCGGAGCGGGCGGCCCAGCTGTCTCCGTGGAAGGTCACCATCGCCCACGGGTTCCTGACCCTCTCGCTGCTGACCCACCTCTCCTCGTCGATCCGCCAGGAGGGGCCGGCTCTCAGCGGAGTGGTCATGGGCGTGAACTACGGCTTCGACAAGGTCCGGTTCATAACCCCGGTCAAGGTCGACTCGCGGGTGCGTGCCTCCAGCGTCACCAAGAGCGTGGAGCTCAAGGACCCCAACAGCCTCCAGGTGACACGAACGGTCACGGTGGAGATCGATGGCGAGACCAAGCCGGCCCTGGTGGCCGACTGGGTGACCAGGCTGGTCTTCTCGTAGGCGGGTTCCCCTCCATCGGCCCTGGGAATGGTCAGGGGTGATGGAGCGGGAGAGCACGAAACACGGTCCCCGGGTGGACGAGCAGCTCGAGCACGAGACTGCCGGGCTCCTGCACGGGGATCCCCACCAGAGCCGCAGCCGCGACGACCTCCAACAGGAGGAGCTGCCCGAGGACGCCGGTCTCATCGCCGGTGCGACGCGGGAGGACGTGCCCATGCCTTCCCCGCTGAGCCCCTCCGAGGTCGAGTTGAGGGCCGAGCTTGCCCGCCGCCTGGCGACCCTGACCTGGCCGGTGGAGCGCGACCGGATCGTGGCCGCTCTGGGGCCGGACCTTCCCGAGGAGCTGCAGTCGTGGGTGCGCCGGGCCCCCGGCGGCCGGTACCGGACCTTCCAGGAGCTGTGGGAGGCCATGGGGGGCCACCACGAGGGGCGGGGCGCGGCCGCCGCCGGCGCCTAACACCCGCCGCCGGCGCAGCAGCGTCACGCCGTGTAGGCGCCTGAGCACGCCCGCCCTATAAACCGGACTTCTGCGCCGCAGGCACCTGAGCGGCCACTCATCTCCTCCGGCGCCCGGTCGATCCTCTGATTGTCTCCGGGGTGGTCCCGGACGGGGAGGTCGAGCGGCGCCCCATGGTCGAGCACGGCGGGAACGCTGGTCCGCCCGCGGCGTCGGGCGGCAGCCGTCGGATCCGGTGGCTGATGGCGGCGCTGGTGGCCAGTCTTGCCGCGGCCGGCCTGATACCGCTGGCCGGTCCGGCCCGACCGGCCCGGGCCCAGCCCGCCTCGGAAGCCTGGACCTCGCCGGGGTACTGGCTGGCGAGCTCCTCCGGCGGGGTGTTCACCTACGGGGCAGCCGGCTTCTACGGGTCGGCGGGGGCGCTGCGCCTCGCCCGGCCCATCGTCGGCATGGCCGTGGCTCCCAGCGGTCGGGGCTACTGGCTGGTGGGCTCCGACGGCGGGGTGTTCAGCTTCGGTGACGCCGGCTTCCATGGCTCCACCGGGGCCATCAGGCTGAATCAGCCGGTGGTCGGCGTGGCCGCCACATCGACCGGGGCCGGCTACTGGCTGGTGGCGGCCGACGGCGGCATCTTCAGCTTCGGCGACGCCGACTTCTACGGCTCCACCGGAGCGCTCCACCTCAAGGCGCCGGTGGTGGCCATGGCCGCCACCCCCTCCGGCCACGGCTACTGGCTGGTGGCGGCCGACGGGGGCATCTTCACCTTCGGCGACGCCGGCTTCTACGGCTCGCTCGGTAGAGCCAAGCTGCCGGCCCCGGTGACGGCCATGGCGGCCACCCCCTCGGGACACGGCTACTGGCTGGTCCGGGCGGACGGAGCGGTGGCGTCCTTCGGCGACGCCGGTGACCACGGCTCTCCCCTTGGCGCCGCCCTGGCTGGTCCCCTCCGGGGGGCGGCGCCCACCCCGGACGGCGGCGGCTACGTCCTGGCCGGAGCGGACGGCGGGGTGTTCACCTACGGCGACGCCGTCTTCCACGGCGCCGGACCGGCCGGCGTGGTGGCGGTGGCGGCGGTGCCGCCCCATCCTCCCGCCCGGGTGGCCATCTTCTACTACCCGTGGTACGCCAGCCAGAGCTACGACGGGCAGTGGCGCCACTGGGACGAGGGTGGCCACAGCCCGCCGGACGACATCGGGTCGGATTACTACCCGCAGCGGGGTGCGTACAGCTCCGGCGACCCGACGGTGGTCGACGCCCAGATGGCCGACATCGCCGGCGCCGGCGTCAACGAGGTGGTCAGCTCGTGGTGGGGGAGCGGCTCGTTCGAGGATCAGCGCCTTTCGCTGGTGGCGGCCCGGGCCGCCGCCCACGGGCTGGCCGTCGGAGTGCAGATCGAGCCGTACGACGGTCGGACGGCGGCCAGCGTCGGACAGGACATCGCCTACCTGCACACCACCTACGGCATCTCCGACTTCTGGGTCTACCGGGCCCAGGACTTCGCCGCCTCGGACTGGACCCCGGTGTTGTCAGGCATGAGCCAGATGACGGTGTGGGCGGAGAGCTTCTGGGACGGACTCGAGTCGGGCTCGGTGCAACGCTTCGCCTCGGCCGCCGGCTTCAGCGGCGTCTACAGCTACGACCCCTACGACCTGTCCGGCTCGGATCTGGTCGCCATCTGCGGACTGGCGCGGATGGAGCACCTCCTGTGCAGCCCGTCGGTGGCGCCTGGATTCAGCGCCGTGCGGGCGACAGGGCAGGCGGCGGTGGTGCCCCGCTCCGGGGGGGCCCGCTACGACGACATGTGGGCGGGGGCGATCAGGTCGGTGCCGGACGTGGTCAGCATCACCAGCTACAACGAGTGGCACGAGGGCAGCATGATCGAGCCGGCGTCGGCCAAGTGCCTCGCCTCCGGCTTCTGCTACCAGACCTACGACGGGGCCTGGGGCCTCACCGGCTCACAAGCCGAGGGCGCCTACCTGGCCCACACCGCCTCCTGGGCGGCCGCCTACGCCGCCTTCGAGCGGGGCTGAGCCCTCCGGCGACACCTCAGGCGAAGGCGCCGCTTGGCAGGTACGTGGTCGGTGGGTGGGGCCGGCCCCGGATCATCACCGGGCCCACCGGATGCAGCTCCATGCCGGCGGCCACCGCCGTGCGCATGGCCCACTGCTGCTGGGCGGTGATCCAGTTGACCTCGACCGGCTCGGAACCGGCCCGGCCGAGGGCGGCGGCCAACAGTTCGGTGGCCACCGCCTCGTCGTCGGCCCCGAGGAAGACGGGCTTGGCCCCGCGGGCAACCACGTAGCCCCGTTCGGGCACCACCAGCAATTGACAACCCTCCTCCATCAGCCGGGCCAGGTCGGGCCCGTGAGCGCCTCCCCGCAGGCGGCGCTGGAGGTCGGAGATGAAGCCGGCCTCGTCCAGGGTGGCCGGGCGCACCGACGGGCTCGGCGGAAGGCGGTCCCTGTCGACGGGGCCCCAGGCCGTCACGGACGGGTGGGCGGAGAAGCCGGCCGTCAGGTAGCGGCGGGCGGCCCGGGGATCGCGGGAGCACAGGATCATCCCGTACGGCGTGTCGGGGCGGTAGGAGAGGGCGGCGTCTAGCAGGGCCCGGCCGGTGCCCCGGTCCTGGCAGCGGGGGGACACGCCGAGCAGCGACAGCACCCAGAGATCGTCTCGCACCAGGGCCTGCGAGAGCCCGACCACCTCGCCCCGGTCCTCGTCGAAGGCGACCCACGAGCCCGCCGGATCCGTTTCCCGCAGGTGACGGATGCGGCCCCGGGTGCCGTCGGCCGTCTGGGCGGTGCGCTCCTGCACCGGCAGGTGGTAGTGGGCGCGCATGGTGGAGAAGGCGTCGTGCCAGGCCTCCTCCGCTCCGGCGACGTCGTCGTCGGCCATGGGCCGGACCGTGATCACCGGCGAAGTCTCGCCGCCGGCCGGCCGGACCGGGCACGGGAATTGCCGCTCAGGCGGTGGGGCGCAGCAGCGCTTCCTGGGAGATCGACGCCACCAGCACGCCGTCGGTGTCGTGGAAGGTGCCGCGGGCCAGGCCCCGAGCGCCGAAGTTGATCACCGGATCGACGGAGAAGTACAGCCACTGGTCGACCCGTACCGGGCGGTGGAACCAGACCGAGTGGTCGAGGCTGGCCCCGGCCATGCGGAACGTCGCTCCCGGAGCCCGGGCGCTGCCCACCACCGCCCGATCGGATATGTAGGTCAGGGCACAGGCGTGCAGCAGCGGATCGTCCTCGATCGGCTCGACCATCTTGACCCAGCAGGGGTGCGGACGGAAGGCCTCGGTGGTGAGCGGGCGCATGTCGAACCCGACGTTCCAGCCGGAGGAGAACATCCCCCCCTCGGTGGTGATGTCGTCCGGTCCGGGGACCCCGGCCAGGGACATCGGCTCCTGCCAGTTCTCACCGTCCTCGGGGCGGTGGAACGAGGCGATCATGGTGAAGATCGGCTCGCCCTCCTGGGAGGCGGTGACCGAGCGGGTGCTGAAGGAGCGACCGTCGCGGGTCAGCTCGACGTCGAGCTCCAGGGCCGTGCCCGGCTTGCCCGGGCGGATGAAGTAGGAGTGCAGCGAGTGGGGCAGCCTCTCCTGATCGACGGTGAGGGTGGCGGCCCGCAGGGACTGGCTGGCCACCTGCCCGCCGTAAAGGCGGCCCCAACCCTCCGAGGGCGAGGGGGCCAGGAAGCGGGTGTCGCCGCGCCGGTCCAGCTCGAGCAGGTCGAGGACCGGTCGGCGCCGTTCCGGCGGTCGCCGGGGCGGGAAGGGAGAGTGGGGCGGTTGCTGCGGGGGCGTCATGGTCACCTCGGGGCGCCGGCGGCGGGCGCGGTCGTCCTGTCCAGAGAAAAGTTAGAGTACCGAACTTTCGCGGTCGGCGGCCAGAGGACCCGGATAACCTGCCTGCCTCCGCCCCGGCGACCGGCCGGGGGTCCCGCGGGCGTAGTTCAACGGCAGAACCTGACCCTTCCAAGGTCATGATGCGGGTTCAATCCCCGCCGCCCGCTCCATCCCTCCATTCCATCGGTGTGTCGCGACATGCCGGGGAGGTGCGCCAGCCACCCCGGACGGATGTCGCGGTTGGCCCGCTCCGGCCGCCTCGGTGATCAGCCGCTCGCTCGAGACGGCCGCCCACACCCCCGGGGGGTCGCCGGCCGTCCAAGCCAGCACCACTGTGGGCTAAGGGCAGCCAGCACCTACGCCGGGGGTGGCGGTGGCGTCGAGGTCTCCGCCGCCAGGGCGGCGAGGCACCCGGGCTGCCCTGGCCTTGATGTCCTCGTGCTTGGTGGTGGCCTCCACCATCCCGCACACCACCACCGGCTTGAAGTTGTCGAGCACCCTGCGGGCCAAGACCCGTTGGCGCTGACCGTCAGAACAGCGTGACGCCCTCGGCGACGTCCTGCATACCGTCCTGCAGCCGTTGCGACGGCAGGACCCGCAGACGGTTCCACTGGTGGAGGCGGGTCTGCACCAGGAAGGCGTCGAGGTCCTCGCCCCGCTCGGCCTCCACGACGACGACGGTGAGGTGCTCGCGGTTGACGAAGGGTCCGGCAACGATCTTGACGTTGTTCTGCTCGGCGATCTTCGGGATCTGGGGAGCCATGTCCAGCAGCAGCGCCTTGGTCGTGGCGTTGCTGGTGGGACACACCTCGGCTGAGTGCTCCCCCAGGACGACGTAATGCATTGGCGTCTCCTTCGCTGACAGCAGCGCTACGAGTGTCCGTGCCGCACACCGTGCTGTCAAGGGCTCGGGACCGTGAGGATCTCGTTGAGCCCGCGCCCCACGTCATGCGCCGGCGAGGGCCCTTCCGTGCCACGCCATGATCTCGTCCGGTCGCTGAGATGTCGAGGGGAAGCCGCTCCAGCTGCCGCTGCCGCGGCGCTGCCGAGGCCTACCAGGCGGGCGGTCCGGCCGACGACCGGGCGAGGGACACTCCGAGGCTGGTCCTCTCTGGGCACAGCGGTGCCGGGCCGAGCAGACCAGGGTCGCTGTCCCGGGCCGAACAGGTCGATGTGGGCATAGGGGAACAGATCCGGCTCCAGGCTCAAACGGCCCCCGGCCCGCTCGGCGTTACCCCCAGCCGAGCCGTTCGCTGCGGGAGATTGTTCGACCTGGGTGTGGACCTCCTGGGTGGTCGCGCTCAGGGCGCTGTTGGCCCTTCCGGCCATGTCCGTCGGGGCGGGTCAGTTCACTCGGTGCCCACTCGGTGCCCGCTCGGTGCCCGCTCTGCTCCACCCGTGCGCCGCCGCCACCTCGACCTCACGGGCCGTGCCGCAGCCAAATCGCCTCGGGCGGGCCCTACCGCTGGTGTCGAGGTGGCAACGACCGGCGGTCGTCGCTGGCCGTCACCTCGGATCGACCCCAACCCGCCGGCGGGCCTCCTCTCTTGGGACTAGTCCGCAGGGTCCGGGGTGGCGGGCGGGAAGGGCGCAGGTCAGCCCGGTCCGGAGGTCGGCGACACCACAGAACCCCGCACGGGCGAGGAGCTGGTGGAGAGTCCGGCTGAAATCGGCCACTGATTCCGGCGGAAACCGGCCACCCATTCCGGAGGAAACCGGCCACCCGTTCCGGCCGATTCCGGCCACCCCTGTCGCAGGGAGCTAGCGCCTCCACCATCCACCAAATGG
>DASRBO010000129.1:0-13043 GCA_035653595.1 Acidimicrobiales bacterium | reverse complement strand
AGGCCGACGGCCAGTTCCGCCTCGCTGACAACCTCCGGCGGGTCCAGGACAGCCTGGAGCGGATCATCCCTGCGTTGGTGGCCATCCAGGACGGCGGGGAGTGACCCGTGCCGACAACAGCCACCATCTCGTGCGTGCCGCCGCGGCCCGCCACGAGCGTGCCCTCGCCCGGGCCCGCGCCGCCATCGAGTCACTCGATCGTGACAGCGCCGCCTTCAGCTTCAGCGCCGTGGCTGCCGCAGCCGGGGTGTCACGGGGCTGGCTCTACAGCCAGCCCGATCTCCGGGAGGCGATCACCCGCCTTCGTGGGCGTCAGGGCGCACGCGTGGTCCCAGCTTCCCAGCGGGCCACGCCGGAGTCCCTACGCCAACGGCTCGACGATGCCCGGGAGACCATCGGGCAGCTGCGCGCCGAGAACGCCATGCTCCGGGACCAGCTCGCTCGTCGCCTCGGCGAGGATCGAGTCCGGCACTGACGGTCTCATCGATGACATGTCCACAAGGCAGAGCTGCTGCTCAGAGGCCTCATCCTCGGGAGCCCTCGAGATAACGGCACCTCGGGGCGCAGATGCCCTCGGTCCATCTGGACGTCCTCACCGACTTATCGGGCTACCCGCGCTGAGGGGACCCCGCTGACGCTCCCACGCCACGTGTGTGGGACAACCCCTGCATCCAGGGTGGCATATGTCTACTGTGGCGGTATGGGGGAAACTGGGGCGACTCGGAGTCTGGTAAGCCGTCTGTCCGGCGGCTCTGGGCGCTAGGAAACCGAGGTGGCCAGTTCCTATGCGCGACGACTGGTGACCATCGAGAGCCTCTGCCCCTTCGAGGTGAGCCCAGATCAGCTGGGTGCGGGTGACACAGATTACCGCCTCCTCCAACGACTTCAATGACAAGTAGCGCCGAACGAGGGGAGAAGGGATGGGCCGGGCGAGCGAGTTCGGGTCGCGAGCGTGCAGCGACACGATGGCTTCTCGTCACCGGCGGGCTAGCGGTAGGTCTGTCCTACTTGGTGTTCTTCGAGGGCTTCGTCTCGCCCGGATTCCTGAACGATGCCGTGTGGTGGACTCTCATCGTTGGGCTCGTCATCGTGGGGTCGGTCCTGTTCGGCTGGGGCGTGTACAAGAGGCTCCAGTTGCGGCCCCCAGACGTCGAAGGCGTCGCAGTTTTCGGTCGGCCGAAGTCTCCCCCACGCGGACGGGTAGCCCTCGGGACCTTGTTGTTCGTGGTCTGGGTAATCAGCGTGATCGGCGCCGGAGGACCTGCCTTGGCGGTACGAAGTCTGGGTTACACGGCTACCTCGGTCACCCAGGACGTTGTCGCATGGCAAGGGCTATGTAGCCGGTGCTACGACCAGGCCCGCGCCACGTTCCGTGTCCAGGGCCAGCTCGTCACGGCCGATCTTCGAAGTGTCGGCCAAGACCAGAGCTACTACCGCCCCGGTATCACCATCGTCTACAGCAGGGCCCATCCCGAGCTGGCGATGGCTCGAGCCGACTACGACGGCGATCGATCCCTCCTGCCGGTAGCCCTCATAGGGGTCACCACGGCGGTGGTGTTCCTGGGCAACTGGGCCCTCGTGGTCACCTCGGTCCGACGTGGGCGGCCCTGAAAACAAAAAAAAGGCACGCCGCAATCGGAAGCCCGGCTCCGGTTACGGCCGCGACCGGCCCCGGCCGTAATCATCGCTCTGCGCTCGTGACGACACCGCGCCCATAACCGAGTCACATACGTCGGTCAACACGTTGCTCGACCGCCACCTATCGCCGGCTCGGTGTCAGACGGTAACGACCGTGAGGAGTTCATCGAGGCCCACAAAGTCGCCCGGGTTCCTGGTGTATAGGGGCAGTTCGGAGGCCAGGCACGTCGCCGCAATCAGGAGGTCAACGGCGCGAGCGCCTCTGGCCTTGCGTCCGGCGGCCATGACGGCGGCATAGACCCTCCCGTATGCGCGGGCAGCATTCCCATCGAAGGGCAACGGATCAAAGGTCGCTTCGGCCCTCTGGAGCCGGTCCTGCCGACGGGCTCGCTCGTCCGGGTCGGGTGTGGCATGAGGACCCGCCGCCAGTTCGGCCATGGTCAGCGCACTGATGGCGAGCTCAATGGGGAGCACTTCGGGAGCGATGTGTTCCAAGTCGATCACCACCGAGGTGTCAACCAGACCCCGCTGATGCGGAGCCCTGTCAGCCACGAGGTGTTGGGTCCTGACGGGCCGCCTTGTCCAGGTCCGCCCGTAGACGGTCAAAGTCAACCGGAGGTGCACCCCGGAAGGCGGCCACCGCCGATTGCGCGCTCACAAATCGATGGCGTCGCAGAGGGGACAGCTCGCCAACGGGCACGCCGTTCCTGGTGACGACGAAGGACTCGCCGTTGTCGAGTTGTCTCATGATCTCGCCACTGCCGTTTCGGAGCTCTCGCTGGGTGATCTCGCGGGCCATGACCACAGTGTAGCACCCAGTGCTACAGCTCGGATCGGCATCCCCGAATCGCGGCGGCACGAGGCCGTCCGAGCGCCACAGAACGCCGGATAGCTGCGGTGCCCGGAGCGCTCACCCGAAGCCTGACAGCGTCGTGTTCGTCGGCCAGGTCCCGACTGGCCGTGATGCAACGCAGGGTTCGTGGGCGGCCACCTGCGGGTGGCATGGCAAAGAACGGCCGCAGCCCGCCATCGAGTCTTACCAGGCCCGGGGGCACAGGAGGCAGTAAGGGTTTCGGTAAGCCGGCAGGACTAAGCTAAGAACGACCGCCCTTCACCATGTCCGCCCGCTCAGCGACCCTGCCGGGTTCGTTTGGCCTCTGCACGGCGCTCAGCCCTGTTCGGCTGGCCAGAGGGCGGTCGACGTGCCACCTCCAGCTCCTGCCGCGCCCTTGTCAGCTCTCCTTCCAGACCCTCGACCAGCATCTCGAGAACGACCACCCGTCGGCGCAGGGACTCCACCTCATCACGCAGAGCGGCCGCCAAGGTCGGTCCCGCCGGCCGGGGTCGGACCATCCGAAGGGCGCGGCGGGCTTCCTCCGCCTTTGCCTCGGCCTGGCTGGCACGGCGCTCCGCATTGGCCAGCTCCGCTTCGAGGGTCTTGATCTGCTGGAGCGCCCCATTGCCGGCCAGAGCCCGCACCTTCTCGGCAGTCCGGACCCGGTAGGCGGCCTGCCGCTCGGCGTTGGAACCGTAGATGCGCTTTCGGGGCACCATTCGTAACGTTACGGCAGCCGGCACCAGGGTGCAAGGGTGCCCGCTCATACGGACCGCTCGTGCGGTAGGGGTCGACCAGGCGCCAGGGGGCTAAGGGGGTGGCACAGAGGGCGCCGAGTAAATGAGCGCACCTCGGTTCGGTTGGGGTCCAGGTAAGGCGGCGGCTCGACCATGGCCGCATGTCCGCACACCAGCGCCGGACACAGCGGATCGCCGTCACCGTCAGGACGCCGGCCGAGCCCCCTCAGCTCACCCCCGGCGCCGCCCGCGCCCTGCTCAGTCTGCTGCGCCGGGCGGCGGCCGACCCGAGCGCCGCGACGGGACCCAGCGTCGACCCCGGGCACCCCTCCGCGCCGGCCCGCGCCGCGAGCGGTAGAACAGACCCGCCGGCCGCCACCCGGGCGGAGGGTCAAACAAGGAGGGCGTCATGAAGCGCTTCGCCTTCTACGGGCGGGTCTCGACCGAGGACCACCAGGACCCCGAGTCCTCCCGCGGCTGGCAGCTGGCCCGCTCCCGAACCCTCATCGACCCCGCCGGCGGGGAGATCGTGGCCGAGTACTTCGACGTCGGCCAGAGCCGGTCCCTGCCCTGGAAGCGCCGGCCCGAGGCCGCCCGCCTCCTGGCGGCCCTGGCGGATCCCGCCCGGGGCTTCGAGGCCGTGGTCGTCGGAGAGCCGGCCCGGGCCTTTTACGGGACCCAGTTCGGCAACACCTTCCCGGTCTTCGTCCACTTCGGGGTCGGCCTCTGGGTGCCCGAGGTCGGAGGAGCGATCGACCCGGCTCCGACGCCCACGAGCTGGTGATGAGCCTCTACGGCGGCATGTCGAAGGGTGAGCGCAACCGGATCAAAATCCGGGTCCGCTCCGCCATGGCCGCCCAGGCGCAGACGGAGGGCCGCTACCTCGGCGGCCGTCCACCCTACGGCTACCGCCTGGCCGACGCCGGACCCCACCCCAACCCCGGCAAGGCATCCCACGGCCAACGCCTCCGCCGCCTGGAGGTCGACCCAACGGCCGCCCCGGTCGTCGAGCGGATCTTCACCGAGTACTTGGCCGGGCGGGGCCTTCTCACCATCGCCGAGCGCCTCACGCGCGAGGACATCCCCTCCCCCAGCGCCCACGACCCGGCCCGCAACCGGCACCGCCTCCACGCCGGCGGGGCGTGGTCCAAGGCCGCCATCCGGGCCATCCTCACGAACCCGCGCTACACGGGCCGGCAAGTGTGGAACAAGCAGCGGCGCGACGAGGTCCTGATCGACATCGACGACGTGGCCCTGGGACACGAGACCCGCATGCGATGGAACGACCCGACCATGTGGGTCTGGTCGATCGAGCTCGTGCACGAGCCGCTGATCACCCCGACCCAGTTCGAGATGGTCCAGGGGAGGCTCGCCACCCACGCCCACCTGAAGACCGAGCCCAAGCGCCGGACCAGGGCCCGCCGGTACGTCCTGAGCGGTCTGGTCACCTGCGGGCTCTGCAACCGGCGCATGCAGGGATCGTGGAACCACGGCGCCGCCCACTACCGCTGCACCTACGCCAATGAGTACGCCCGGGCGCGCGGCCTCGACCACCCGAAGGCCGTGTACGTGAAGGAGTCCGCCATCGTCCCCCGGCTCGACGCGTGGATCCTCGACCTGTTCGACCCGGCCAACCTCGACGCCACCTGCGCGGCCCTGGCCTCCGCCGACGGCTCGGACGACGCAAGAATGGCGGTCGTGGAAGCGGCCCGGCGCAGGATCGCCGACTGCGACGACCGGCTGGCCAAGTACCGGGCAGCCCTCGACGCCGGCGCCGACCCGGCCATCGTGGCCCGATGGATAGCCGACGTGCGTCGGCAGCGGGAGGAGGCCGCCGCCCAACTCGATGAGGCGCCACCGGCCCCGGCCCTGACCAAGGCCGAGCTGAAGGCGATGCTCCTCAGCCTCAAGGACCTGGCCGGCGCGCTCCGCAACGCCGATCCGGCCGACAAGGCCGAGCTGTACGCCGAGCTGGGGATCCGGGTGCGCTACGAACCCGGCGAGCGGGTCATCGTCGCCCAGGCTCAGCCAACGTTGGCGTGTAGTCAACGTCGTGTCGGAGGTCCGATGCGAACTCGACGCCCACGCCGGTTTTCCGGACCGAGCTGGCGCTGGCGTAGCCAGGGAAACGGAGCCGGCCCCTGCGAGCAATCATGGTCAGGTGAGGCGCACCTACACCTTTCGCCTGATCGTTGACGTCGAGGAGGACCATGAGGCATACGACGACCCAGAGTGGGCCGCCGACGCCGCCTGGGGCGCGCTGAGAAACCTCTACGGCCTGGAATGCATCTACACGGACCTGGAGCTCGTGATCGGCGACTCGTCCAGTCCGACGTAGACCAAGGTCCTCCCGAACCGCCCCTGGGCGGCCGCTACGGTCGGAGTGCATGATCTACGAGGCGGTGGCCAGGTGAGCCCGCGGCCCAGACGCTCGGCGCAGCCGGACGTCGACGAGGTCCTGGCATCCCTGGACGTGTCCGCCCTCCGGAGGATTGTGTCCGAGGCCGCCGAGCGTCACGAGGACGTCGCCCGGGCCGTCCGGCTGGCCGCGAGCCGTGGATCCGGTGACGTCGCGCAGCTGCGCCTCGAGGTCGACCGGGGACTCCGCACCAGCCGGTTCCTCGGCTACTACGAGAGCCGCCGGTGGTCCGCCGAGGCGCGACCGGTCGTCGAAGCGATTCGCGACGCAGTCAAATCCTCCCCCTCGGCGGAGCTGGTGGCGCTGATCGAACGTGCCCTCGGACATGTCGTCAAGGTGATCCTCAAGGCCGACGACTCAGACGGCTTGATCGGCGACGTGGCCCGAGAGTTGCTGGAGCTTCACGGGGAGGCCTGTGACGCCGGCGTCGCCGATCCGATCAAGCTGGCGCGCTGGATGATCCGGTTCCGGTTCGAGGACCAGGACTTCTTCGAGGCCGACCCAGTCAGGTATGCCAAAGCCCTGGGAGAAATTGGCATCGCGGCCTATCGGCGCGAAGTTCGCCACCGTCGAGAAGCGGGCGATGATTCCTTCTCCGCCAAATACGCCGAGGAGCGGCTGGCGGTCCTGGACGGCGACGTCGACGGGATCGTCCACCTGCTGGGCGGCGACTTGTCTCGCCCGCATCAGTTCATCCGGGTGGCCGAGGCCATGGAGGAGCTCGGACGGGATGACGACGTGCTGCAGTGGGCGCTGCGGGGTATCGCCGCCACCAGCGGCTGGCAGGTCGCGCAGCTGTACGACCTGGCGGCGGGGGTCTACTCGCGCCGAGGCGAGCATCAGGAGTTGCTGCGGCTCCGGCGCGACCAACACAGCCGGATGCCGTCGTCAAGCAGCTACGGACTGCTTCGACAGGCATCCGAGGCTGCGGGGGCCTGGGAGTCCGAACGCCCGGCCGCGAGGGCAATCCTGGCCGACAATGATCTCGGTGGGCTGATCGACGTGCTCCTCTCCGATGGCGAGACCGAAGCCGCCTGGCAGGTGACCGTCGACCATGCGGAGTGGGATCCCGGCCATCATCGCTGGATGAGGCTGGCCGAAGCTGGCGAGGCCACCACGCCCGGCGACGCCCTCGACGTGTACCTCCGGCTGGTCGATTCCGAGCTGGAGACCACCGGACGGGCCGCCTACACCAGGGCTGCCGCGATCCTCAAGAAGGCGGCACGTGCCGCCAAAGCGTCGAATCGAGAACAGGCATTCGGCGACCACCTGCAGCAGCTACGGGAGACCCACCGCCGGCGCCCGACCCTCATCACCGTTCTGGACAAGGCGGGGCTGCCCTGACCTGTAGCGATCAGTCGGGCCCGGCGCTCAGAGCCGAAGACTCCGAAGTCCCGTTGAACGCTGGCCAGCGGTCCGCCACGTAAAGCCGGATCTCCTCTTCTGGCAGTGCGCGGGTGGTGTTGTTCATCCGGACGAAGAAGACCTGGTCCTCCTTACTGGTCTTGGCCCAAACTGGCCGGGCCGACGGTGCGACGTCGAGGCGGCAGAGGTCCCGTCCTTCGCGGATGGCGATCCTCGCCCTCGTTCGCATAACGGCAGAGTGCCCGAGCGCTCCCGTGAGGTGGGTGGTGAGCCAGTTCACGAACCCGTCGCCGTTCGGCGGCTTGACCCGCTGGTAGTCGTAATCGAGCCCAACAACCTCCCGATCCGGTCCGATCCCAATAAGTAACGTGCCGCCGTCCGTGTTGAGGAAGCCGGCGACGGTCTTCACGATCGCGTCCTCTATAGCCTTGCTGGGCTCCTTCGTCCTGAGGTCCCAGCGGGCAGTGGACTTGAACTCGACTACGACGTCTTCGTCGTTGTCGATCAGCTCGTCGATGGTCCGCAGTGCGGCGCCCCCGGGAAGGCCGAGCTGAGCGGCGACGAGAGCGGCGAACTCGGAGTCGACCCGTATCCGGTCTACGACCTGGTCGGCTACAGCGGCTAAATCGACCGGCGCGGTCATCACCGCCGTCGAGGCCGCCCCAGCCGAAGGGTCCGTTGGCGGGTCGTACACGCTGGTCTGGTCGTCGCCGTAGGCGGTCAGGATGTGGTCGAAGACGGCCTGCACCTTGGTGTCGAAAAGGGCGGGCGGGTATGGGTCGGCGGGCAGGCTGCCGTCGAGCACGTCGCGTATCTCGGTGCGGACCGAAGCGACGGTTGCTGCCTTCTTCCGCCAGTCCAGTACGAGCTTGTCGTGCAGGTGGGACAAGAGATCTTTGGCGCTGGCCTTCACAATCTCCCGCTCGGCGTCGTCGAGCACGGGATCGGGTTTGGTCAGCAGGTCGAAGATGGCCAGCTCGGCCTCACTCATGTCTTCGACGACGGCGCGCTGCTCCTCGGCGCTCAGGTCACGGGAAAGAGCGATGAGCCGGCGCAGGTATTCATCGATGTTGAGGCTGCCCGCGTTGTATTCGGCGATGAGTTCTTCGATCCGCTCGACCAGGTCGAAGCGGGTCGGGTTCCGGCGGGCTGCTCCAACCGCATGATCCCGCAAGAGGGCGGCGAGGCGGTCGGTCTCGGACCTTTTCCTGCCGGCGAATCGGGCAGCGAGAGCGTCGAAGTCGATCTGCGACAAATCGATGAGGGGGTCCGGATCGACCCCTTCGGCCGCCGCCCGGATCAGGTATTCCTCGGCCCCCACGGACCTGTCGAGCAGTGCGTCGACGGCGTCGGCAACCCGGCTGATGTCGGTCGTCTCGTGCCGTCCCGCGTCCTCGATCTTCTCCGCCAGGACCCGGACGACCGCCACCGTCGGTTGGTGGGTGGCGGCGGCGGGGTCGGGCAGGATGGCCTTGAACAGCTTGCGGGCCTTGCGGGCGGCCGTGACGAAGGTGAGGCGCAACTCCTCGTCGGCGAGGAAGGTCTCGACCGCCGCGTCCCGGAGGGCGATGAAGGCGAAGCCGGACGCCTGCTGGAGGTCGGCGAGATCGACGTCGTAGCGGGCGCACAGGTCGACTACCTCCTCTACGGCCCGCCCCAGCGCCGTCACCAACTCCGTCTTGTCCTGGATGGGAGAGTCGACTCCGGCTTCCGAAGTGGCGGCGCCATAGATCGCCAGAGCACGCTCGAGGTCCCGGAAAACCCCGATGTAGTCGACGATCAGCCCGTTCTCCTTCTCGGGGAATACTCGGTTGGCGCGGGCGATCGTCTGCATAAGAGTGTGGTTACGCATGGGCCGGTCGAGATAGATGGTCGAACAGCTCGGGGCGTCGAACCCGGTCATCCACATGGCAACCACGAAGACCAGGCTCAATGGATGGGCGGGGTCCTTGAAGTACTCGTCGAGTGGCTCGGAGTTCATCCGTGCCCGGTGCGGCCGGATGTCAAGCCCGTGGCGTTCGAGCTCGCCGATCTCGTTCTGCGACTGGCTCACCACCACCGCCATGTCCGTGGTTTCCATGAGCTCGATGCGGCTGGCCAGCCACGGTCGCTCCAGCTCCGGCAGGGCGTCGTGCTCGGCTCGAAGCTCGGCCATATGTTCAGCCCAGGCATCCCGAACGAGGTCGTACATCTGCACGGCGGCCGCCTTGTCGATGCCGACGTACATCGCCTTCCCGGAAAAGCCCCGGCCTACGAAATGCCTGACCAGGTCTCGGGCGACGGTCCGCAGCCGCTCCGGCCGAGTGATCAGCGCATACTCGCGTCCGAAGCGACGCGCCAGGCGGCCCTCGGCCTCCTCGTCCAGTTCCGCCTTTTCGAGTAGCGCCGTCAGCTCCTCGGCGAACTCTTCGTTGACGATCTGGAGCTCGGGAATGCGGTTCTCGTAGAAGAGCGGGACGGTCGCTCCATCCTGGATTGCGTCCCGGAAGTTGTAGATGCTCACGTAGTCGCCGAACTCCCGTCGGGTCAGCTCCTCCCCCGCCACGAGCGGCGTCCCGGTGAAGCCCATGAAGGCCGCGTTCGGCAGCGCTCGCCGCATGTTCAACGCCAGCGTGTCGTACTGACTCCGGTGCGCCTCGTCGGTGATCACGATCACGTCATCCCGCTCGGACAACACGGGCATAGTCGTCTCGCCCGTCTTGAGCCGGAATTTGTGGATCAAGGTGAACACGTACCGGTGGTCCGCCTGGAGCAACTCCCGCAGGTGGTCCGAGGTCTCGGCGTGCACCCGAGCCTCCCGAGAGATCACCCCGGCGTCGGCGAACTCACCGTGAAGCTGGTCGTCCAGCTCGGCACGGTCGGTCACCATCACAAAGGTCCAGGAGCCGGCCACCCGGCGGAGAACCTTCTGGGTGAACCACAGCATGGACAGGCTCTTGCCTGAGCCCTGGGTGTGCCAGAACACGCCGAGCCGCTTGTCACCCTCGGAGCGAATTCGGAACAGGTTCTCGATGGCGGCGTTCACCCCGAGCAACTGATGATTACGCGCCACCGCCTTGATCAGCCCGCCCGCGCGCTCGATGTAGGCGACGAAGTTCTCGACCAGGTCCAGCAGCCGATCGTGGCGGCAAGTGCCCCGGATCGCTGTCTCCAGGGCTACGACACCCCGTCCTCCGGTCTCGTCGACCAGCTTCCAGTCCCCAAAGAAGTCCCAGGGTGCGTACGTCGACCCGACCTTGGCCTCCGAGCCGTTGGACAGGATCACGAAGGCGTTGAACCAGAACAGGTGCGGGATCGTGTCCCGGTAGTCGGTCAGGTTCTCGTCGTAGGCGGCTTTGACCGGCCGGTTGATCTCCTTGAACTCCGCCATGACCAGCGGGATGCCGTTGACGAACAGGACTACGTCTGCCCGTCGGCGGTGTAGCTCCCCGGCGAACCACACCTGGGAGGCCGCCAGCCAGTCGTTCTTGGTTGAATCCTGGAAGTCGACGAAGCGAATCGTGGCGTACTGCGGCTCCCCCCGCTCGTCCTGCCACACGGCGCGGTAACCGTCCCGGATCAGGTCGTAGACCTCCCGGTTGGCACGAACCCGGTCCATGGCCGAGCGGCCCTTCACCAGTTCGGTCAGCGCCTCCTCACGAACCTCGTCTGGTACCTGCGGGTTGAGCCACCGCAAGGCATTCCGCAGCCGATGCACCAAGAAGGCCTCGTGCATCGACTCTCGCCCGAGGGTGCCCGCCGGTCCGAAGGTCTCGTGATAGGCGTCGGCCACCTCCCAGTCCAGCTCTCGTAGCAGTTCCAGGGCCGGTCGCTCGACGAGGGCTGACTCCGAATATGGCGATGGGCTCACCCGGTCGCCTCGAGGGCAGCGTCGAGGGCTAGGCCCGACACGTCAATTTGTCCGCTTACGAGCTTCGGTAGCAGTAAATCGCGTAGTTGGGAGAGCTGGTCGATCTGTAGCACGAGGTTGTCGGCCACAGAGAGCATGGGCCCCGCGACTTCAGCGAATCTCTGCACGAGAGCCCGGGGGGGCTCAGGCAGGGCTAACGCCATCACGTCGGCGGGCTTTGCTCGCTGATGACTCGTGGAGGTCCCCCCAGCAAGCTCACTCAACCGTGAACCAAATTCGGGGGAGGTAAGTACCGCGTAGACGAATGGGACAGGCCAGTCGAGGCCGCAGTCGAGGACGAGAAACTCGGTTGAGCAGACCGCCCTCGGACCAGTCTCTGGCGGTGTGACCCGCCATACGCGCGGGAACCTGGGATTCAGCTTCGAAAGCAGCACACATTCACCATCGAGCAGATACTTCCCGCTCCGTATAGCGTCACCCGGCTCACAGACCGGCAGCCGACGGTCGTCAAAAGCAGGGATCGAATAGTGGAAGAAGGACTCGCTCGGGGAGCTGTCTGGACGGACGTTGTCCCGACGGAGTCGCACGTGCTCCGACAGCCTGGTGATCCCCCAGGTGGCAGGCATAGCGCCTACGCTGGAATGGATCACCTCGACCCCCTCAGAACCGGGGTACCCGAAACTGACAAACCATTCCCGGTAGATGGCCTTGACCATCTCCTCGAGGAGTTGGATGCGCCGCCGGCTGTTCTCGATTAGATCATCGAACCTTCCGAGGACAGATGCGGCGTTGCGCTGGAACGCAAGGTCGGGCAGGCGGATACGAATCTGGCGAAGCTGTCCGAGATTGAATCCCGGCACAGCCGCCCCGATCGCCTGTTGCTGCACAGCCTCAACCATCGCAGGGCTCGACAACAGGTAGTAAAGGTACAAGCTGTCGACCTGGTCGCGGTCCGGGGTTAGCTTCATCTGCTTGTTTGACACCACGTACTCGTCGAAGGCCGCTCGATCGTCCACCAAGCCGACCTGACCGATGGTTCCCCAGCAAGTGAAGACCAGGTCTCCACGACGAGCAATGCTTCGTTTGAAGGACAACGCCTTCTCCTGAGACAGAAACGCCAGTTGTGTGTCAGCCAGGCGATTGCCTACGTCAAGACTGAGGTTCGAGCCTCGGATAACCGGTACGCCGGCTTCCACGAAGTGTCTAGAGCTGATCGCGGAACCAAACGGTCCGGTAGCAAGCGCATGAGGATCCGGTGCAGCTATCTCGCCCAGGGTCACATCCCGCCAGGTGGTCACGTCTCGAGGATCCTTTGTATCGAGACATCAATCACCCCTCGAAGAACGTCCGCCTCGTTCGACAGGCGGGTGAACTCGTCGTACAGCTGAGCCAGCCTTTCGGGGAACTCGCCGTCGTCACCGTCAACAAGGGCTGTTCCGGTGTAGCGCCCGGGATTGAGGCTCCACCCCTGCGTCAGGATCTCATCGAGGGTCGCGACCTTGCAAAGGCCGGGGACGTCAACGTACTGGCCATCCGGGAAGCGCTCCTTGAGCAGCCGCTCACTGCCATCGACGGTCTCCACCGGTTCCCCTCGGTAGAGCCGCACGATGTTGGCCAGCAGCTCGATCTGCTCGGGGAGGAAGTCCCGGTGGGCGCGGTCGATCTGGCGGTATAGGTGCCTGGCGTCGAGAAAGAGAATCTTGTCCTCTCGATCGGATCCGACCTTCCCGCGGTCGAGGAACCACAGGGTGACCGGCAGGGTGACCGTGTAGAAGAAGTTGGTCCCGACCGCGACCATGACGTCGACGCACTTCGACTCGACGAGCTGCCTGCGGATCTCGCGCTCGGAGTGAGAGGCATCGCCGGCGGAGTTGGCCATCACGAACCCGGCCCGCCCGCCCTCTCGCAGCGAGGAGTAGAACAGCTGGATCCACAGGTAGTTGGCGTTGTCCGGCCGGGGTATCCCGAACGGGAATCGCTTGTCGCCTTCGAGCTTGGCCTTGTTCACGCCGTTGACGTTGAAGGGAGGATTGGCCATCACGAAGTCGAAGGCACCCCGGTGGCGTCCCAGCTTCGGTGGAAATTCGGACTGACGCAGGTTCCTTGAACTGATGCTACGCGGCGGCTGTGACGACGCGCTTCTTCCTGGTGGTGGTGACCTTCTCGACCGCCGGCGGATCGAGCAGCTGACGGCGTAGC
>DASRBO010000128.1:0-2099 GCA_035653595.1 Acidimicrobiales bacterium | reverse complement strand
TCGGCCACCCAGCCCCCATGCCGCCCAAGGTCGTCACGGATGGCCTCCACGGCCTCAGCAGTGAAGAACTCGGGCAGGCCGCGGACGATGCTCAGGCAGGCGTCGAGGTCGGGCTCGGCGATCCCCCGACGCCCGCAGGCGGGTGGCCCGGCTCGGAAGGCCGTGGTCAGGGTCGCCCGGAAGTGGCGGCGGTGCCGAACGGGTCCGGGTGGGGGACGTGCGGCGCGACCGGGCGCCGCGTTCCCGCCCCTCCCCGCCCGCCATCCCGGCCCGCACCTACGGTCCCGGTCTGACCCAGCGCAGCCCCGGGAATCGCGCGAGGTCGCGGTCGAAGCTCACCACCTCGGCCCCGTACTCCACGGCCAGCGCCGCCAGCACCGCGTCGGGTATGAGATCGGCCGTGACCTCCCCCCTCGGCAAACGTCGCGCAGGCCGTCGAGGTGGTGCTCTCCGGCTTCGACGGGGACGCGACCGGGCCGTGTCCGCACCGCGGCCACGAAGGCGAAGGCCTCATCCAGAGGGGTGGGGACGAAGCACCCTCGGGGATGGGCCGAGAGACGGAGAAAGGACCACCACACCCCCGACGGCACGGCGAGCTGCCCGCCGCTGGCCAGCAGGACATCCAGCCACCTGCGCGCCACGGGATGGTCGGGGTGCCCTCGCCGTGGGCCGGGAGGCCGCGTCCACGCCCAGCGGCCTCATCCTGCGTCGGTGGGGTGGACCGGATCGCGGAACTCGCCCAGGGCACGGTTCGAGCGCAGGTCGAGGCCCGGCCGCGGGCCGGTACCCGCCCCGGAACACGGGCACCTCGGGAGCACGAGCCCGAGGGGACTCGGCGAGCTCACGGCGGAGGGCCTCCTCGATCAGCCGGCCCAGCGTAGGGTCCCGCCGCGCGGCGGCCTTCGCTGCCAGGAGCAGCTTGTCGTCGATGGCGAAGGGGGTGCGCACGACATCGGATTACGAGCATCACCTGCATCAGCCGACCCTCGTCCGGACACCCTCGACCGATGACCGGGCCACCGGCGAAGGGGGCGGCGACGCGCTCCGTCGGCGCTCGGCCCAGAGACAGGGCCCGAGGCGCCGTGGCCACACGGCGCGCGACCGCCGCGTGCCGGCGTCGACCGGCGAGCCCCATCCCGCCGCCCGGCGGTCACGCCGTCCGGGCGGCCCCCCTCCGGCTCACTCGAAGATCCGGGTCAGCTCGTAGAGGTCGGGGGGGACGCGCCGGGTCTCGGCCACCAGCTCGCAGAGGCGGACCACCTCCACCTCGCCGTTCCGTCGCACCGGCGCCACGCCGCTCTCGCCCCGGACCAGCAGGTCGGTCGCCGCCACCCCCAGCCGGGTCGCCCAGATCCGGTCCAGGGCCGAGGGGCTCCCGCCCCGCTGCAGGTGGCCGAGCACCGTCACCCTGGTCTCGAAGCCGGTCTCGCGCTCGATGTAGCGGCTGAGGGCGTCCCCCACCCCGCGCCGGGCCAGCTGCACGTGGCCGAAGGCGTCGGTGGTCGCGTCCCCGGCCAGGTCTAGGCCGGGGATCTCCACGCCCTCGGCGACCACGATGATGCTGAAGTCCCGGCCCTCGCCGCGTCGGCGGTGCAGATGGCGGACCACCTCGGCCAGGCCCACCTCCTGCTCGGGGATCAGCACCAGGTCGGCGCCACCGGCGAGGCCGCCCAGGGTCGCCACCCAGCCGGTGTCGCGGCCCATGACCTCGACCACCATCACCCGGTGGTGCGCCGAGGCGGTGGTGTGGAGACGGTCCAGGGCCTCGGCCACGATGCCCACGGCGGTGTCGAAACCGATGCAGAACTCGGTGGCCGAGAGGTCGTTGTCGATGGTCTTGGGGACCCCCACGGCCTGGAAGCCCCGGTCGGCCAGCACCCGCGCCACCGACAGGGTGTCGTCGCCACCGATCGCGATCAGCCCCTCCACCCCCAGGCTGCGCAGGGTGGCGATGACCCGGTCGATGCCGTCCGGCTGCCGCAGCGGGTTGGTGCGGGAGGTGCCGAGGATGGTCCCGCCCTGGGGCAGGATGCCCCGGACCTCGGCCGGGGTCAGCTCGACCACGTCGCCGCCGAGGGCGCCCGCCCATCCGTTCCTGA
>DASRBO010000127.1:0-27034 GCA_035653595.1 Acidimicrobiales bacterium | reverse complement strand
GTTCCGAGCCGCAGGCCGCTGGTAACGAAGGGGGAGCGGGGGTCGCCGGGGATCTGGTTGCGGTTGCAGGTGATGCCGGCGGCGTCGAGGGCCTCCTGGGCCGCCTTGCCGGTGAGCTTGGCGGCGAAGGTGCGCAGATCGACCAGCAGCAGGTGGTTGTCTGTCCCCCCCGACACCAGCCGGAAGCCCTCGGAGGCCAGGGCGGCGGCGAAGGCCTGGGCGTTGGCCACCACCTGGGCGGCGTAGGCGGCGAAGGCGGGGGTCGACGCCTCGCGGAAGGCGACCGCCTTGGCGGCGATCACATGCTCCAGGGGGCCGCCCTGCAAGCCGGGGAAGACGGCCCGGTCGATGTCGGCGGCCAGCGCCTCGCGGCACAGGATCGCCCCGCCCCTCGGGCCCCGCAGGGTCTTGTGGGTGGTGAAGGTGACGATGTCGGCATGGGGCACCGGGTTGGGGTGGGCGCCCCCGGCGACCAGGCCGGCCACGTGGGCGGCGTCGAACATGAAGAGCGCGCCCACGTCGTCGGCGATGCGCCGGAACGGCTTGGGGTCGATGATCCGGGGGTAGGCGGTCGCCCCGGCCACGATGAGCTTGGGCCGCTCGGCGGCGGCCAGCTCGGCGATCTGGTCGTAGGCGAGGCGCTCGTCGCTTTCGGTGACTCCGTAGGACACGAACCGGTAGAGCTGCCCGCTCCAGTTGGCCGGGGAGCCGTGGGTCAGGTGGCCGCCCTGGTCGAGGCGCATGCCCAGCACGGTGTCGCCCGGCTCGAGCACCGCCATGTAGACGGCGATGTTGGCGTTGGCGCCGGAGTGGGGCTGCACGTTTGCGTGCTCGGCGCCGAAGAGCTGCACGGCCCGCTGGCGGGACAGCTCCTCGGCCTCGTCGATGACCTGGTTTCCGCCGTAGTAGCGCCGGCCCGGGTAGCCCTCGGAGTACTTGTTGGTCAGCACCGAGCCGGTAGCGGCCAGCACCGCCGGCGAGGTGAAGTTCTCCGACGCGATGAGCTGGATGGTCGTGTTCTGACGCTCCTCCTCCCGCCGGACGATGGCGGCGAGCTCGGGGTCGGACGCGAGCGGGTCGGGCGGGGTCATGGCTGGCGATCCTCGGTTGGCGGGCCGGCTCGAGTGTACCGGCGGGCCCCTCCCGCCTTAGCCTCCCCCGGGTCATGGCGCTGGATCCCCGCACCCCGGTCATCGTCGGCGTCGGCCAGTCGGTACGCCGCCCCGCCGCCGGTGCCGCGCCGAGCGTCGAGGAGGTCGCCGCCCGGCCCGAGCCGGTCGACATGATGGTCGAGGTCCTGCGGGTGGCCCAGGCCGACAGCGGGGCCCGCTGCGACCTCCTCTCGCGGGCACAGAGCGTGAGGGTCGTCTCCCTATTGTCCTGGGCCTACGTCGACCCCGGCGCCCTGATCGCGGAAAGGGTCGGCGCCACCCCGGCCGAAACGGTGCTCAGCGCCACCGGAGGCAACAGCCCCCCGAGCCTGGTCAACGACGCCGCCCGGTCGATCGCCGCCGGTGAGCTCGACGTGGTCCTGCTGGCCGGGGCGGAGGCAGTCCACACCCGCATGCTGGCCCGCCGCAGCGGGGCCGAGCTGGCCTGGACGGCCCAGGACCCCGGCACTCCCCCTCCGCGCACCCTGGGCACCGAGCGGGCCGGGCACGGCCCCGATGAGGCGGCGGTGGGCCTCATGCTTCCGGTGCAGTTCTATCCGCTGTTCGAGAACGCCCTGCGCCGCGCCGCCGGTGAGGGCATCGAGGAACACCAGGCGAAGATCGCCGGCCTGTGGTCGCGCTTCTCGGCCGTGGCCGCACTCAATCCCTACGCCTGGAGCCCGGAGGCGAGATCGGCGGAGGACATCGCCACCGTGCGGCCGGACAACCGGATGATCGGCTTCCCGTACACCAAGTACATGAACGCCAACATCCAGACCGACCAGGCCGCCGCCCTCATCCTGTGCTCGGCCGAGGCGGCCGAGGCAGCCGGCGTGCCCCGCGATCGGTGGGTCTTCCCCCGCTCCGGGGCGGAGGCGGCCGACCACTGGCTGGTGTCGGAGCGCGACAACCTGCACAGCTCGCCGGCCATCCGGCTGGCGGCGGCCAGGGCTTTCGAGCTGGACGGCAGCTCGGCCGGCGACGTGGCCCATGTCGATCTGTACTCCTGCTTCCCCTCGGCGGTGCAGATGGGAGCGCAGGCCATCGGCCTGGGCCTCGACGAGCCCGACCGCCCTCTCACCGTCACCGGCGGCCTCAGCTTCGCCGGCGGCCCGGGCAACAACTACGTCACCCACTCCATCGCCGCCATGTGCGGGCGTCTGCGGTCCGACCCGGGCGCCCTCGGGTTGGTGACCGCCCTGGGTTGGTACGCCACCAAGCACGCCGTGGGCCTGTACTCGACCGAACCGGCCCGGGGCGGCTTCCGGGCCGAGTCGGTGCAGGCGGCGGTCGACGCCCTGCCCGGCCGGAGCCTGGCCGGCGCAGCGGACGGTCCTGGGGTGGTGGAGACCTACACCGTCATGCACGAACGGGACGGCACCCCGTCGTTGGGGATCCTGGCCTGCCTGCTTCCCGACGGCCGCCGCACGTGGGCCAATCTGAGCGAGCCGGACGAGCTGGCCGCCCTGACCTCGTCGGAGGGCTGCGGCCGGCGGGTCAACCTGCTGGGCTCGAACAAGGCCGTCCTGGCCGGTTAACCCCCGGCCGCCACCGCCTCGATCCGGGCCCAGTCGACGGCTCCGGCCCGGAGCAGCGCCGGGCGCTCTCCCGTGCAGTCCACCACCGTGGACGCCACCCCTCCGCAGGCTCCCCCGTCCAGCACCAGCAGACCAGGAAAGGCAGCTGCGACCGCTGGGGCCGAGGCCAGCGGCGGCTCGCCGTGGCGGTTGGCGCTGGTGGCGGCGACCGGGCCCACCCGCCGGCACAGCTCGAGGGGAAGGGGGTGGGCGGGACAGCGCAGGGCGACGGTGCCGCCGGGGCCGCCGAGGTCGAGGCTGACCCCGGGGGCGGCCGGCACGACCAGGGTGAGGCCCCCGGGCCAGAACGAGCCGGCCAGGATCGAGGCGGTGGAGGTGACAATGCCGAGGGAGGCGGCCTGGTCCAGCCCCGCCACCAACACGGGCAGGGCCAGCGCCTCGGGCCGCCCCTTGAGCTCGAAGATCTCCGCCATCGCCTCCGGTCGGCCGACCAGGCCGGCCAGGCCGTAGACGGTGTCGGTGGGCAGGGCGACCACCCGGCCGGCCCCCAGGGCGCGGCCGCCGGCGTCGACCGCCTCCGGCCGGGGGGGATCGCCGCCCGCCGGTATCAGGGGCACGGCAGCCGGGCCACGAGCACCCGGTCCAGCCCGGACGGGTCGGGATGGACCTCGGCCGGGCCGAAGCCGGACCGCAGAGCCAGCGCCCGGGTCGCCTCCGCCCGGGGGGCCGCCAGCTCGAGGACCACGACTCCAGGCCGGCGCAGCCAGGCTGGAGCCCCGGTGAGGATGGCCGCACTCGCCTGCAGCCCCCCCTCCCCGCAGAAGAGGGCCTCGGCCGGCTCCCACGCCGCCACCTGGTCCTCCACCTCGTCGCCCTCGGACACGTACGGGGGGTTGGAGACGATCAGATCGACCCGGCCCCGGAGGCCGGCCGGCAGGGCGTCGTACCAGGAGCCCTGGGCCAGTCGGACCTTGGCGGCGCTGCGGTGGTCGACCCCGGCCAGGTTGGCGCTCGCCACCTCGAGGGCGGGGCCCGAGGCGTCGGTGGCCCATATGTCGGCGGCCGGGCCCTCAGTGGCCAGGGCCAGGGCGATGGCCCCCGAACCGGTGCCCAGGTCCACCACCACCGGCCGGCGCCCCCCGGTGGCCAGGCGGCCCAGCTCGGCCAGGGCGTGGTCGACGACGACCTCGGTCTCCGGCCGGGGAATGAGCACCCGGGCGTCGACCATCAGGTCAAGGGTGCGGAAGCCCCACGAGCGCACCACGTACTGCAGGGGCTCGCCGGTCAGCCGGCGCGCCACCATGGCAGCGGCGGCCGCCCGGCCGGTGGAGGTCGCCGGCTCGTCCCAGGCCAGGGTCAGCGCCGTCCCGCTGCGCCCGGAGGCCGCCTCGACTATCCGGCGGGCGTCGTGGTCCGAGCCGAGGCGGGCGGCGGCCTCCGCCGCCAGCCGACCCCAGCTGGTCAATCCTCCCCTCGCAGCTGGCGGGCCCGCTCGTCGGCGACCAGGGCTTCGACCAGCTCATCCAGCTCGCCCTGCAGCACCCGCTCGAGGCGGTAGAGGGTGAGCCCGATCCGGTGGTCGGTGACCCGGTTCTCCTTGTAGTTGTAGGTCCTGATCTTCTCCGAGCGGCCGCCCCCGCCGACCTGGCTGCGCCGCGCCTTGGACAACTCGGCGGCCTGGCGGTCCTGCTCGGCCTTGAGGAGCCGGGCCCGCAGCACGACCATGGCCTTGGCCCGGTTCTGGATCTGGCTCTTCTCGTCCTGCATGGCGACCACCGTGCCGGTGGGCAGGTGGGTGATGCGCACCGCCGAGTCGGTGGTGTTGACCGACTGCCCGCCTGGGCCGGTGGAGCGGTAGACGTCGATCTTTAGGTCGTTTGGGTCGATGTCGACGTCGACCTCCTCCGCCTCGGGCAGGACGGTCACCGTCGCCGACGAGGTGTGCACTCGCCCCTGGGACTCGGTGACCGGCACCCGCTGCACCCGGTGGGGGCCGCCCTCGTGCTTCATCCGGCTCCAGACGCCGTCGCCCCGCAGCCCGAAGGTGATCTCGTTGAAGCCGCCCATGTCGGAGGGATCCGAGCCGAGGACCTCTAGCTTCCAGCCCATGCGCTCGGCATAGCGGCTGTACATCTCGAACAGGTCCTTGGCGAAGAGGTTGGCCTCCTCGCCGCCCTCGGCGCCGCGGATCTCCACGATCACGTCCTTGGCATCGTTGGGGTCGCGGGGCAGCAGCTCGATCTTGAGGGCGTCCTCCAACCCGGTGATGCGGGCCTCGGAACCGTCCATCTCCCCCCGCAGGGACTCGCGGTCCTCCGGACCGGCGTCGGCATACAGCTCGCGGGCGGCCTCGAGGTCGTCGCGGGCCTCGCGGTAGGCGCGGAACTTGGTCACGATCGACTCGAGCTCCTTGTGCCGGCGGGAGACGTCCCGCAGCCGGCGCTGGTCGGAGAGCACGGCGCTGTCCGACAGCTGGGCCACCACGTCCTCGTACTCCTTCTCCAGCTCGGCCAGACGGTCCAGCATGTGGCGCTCGAGCATGGTCAGAGGGTACCGAGGCCGCCGCCCGACCCGGCCGGGCCGAAGCGGCGCCAGTCGGCCGGAACCGTTCTCACCTCGACCGGCTCGGCCAACAGGGCGGCCAGCGCCCGCATTGCCGGCAGGTCGTCACCAGCGGGCAGCACGACCGTCACCGACTCCACGCCTCCGGCGTGGGCGGCCTGGGCCCGCACGTCGGCGGCGACCGGAACCACCTCGAGGTCGACCCCGCTGCTGCAGACCACCGCCACCGGAGCACCGTCGGCGCCCACCCCGATGGCGGGGGCGGGACAGGGCACCCGGAGGTCGCGCCGGGCCGACGGCGGCGGGAAGGGGGCCAGCCGGAGGGCGCCGGCCAGGTCGGGCCGCGCCACCAGCACCGACCGCAGCCACCGCTCGGGGGACAGCAGGCGGGCGGGGTGGGCGGGGCCGTCGGCCCTGCGGCGCCGGCGCACCTCGACCATGGCCTGCCGGGCCTGGTCCTCCCACGGGACGAGTCCGGCGGGGTCGAGCAGGCTGCGGGCGTGGCGGTCGTGGCGGCCCACGCCCACTGACACCACCGGCTCGCCTTCGGGACCGGGCTCCACCCGGACCAGCTCGAGGCCGAGGATCTCGCCTAGCACCAGCCCGTGCTCGACCACCACGTCGAGACCGATGTCGCCCAGACGGGCCAGCACCGGCTCCAGCCGGCCCAGGTCGAATCCCGATGGGGTGTCGGTCGGGGGCCCGAGCGGCTCGGGCGGCGCCGGGGCCAGCGCCGACGGCTCCGCCGGCCCGGCGGGGATCCACACCGACACCGGCAGGGAGAACTGAGCCGCCCGGCGGGCCACCGCCCCGGCGCCGCCGGGGACGATCAGGTGCAGTTCGGCCAGGCCGGCCTTGGTGGCCCAGGCCAGCGCCGCTCCGACCGTCCGGTCGGGGTTCTCGCCCAGGACCCAGCCCCGGTCGCCGTGGATCAGGGTCGCCCCGGCGGGGAAGGTGCCGAGCGTGCCGTCCTCGGGCGGGGCGTCATCCCAGCCCTGGCGCACCAGGGCGGTCAGCTTGGCCTGCAGCAGGGCCTGTCGGCGCTCGGCGCTCAGGACCACGCCGGCGCCCGCCCGCTCAGGCCTTCTTCTTGCGCCGGCCGTAGCGGCGCTCGAAGCGCTCGACCCGGCCGCCGGTGTCCACCAGCTTCTGCTTGCCCGTGTAGAAGGGATGGCACTCGTTGCACAGCTCCACGCGCAGATCGGTCTTGGTCGACCTGGTGGTGAAGGTGTTCCCGCACGAGCAGCGCACGCTGGCCTCGATGTAGTTGGGGTGGATGTCGGCCTTCATGGCGGTCCTCTCTGGTGGATCCGGTGCGGGCCGGCGATCAGACGGGGGGCGTGGGGCCCTTGGCGATCTCGGCCAGGAACTCGTCGTTGCTCTTGGTGGTCTTGATCTTGTCCATGAGCAGCTCCAGGCCGGCGGCGGCGCTCCCCTCCGAACCCAGGGCGTTGAGCACCCGGCGCAGCTTCCAGACCTGCTGCAGCTGGGAACGGTCGAAGAGCAGCTCCTCGTGCCGGGTGGAGCTGGCGTTCACGTCGATGGCGGGGTACACCCGCCGCTCGGCCAGCTTGCGGTCGAGACGCAGCTCCATGTTTCCGGTGCCCTTGAACTCCTCGAAGATCACCTCGTCCATCCGCGACCCGGTCTCGACCAGGGCGGTGGCCAGGATGGTCAACGACCCGCCCTCCTCGATATTCCGGGCGGCCCCGAAGAACTTGCGGGGCGGGTAGAGGGCAGCCGAGTCGACGCCGCCGGAGAGGATGCGTCCCGATGCGGGGGCGGCCATGTTGTAGGCCCGGGCCAGGCGGGTGATGCCGTCGAGGATGATCACCACGTCCTTGCCCATCTCCACCAGCCGCTTGGCCCTCTCGATGGAGAGCTCGGCGACCTGGGTGTGCTCCTCCGAGGGGCGGTCGAAGGTGGAGGCGACCACCTCGCCCTTCACAGACCGGCGCATGTCGGTGACCTCCTCGGGGCGCTCCTCCACCAGAAGCACCATGAGGTGGACCTCGGGGTTGTTGGCCTCGATGGAGTGGGCGATCTGCTTCATGACGGTGGTCTTGCCGGCCTTGGGCGGCGAGACGATGAGGCCGCGCTGCCCCTTGCCTATGGGCGAGAGCAGGTCGACGATCCTGGCCGTCATGTTGGCGGCGTCGCCGGGGGTCTCCAGCTTGAGGCGCTGGTCGGGGAACAGGGGCGTGAGGTCCTCGAACCGGGCCCGGGTGCGGGCCTCGTCGGGGGTCATCCCGTTGACAGTGTCGATGCGCAGCAGGGCGGGGTACTTCTCGTTGCTTGAGGCGGGCCGGCTGGCCCCCTCCACGTAGTCGCCCTTGCGGAGGGCGAAGCGGCGGACCTGACTGATGGACACGTACACGTCGCGGGTGCTGGGCAGGTACCCCGATGTCCGCAGGAAGCCGAAGCCCTCGTCCCGCAGGTCGAGCAGGCCCTTGACCGGCACCGGCTCGCCGTGGAACTGCTGCTCCTGACCGCCGCCCTGCAGGTCGCGCTCGCCCCGCTCGCCCCGGTCACCACCGCGGTCGCGGTCGCGACCCCGCCGGCGCCGGTTGCGGCGGTTGCCTGGCTCCGCCACCCCGTCGTAGCGGGGGCGGTCCTGCGGCTGGGCCTGGGGCCGGTCACCGTCGGCGCGCTCGCCGTCCTGACGCTCGGGCTCGGTCGTCGTGCCCGCCTCGGCGGTCGCCGGCTCGCCCTGGGACTCGGCCGCCTCGGTGGACTCGGCCGATGGGGCCTGGTCGAACCGGGCCTCGGGCGCCTCGCTCCCGCCGGCGCCGGCCTCGTCCACCTCGGAGGCCTCGGCCTCCTCGACCGGGCCGGCCTTGGCCCGGCTGCGGCCGCGCTTGGGGCGCTCGGGCTCGGTGTCCGTCTGGTCGCCGGCGGCCGAGGACCCGTTGGCTCCGGGGTCGGATCCGTTGGAGCTCGGCACCACTCCGGTCACCCGGAGGATCTCGTCGATCAGGTCGGACTTCTTGGTCCGGCTGCCAGGCCGGAGGCCCATGGCCTCGGCGATGGCGTGGAGCTCGTCGCGCTCCTTGCGCTCCAGGACCGAGCGTTCGAGCTGCGGCTCAGCGCTCATGTGCACCTCTCTTGCCCCGAGGGGGATTCGTTGCAGGGTGTGCTGCGGCCGCCCGGGGGGAGGACGCAGAGGGGGCCTCGCTAGCCGCCGGCGGCCCCGGAGGAGGCCAGGCCCACTGAGGTGGACCGGCGCCACGGGGGCTTGAGGAGGGGAACGGAGCCGGGGTGGCACCGCCCCCCAACGACGCGCGATGCGTTCAACATGTTACGCCGGCGACGGGGCCCCGGCAACTCTCCCCCCGGCCCGCCCGGGCGGTCGCCGGGCGCCATGGAGCCGGTCAGCGGGGCCGGTCACAGGCCGATCTCGGTCCTGACGGCGGCGTAGTCGGCCTCGACGGTGGCCGGCACGGCGATCTGGCCGATGGCGATGTCGGGGTCCTTGAGCCCGTGCCCGGTGAGCACGCACACCACCGTCGAACCCTCCGGCACCCCCACCTTCATGAGCCCGGCCACCGATGCGGCCGAGGCCGGCTCGCAGAAGATCGACTCCGAGGTTGCCAGGAACCGGTAGGCGGCGAGGATCTCCTCGTCGGTGACGGCGTGGATCCCCCCACCGGACTCGGTGGCGGCGGCGGTGGCGCCGTACCACGAAGCCGGGTTGCCGATGCGGATGGCGGTGGCGACGGTGTCGGGCGCCTCGATGGGATGACCGAGGACGATCGGCGCCGCCCCCGCCGCCTGGAAGCCGAGCATGCGGGGCAGCCTGGTCGCCCTGCCCGCCGCCCGGTACTGGCAGTAGCCCTTCCAGTAGGCGGTGATGTTGCCGGCGTTGCCCACCGGTATGCAGTGCACGTCGGGGGCATCACCGAGGGCGTCGACGATCTCGAAGGCCCCGGTCTTCTGGCCCTCGATGCGGTCGGGGTTCACCGAGTTGACCACGGTCACCGGATCCCGCTCCCCCAGCTCGCGCACGATGCGGAGGGCGGCGTCGAAGTTGTCGTTCACCTGCAGCACCCGGGCGCCGTGCACCAGGGCCTGGGCCAGCTTGCCGAGGGCGATGTAGCCGGCCGGTATGAGCACGGCGCAGGTGAGACCGGCCCGGGCGGCGTAGGCGGCGGCCGATGCCGAGGTGTTGCCTGTGGAGGCGCACACCACGGCCTTCGCCCCCTGCTCCACCGCCTTGGAGATGGCCATCGTCATGCCCCGGTCCTTGAACGAGCCGGTCGGGTTCGCCCCCTCGACCTTGAGCAGCACCCGGGCCCCCACCCTCTCGGACAGGCGGGGGGCCGGAAGAAGCGGCGTGCCCCCCTCGGCCAGCGACACCACCGGCATGGTGGGGCTCACGTCGAGCAGGTCGCGGTACTCCTCTATCACCCCCCGCCAGGCGGTGGCGGCCATCAGTCCCCTCCGACCACCCGCAGCAGGCTCCCGACCCGCTCGACCACGTCGAGCTGGTGCAGCCCGGCGACGGTGGCCTGCACGTCGCTCTCCTGGGCCCGGTGGGTGATGAAGATCAGCCTGGCCTCCTCGCCCAGGCCGACCTGCTCCATCGAGCGGATGGAGACCCGGTGCTCGCCGAACACCTGGGCCACCGCCGCCAGGACCCCGGGTCGGTCGAGCACGTCGATGTTGAGGTAGTACTGGGTACACAGTTCGTCTATGGGAGCGATCGTCCCGCGCTGCACCAGCACCGCCCGGGTGGTGCCCCCCGCCCGCAGGTTGTGGGCGGCGTCGATCAGGTCGCCGAGCACGGCGCTGGCCGTGGGCATCCCCCCCGCACCGCGCCCGTAGAGCATCAGCTCGCCGACCGCCTCGCCCTCCACGAACACGGCGTTGAACGAGCCCCGCACGGCGGCGAGGGGGTGTCCCTTGGGAACCATCGCCGGATGGACGCGCACCGCCACGGCGTCGTCGCCGGTCCGCTCGGCGATGGCGAGCAGCTTGACCACGTAGCCCAGGCGGTCGGCCACGGTGATGTCGGCCGGGGTGATGGCGCTGATGCCCTCGCGGTACACGTCGCCCGAAACCACCTCGCGGCCGAAGGCCACCGTGGCCAGGATGGCCGCCTTGGCGGAGGCGTCGAAGCCCTCCACGTCGGCGGTGGGATCGCGCTCGGCGTAGCCGAGGGTCTGGGCCTCGGTGAGCGCCTCGGCGTAGCTGGCGCCCTCCTCGGTCATGCGGGTGAGGATGTAGTTGGTCGTGCCGTTGACGATCCCCATCACCCTCTGGATGCGCTCACCGGCCAACGACTCCCGC
Organism: Acidimicrobiales bacterium; assembly: GCA_035653595.1. Classification (GTDB taxonomy): domain Bacteria; phylum Actinomycetota; class Acidimicrobiia; order Acidimicrobiales; family JAJPHE01; genus DASRBO01. The sequence goes on along the minus strand of DASRBO010000127.1, from coordinate 16,494 downwards.
AGCGGCCGGATCAGCGGTATGCCACCAGCGACCGAGGCCTCGAAGAGGAGATCCACGCCGTTGGCCGCCGCCACCTGGGCCAGCTCGGTGCCGACGTTGGCGATCAGCTCCTTGTTGGCGGTGACGACGGGTTTGCCCGACTTGAGCGCCGCCAGGATGAGGCTGCGGGCCGGCTCGATGCCGCCGATGACCTCGACCACCACGTCGACCTGACTGCTGGTGGCCAGGGCGGCGGCGTCGTGGGTGAGCAGCCCCGGATCGAGCGGGGTGGAGCGCTCCTTGGACAGGTTGCGCACGGCGATGCCGGCGATGGCGAGCCGCAGGCCGGTGCGGGCGCGGATCGCCTCGGCCTCGCTGGACAGTATGCGCACCAGGGCGCCGCCGACGTGGCCGCAGCCCAGCAGCCCTATGCGCACCGTCTCCGGGGCCGAGTTGGTCACCCGACCACGGTAGCTTCGGCGGTCATTCGGCCTCGTCGACCTCGAGGGCCAGCAGGTCCTCGAAGGTCTCCCGCCGCACGACCACCCGGGCCACCCCGCCGGTCACGAAGGCGACCGGCGGCCGGGGCACCTTGTTGTAGTTGGAGGCCATGGAGTGGCCGTAGGCGCCGGTGACCGGAGTGGCCAGCAGGTCCCCGACTACGACGTCGGAGGGAAGGCGGGCGTTGCGCACCACGAAGTCGCCCGACTCGCAGTGCTTGCCCACCACCGTCACCGTGCGGTCCCGATCGGCGTCGGCGGCCCGCGGGAGAAACGCCTCGTAGCCGCTCCCGTAGAGCACCGGGCGGGGGTTGTCGCTCATACCGCCGTCCACGGCGAGATAGGTGCGCACGCCGGGGATGTCCTTGATGGTGCCCACCCGGTACAGCGTCAGACCGGCCGAGGCGACGATCGAGCGCCCCGGCTCGGCGGTCACCCGCGTGCCGGGGTCCACGCCGTGGGCGGTGCACGCGTCCCGTACCACCGCGGCCCACTCGGCCATCGACGGGGCCGACTCCCCCTCCACGTAGGCGACGCCCAGGCCCCCGCCGATGCACAGCTCGGGCAGGCCGAGCGGGTTGAAGAAGCGGCCGAGCACCTCGATCTGGCGCTCGAAGGCCTGGGTCATGAAGATCTGGCTGCCGATATGGGAGTGGATCCCCATCAGCTCGACCGAAGGGATGCGGCGCAGCCTGGCCACCGCCTCGGCCGCCAGGCCGGCGCCCAGCCCGAAGCCGAACTTGGAGTCGGCCTGACCGGTCATGACGTACTCGTGGGTGTGGGCCTCCACCCCGGGGGTGACCCGGACCAGCACCCTGACCGGGGACCTCCTGGGCGCCACCGCCTCGAGGCGCTCGATCTCGTCGAACGAGTCGACCACCACCCGGCCCACCCCGACCTCGACCGCCCGGGCCAGCTCTTCGGTCGACTTGTTGTTGCCGTGCAGCACCAGCCGCTCGGCGGGGACGCCGGCGGCCAGGGCGACGTGCAGCTCGCCTCCGGTGGAGACGTCGATGCACATGCCCTCCTCGTGGACCAGGCGGGCCATGGCCAGGCACAGGAACGCCTTCGAGCCGTAGGCGACGCCGTCACCCCACGCCTCGACCGCCTGGCGGCACCGGGTGCGCAGATGCGCCTCGTCGTAGACGAACAGGGGCGTGCCCAGCCGGGCAGCCAGGTCGAGGAGGTCGACGCCGCCCACCGACAGGGCCCCGGACGGGGCCACCTCGGCGGTGTCGGGCAGCAGATATCGGGGAAGGCGGGAGATCCCCCGACAGTAACGTTGGCCTGTGGCCGACCCGCTGCGGACGCTCAACCGACTGGTGTCGGCCGCCATGGTCGCCGCCCTGGGCGACGCCGCCGGCGAAACGCCCGATCCGGTGCTGCGCCGCTCGAGCCAGGAGCGCTTCGGCGACTACCAGGCCAACTTCGCCATGGCCCTGGCCAAGCGGCTCGACCTGCCCCCGCGGCAGGTGGCCGAGCGGGTGGCGGCGGAGCTGGCGACCGACGGCGTGCTCGCCAAGGTGGAGGTGGCCGGGCCCGGGTTCTTGAACCTCACCCTCGACGACGCCTTCATCGCCGGCGAGGTGGAGGCGGCCCTCGACGACACCCATTTCGGTGTGCCCCGGGCCGAGGCCTCCCACCGGTTCGTCGTCGACTACGCCGGGCCCAACGTGGCCAAGGAGATGCACGTAGGCCACCTGCGCAGCTCGGTCATCGGCGACGCCTTGGTCCGGGTGCTGGAGTGGCTGGGCCACGACGTCCTGCGCCAGGACCACCTGGGGGACTGGGGCACCCAGTTCGGGATGCTCATAGAGCACCTGGCCGACCTGGGGTGGGCCGCCGAGCCGGGCGCCGAGCACCACATCGGCGACCTCGACGACCTCTACCGGCAGGCCAACGAGAAGTTCGGACGCGACCCTGACTTCGCCGAGCGGGGGCGGCGGCGGGTGGTCGCCCTGCAGAGGGGGGATCAGGACACCAGGGCGCTGTGGGACAGCCTGGTCGCAGAGTCGCGCCGTCACTTCAGCGAGGTGTACCGGCGCCTGGGCCTGACCCTCTCCGACGCCGACAGCCGCCCGGAGAGCTTCTACAACGACATGCTCGACGACGTGGTCGAGGAGCTGACCGCCAAGGGCCTGCTCAGGGTCGACGACGGTGCCCTGTGCGCCTTTCCGCCCGGCTTCACGTCCCGCGACGGCTCGCCCCTCCCGCTGATCGTGCGCAAGTCCGACGGCGGCTACGGCTACCAGGCCACCGACCTGGCCGGCATCCGCTACTCGGTGGAGGAGCTGGGAGGGGACCGCCTCGTCTACGTGGTCGACAGCGGCCAGAGCCAGCACTTCGCCATGGTCTTCGCCGTGGCCCGCCAGGCCGGCTGGATCGACGGCGGCGCCAGCGCCGAGCACGTCGCCTTCGGCATGGTGCTCGGGCCCGACCGCAAACGGCTTCGGACCAGGACCGGGGGAAGCATCAAGCTGATCGAGCTGCTCGACGAGGCCGTGCAGCGGGCCGTCGAGGTTGTCGAGGCCAAAAGTCCCGACCTGCCCCCGGCCGAGCGGTCGGCCGTGGCCGAGGCGGTCGGGATCGGGGCGGTCAAGTACAACGACCTGGTCAACGACCGCTCCAGCGACTACATCTTCGACTGGGCCCGCATGCTGGCCATGGACGGCAACACCGCCCCCTACCTCCAGTACGCCCACGCCCGGATCCGCTCGATCTTCCGCCGGGTGCAGGAGACCACGCCCGGCGGAGCCGGAGCCGCCGGACCGGTGACGCTGGCCGAGCCGGCCGAGCGGAACCTGGCCCTGGCGCTGGCCGGATTCGACGGGGCGGTGCACTCCATGGCGGAGCACCTGCAGCCCCACCGCCTCACCGGCTACCTGTTCGAGCTGGCCAGCGCCTTCACCGCCTTCTACGAGAGCTGCCCGGTGCTGCGGGCCCCCACCGACGAGCTGCGGGGCAGCCGGCTGGCCCTGTGCGAGCTGACCGCATCCATCCTCGCCCAGGGCCTCGAGCTGCTGGGCATAGAGGCCCCCGAGCGCATGTGACCGCCGGCGGCGGCGGTGCCGGCACCGTGCCCCGGCCGCTTGACGGCGCCCGGTAAGTGCCGTTGAATGCAAAGGCGATGTTCCTCCTGACCGCGTCCCTGCTCCTTACCTGACGGCGAGCGCCGCCCCGCGCTCGCCGACGACCTCCTGCTCCGCAGGAGGTTTTTTATTTGCCCGGAAAGGACCCCATGCCCCCCCAGCCCGCCACCATCAAGCAGATGCCCTTCGAGCGGTACCGGCCCTACCGGCCGCTGCCGTTCTCGCTCGCCGACCGGACCTGGCCCGACCGGAGCATCGAGAAGGCTCCCCGGTGGTGCTCGGTCGACCTGCGCGACGGCAACCAGGCCCTCATCGACCCCATGGACCCGGCCCGCAAGCTCCGCATGTTCCAGACCCTGGTGGAGACCGGCTTCAAGGAGATAGAGGTCGGCTTCCCGTCCGCCTCGGCGCCGGACCTCGAGTTCGTCCGCCAGCTGATCGAGGACGACCTGATACCCGAGGACGTCACCATCCAGGTCCTCACCCAGTGCCGGGCGGAGCTCATCACCAAGACCTACGAGGCTCTGGTCGGCGCCCGCCGGGCGATCGTGCACTTCTACAACTCGACCTCCACCCTCCAGCGCCGGGTGGTCTTCGGACTGGAGCGGGAGGGGATCACCCAGATCGCCGTCGACGCCGCCCGGCTGTGCCGCAAGCTGGAGGCCGACATCCTGCCTGGCACCGAGGTCCACTACGAGTACTCGCCGGAGAGCTTCACCGGCACCGAGGTTGACTACGCCATCGAGGTGTGCGAGGCGGTGATGAAGGCCATCGAGCCGAGTCCCCAGCGCCCCATCATCCTCAACCTGCCGGCCACGGTGGAGATGTACACCCCCAACCTCTACGCCGACGTGATCGAGTACTTCGGGCGCCACATACCGCGGCGGGACTCGGTGGTGCTATCCCTGCACCCCCACAACGACCGGGGCTCGGCCGTGGCCGCTGCCGAGCTCGGCCTGATGGCCGGGGCCGACCGGGTGGAGGGGACGCTGTTCGGCAACGGCGAGCGCACCGGAAACGTGGACGTGATCACCCTGGGCATGAACATGTTCAGCCAGGGCGTCGATCCGGCCCTCGACATGACCGACATCGACAGGCTCCGCCGGGTGGCCGAGTACTGCAACCGGCTCCCGGTGCACCCCCGCCATCCCTACGCCGGTGACCTCGTGTACACCGCCTTCTCCGGCTCCCACCAGGACGCCATCAAGAAGGGCTTCGACGCCCAGGGGCAGGACTTCGAATCGTGGGAGGTCCCCTACCTGCCGATCGACCCCAAGCACGTGGGCCGCAGCTACGAGGCCGTCATCCGGGTCAACAGCCAGTCGGGCAAGGGCGGGGTGGCCTATGTCATGAAGGCCGAACACGGCCTCGACCTGCCCCGCCGGCTGCAGATCGAGTTCTCCCAGGCCATCCAGACCATCACCGAGGACACCGGCACCGAAATCAGCCCCGCCGCCATGTGGGACGCGTTCTGCGAGGCCTACCTGCGGTCCGACACCCCGATCCAGCTCCTCTCCCACGAGACCAGCACCGGCGCCGACAAGTCGTCGTGCGTGGCTCAGCTGCTGGTGGACGGGGAGCACCGCACCGTCTCCGGTGACGGCAACGGGCCCGTGGCCGCCTTCGTCCACGCCCTGCGCCAGGACCTCGGCGTCGAGATCGAGGTGCTCGACTACGCCGAGCACGCCGTGGGGGCCGGCACCGACGCCACCGCCGTGGCCTACGTCGAGGTCCGATCCGACGTGGGGGTCCGCTGGGGCGTGGGGATGGACGAGAGCATCCTCACCGCCTCCCTGCGGGCCGTCGTCGGGGCCGTCAATCGGCTCAGGCAGGGCTGAGCTTGATCACCACCCGGCTTACCGAGTTGCTCGGCATCGACCACCCGGTGATGCTCGCCGGCATGGGCGGCGTCTCCTACCACCGGCTGGCCGCGGCGGTGTCCGAGGCCGGCGGGTTCGGCTGCCTGGGGGCGTCGACGATGTCGCCCTCGCAGATGGTCGAGGAGATCAGGGCGGTCAGGCGGGCGACCGACCGGCCCTTCGGTGTCGACCTGCTCACCGCCATGCCCGGCGATCTGGTGGGCCAGGTCGGCCAGCTGATCGACGAGGGCGCCGCCGTGTTCGTGGCCGGCCTCGGGGTGCCGGCCGAGGCGGTCGAGCTGTGCCACCGCCGGGGCGTGCTGGTGGCCAACATGTGCGGCAAGGTGAGCCATGCCCGCAGGGCCGTCGACGCCGGCTGCGACCTGGTCGTCGCCCAGGGGACCGAGGCGGGCGGCCACACCGGCCAGGTGGCGACCATGCCGCTGGTGCCCCAGATCGTCGACGCCGTGGGCGACCGGGTGCCTGTGGTGGCGGCCGGGGGCATCTTCGACGGCCGTGGCCTGGCCGCCGCCCTGTCGTTGGGAGCCGACGGGGTCTGGGTGGGGACCCGTTTCATCGCCACGCCGGAGGCCCGGGCCCAGGCCGGCTACAAGGACGTGCTGCTGGAGACGGCGGAGGACGGTACGGTCGTCAGCCGGGCCTACACGGGTAAGACCTGCCGGGTGGTGCGCAGCGACTACACCGCCTACTTCGACGCCCATCCCGAGGAGCTGGCCCCGTTCCCCCAGCAGGCGGTGCGATCGATGCGGGACGGGGCCAACCACCTCGGGGCCCCGGAGGACGCCGAGGTCGACCGCTCCCGCGAGTTCTATCCAGCCGGCCAGGGCGTGGGCGCCATCACCGGGTTGGTGCCGGCAGGCGCGATCGTCGCCTCGATGGTGGCCGAGGCCGAGGCCGTCATCGCCCGACTGGGCTCCCTGGCCGCCTCCCCCACCGCCGCCGGCTGACGGGGGCCTTGCCCCCCGGCCGCGGGCCGTGGGTCGTCGGTAGCCTGGCCGCTTCGCGTGCCGGAGGTAGCCCAGGTGGACATCGTCAGTCGCAGTGTCGAGCGGGGTGTGGTCGAGGAGCGCTTCGACCTGAAGGCGGGAGGCGAGGTCGTGCCTGGCATCCTCTGGTCCCCCGAGGCGGCCACCGGTCCCCGCCCGACCGTGCTCATCGGCCACGGCGGCACCCAGCACAAGCGGGTCCCCAACGTCCTCGGCCTGGCTCGCCGCTTCGTGCGCCACCTCGGGTACTCGGCGGTGGCCCTCGACGCCCCCGGCCACGGGGAGCGGGTGACGGATCCCGAGGCCGCCGAGCGCCAGCGGCGTGACCTGCAGGCCCGCATCGCCAGCGGCGCCCGGTCGCCCCGGCAGTTCGATCCCGAGGAGGCCCGGGCCTGGACGGAGCGCACCACCGGAGGGGTGGGCGAGTGGAAGGCGCTGCTCGACGACCTCGACGCCGCCGGCGCCGTCTGCGACGGCCGCTACGGCTACTGGGGCGTCTCGATGGGCACCGCCATCGGGCTGCCGTTCGTGGCGTCCGAGCCCCGGATCGCCGCCGCCGTGCTTGGGCTGGCGGGCCTGTCCAACCGCCCGGGCGCCGACGCCTTCGAGCGGGCGGCCCGACAGCTGAGCGTTCCGGTGCTGTTCGTATTCCAGTGGGACGACGAGCTGATGACCCGCCAGTCGGGCCTCAACCTGTACGACGCCATCGGGTCGAAGCAGAAGACCATGCACGTCAACCCGGGCGGCCATGTGCAGACCCCGGCGTTCGAGCGCGACGCCTACGAGGCCTTCTTCGTCCGCCACCTCGGCCGGGGCTGAGCGAAGGGCGGGCCGGCTCAGACGTCGAACTGGGCCGCCAGCTTGTCGGCCAGCGACCGGGTCTCCTCGCTGTGGCGCAGGGCGTCCAGCACACCCGAGCTCAGGGCCTCGAAGAAGGGGGCGCCCTCCGGAGGCGACCACCGGCACCCCAGCCGGGCGAGCTGCTCGTCGGACATGGCGTCGATGCGGGCCCATTCGGCCGCCAGCACCTCCACCTCGACCGCCCGGGCCCGGCCCCTCCACATGAACTGCTCGGTGCTGTCGGCCATCGCCTCCCACGAGTCGAGGAACGACCGGAAGGTGGCGACGGCCTCGGCCGGAACGGGATCGCCCAGCACCTCGGGACGGGCCTCGACGGCGTCGAGGATGCGGCGGGTGTTGCGCACCCAGACCCGGGCGGCGGAGGAGTCGACCGGGCCCACCCGCACCTCGATGCTGCCCTCCGAGCGGCGCTGACTGTCCAGCACCAGCCGCACCACCTCCTCGGGCAGGTCGAGGATCAGCCCGGCCTTGTCGAGGACGCCCACCGCCCCCTGGGACACCGCCTCGTCCCGAACCGCCGGCTGGGCGCCGGAGGTGTACACGATCACCTGGGCCCCGGGCGCCTGGCGACGGATGTGGGGCAGGGCCTCGAGACCCCCCATCACCGGCATGGCCAGGTCGAGTATGACCAGCTCGGGCCGGCACCGGCCGACCACCTCGATGGCCTGACGGCCGTCGGAGGCCTCCCCCACCACCTCGAAACGGGGGTCGCGCCCGAGCACCAGCCGCAGCATGGTGCGGATCTCGTCGGAGTCGTCGACCACGACGGTGCGGACCGGGTGGCGCTCGGCCATCGGCCCATTGTCGCCCAGCCGGCGGGCGGCGCCGGTCGATGGGCTCCGGTCGAGGCCGGCAGGGCGGACGGGCTCAGGCGGGGGTGGCGGTGGCCAGAACGCGGTCGAGGTGCTCGACGAACATGTCCGGGTGGCGGAACACCCAGTCGTGGTCGACGGGATTTTCCGATCCGCTGGCCACGGTGAAGCTGGCTCCGAGCTCGGCGGCGAAGCGGGCTCCGTCCTCGCGGGAGACCAGGGAGTCGCGGCTGGCCCACAGCACGTGGGTGCGGACCCCGGCGGCGGCCACGGCGGCGATCTCCTCCTGGCGGCCGCTCAGGAACCCCCACCACGCCGCCCCCAGCAGCTGGCGGGGGTGGGCCAGCCAGGAGGCGAAGAAGTCCAGGGCCGAGGTGGGCGTGGCCATGCGCAGCAGAGCGAGCGGGTGACTGGTCGCCTCGTGGGCCAGCTGCCACTCCCTCGACACCGCCAGGGTGTCGGCCAGCACCAGCCGCTCCACCCGCCGCGGGTGCCGGGCGGCGAAGCCCAGGGCCACCGCCCCGCCGAAGGAGTGGGCCAGCAGGGTGACCGGGCCCCGGCTCAGCCGATCCACCGTCGAGCTGAAGGCGCCAAGCACGCTGAGGTAGTCCCACCGCCCGGGCAGGGCGAAGATGTCGGGGATCGCCACCCGGGCCCGGGGGGCCAGCCGCTGGGCCGTGCGGAGGTAGGTCCGGGGCCGCGTGGCGTAGCCGGGGACCAGCACCATCGGTGGGCCGTGCCCGACGGTCACCGGCACCGGCAGCGGACTCGGTGGGGCTGGCACCGGGGCACGGTAACCCAGGCCGTTTGTGTGAGGATGACGCAAAAGAGGGGGATCCGGTGGAACGCAGCGAGATCGAGCGGGCGCTGAAGGCGGCCGGCCTCGAGGGGGTCGATGCCGGCTTCGACTACGAGGTGTCGGGGACAGAGCCGGTCCTGGCGTCCCCGCACTACCTGGCCACGGGGGCGGCGACCGCCCGCCTGCTCACCGGCCTGGCGGCCGCCGAGCTGTGGCGGCTGCGCAGCGGCCGCCGCCAGGCGGTGCGGGTCGACGCCAGGCACGCCGCCGCCAGCCTGCGCTCCTACATGTACGCCCGCCCGGTGGGCCAGCCGCCCGTCGCCCCCGACGCCGGCGCCCGCTCCCGAGGCATCCTGCCGGTCACCCGCATCGTGGCCGCCAGGGACGGCCGCCACGTCCAGCTGCACGGCTCGTTCCACGACACCGCCCAGATCCTCGCCGAGCTGGGCCTCGACGACTCCGCCGACGCCGCGCAGATCGACGCCGCCGTGGCCGCACGGGACGCCTTCGAGCTGGAGAACGCCTTCATCGCCCGCCGCATATGCGGGGGCGTGGTCCGCAGCAGGCAGGAGTGGGAGGAGCACCCGCAGGGCCGGGCCATCGCCGACCTGCCGCTGGTCAGCATCACCCGCATCGGCGAGGCGCCACCCGAGGCCCTCCCCGACGGGGACCGACCAACCAGCGGCGTGCGGGTGCTCGATCTGACCAGGGTCCTGGCCGGGCCCACCTGCGCCAAGACCATCGCCGAGCACGGCGCCGACGTCCTGCACGTGAGCGCGCCCCACCTCGAACAGGGCGGCCCCTTCGAGATGGAGACCGGCATCGGTAAGCGCCAGGCGGTGCTCGACCTCAACCGCGCCGACCACGCCGACACCCTGCGGGAGCTGGCCCGGACCGCCGACGTCTTCTCGCAGGGCTACCGCCTCGGGACCCTGGCCCGCCGGGGTCTGGGTCCCGATGAGCTGGCCCGCCTGCGGCCAGGCATCGTCTATGTGACCGAGAACTGCTACGGGCCGGTCGGCCCGTGGGCCGAGCGCCCGGGCTGGGAGCAGCTGGCCCAGGCCGCCACCGGCATGTCCCACCGCGAGGGCCTCGAGTCGCCCGAGGGCACGCCGCGCCTGGCGCCGGCGGCGGTGAACGACTACACCACCGGCTTCCTCGCCGCCTACGGCGCCATGGCCGCCCTGGCCCGGCGGGCCACCGAGGGCGGCTCGTGGCTGGTCCAGGTGTCCCTCAGCCAGACCTCGATGTGGTACCAGCGCCTCGGGGAGGACAACGACCCCGCCCGGGCCGACCTCGGCGACACCGACGGCTTCACCGCCACCATGGACACCGGGGACTTCGGGCCCATCACCTATCTGCGCCCGGCGCTGTCGATGTCGGAGACCGAGCCCCGCTGGGATCTGCCCCCGGCCCGTCAGGGCGCCCACCGGCCGGAGTGGCTGGCGCGCTGAGCTGAGACGGCCGGCTGGCCGGCCCGCCAGGTCCGACCGCCGCTCCCTCGCGAGGGCTCAGCCGGGCACGGCCGGAGCGGGCTGGGGTGGGGCACCGGTGGCCCACTGGTGGACGCCGCCCCGGTGGAGGGCGGCGTAGACCCGGTCGCGCAGGCCGTTGGCCTCCTCGGCGGTCAGGGTCCGCCCGAGGTGCCTGAGCACCACGCTGACCAGCAGGTTGCGCTGGCCGGGGACCATGCCGAGCCGGCTCCTGGCCGCCTCGGGAACCTCGGCGTAGTCGGTCGACGAGAGCACCGCCACCTCCTCGACGGCGTCGGCATCCGCACCGAGGGCGTCGCGGACCCGGTCGCCGAGGGTCTCGGCGTCGTCGTCGCCCTCCACGGCGATGGACAGATCCCGCCGGACGGCGGGCATGGAGGACACGGGCCGGTAGGGGGCCAGGTCCTGCATCTGGGAGGCGACCCTCCGGTCCGACACCCGCATGAGCCGGATGTCGGGGATGCCCTTGCGCAGCATCAGCAGGCGGTCGAGCCCCATCCCCAGGGCCAGCCCGCTCCAGCCGGCCAGCCCGGCGCGGGCGAGCACCTCGGGATGGGCCAGACCGCACTCCCACACCTCCATCCACCCCGAGTCGGTGGCCACGTCCACCTGGGCGCCGTCGAGGGTGTAGGGGTGGCTCCTGGGCTCGACCCGGTAGGCCCGGCCCGGCGCCAGGGCGGCCGCCAGCCTGGCCACCATCTGGTCCAGGTCCGCTCCGGTCATCGGGGCCCGGGTGATCCGCCACAGGTCGAGCTGGTGGGGGGTGCCGGTGTGCTGCCAGTCGATGGCGTCGCGCCGGTAGACCATCCCGGGGCAGACCAGCAGGTAGTCGCCCGTCCCGTCCATCGCCGCCAGGGCCCGCAGCGCCGGCGGCACCATGGCCGAGGAGTGGCTGCGCAGCATCAGGCAGTCATCGACGTAGCGGGTGTAGCGGGCGTCGCGGCTGACCGCCGCCGGGTTGATCAGCAGGTTGTCGTAGTTGTCCTCGATGGGCACGACCCGGGGGCCGGGTGACCAGCGCACCAGCACCGGCCAGGTGGAGCTGAGGGCGGCGACGGCGTCGAGGACGAGGTGCTGCATGGCGTGGGGGCCCTCGGCGGGATCCGTGAGATCTCGCAGCGAGAGGTCGCGGGCCAGTTGTTCGGGAGAGAGGTGGACGGGCACGGGAGCGGCTCCTGGGGTGGACGGTCGGATGGAGGAGATGCCCCTCGGCCCCGGACCGCCCCAGGCGGCCGCCCGTCAGCGCGCGGCGATCGCCCCTGAGGACCCGTAACGGGCCGAGGGGCCGCTAAATCGGCGCCACCTGACTGCTCTCACGGGCCCAAGGCTACCGAAGGCCGGCCCGGGCCTCCACGGCATAGCCTCGCCGGATGGCCGGCGACTTCGAGCTCATCTGCGAGATCCAGCCCCCCACCAGGCCGAACCTCATGCCGGTGCGGCACCAGATCGGGGTGATGAGCCGGATCGCCACCGCCTTCCTGGTGCCGGACAACCACCTGGGCCGGGCGACCGTCTCCAGCGTGGCAGTGGCCCACGAAGTGGACCAGATGGGGGGCCGCTCGGTCGCCTGCGTCAACGCCCGCGACCGCAACCTGCTGGGCTTCCGGCGCGATCTGCTGACGGCGGCCGCCTACGGGGTGGACGAGTTCCTTCTTGTCTACGGCGACCGGCCGGCATCGGGCCGGCGCACCGGCGAGTTGAACGTGCGGTCGATGATGGACGAGGTGCGCCACTTCGCCGCCTTCTCCCAGTCCGGCATCCTGCCCCGGGTGGGGGTGACCACCAGGTTGGGCCCGCTGCCGCCGTGGAAGGCGGAAGCCGACCTGCTCTTCGTTCAGGCCTCCTTCCGGGCCGACGCCCTGGCCGCCTGGCGCGAGAGCGTCGAGTTCGCCGGACGCGTCTACGCCGGGGTGCTCGTCCCGCCCAGCGCCGCCCGGGCCCGCAAGTGGGCCGCCGAGCTGCCGGAGATCGATGTGCCGACCGAGTGGATCGACGCCGTCGACGCCGACCCCGGCGCCGGCGTCGAGCTGGCCTGCGCCCTGGTCGACGAGGTCGCCGAGCGGGGCGGCTTCGACGGGGTCCACCTGATCCCCGGGGTCCGCTATCGCGAGGTCGCCGCCAGGCTGGAGGCCGCGCGGCGGCGCTGACGGCTGCTCACCCCCGGCGGGGCGCTCCCAGCACGGCGTCGACACCTGGGCTCCAGAGGGCGTTCGGAGACTCCTCCGGAGCAGGCAGGCCGGCCGCGGCCGTCAGGTCCTCCTCCAGCCGGCCCACCTCGGCGGCGTGCAGATCCCACGGCTGGTGGTGCACGGGCACGGCCAGGCGGGCGCCGGCTCGGGGCGGCACCGCCAGCCAGCGACCGGTCAGCAGGTGATCCCGCACCGCTACCCGGGCCGGGTCCAGCCGGGGGCCCGGCCATATCTCGACGTGATGGTGGCGGCCGTCGGCCCGGCGCCGGCTGTGGTATTCGCAGCGCTCGCCGCCGGTGCGGGCCGACATCACCGCCCAGCGGTAGGGGACGCCGAGCAGGGCCCGGGCGCCGGCCACCATCACCGGGCTGGCCGCCTCGATCGAGAGGAACCACACCGCCCCACGCCCGGACCGGGTGCGGACGTAAGTGCGCAGGTTGGTCTCGGGGAAGTCCGGCACCCGCCCCAGGCCTGCCAGCCGGGTGGCCCGGGCCACGAACGGTGTCATCGTCACCCAGGCGGAGCCGTCGATCTCCTCGACCTCCAGGTGGGCCGGCACCAGGGCCGACAGCAGCGGGCGCGGGTAGCGCCAGTTGATGAAGGCGATGGAGTCCCAGCGCTGGCGCACCAGCGGGAGGCGCACGCTCTCCTCCGGCTGGTAGCCCGGCATCAGCGGGCCCGGCCGAAGATCCGCCGCAGCAGGCGGCCGAGGCGGGCGCCCAGGCCGGGCCGGACGGAACGGGGCGCAGGTCGCTTCCTCGCCGCCGGGTGGTGGCGGCGGCGGCCGGCCCGGTTCACCGGGTAGATGGGGTACCGGGGGTAACGCCGGTAGTCCCGAAGGTTGCCCGACACGCCTGCGACGCTACCGGCGGCGACTAGCCGTGCGGCCACGGCAGGTCGTTGCGGCCGGCCAGGTGGGCGGCGCGCTCGGCCATGGCCCGGTACAGCCTCCGCTCGGCCTCCGGCATGGCAGCCAGGTGACCGAGCACCGTGGGCCAGTCCCCCCGGGCGACCGGCCCCGTCAGCGCCGCCGCCGGGCCCCGCTCGGCGACGTTGTCGAGGTTGGCCCGGGCCAGGTCGAGGAAAGCGGCCAACTCCACCCCGGCGCCCCGGCCGAGCTCCTGCACGTGGGCCATCAGGGCCACCATGTGGTTGGCCGCCGCGCAGGCGGCGGCGTGGTAGAGGGCCCGGCTCGACTCGTCCACCGTCACCAGCCGGCCGCCTAGGGCGCCGACCAGGGCGGAGGCAGTGTCTAGGACGTCGCCATCGGCGGTCACCCCGAACCACGCCCCCGCCGCCAGCCGGGCCGCCCCGGTGTCCGGATCCGGGAAGGCGACGAGGGGGTGGACCGCCGCCCTCCGGGGGTGGGGCTCCAGCACGGCGGTGCCCAGGGCCCCGGCCAGGTGGACCACGGTGGTCGTCGGCACCGGCCGGACGGCCGCCGCCACCGAAGCGATGTCCGGGTCACGGGTGGCGATGACGAGGACGTCCACGCCCTCGGCCGCGCCGGCCAGCGGGTCCCCCCGCCCGATGGGGACGAGGCCCTCCCAGCCGGCGGACACCAGCGCCTGCTGCAGCGAGCGGCCGGCCCGGCCCGGCCCGACGATCCGGAACGAAGGCATGCCGCAGTACAGCACTCCCTCCCTACCAGCGGGTGATCTCGCCCCGCCCCACGATCACCGCCGAGCCGGCGACCTCCACGGCCTCGACCCCCCGGTCACTGCCCCGTGCGCGGGCATGCAGCAGCGACGGCCTCCCCAACTCGATGCCCTGGCGGATCTCGATCTCGTCTCCGAAGTCGATCCGCCCGTGGCGGGCGAGGTGCACGGCCAGCGGACCAGCGGCCGAGCCGGTGGCCGCATCCTCGGGGACGCCGAGGCCGGGCCCGAACATGCGCGTGCGCCAGCGGCGGCCGCCCCCGGCGAAGCAGTTGGCTCCCACCCCGGCGAACCGGGCCAGGGCGGCCATGTCGGGAGCCAGGCCACGAACCGCCTCCTCGTCGGCCAGCTCCACGTAGACGTGGACCGGGCCGTTGCGGTACGCCTCCACCGGCAGGCCCGACCGCTCGACGCCGAGGGCGGCAAGCAGCTCGTCGGCCCGCTCGAAGGCCGACCAGGTCGGCACAGGTTGCTGCATGCGGCCGAAGACGACCGTGTTCTCCTCCCTCGTCAGCTCCACGGCGATCGCCCCGGCTCCGGTCTCCAGCTCCAACACGTCGGACCGGTCGGTCTGCCCGACCACGAAGGCGGTGCCGAGCACCGGATGTCCGGCGAAGGGCAGCTCGAGCAGCGGGGTGAAGATCCGCAGCCGGGCCGCCCCGCCGGCCCGGGGCGGGAGGAGGAAGACAGACTCGGCCAGGTTCATCTCCCGCGCCAGGCGCTGCATCTGCTCGACGCTCAGCGCGCTGGCGTCGTCGAACACCGCCAGCTGGTTTCCTTCCAGCGGGCGGTCGGTGAACACGTCGACCAGGGAGTAAGCGAGCGCCAATGTGGGCCTCCGCTGCGCCGGGCCCGACCGGGCCCGCGGACCTAGTCTGGCGGGCATGGACGAGAAACCGGGCGCGGCCGGCCATGCCCTGCCGATAAGCACCACCTTCGAGATTCCGGGCCGGCAGGTGCTCGAGTCGCGGGGCACGGTCTTCGGCCTGGTGGTGCGCAGCGTGGGCGCGGTGGGGATGGTGGGGGCCAGCTTCCGTCAGCTGCGCCGGGGCGAGGTACCCCAGTACACCGAGCTGCTGGAGGACAGCCGTCGCCACGCCATCGACCGCATGGTGGAGAACGCCCAGGTGGTCGGGGCCGACGCCATCGTGGGGATGCGCTTCGACTCCTCCGAGCTGGGCCAGTCCCTCACCGAAATCATCGCCTACGGCACTGCCGTAGTGCTGGATTGACCCGGAGCGGGGAGGGGTCGGTCAGCCTGACCGACGCCGAGCGCTCCGCCCTGGTCGATTCTCTGCGCCGCCATCTGATCGACCAGCGCATCGACCTCGACGACTTCGAACGCCGCCTCGACGCCCTCAACCGCTCGAGGACGAGGGCGGAGGCCGATACCGTCTTCGCCGACCTCCCCCTGCTGGCTGGAACAGCCGCGACCCGCCGGCGCCGCCGCCGCCGTCACGGCCACGCCGACACCCCGGCGCCGACCTGGCGGCCCACCCACGAGGTGTTCCGCGACCCGGCCTCGGGCCGGCTCACCCGGGTGTGGGTCGACCCGCTCGACGGCTCCCGTCACTACCTAGCCGACTAGGCAGTCATCTGCGGGCCCGGCCGGCACGTGGTCGTCGGCTCAGGTGGTCCTCTGCTCTCCTGGTCGTCCGCTCTCGTGTCGGCGGCCCGGCGTTGGCGGGTCAGGCGTCACCCGGCCCCGACGGCCACGACCGGCCGCGCCAGGCTCAGGCGCGACAGCGATCCCCCTCCGATGGCGTCGCCGAACGGGTAGACCGAGCCGTCGCTGGCCACCAGGAGGTAGCCCTGCCCGTCGCCCGTACCGAGGCCGCCGACCACCGGGGCCGTGGTGGCGCCGGCGGCCGAGCCTGCGAATCCGGCGTCGCCGAAACTGAACACCCCGCCGTCGGCGGCGAAGAGCCAGTAGCCCTTTCCGTCGCCCGTGGCCGCCCCGCCCACGATGGGACGGGCCAGCCGGGTGGATCCGAGTGACCCCTCGAAGGCGGCGTCGCCGAAACTGAACACCCCGCCGTCGGCGGCGAAGAGCCAGTAGCCCTTCCCGTCGGGGGTGGGCGCTCCTCCCACCACCGGCTGGGCCAGGTGCAGCCCGCCGGTGGAGCCCTTGAAGGCGGCGTCGCCGAAACTGAACACCCTGCCGTCGCGGGCGAAGAGCCAGTAGCCGTTGCCGTCGGGAGTCGACGCTGCAGCCACGACCGGCTGAGCGAGGTGCAGCCCGCCGGTG
>DASRBO010000126.1:0-48209 GCA_035653595.1 Acidimicrobiales bacterium | reverse complement strand
GACTTCGCCGACCTGCTCGGGCTGGCCAGCGATCTGTTGGAGAGGGACGAGGCGGCGGCCCGGGCGGTGAGGCGGAGGTGGGCGTACATCACCGTCGACGAGTACCAGGACACCGATCCGGCCCAGCAGTGCCTCCTCGATGCCATCGCCGGCGAGAACCAGGAGCTGTGCGTGGTGGGCGACCCGCGGCAGGCCATCTACTCCTGGAAGGGTGCCGATCCCGCCTACCTGACCGGGTTCGCCCGTCGCTACCCGCAGGCCCAGACCTTCGCCCTCAGCCACAACTACCGCTCCACGCCGGAGATCATCGACTGGGCCAACCGCCTGGCCCGCACCCCCGGGGCCAAGCCCCTCGTCCCCACCCGCGGGAGCGGGCCGGCGCCCAAGGTCACCGACACCAACGACGAGCGAGGCGAGGCCGCCTGGGTGGCCGGGGCGGCCAAGCGGGCCATCGCCCAGGGCGTGCCTCCCGACCAGATCGCCGTCCTCTACCGGTTCAACGCCACCCAGGCCCGCTTCGAGGCCGCCCTGGCCCGGGCCGGCGTGGCGACGGTGGTGGCCGAGGACACCACCTTCTTCGAGCGCCCGGAGGTCCGCTCCGTCCTGGTTCCCTTCGGACGAGCCGCCCGGGCGCAACCGGAGGTGCCGGGGCTCGAGCTGCTCAACTCGATCCTCGCCCGCGCCGGCTTCGACCGCGACGCACCGCCCGAGGGGCTCGGGGCAGCCCGCGCCCGGTGGGAGTCGCACCAGGCGCTCCTCGAGCTGGTGGAGGCCAGCCCGGAGACGGCTCGGGCCGACGCCAAGGGCCTGCTGGACCAGATCAACTCACTGGCCGTGCACACCCACGGGCCCCGCGTTCCCGGTGTGACCCTCTCTACCATGCATCGGGCCAAGGGTCTGGAGTGGGACGTCGTCTTGGTCGTGGGGATGACCGACGGGGCCGTTCCGTCCGCCTTCGCCGAGGTTCCGGAGGAGCTCGACGAGGAGGAGCGTCTGCTCCATGTGGCGGTCTCGCGGGCCCGGCGGGAGCTTCACCTCACCTGGTCGGCCACCAACGGCCGGGGGTGGGAGAACCGCCCCAGCCCCTATCTCGACCTGCTGCCGCGGCCGGCGCCGAAGGCCAAGCTCAAGGGCGCCCGGGGCCCACGAAGCCGGTCCGCCCGCACCAGCCGGCGCACCTGACTACCCGCAGCGGCAGGTTCCGCAGGCACCGGTCGGGGCGCGGCCTGATCGGTGTGCTGCCGAGGTGTGTCGCACTGGCGGCCACCTGGTTCAGCCGTCAGTCGGCCAGGAGAGCTCGGATCTCCTCGACCTCCCGGGCGACGGTCTCGAGCCGCCGGGCCAGGGCGGCGGGATCGGCGATCGGTCGAGGCGTGACCTGCTCGGCGGCGAGGATCTCGTCGCAGAGGCCGACGCACTCGTTGCAGATGTAGACCCCCGGGCCGGCGATGACCTTGGCCACCTGGGTGTGGACCTTGTTGCAGAAGGAGCATCGCACCGGGCCCCCTTTGGGCTCGGACACCTCGGCCGCCACCCTGATGACGAGGTCGGGGGCCCCCGCACGGAGGCGTCCGCTGAGGTCAGCTTCCAGCTTGGCCTGGTCGCTACCGGCCAGTTCGGCCATCAGCCTCGCCGCCAGTGACGCATGGTCGGCCGCTGCCGCCAGCGCTATGTGCCGGGGCTCGGCCACCGCCTCGCCGGCCGACTTGGCCAGGGAGATCGCCTTCTGCAGGCAGCTCATGGCCCTGGGGGTGAACGGCACCGGTCCCTCCGCCGCCCTTCCGGCGGGTAGGGGCTCGGCGAGCAGCCTCTGCTCGAAGCCCTGCCTGGAGATGCCGACCTGAGCCAGGGCGGAGGTGACACTGGCGGCCTCGCCCCCCAGGAGGCCAAGCAGCAGATGCTCGGTGCCCAACCAGGAGTGGCCCAGGCGTCGGGACTCATCCTGGGCCCGGCCGATCACCCTGCGGGCGGCCTCGGAGAAGTCGTAGAGAAGCGGACGGGCCTGACTGTCCTCGACCAGCCGCTCGGGATGGGCCGCTCGCCAGGCGTCCACCGCTTCGCGGGACCAGACCTTGCCGGCGCTGAGCTCCGCCTCGGGGGCGGGGAAGTCGCCGGCCTCGATGAGTTGGTGAACCCTCTGACGGCTCACCCCGAGGATGGCGGCCACTTCGGCTACGCCGACGAGATGGTGGCTCATGCCCCGAGCATGCGGCGCCAATTGTCAAAAGTCAAGTAGCGCTATACGGCCGTCAAGAAGCGGTCCTGCAGGCCGGCGCATCGACGCCCACGGGGGCCAGAAGGTGGCGCTGGCGGCTTGAGGCCCCGGGCGAAGATGTAGGGGTGCCTCCCCGCCCGCCGGAGTCGACCAAGTCCAGCCTCACCCAGCGCCTCAACGCCAGGGCCCGCGAGCGCTGGCCGGACCTGGACCAGGTGGCCGTGCGGTTCCGGGCCAATTACGCCTACGTAGACGGGCACCTCGGCGACGGCGAGGTACTGCCTCTGTGCCGCCTGCGCTACGGCGGCTCCGCCAGCCGCTGGGGCTTCGCCATCTTCCGGGCCAGCCATGACGACTACGAAGACGCGGTGCTGCCGACCGGCTTCACCGCCGGCAGTCCTGAGGAGGCGCTCGATTGCGCCTGTGGCCTCTACCTCAACGACCCGACCGCTTGGGAGAGCCCCTCATGATTCACGGTCGAACTAGCGGCCGGGAGTACGAGCGCCGCGGTGTCGACGTCGGTGTCGATCGCGAGACCAGGACCCGCCAGGCGGAGACGCCCCCGTCGGTCGAACCGACCCCATCCGGCGTTGCCCAGGACGTCCCTGGCGTGGGGCACCACCCGGTCCGCGACCACCACTGGGGTGCAGGGCGTCGGCCCGGGGGATTGGGACCGCACCAAACGGGCGGCTTCGGCGGTGGTCACCCGGGGCCTTTGACCTCGGCGGTCAACTCGGCGCCGTCGGGCACTTGCACGACCAGATTGACCGCCGAGCCTCCGACCCGGAACCGAAGACCCAGTCCGAGACTGTCGAGAGCTTCCACCAGGTCGGCTACCGCCTGTTCCGGTGTTCTGACCACCCGAACGCCATAACGGATGTTGGGGCCGGCCCGGGTCCTTGACGACTAGCTCGTCTTGGTGTCTACTGAAAGTGCGCCTTCCCGGCGGAGCTAGGTGGTAGTGCTCCTGTCAGTGTGGGCCTTGGTAAAAGGCGCCCAGGATCACAGGTTTTCCTTGCATCCTGTCGACGCACCCCTTACCGTCCTCTGCTCGGGGGAAGGCGGAGGTGGGGGTTGCAGAACACTGCGCGGACCTGGTCGGTTGAGCCGGGCGACATGTTGCGGGTCAGCAAGTACTTCGAGCTTGACCGACTGGTGGGCTGGGGGAGCCGGGTCATCGGCGCCGACGAGCACGGCCTTTGGATCCTCGTACCGCCCTACACGTTGCAGACCGACCTGACCACCGGCGAGGTGGGCTACGTGGGGCACCTGGCCGCAGTTGGTGTCGTCGAGCCCGGTCGGCGCTGGGTGGCTTGGTTCGGCTACAGCTCGGCCAAGGTGGACCTCTGCTCTCCACTGGAGCCGCATCCGGGGTTGGTGCACTTCCGCGACCTGGCCCTGGACGTCGTCTGGTCCTACGGCGAGGACCCCCGGATCGTCGACTGGGACGAGTTCGAGGAGCTGGAGCTCTCCGACGACGTGGCGAGCGCCACCATCGAGACGGCGGAGAGGCTGGCCGAGCTGGTGCGCACGGGGGCGGAGCCGTTCCGGTCGGAAGGGCAGCGTCGCCTGCTCGAGTCGGCCCCGTCGCCCGGGCTCGATCCGCTGGCCAGCAACTGCTGGATCTTCGTCGCCGGCACGGCGATCATCGACTTCCTGGTGGAGCGGTTCGGGGCGGCGCTGGTGGACCCTCGATGGGCCGTCCAGCAGGAGGGCGGGGGCGTCCTCATCTCCGCCGGCGCGGGCGACCTAGGCCATGGCCTGGCCTGGTCGACCCTGGCCGAAGGCGACGAGATCGAGCTCGTCTGGCTGAGCGAAGAGGCCAAGGCCAGCGCCATCCCCGAGCTACTGACCCGGTCCGTTGGCCACATCCGGGCCGCCATCGCCGATCCAATCTGGCCGGCGTCCCGGCGTGCCGCCGCCCTTACGGTGAGTCGAACGTGACGGGTCAGAGCCTGAATTGGTGACGGAAGGCCCTGGTGTCCCAGGGCCATTGGGCGGAGGCTCGCACAATGACCAGGCGAGCTTCGACTCCACCCACGCGGGACGAAGGCGTTCCCACCGCACCCCCACCGCCTCCGACCTGGCGGCACTGGCTCTGGGCGATCGCTGTGGGCCTGTTCGTCCTCCTGTACTTCCTGACGCCGGCCACTCAGCCCACGTCGTCGACCACGCTCAACTACACCCAGTTCCAGCACGACGTGTCGGCCCAGAAGGTCAAGACCGTCACCATCGGGTCGAACGGCAGCGCCAAGGGAACGCTCACCAACGGGCATCTGTACACCACGACGATCCCTCCTCAGGCGGGGGAGTCGTTCCTCAGCAACCTCGAGGCGCACGGGGTCCAGATATCGGCCACCGGCAACGGCAGCTCGTTCTCCTCGACGGTGCTCTCGTGGGTCGTCCTCCTTCTCCCCTTCGTGGTCCTCGGGTGGCTCTGGCTGCGGCTCTCGCGCGGCGCCGGCCGGGGCGGCCTCCAGGGAGCACTTGGCGTGGGCCGGTCCAAGGCGAAGGTCTTCGACGAGGAGCGCCCGAGCACGACCTTCGAAGATGTGGCCGGCTACGAGGGGGCCAAGGCCGAAATCCGCGAGGTGGTGGACTTCCTCCAGGGCCCCGACCGCTACGCCGGTGCGGGAGCCATGGCCCCCCGGGGCATCCTGATGCTCGGGCCGCCCGGCACGGGCAAGACGCTTCTGGCCCGGGCGGTGGCCGGGGAGGCCAAGGTGCCGTTCTTCTCCGTCACCGGGTCCAGCTTCGTGGAGATGTTCGTCGGAGTCGGCGCCTCGAGGGTCAGGGATCTATTCGCTGAGGCTCGCAAGCGGGCGCCGGCGATCATCTTCGTGGACGAGATCGACGCCATCGGGCAGCGTCGCTCCGGCAGCGGTGCGGTCGTCTCCAACGACGAGAGGGAGCAGACGCTCAACCAGCTGCTGGCGGAGATGGACGGCTTCGAGCCATCCGCCGGCGTAGTCGTGCTGGCCGCCACCAACCGCCCCGAGATCCTCGATCCCGCTCTGCTACGTCCTGGACGGTTCGATCGTCAGGTGGTGATCCCGCTTCCCACCTTGAGCGACCGGGTCGCAATCCTCGGAGTCCACACCCGGGGAAAGCAGCTCGACACCAGCGTGGACCTCAACGCGGTCGCCCGAGGCACGCCGGGCTTCTCCGGAGCGGATCTGGCCAACCTTGTGAACGAGGCGGCCATCAACGCGGTGCGGGCGGACCGGACGGTGCTCACCGCCGCCGACTTCGACCAGGCCCGCGACAGGATCATCCTCGGTCGCCGCGAGGGCTCCAACGTCCTGCTGCCGGACGAGAAGTACGCCGTGGCCGTCCACGAGTCGGGCCACGCTCTTATGGCGGCCTACTCCGACAAGGCCGATCCCGTCGCCAAGGTGACGATCCTGCCTGCCGGCCAGGCCCTCGGGGTCACCGAGCAGCTGCCCCTGGTGGAGCACCATCTCTACGGCGAGGACTACCTGACCGACACCCTGGCGGTCTACCTGGGCGGACGGGCGGGAGAGCTGGTGGTCTTCGGGCACGGATCCACCGGGGCGGCCAACGATCTGGCCAAGGCCACCGAGCTGGCCACCAGGATGGTGAGGGAGTTCGGCTTATCGGCCGCTCTCGGTCCGATCGGGTATCCCTCCGGGGGCTCGGTCTTCCTCGGTGGCGACGGTGCCGCCCTGTCGAGCCGTCCGTTCGCCGACAGCACCCAGGCCGCCATAGACACCGAGGTGCAGAGGCTGCTCCGCGAGGCGGAGAAGCGGGCAACCTCGGTCCTCGAGCAACACCGCGACGTCCTCGAGCACCTGGTCGAAGCTCTGCTCGCCAAGGAGACCGTCGACGGGGCCGAGGTGTACGCCCTCGCCGGCAGGGCAGTCCCCACCGACGGCGGGGGACGGACGATCTCCCCCGACCGGGTTGCCGGGTTCAGACGGGACTGATCATGTCGTCCCGGGCACGTCACCCGGTCCTGATCGTGAACCCGGCATCGGGCGGCGGCAGGGCTCAGCGCCGCTACGAGCTGGACCCGGTGGGGAGTGACGGCAACCGGCCCCGGCCTCGGCCTGGCATCTCCCACCCCCGGGCGGGCCCAAGATGGTCCCCGTGAAGCTACCCGAGCAGGTGATCGACGAACTCAGGGTGCAGCCGGGCCGTGCCGCCCAGCTGACGGCGCGCAGCACGGAGGCAACGAGGACCGATTGGCTCCAGGGCGGCGTCGGGGCTGGGCCGCGGGAGCTCGCCGACCGTGACCTGGAGGCCTTCAAGACCGAGCTGGCGGCGGCCCAGGAGCTGCTCTACGCCGCCGGCCGGTGGGCGCTGCTGGTGATATTCCAGGCGTTGGACGCTGCCGGCAAGGACGGGACCATCAAGCACGTCATGTCGGGCGTCAACCCGCAGGGCTGCGAGGTCGTGGCCTTCAAGCAGCCGTCCAGAGATGAGCTTGACCACGACATCCTCTGGCGCTGCGCCCGTGCTCTACCGGCCCGGGGACGGATCGGCATCTTCAACCGGTCCTACTACGAGGAGGTCCTCGTGGTGAGGGTGCACCCCGAGATGCTCACGGCCGAACGCCTTCCCCCCGGCCAGCAGGCGGGGAAGCGGCTGTGGCAGGACCGTTACGAGGACATCAACACCTTCGAGCGTCACCTGGCCCGCGACGGCACCAAGATCGTCAAGGTCTTCCTCCACGTGTCCAAGGAGGAGCAACGCCGGCGTTTCCTGCAGCGCATCGACGACCCGGACAAGCAGTGGAAGCTGTCAGCGTCCGACGTCGCCGAGCGGGCCTACTTCGACGACTACCTGGCCGCCTACGAGGACATGCTGACGGCCACCTCGACCTCGTGGGCGCCGTGGTATGTGGTGCCCGCCGACCACAAGCACCAGCTGCGGGCCCTGGTCGGGGGCATCATCGTCAATGCCATCCACGAGCTCCAGCTGAGGCTGCCGCCTCCGACCGAGGAACAGGCCGCCGCCATCCGGGCCGCTCGGGACGCGCTGATGGCGGAGGACCCCTCTAGTTCCGGAAGGTGACGAGTCGGCGAGTCCGGCTGATGATCACACGACGCTCGTCCTGGTTGGAGCGATCCCAGGCCTGTGGCGGGGTCGAGGCGGCGGCCGATTCGGGCCCGGCCGGTGGTAACCCTTAGGCCTTGGCCGGCTCTTGTAGGGCGAGATGAGTACGGAAGAGGTGGCCGACTGGGTCCGCCAGGCCCAGGCCGGCGACGCCGAGGCCTTCGGGCGGCTGGTGGTCGAGTTCCAGGACGTCGTGACGGCGCTGTGCGTTGGCGCCCTGGGCGACCTCGACCTGGCCCGCGACGCCGCCCAGGAGGCCTTCGTCACCGCCCTCGGGTCCCTGGGCGGGCTGAGGGAGCCCCAGGCCTTCCCGGCGTGGCTGTTCCGGGTGGCCAGGACCTGCGCCCGCCGGGTCGGCGGGGCCGGCCGGCCCCAGGTCGGGCCGCTGGTGCAGGAGCCGGTCGGGGAGGAAGACCCCTCCTCCGACCGGACCGATGCCGAAGTGGTCCGGGCCGCCCTGGGCCAGCTCCGCCCGGCCGACCGAACCGTGCTGGCGCTGGCCTACCTGGGCGGTTATCCCCAGGCCGCCATCGCCGAGTTCCTCTCCGTGCCCGTCTCGACCGTCAAGAAGCGGGCGTTCGACGCCCGCCGCCGTCTGAAAGGACTCCTTCCCATGGTCGAAGCCACCCTCGGTTCCCGCCGGCCCTCGGGCACACCGGCGTTCTCCAACGTGGTCCTGCTCTACGCCGCCATCCGCCGCGGCGACGCCGAGGAGGTGACGGCCCTGATCGGGGCCGACGCCTCGCTGGTCGAGGCGGAGGAGACCTGGGACGTGGCCGAGGGACGGGCCGCCGGCCTGGTCTTTCCGCGCCGGGCCACCCCCCTCGTGCGGGCGGCGGAGGCCGGCCACCTGGCGATCGTCGAGGCCCTGCTGGCGGCGGGAGCGGCCGTGGACGGGCCCTGCGGATGCGAGACGGGGGAGACGCCTCTGTGGGCGGCGACCGTCAACGGGCACACCGAGGTCGTAGCCCGGCTGCTGGCGGCGGGGGCCGATCCCAACCGGCAGGCCGGCCCCGGCCTCACCGGGCTACACGTGGCCGCCCGCCGGGGACGCCACGACCTGGCCGAGCTGCTGCTCGCCCACGGGGCCGACCCCGAGCTGGCCGACGGCACCGGCCGCACCGCCCGCCAGTGGGCGGAGGCGGCCCGGCCCGCTTCGGCCGCCCCGGCCGGCGGGATCGTGCCGGTCGGGATCAAGGCCCTCGACCTGTTCGCCCCCCTCCCCCGCAGCGGCCTGGTGTGCTGGCACGGCTCCTACGGCCTGGGCCAGCAGGTGCTCCTGGCCGAAATCGCCACCGCCTTGGCCCCGGCCGGCATCACCTGGGTGGGCTTCGAGTGCGACCTTCTCGACCGCATCGAGCTGGCCCACCTGCGGGACGAGGCCGGGCTCGCCGAGGCTGGCTTCACCGTCAACCTGCTACCACCCGATCTGTCGGTGGATGACGAGGCGGCCCTGCTCGAGGCGGCCATCGCCGGCGCCGAGCGCCGCGCCGTCCTGTCTCCCCAGACCCTCGTGCTGGTCGACCACCCCGCCCGAACCGCTGCCCTCGAGGCCTACCTCCCGAGGCTCAAGGGCAACCCGGCCTTCCTCACGACCATATTCCTCACCCCCCGCTTCGGCGCCGGCGAGCCACCGGAGCGGCCGCCGGCCGGCTTCGACGCCCAGGTCGTGCTCGACCCGGAACGGCTTAGGCGCCGGTTCCTGCCCGCCGTGGACCTGCAGCGGTCGAGCACCGTCGGCTACCCGAGCGATCGCCACCGCGACATCGCCGACCGGGCCCGCCAGGTCCTCCGTGCCGGGGGCCCACTCGCCGAGCGCGTCGACGCCTACCTCACCCAGCCGCTGCGGGTCGGCGAGCCCTTCCTCGGTCAGGTGGCGGCGCCGGTGCCGGTCGAGGCGCTGCTCGACGACGTCGCCGCCCTGCTGGCCGGGCGCCACAGCGACCGGGCGGCCCAGGACCTTATGTACGGCGGCCGGCTGGCCCCGGCCTGAGCCCGGACCGACGGGGCGGCCCCGGTCGGTTCGCCGGCCCTTGCCCCCTCAGGGCGTGGGCAGGCGGGAGAACACGGCCGGGTTTATCTCCTCCGGCGGCCGGCGGTGCCCGCACGCCCTCTCCACCCCGGCGGCCAGCGAAAGCAGGTAGCAGTCGCTCCAGCGTCGCGAGACCAGGGTCAGGGCCCGGGGGTGGTGGGAGCGGCGGCTGTAGCCCACGGGCACGGTGACGCTGGGCCAGCCCGCCCGGGCGGCCCAGGTGGCGCCGGCGTCCCCCCGGAAGACCAGGGCATCGCCTCCGCCCAGGGCCTCCTCCATGGCGTCGATGGCCTGGGCCTGGTTCCGACGTCGGGTCTCCTCATAGGCGGCCCGCTCGGCGGCGTGATCGACGGCCAGGGCGGCGTCGACGGTGACCTGGCCGTACTTGAGGGCCGCCTCGGCGTGGTCCAGGTTCCAGGCCCGGATGTCAGCCAGGGAGCGCTGCGAGCCCTGACCGCCCCGCCGGAAGTAGGCGTCGATCGCCGGGCTGAACTCGTAGCGCAGCACGGTCAGCTCTTCCTCCCACTTGTGCTGCTGGAGGCTGGCCGCCCCGACCACGGCGCCGTGCTGGCGCAGGGCGGCCAGGTGCTCGGACGCCGGGCCGCCCGACGCCTGCTCGTCCATGGTGGGCTGGACGACGGCCACCAGCCGGGCCGTGCCGAGCACGTCGGGGTCGAGCACCAGCCGGCGCAGCTCGTCGGTGACCGCCGCCGCCTCGGCGGTGGCAGGGTCGGCGGGATCCGGTCCGGCGATGGCGGCCAGCAGGGCGGCGGCGTCGGCCACGGTCGTGGCCATGGGGCCGGCGGTGTCCTGGCTGGGCGATATGGGGAACACCCCGGTCCGGCTGACCAGGCCGAGGGTGGGCTTGAAGCCGACCAGGCTCTGCTGGGAGGCGGGGTTGATGATCGAGCCGTCGGTCTCGGTTCCTATGGCCAGCGGCGCCATCCCGAGGGCGACAGCCGCTGCCGAGCCACTGCTGGATCCACCCGGGGTGATGGAGACGTCGTAGGGGTTGAGGACCTGACCCCCGATCGAGGAGTAGCCCGACGGCATCCCCTCGGTCATGAAGTTGGCCAGCTCGGTCAGGTTGGCCTTGGCGATGATGACCGCCCCGGACTCCCGCAGCCTCGAGACGAGGGGGGCGTCGCCCTCCGGACGGCGGTCGGCCAGGGCCAGGGCGCCGGCGGTGGTGGGAAGGCCGGCGACGTCGATGTTGTCCTTGATCACCACCGGTATGCCCTCGAGCGGGCGGCGGGGCCGGTCCTGCCGGCGGTGCTCGTCGCTGGCCGCCGCCTGGCCCATGGCGTCGGGGGCGACCAGCCGGATTGCGGCGAAGTAGCCGTCGAACGCCTCGATCCGTTCGAGGCAGCGACGGATGATGCTCTGGCTGTCGGTCGTGCCCCTGGCCAGGGCGTCAGCCAGCTCGGCGGCGGTGGCCATCGACATGCACGCAGGCTCGCGCATCACCCGGCCGGGCGGCACGGCGGCGACGACTTACCGCCTACCGCCCACCACCCACCGCCTACGGGGCGAAGTCGTTGACGACGGTGAGGTCGATGAACTCGGGGGAGCCGTCGAACACCTCGGCCATGGTCGCCCGTGCGGCCGAAAGCGCCTCCTGGCGGCGTGGATCACGCTCGCGGGCCCGGGCCTGCTCCTCGCTGTCGAACACGACCAGGGTGAAGACGCGGCTGGGGTCGTTCTGGTCGCGGAAGGTCGTCGACCGCACCAGGCCCGAGCCCGCCTGCTCCGTCGCCTTGAGCTGCTCGAACAGCCGGGGCAGGTCAGTCTCCTTCCCGGGCTTGAGGCGGTTGCAGATCATCTGTGCCCACATGGAGGCCTCCTCGGTTCGGAGCCTGCGACGCGGCCACCATAGGCGTCGCTCAGATCTTGCGATAGAGGGCCTCCAGGACGGTGCTGCCGGCGAAGGCGAGGAAGCCGAGGGCGACCACGCCGAGGACGGGCCGGCCGAAGGAAGTCTTGATGAGGCTGCGGAGTAGCTGGTCGGTGTCCTTGGCGTCCTTGGCCGTGCCGAGCGCTCCGGAGACGATGAACGACGCGCCCACGGCGGCGAAGACCAGGCCCCGGCAGACGTTGCCGAAGGTGGCGCTCACCCGCTCGGCCACGTTCGCCCAATCCGGTGTCCGGCGGTCGGGCATGTAGGTCTCGAACCGCTGCAGGGCGGCCCACACGGCCAGGCTCAGGCCGCCGGCCGCCACTGCCAGCCCGATGGCCACCAGCACCACCCGCCCACCGGCCATGCCCAGCATGGCCTTGGACAACGACGAGGCTCCCCGCCGGCTCGGATGGTGGCCGAAGAGCACCAGCACCGATCGCGCCGCCAGGGCGACGTAGGCCAGGCCGATGCCGGCCCATCCGACCCTCTTGGCGGTCTCCCGCCCGGACGGCACGCCGTCGTCGCCGGCCACCGCCTGCAGGAACCGCCAGGCGGCGTAGGCGGTCATGGCCACGGCCAGGATGACGACGAGGAACGGGCCTCCGGGCTGGCGGGCCAGGGCCTGCACCGCCCCCACCCCGGTGTCCTTCTCGCCCCCGCCGACGCCGGCGGCCAGCTCGGCGGTGATGGCGGCCAGCAGCACGTAGACGGCGGCCCGGGCCCCGAGGCTGGCCCGGGCGATGCGGGCGACGGTCGGCTGGCCCTTGGCCCGGCGGGCCTGGTGCTGGGCCCCTCGGGCGGCCTGCTTTGACCGACGGGCGGCCTTGGTCGGTGTCGGCACGCCCTGTATCTATCCAGGGGTCGGTGCCGGCACCGGCGTCAGCGGGGCAGGGGAGTGGGGCCCCGATGGGGGGCGGCCCCGGAGAGGCGCTGGTCGGCCCACCGCACCCGCTCGGCCAGGCCGGACAGCACCGCCCGGGCGAAGCCGGGCAGCTCGGCCATGAGGCCGCTGAAGGCCCGCTTGCCGATGATCACGCACTCGAGGTCGGTGACGGCGCCGACCGTGGCGTTCCTCGGTTGGGGACCGAGCAGGGCGAGCTCGCCGAAGTACTGGCCCGGCCCCAGTCGGGCGACCAGCTCCCCGCCCCGGGTGACCTTGGCGTGGCCGGAGACGATGACGTAGAAGGCGTCGCCCCGGCCTCCCTCCCGCACCACCAGCGAGCGGGCAGGCAGGGTGAGGATGTCCGAGGAGCGGGCCAGCTGGCGCAGGTCGCGCGGTGAGCACGACCGGAACGGGGCCAGCTCGGCCAGCACGGCCAGCTTGGCATCGGCGCTGCGCCCGACCCGCAGTCGGGGGGCCCACCAGTTGGCCGCTCCGGCCAGCTTCATCACCGCCGGCACCAGAACGCCCCGGATCAGGAAGGCGTCGGTGAGCACGGCCAGGGTGAGGCCCAGACCGAACAGCTTGATGAAGCTGATCGAGCCGGTCACCAGGCTCATGAACACCACGCTCATGAGCAGGGCGGCGGCGGTGATGATCCGGCCCGACTGCTGCAGCCCCCTGGCCACCGCCTCCTCGTCGGATGCGCCGGCGTCGTGGTGCTCCTTGATGCGGGAGACCAGGAACACCTCGTAGTCCATGGACAGGCCGAAGGCGACGCAGAACATGAGGATCGGCATGCTGGCGATGAGGCTGCCGGTCGGTGTGAAGCCGAGCAGGTGGGAAAGATGGCCCTCCTGGAACACCCACACCATGGCCCCGAAGGTGGCCGACAGCGAAAGCACGTTGAGCACCAGCGCCTTCACCGGCACCAGCACGCTGCGGAAGATGGCGAAGAGGAGCCCGAGCATCACCACCACGATGAGGCCGAGGGCCAGCGGGAGCCGGCCGAGGATGACGGCGGTCGAGTCGGCGTACTGGGCCGGCAGGCCGCCCACCAGCACCGGCGCCGGCGACGGCACCGCCCGGACCGAGTCGACCAGGCTCACCCCTGCCGGTGACATGGGGTTGCCCGTCGGCACCACGGCCAGCCACGACGATCCGTTGCCCTTCCCGTTGACAGCGCCCGACCGGTCCCCGAAGCCGGCCAGGTAGGCGGCGGGGGCCGGCCGGCGCACCCCGTGGATGTAGACGCCGGACGTGGTGTCGACATGGGCCACGCCGGACACCAGCGAAAGGGCGGCGGCGTAGCCGTCGAGGCCTCTGCCCCCGAGGGCGTGCCCGGCCGCCGGCACCACGGTCAGGTCGTCGGCCTGGCCGTTGCCGAAGTCGGCGGCGATGCGGTCGGTGACGGCCCGGACGTGGTTGGCCGGGGTCAGCACCCGGGTGTCGAAGTAGCCCAGGCGCACGCCCAGGAAGGGCGTCCCCAGCACCACCAGCACCGCCACCCCGGCCACCAGGGCCACCCACGGGCGGCGCATCACCCGGCGGGCGCTGGCCGACCACAACCCCTGGGCGGGGGGCCGCACCGAGCGGGACCACACCGTGAAGCGGTTGACCCGGTGGCCGAGGGTCAGGAGCACGGCGGGCAGGACGACCACCGCCGCCAGCCCGGACAGGAGGGCCACCACCAGGCCGGCGATGGCGAAGGACCGTAGGAACATGACCGGGAACACGAACAGGGTCGACAGGGCGGCGGCCACGGTGAGGGCGCTGCCGGCGACGGTGCGGCCGGCCGAGGCCACCGTGGCGGTCACCGCCTCGCTCACCGGGCGCCCGTCGGCCAGCTCCTCGCGGAAGCGGGCCACCATGAACAGGCTGTAGTCGATGGCCAGGCCCAGGCCCAGGGCGGTGGTGAGGTTGATGGCGAAGACCGACACCGGGGTGAAGCTGGTGATGACGCGCAGCGCCGCCATGGTGCCGGTGACGGCCGCCCCCGCCACCACCATGGGCAGGGCGGCCGACACCGCCGAGCCGAAGACGAAGAGCAGCAGCAGCATGGTGAGCGGCACCGCCACCGCCTCGGAGCGCGCCAGGTCGTGCTCGACCACGGTGTTGACCTCGTTGAAGGCCGGCCCGAAGCCGCCCACCTCGACCGTCACCGCCGCCGGTGGATGGGTCAGGGCGGCCGCCGCCGCCGGCTCCCGCCGCACGACCTGGTCCTGGTCGCCCTCGATGGTGGCCACGATCAGGGCCTCGTCGGCCCGTAGGGCCGGCAGCGAGTCCAGGCTCCAGTAGCTGCGCACCTGCTCGACATGGGGCGCCGCCGCCAGCCGGCGGGTGAGGGCCAGGCCGGCGGCGCGCCCCGCCGGCGAGTCGACCGTGCCCGAGCGGGTCCGCACCAGGGCGACGAGGTTGGCGGCGGCCGCCCCGAAGCGGGACTGGAGGAGGGCGGCGGCCCGCACCGAGGGCTCGGCCGAGGAGTCGAAGCCGCCCTGGGACAGGTGGGACTGCACTCCCAGGCCCAGGGCGGCGGCCGCCACCACGAAGGCGCCGGCGAGGCCGAGCACCACGCGCCGGCGTCGGCCCACCGCCTCGCCCAGGCGCCCCAGGCCCCCGGCCGGACCGGTCGGGGCCGGGGCGGAGGAGGCCCCCTCCCCGGGGCGGACGGACCGCAGCGTCTTGGGGGGCCGGGTCTGCACCATGGCTGCCTCCTACCTTGGGTGTGGCGCCTACTGCGAGTAGGTACCGGTGGTATGCACCCTAAGGAGCGGAGGCGAGCCCGTCAACTAGACGTATGTCACATACCTCGGGTAGCCGGGGCGGAGAAGTCCACAGCCGGCCCCCGCCGGGCCGGTGCCCCGGCCGACGCCGGGGGACATCAGGCGGCGGCCGCCGGAGCGCCGGCCTCCGGCTCCAGCGCCACCTCCAGCACCTGGGCCACGTCCTCGGCCAGGTGGAAGGTCATCTGCTGGCGCACCGCCTCGGGGACGTCGTCGAGGTCGCCTCCGTTGCGGGCGGGCAGGACGACCTCGGACAGCCCGGCCCGGTGGGCGGCCAGCACCTTCTGCTTGACCCCGCCGATGGGCAGGACCCGGCCCGACAGGGTGACCTCGCCGGTCATGCCGACGGTGGGCCGGACCAGGCGGCCGGTCAGCAACGACACCAGGGCGGTGACCATGGTGACCCCGGCCGATGGACCGTCCTTGGGTACGGCCCCGGCCGGCACGTGGAGGTGGAACCGCCGGCCGGCGAAGGCCCGGTCCGGCTCGGCCAGCCCGAGGGAGTCGGCGTGGGAGCGGACGAAGGACAGGGCTATTTCGGCGGATTCCCGCATCACGTCCCCCAGCTGGCCGGTCACCGCCAGGCCGGGGTCCCCGTCCATGGCGGTGGCCTCGACGAAGAGCACGTCCCCGCCGGCGCCGGTCACTGCCAGGCCGGTGGCCACCCCCGGGGCGGCGGTGCGCTCGGCCGGCTCGAAGAAGAAGCGGGGGCGCCCGAGGTAGGTGGCGACGTCGTCGGCGCCCACCTCGACCACCTCGGCCTGGTCGCCCGAGGCGATGCGGGTGGCCACCTTGCGCAGCAGGCGGCCCAGCTCCCGCTCGAGGGCCCGTACCCCCGCCTCGCGGGTGTAGTCGGCGATGACCTTGGCCAGGGCGTCGGCCTCCACGACCACCTCGTCGGCCCGCAGGCCCTGGGCGGCCAGCTGGCGGCCGAGCAGGTGGTCGCGGGCGATGGCCACCTTCTCCTCCTCGGTGTAGCCGTCGATGCGGATGACCTCGAGGCGGTCGAGCAGGGGGCCGGGGATGGTGTCGGCCACGTTGGCGGTGGCGATGAACAGCACCTCGGAGAGGTCGAGCTCGACCTCGAGGTAGCGGTCGCGGAAGCGGTGGTTCTGGGCCGGGTCGAGCACCTCGAGCAGGGCGGCGGACGGGTCGCCCCGCCAGTCGGCGCCCACCTTGTCGACCTCGTCGAGGACGATGACCGGGTTCATCGAGCCGGCCTCCCGCAGGGCCCGCACGATGCGGCCGGGGGCGGCTCCGACGTAGGTGCGGCGGTGGCCGCGGATCTCCGCCTCGTCATGGGTGCCGCCGAGGGCCACCCGGGCGAAGTTGCGCCCCAGGGCACGGGCGACCGACTCGCCCAGCGAGGTCTTGCCCACGCCGGGGGGGCCAACCAGGGCGAGGATGGCGCCGTTGCCGCGCCGGCCGGTGGTGGCGGGGGAGCCGGCCAGGCCCCGCTCGCCCCGGAGCTTGCGCACGGCGAGGAACTCGACGATGCGGTCCTTCACGTCCCCGAGGCCGTGGTGGTCGGCGTCCAGGACGGCACGGGCCCGCTCGAGGTCGAGCACCTCGGGGGTGTGCACGTTCCAGGGCAGCTCGAGGACGGTGTCGAGGTAGCTGCGGATCCAGCCGTGCTCCGGGTTCTGCTCCGGGGTCCGCTCGAGCCGGCCGAGCTCACGCTCGATGGCCTTGGCCAGCTCCTCGGGGGCGTCGGGGCCGACCAGCCCGGCCTCATCGGCCCGGCGGCGGTAATCGGCGATGGCGTCCTCCTCCTCGCCCCCCTGGCCCAGCTCCTTGCGGATGGCGTCGAGCTGCTGGCGCAGCAGGAACTCCCGCTGGCTGCGCTCCATCCCCTCGGCCACGTCGCGGCGGATGCGCTCCCGCAGGGACAGGTCGGCCAGGACGTCCTTCATCCAGGACAGGGCCCGCTCCAGCCGGTCCTCGACGTCGAGGGTCTCCAGCAGCTCGACCTTCTGCTCGAAGGACAGGTCGGGGGACCAGGCGGCGGTGTCGGCCAGCAGGCCGGGGTCGGTGATCTGGCGCAGGCCGGCGGTCAGCTCCGACGCCCCCCGCTGGTCGAGGATGTTCTCCACCACCGCCCGGTACTGGCGGGCCAGCTCGGTGGCCCGCCCGGAGGGCTCGTCAGGCACGACCGGCTCGACGCTCACCCACACCGCCGATCCGGTGCCGGGCACGCCCCGGCCGATGCGGGCCCGGGCCATGCCGGTGACGGCGACGACCGGCAGGCCGCCCCGCAGCTGGCGGCGCTCCTCGATGCGGGCGATGGTGCCCACCGAGGCGTAGCGGGCGCCGACCTTGGGCACCAGCAGGACCGAGCCCCCGGCGGCCTCGGCGGCATCGGCGGCCACCCGGGCCTCGTCGGTCTCGAGGCCGACGGCCACCGACATGCCCGGCAGGACCACCCCGCTGGAGAGGGGGAGAAGAGGAAGGATGGTGTCGCTGTCCGGCCCCAGGCCCGCTTCCGGGCTCAGGTCGGCTTCGGGGGTCCAGTCGCCCACTGTGGTCACCTTTCGATAGCTAGGTGACTTTTCAACAGCAAGCGACCCCGGGATTCTTCCCGGCCCGACCATGGTGTCGGGCGCCGGTCCAGCGGGTCGGGGACCCGCCCGGCCGGGGACCGGAGCCGGGGCCTGGTCTCCGCCGGTCCGGCCCCAGCCCCGGACCGGAGCTCAATCGCCCTAGCTGAAGGGCATCGGGCGGCGGTAGGAGGAGCTTCCAACCCAGTGGTGCAGCTTGAGCACCAGGCCGGCGACCACCAGCAGCAGCATCACGAATAGCACGTGGACCTCCTATTCATTCCGGTCCTTCTGTGGATGAGCCCTACATGAATGGGCCCTCTGTCGAGGGCATTTG
Organism: Acidimicrobiales bacterium; assembly: GCA_035653595.1. Classification (GTDB taxonomy): domain Bacteria; phylum Actinomycetota; class Acidimicrobiia; order Acidimicrobiales; family JAJPHE01; genus DASRBO01. Next base: position 30,449 of record DASRBO010000126.1, on the reverse strand, counting down.
TGTGGATCGGCTGTGTATGGGTGTCGGTTGCGACATGTGCGTCGGCGGCCCCGATGCGGACGGTCGGGATGGCCCTCACAGCGACTGCACCGCCGGTACTGCGCTCAGGCGAGGGCGGGCATGGACGCCGACGGCCGTCGGCCGAACCCTGACGGCCACGGACCGTGCGTTCACGGTCGTCAGCGCCGGCTTGACCGCACCGGGCCGGCGCCGGAGCCCGGCGAGGAGGACGGGCAGGGACAGGTAGGCCAGGGCCGCGCCCACCAGCACCAGGAGCACCAGAGCGCCCAGGGCGGCGACGGGCCGGGCGGCCCGGGTCGGGACGGCGGCGAGGCGGTGGACGGCGGGCCGGGTCGGGGCGGCCGCCGGGGAGGTCGTTGCGGGCGGGACAGATGAGGCGGCCGCCGGGGCCGGGGTTGCCGTCGCCACCGGAGGCACCGGCGCCGGGGTCGACACCGCTGGGCCCGCCACCGGAGCTGGAGCGCTGGTTCCCGCGACCGGAGCGGTGGTCGCGGGGCGCCCCGGCTCCGGCGGCGATGGCGGAGCGGGCCGGGTCTGGGCGGCGGGGACGGGCGCCGCCGGAGCGGGCGCGGCCGGGGTGGGTGCGGTGGGGGCGGCGGCGGGGATGGCGGCGGTCGCCACCGAAGCGCTCAGGGGCGCCGGCGGGGCCTCCACGAAGTCCTCGGTCACCCACACGATCCCGTTGGCGTCCACCACACCGGCGCCGACCTGGGTGAACTGGGTGGACAGGAGGTTGGCCCGGTGCTCGGGGGAGTTCATGAAGTCGGTGTTGAGGATGCTGACGGTAGGGCCGACCCCGACGTTCTCGCCCACCAGGGCCGCCCCGGCCAGCAGGGTGGACAGCGACGGGTTGTGGAACAGCTGGCCGGCCTGGGCCATGGCCGCGGAGTGGGACAGGGCGATCTGGGCCAGGGAGGCCGACCAGGTGAGCGGGGGCAGGCCGGCCGTCGCCCGGTCGGCGTTGATGGCGGCGAAGGTGGCCATCGCCGCCGTCGCATCGGCGCCGGTGGTGTCGGCGCTGGCCGGCCCGGCCAGTGCCATGGCTCCCACGGAGAGGCTGGCCACGGCCAGGCTGACCCCAAGGGAGGAGAGCAACCGCCGGTTGGTCCTTCGTCGCATTCGCACCCGCTCTGGTCCGATCCTGCGTTCCCTTCGCCTCGCTCAGTGGCGAGCGTCATAGGGAGGCCATTGGCAGTGTGGTTCTTTTGCGGGGCGCCGTATATCCCCTCGTCGGGTCATTTACGGACCGCCCGAAGGGGGTGGTCCCGGGCTCGTAGGGGCGGTGGTCACCCATTGCAATGGAAACCGTTTCGGTTTTAGATTGGGCCTATGGCCGTCCGGCGATCGACCCTTGGCCCGGTGGCGTCGGCGGTGGCGGCGGTCCTGGTGCTGGGCCTGGCCCTGGGGCTGGCCAGCACCGGCCGGGGCCCGGGCTCCGCCGCCGCCCTGGCCACCGGCAGCCCCCGGGTGGTGGCGGTGGTGGCGGCGGAGGACTTCTGGGGCTCCATCGCCGCCCAGCTCGGAGGGGCCCACGCCCGCGTCACCAGCCTGGTCACCAGTCCCGACGCCGACCCCCACAGCTACGAGCCGAGCGCCCTCGACGCCGCCCGGGTGGCAACGGCCCAGCTGGTGATCGACAACGGCCTCGGCTACGACCCGTGGGCGGGGCGGCTGCTGGGGGCCGGCTCGTCGGCCACCGTGCTCGACGTCGGGCGGCTTCTGGGCCTGGTGGCGGGGGACAACCCCCACCGCTGGTACGACCCGGCCGACACGACCAGGGTGGTGGCGGCCCTGGCCGCCGACCTGGCCCGGCTCGATCCGGCCGACGCCGCCTACTTCGCCGCCCGTCGGGCCTGGTTCGAGAGCTCCGCCCTGGCCCGCTACGACGGCCTGATCGCCGCCATCCGGGCCCGGTACTCCGGCACCCCGGTGGGGGCGTCGGAGTCCATCTTCGCCATGGTCGCCCCTGCTCTGGGGCTGCGGGTCATCACCCCGCCCTCCTTCCTCAAGGCCATCAGCGAGGGCAGTGAGGTGTCCGCCGCCGACAAGGAGGCCATCGACGCCCAGATCCGGACCGGGGCCATCAAGGTCTACGTGTACAACCGCCAGAACCTGACCCCGGACGTGTCGGCGCAGCTGGGTGAGGTCAGGGCGCGGGGCATCCCGGCCGTGGCCATCACCGAGACGCTCTCCCCGGCGTCGGCCACCTACCAGGACTGGCAGGCCGACCAGCTGGCCGCCCTCGAGTCAGCCCTGGCGGCGGCGACCGGCCGGAGCCCGTCGTGACCGCCACCACCGCAGCGGCGGCCGAGCCCGCCGTCGCCTTCGAGGCCGCATCGGTGGAGCTCGGCGGGCGCCGGGTGTGGTCCGAGGTCGATCTCGAGGTGGCGGCCGGCGACTTCGTCGCCGTCCTCGGCCCCAACGGCGTGGGCAAGTCCACCCTGGTGCGGGCGGCCCTGGGGCTGGTGCCCCTCAGCGCCGGCCGGGCGACGGTGCTCGGCCGGCCCCCGGGCCACGCCGGGCGCCAGATCGGCTACCTGCCCCAGCGACGCAGCTTCGACCCCGCCCTCCGGGTGCGCGGCGTCGACGTGGTCAGGCTGGGCAGCGACGGCGAGCGCTGGGGCCTGCCCCTGCCGTTCCGGAGGCGATGGTCGGCCGCTGCCCGCCGCCAGGACGAGGCGGTGGCCGAGGTGATCGACCTGGTGGGGGCGACCGCCTATGCCGGTCGGCCCATCGGCTCGGTGTCAGGGGGCGAGCAGCAGCGGCTGCTGATCGCCCAGGCCCTGGTGCGCCGGCCCCGGCTGTTGATCCTCGACGAGCCCCTCGACAGCCTCGACCTGCCCAACCAGGCGGCCGTGGCCGGCCTCATCGCCGACATCAGCCGCCGCCAGGGGGTGACGGTGATGCTGGTGGCCCATGACGTCAACCCCATCCTGGGCTACCTCGACGGCGTGGCGTACCTCGGCCGGGGCGGGGCGGTGGCCGGGCCGCCCGAGCAGGTCATCAACTCGGCCACCCTGAGCGCCCTGTACGACGCCCCCGTCGAGGTGCTGCGCACCTCCGACGGCCGGATGGTGGTCGTCGGAGCCCCTGAGGCGCCGGCCCATCACAGCGACCGCCACGCCCACGCCTGATGTTCGGCCTCCATTTCATGGTCAACGCCTTCATCGCTTCGACCATCGTCGGGGTGACCGCCGGAGCGATCGGGTGGTTCATGGTCCTGCGCCGGCAGAGCTTCGCCGGCCACACCCTGGCGGTGGTGTCGTTTCCGGGGGCGGCGGCGGCCGTCCTGGCCGGGGTGAGCGTGAGCGTCGGCTACTTCGGGGCCGCCGTGCTGGCGGGGGTGGTCATCGCCCTGGTTCCCCGCTCGTCGGCGGGAGCATCCCTCAGCCACGAGTCGGCCGTCATCGGGACCGTGCAGGCCTTCGCCCTGGCCTGCGGGGCCCTGTTCGTCAGCCTCTACGGCGGGTTCCTGGGCGGCCTCACCTCGCTGCTGTTCGGCAGCTTCCTCGGGATCTCCGACGCCCAGGTGCTCACCCTGGCGGCGGTGGCGGCCGCCGCGCTGGCCGCCCTGGGGATCATCGCCCGTCCGCTGTTCTTCGCCACCGTCGACGCCGACGTGGCCCTGGCCCGCGGTGTCCCCGTCCGGGCGGTCGGCGTGGTGTTCCTGGTCCTCCTGGGATGCGCGGCGGCCGAGGTGAGCCAGATCACCGGGGCCCTGCTGGTCTTCGCCTTGCTCGTCATGCCGGCCGCCACCGCCCAGCGGCTCAGCGCCCGGCCGGTGCGCAGTGTCCTGCTGAGCATCGCCGTCGCCCTGGTGGTGGGATGGGCCGGCCTGGTGGCGGCCTACTACTCCGTCTACCCGGTCGGCTTCTACGTGACCAGCTTCGGATTCGGCGCCTACCTGCTGGGCGGAGGACTGCGCCGGCGGCCGGGGCCGGTCGGGGCGGCCCCGGCGCTTCCGACATGACGCCCGTCGTCGCCCTGATCCAGCCGTTGGCCGGCATCGCCCACCTGCTGGCCCACCCGTTCCTGCGCTACGCCGTCCTCGCCGGCACCGCCACCGCCGTGGCCTCCGGGGTGGTGGGCTACTTCCTGGTGCTGAGGGCCCAGGTGTTCACCGCCGACGCCCTCACCCACGTGGCCTTCACCGGGGCCCTGGGGGCGCTGATCGTCGGGGTGGACCTGCTGGCCGGGCTGTATGTCGCCTGCGTGGTGGTCGCCCTGGCCCTGGGCGGCCTCGGGTGGCGGGGGCGGGCCGACGACGCCGTCATCGGCAGCGTGTTCGCCTGGGTGCTGGGACTGGGGGCGTTGTTCCTGACCGTGTACAGCGCTTCGTCGCTGGGCTCCAACGGCACCGCCGGGGTGAGCGTGCTGTTCGGCACCATCTTCGGGTTGTCGGGAAGCCAGGCGGTCGCCGACGCCGCCGTGGCGGGGGTGGTCGTCGTTGCCGGCCTGGCCATCGCCCGCCCCCTGCTGTTCGCCACCGTTGACGAGGGGGTGGCGGCGGCCCGGGGCGTCCCCGTCAGGGGGCTGGGGCTGTCGTTCCTGGCCCTGGTGGGCCTGACGGCGGCGGCCGCCACCCAGGCGGTGGGGGCCCTGCTGCTGCTTGGCCTCCTTGCTGCGCCGGCCGGCGCCGCCCAGCGCCTCTCGCCCCGCCCGTACCGGGCCCTGGGCCTGTCGGTCGCCCTGGCGGTGGGCTCGGTGTGGGGAGGCCTGGGCCTGGCCTACGCCTACCCCCTGGTGCCGCCGAGCTTCGGCATCCTGGCCATCGCCACCGCCGCCTACCTCGTCGCCCTGGCCGTCACCGCCGGCCCCGCTCGGGCGCCGGACCGGCGCGTCCAGGTCCGGCCCGGCGCCGATGGTGTCGCCGCCGGCGCCGTAGCCCGGACGCCGCCGCCTTAGCCCCGTCGTAGGCCGGCCGCCGCCGCCGTAGCCTGGGAGCATGCCCCCCCCGCCGGCCGCGCCCGCCGACCTGCCGTTCGGCTCTCCCGCCAAGGCCCGCCGCTACGACACCGGGCGCTACCGCGGCGCGGTCGGGCTCAACTGGTACAGCTGCGATCCGAGCCTGCAGTTCATCGTGCGCTCCCGCCTGTCGCCCCCGGCGCTGGCCTGGGCCACCCCCCGGCTGGAGGAGATCGGGGCGCTGATGGGCGGCCCGGTCGCCGCCCGGGCCGAGGAGACCGACCGCAACCCGCCCCGCCTCGAGCGCTACGACCGCTGGGGTCACGACGTGGGCCGGGTGGTCATGCCCCCCTCGTTCGAGGCGTCCAAGGCCGACCTGGTGGCCCACAGCTTCTCCACCCCGGCCTTCCGCTCCAGCGCGGCGGAGGCCGGCGCCGATCCCAACCTGATGGGGGCGGCGTGGGCCTACCTGCTCGACCAGGCCGAAATCGGAATGATGTGCGCCCTGGGCACCGGAGGCGACATGGTGGTCCGCCTCTCCGAGCAGTTCGCCCCCGAAGACGTGAAGGCCCGGGTGCGCGAGCTGCTGGAGGGCAACGAGTTCGCCGGCGAGACCTCCCAGATGTTCACCGAGCGCACCGGTGGCTCCGACCTGGCGACGCTGGAGACGACCGCCTCGCCGGCCGGGGACGCCTGGCTGCTCAACGGGTTCAAGTGGTTCGCCTCCAACGCCAACGGGTCGGTGTTCGTGGTGCTGGCCAAGCCGGTGGGCGCCCCCGACACCGGCCGGGGCATCGTCCCGTTCCTGGTGCTGCGGGAGCGACGGGACGGCAGCCCCAACGGCGTGCGCATCCGCCGGCTCAAGGACAAGCTCGGCACCAAGGCAGTGGCCTCGGCCGAGGTCGAGTTCGCCGACGCCGAGGCCTTCATGCTGGCGCCGGCCGTCGGCGGCGGGGGCGGCCAGGAGGGCGGGGACGGCCGGGGCCTGGCCCGCATGATGGAGCTGACCAACGGGGCCCGCCTGGGCATCGCCATGATGGGACTCGGCTGTGCCCGCCGCTCGCTGGTCGAGGCCATCTGCTACGCCCGGGCGCGGGAGGCCTTCGGAGCCGCCCTCATCGACCAGCCCCTCGTGCAGCGCAAGCTGGCCGAGCTGATCGTCGAGGTGGAGGCGGCCCAGGCCCTGGTCTTCGACGGGTACCTGGGGGAGCGGCTGCGACTCGGCGCCCCGCTGATCAAGCTGCGGGCCGCCCGCCTCGGCATCACCGCCGCCAGCGACGCCATCGAGATCCACGGCGGCAACGGCTACATCGAGGACTGGCCGGTGGCCCGGATACTGCGCGACGCCCAGGTCAACACCATCTGGGAGGGCCCGGACAACATCCTGTGCCTCGACGTCCGCCGGGCGGTGGAGCGCAACGACGCCCACCTCGGCCTGCTTGAGCGCATCCGCTCGGCCCTGGAGCGGGGGGCCGACCAGCCGGCGGCGGCGGCGGTGGCCTCGGCGGCCGACGACCTGGCCGCCGCCGTCGATGCCTGGCGGACCCTTCCGGGGCCGATCGGCGAGGCGAGGCTGTTCGACCTGGCCGGGTTCATGGTGGACGTCTACGCCGCCGCCCTGCTGGTCGAGCAGGCCGGAACCGAGGCCGACCGCTTCGGCGGCAGCCGCAAGGCGCTGGTGGCCGACCTCTACGTCCGCCGCCACCTGGGGCCGGCCCGGGCCGACCGGGGGATCACCCGGCCGGCCGACGACATCGAGCGGTTCAAGGAGCTGCTCGACGGCTGCCTGATCGACCAGCGAGCCTGATTGGCCACCCTCGTCGTCTGCACGGGCAACATCTGCCGCTCGCCGATGGCGGCCGCCCTGCTGGGCGAGCGCCTGCGGGGCGTGCCTGAGCTGGTGCCGGTCGAATCGGCCGGCCTGCTGGCCGAGGGCTTCGCCGCCGACAAGTCGGCCTGCCAGGCCATGGCCGGCCTCGGCCACGACATCACCACCCACGCCAGCCGGCGCCTCACCGCCGAGGCGGTGGCCGCTGCCGAGCTGGTGGTGGGGATGGAGCGCCTCCACGTACGGGAGGCGGTGGTGATGGCGCCCGAGGCCTTCCCCCGCTGCTTCACCCTGCGCGAGCTGGTGCGCCGGGGGCGGGCGGTGGGTCCCCGCCGCCCGGACCAGCCGGTCCGCCACTGGCTGGCCCAGCTGGCCGAGGGGCGCACCCACGCCGATCTGCTTGGCGAGTCTGCGATCGACGACATCGACGATCCCATGGGCATGCCGGCCTCGGTGTTCCGGTCGCTGGCCGCCGAGCTGGACGAGCTCACCGCCGCCTTCGCCGCCCTGGTCGCCGGGGGATAGGACCGGCCGGTTCCCTCACCCCGCCGGGTTGACCGGGGGGATAGGGTCGCCGGTGGAAGCACGCCGGGCTCGGGGGAGGTGCCAGGAAGGTGGCGGCATCCGAGGCGCATCTGGTGGTGATCGAGCACCGGGGGGTCGCCTACCGCGCCCGGTGCCGCTGCGGGTGGACGAGCCACCCCTGGAACGACGTCCGACCGGCCGAGGCCGACGCCTGGGAGCACACCTACGGCGACAGCCGCCTGATCGAGGGCCGTCCTCCCCGCACGGAGGAGCCGGTCGAGCAGATATTCGCCGCCGTGGGGGCGCCCCAGGCGCCGGCGCCGGTGGAGAAGGTGGTCGACCGGGCCAGGCAGCTGGCCGGGGGCTCGGCGCCGCGGGACCCCTCGGCGCTCCACGAGCTGGTGGAGCTGGCCGGGCGTTCGCCGGCCACCCTGAGCGAGGCCCGCGACGCCACCATCGAGCTGCTCAGGCGGCACAGCCGCCGCAACGCCGGCACCGCCGACAGCGAGTGGCTGCAGCTGCACACCGCCCGTCGCCTGCTGGAGGCGGCCCTGACCGAGGCGGAGGGCTGAGCCCGGTCACCCGAAGTGGGGGACCGGGCCGGACCGTTACTATCGGTGTCCGACCAGCTCCGCTGGACGACCGAAGGAGGCAGGCATGAAGAAGATTCTGCCGGCCAACGAGTTGGCCCGCGACGACCGCTTCGTAGAGGTCGACATGACCACCCGGCTGAACGATCCCCGCGGAGCGAATGCCGGCCGCAGCGGCAACTACGAGTCACCCGGGCGGATGACCCCCGCCAGCGCCGATGCCCCCGAGCGCTCCCGCCAGCTCATGCACGGCATCTTCATGGGGGAGATCCAGGCCCTCGAGGGGGCGGGCCGCACCTGCTGGGACTTCGACAACCAGGAGGCGCCCTACCCGCTCAAGCTGGACATGGCCCGCCAGTGCTGGGACGAGGCCCGCCACGTGGAGATATCGGTCCGGCTGACCGAGTGGATGGGCACGGAGATCGGTGAGTTCTCCGAGTCGCGCTTCTTGTACCAGGCCGCCTGCAGCCCCGATCCCGTGATGCGCCTGACCGGGGTCAACCGTGGCCTCGAGGGACTGGCCATTGACGTGTTCAACACCATGCGGGAGTTCGGCGAGGAGGCCGGCGACCCGGTGCTGGCCTTCTGCGAGGACTGGATGCTGGCCGACGAGGTCACCCACGTGAAGATGGGGTCGGACTGGCTGCGCCGCCTGACCGAGGACGACCCGGAACGGCGCCAGCGGGCCCTCGAGTTCCAGCGCACGGTGGACAAGCTGTTCAGCCTGGGCGGGGGCCGCACCAACGAGAAGGACAGCCCCATCCAGCTGGCCCGGCGGTTCCGCCAGCTGGCCGGGTTCAGCGACGAGGAGATCGAGGAGATCGGCAACCTCGGCCTCGAGCGGCGCGAGGAGCTGCGCCAGATGCGCCAGCAGCCGGCCGCCTCCGCCTCCTGAGCCGGGCGCGCCGTCGAACGGGCGGCATCGGCTGACGGGCCCCGACGATCGTGGCGCGTGGCCGCTGGCGCGAACCGATTCAGGGCCGCGCCCGCGGCCCTGGGAGGCGCCCCTCGATCCGCCCGGTACGGCCTGTGGGGTCCCTACCGGCCGGCGGTGTGGTAGGTCGACTCTCCGTCGCGGGGGTCGATCCAGCGCTCGTTGGAGACCTGGCGGGCCAGGTCGGCCAGGGCGAAGAGGGCCTGGGCCAGCTCGGGCTTGGGCTCGTCGTCGAAGAGATGGGCCGAGTCGGCCTCGCTCAGGATCACGATGGAGTCGGCCGAGGTCCAGAAGAACCGACTGCTGCGCGCCCCCTGGTGCCGGGCGGCCCGGCACAGGTTGAATGCCGCCACGCCCATCGCGGCCCGGTCGGCTCCGTCACGTCGCTCATAGCGCACCAACGCGGCAGCCATCGGCCACCTCCTGTCTGCTGTACTGCGGCCCGGCCGGTGTGCCGAGCCCCCTCAGAGGGTGGCAGCCCTCCTCAGAGCGGCACCATGGCCCGATGGGGCCATTGCCCGGCGCGCACTCGGCAGCGCTCGGTCACCGGACCGCCACCCTGCGCCACCTCACCGGCGCCCGCTCAGCGGGCCGGGCCGTGGCCCAGGATCGGCCCGACGCTTGTTAGGACGTCGGGGGCGGCGAGGTGCGGCGCGATCAGATCGGCACGATCAGACCGGCACGATCAGAGCGGGACGTTTCCGTGCTTGCGCATCGGCTCCGGCCGTTCCTTATGGCGCAGCAGGTCGAAGGCGTCGGCCAGGTAGCGGCGGGTCTCCGACGGTTCGATCACATCGTCGAGGAAGCCCTTGGAGGCGACGGCCACAGCGTCGGCCTCCTCCACCCGGTAGCGCTGGATCAGCTCGGTGCGGCGGAGGTCCCGATCGGCGGCGGAGGAGATCTCCTCGCGGAACAGGCGCTCGGCCAGCCCGTACAGGCCGAGCACGGCGACGGTGGCGCCGTCCCAGGCCACCGCCCGGTCGGCGCCGATGGACGACGACCCCATGACCACGGCGGCGGCGCCGTAGGCCTGGCGGGTGATCACCTGGACGGTGGGGACGGTCGCCTCGGCGAAGGCGTAGAGGAGCTTGGCGCCCCGGCGGATGACGCCCCCGTGCTCCTGGTCGGCGCCGGGCCGAAAGCCCGGGGCATCGACGAACACGGCCAGGGGCAGCCCGAACGCGTCGGCCGTCCGCACGAAGCGGGCGGCCTTCTCGGAGGCGTCGATGTCGATCATGCCGGCGAGGTGGGCGGGCTGGTTGGCCACCACCGCCACCGGATGTCCCGCCAGGCGGGCCAGGCCGCACACCATGTTGGGGGCGAAGCCGGCCGCCACCTCGAACAGCTCGCCGTCGTCGAACACGGCGCGGATCAGCGCCCGCACGTCGTAGGGGTCGGTCGGGTTGTCGGGCAGGATCCGCTCGAGGCCGGCCACGTCGCGCTCGGGGTCGTCGTGCGGGTCGCGGGGCGGCGGGGCCTGGCGGTAGCTGGACGGCAGGAAGGAGAGCAGCCGACGGACGGCGTCGAGGCATGACCCTTCGTCGGGGTACATGAAGTGCGCCACTCCTGAGCGGGTGGCGTGGGTCCGGGCTCCGCCGAGCTCCTCGAGGCTCACCGTCTCACCGGTGACCGAGCGCACCACGTCCGGACCGGTGATCGACATCTGGGCCGAACCCTCGACCATGAAGACGAAGTCGGTCATGGCCGGGCTGTACACCGCCCCGCCGGTGGCGGCCCCCAGGATCACGCTGATCTGGGGCACGACTCCCGACGCCGACGCGTTCCTGGCGAAGATCGCCCCGTAGGCGGCCAGGGCGGCAACCCCCTCCTGTATCCGGGCGCCGCCCCCGTCGTTGATCCCGACGATCGGCACGCCGGCGGCGACGGCCTGGTCCATCAGCTTGACGACCTTGCGACCCCCGACCTCTCCCAGCGACCCTCCGACGATGGCGGGGTCCTGGGCGTAGATGGCCAGCCGGCGCCCGTCGACGCGGGCAAAGCCGCAGATCACGCCGTCGGTGTAGGGCTCGCCGTCGTTGATGCCGATGTCCTTGGCCCGCCGGCGGGCGAACAGGTCGATCTCGCGGAAGGTCCCAAGATCGGCGAGCCGCTCGATGCGCTCTCGTGGCGTCAGCTTTCCCCTGGCCGCCTGACGCTCACGGGCCTGGGCCGAGCCGACGGCCACCGCCTCCTGACGTGCCGATACCAGCCGCTCGCTCATTGTGTCCCCCTCCCGCTCGACCCTAGTCGGGCTCATCCGGAAGGCCCTGGCGAAGGGGGAGAGCCCGCGTTAGCCGGGCGCGCCTCGTCAAGGTCCCTATCCCACGCCTTGTCAGGATTGGTTGGTGGCCCCCACGGCCTTCTGACCGAGTCGCTTACGGGGCCCCACCGGGCTTGATGCCGAGCTGGGCGGCGAGGGCCCGCTTGATGGAGGGACGGCTCCCGAACACGAGCAGGAGGGCGGCCTCCCTGAACAGGCGCTCGGCGTGGTTGCCCATGAGCATCGAACCGCTGCCCACGTGGGTGACCAGGGCGGAGGCAGCCTGCACGGCGAACAGGGCGGCGGCCGCCCGGGCCGACGGCATGGTCTCCGGTGTTCCGGCATCCAGAGCTGCCCGTCGGGCATCCAGCTCGTCGTCGAGGCCGGATCGGCCGATGAGCCGGCAGCACCTCGAGGCCACTCCCAGGGCGAGTGAGCCGTTGGAGCGAAGGCCCATGGCGTCGCGGCCGGGCCACTCGGCCCATGGATAGCGGCTCGTCTCCCGATCGGCTGCGACCCGGACACCGCTCAAGTGCAGGGTCACCGTGGCGCTGGCGTTCACCGCCAGCAGGCGCAGCGGCTCGGCCCGTAGACCTGGTGACGACGCGTCCACGAGGAGCCATACAACCTCGTCATCGGGAGTACGGGCCGACACGTGGATAAGGTCGGTCAGCCCCCAGCCCGTCACCCAGGGGGCCCGGCCGTCGATCACCCAACCGCCACCCTCCTGCCGGGCCAACAGGAGTGGTTCCGGCAGCAGCCCGGCGAAGGCGACGGTCGACCGGCGTTGTCCCGTGGCCAGGAGCTCGACCCACGGGCGCAGGTGTCCGGGTCCGAATGAGCATGCCGGCGCGGTGCCGAGGTGCTGCATCCACACGAAGGTCGTTGTGAGGCACCCACCGGCGAACGCCTCGAGGACCTGCCAGGTGTCCTGCTGGGTCAGACCCGACGACGGAGCCGACAGGCCGTACCACCCGTGCTCGGCCAGGAGGTCGAGGCGCTCACGTGGGACCACGGGGGCGGCGTCGATCTCGTTCGCCGCCGGGAAGAGGATCTCATCGGCGAAGGAGCGGGCCGCCTCCAGGCTGAGCTGGGGCGGCTGCGATGCATCCCCGCTGGTCGTCACGGCCGCATGCCGAGGTGCACGGCCTCGTGTCGCTGAGGCGTGACCTCGGGGCCGCAGCGGTCGAGCCTCATGGTCGAAGGAGGATAACGGCGCCCACCTGCTCTACGGTGGCCGCCGGAACCAGGGCTCACCTCTCCGCCGCTCCCGGTGCCACCCCCGCCGGCTCACGGGTCCGGAAGCCGACCGGCCGCCTCCCGGGCGGCGGCCTCGACCCTGGCCCGGTGTGAGGGCAGGTCATCCTGGCCCCAGATGTTGCTGTTGCGGGGATGGAGGCCAATGCCTCCGTCGATGAGCTCACGCACGAGGTCGGCATGCCCGGCGTGACGACTCGTCTCGGCGATCACGTGGATCAGGAGCCGGTGGAGGGTGGTGCTGGAGCCGTCCGGCCCCCACCACGGGATGGTCACCGTCGCATCGAGCGGGAAGTTGTCAATGGTGACGTCACAATGCTCATTCGCCCGCCGGTAGAGACCGAGGATCGCCTCACGCGTCTCGTCCGCCGCCGCCCACAGATCCGCGTTGGGACGAGCGCCGTGCTCGAACCAGGGCAGCGGTTCCGGGAAGCGTCGACCGAATGGTTCGCCGAGGTAGCCGAGCTCCATTCCCGCCAGGTGCTTGACCAGGCCCAGGAGGTTCGTCCCGCTCGGCACAAGGGGACGGCGGATGTCGTACTCGGACAGGCCCTCCAGCTTCCAGACGACCGCCGTTCGGGCCATTCGCAGGTAGAAGCGGAGATCGGACTTCGGGTCCTGGCCGTCGGGCTGCGCCGGGCTCATGTCGTGACCGGCCCGGCGTGCTGACGGCCGGTGGTGCCGGGAGCCAGCAGCATGATCATCTGGGAGCCGTCCAGCCGGGGGGCCGACTCGATCTTCGCGCCGGGGAGGGCCTCCTGGAGCCGGGCGAGGATCTGGCGCCCGATCTCGGTGCGGCCCATCTCCCTGCCCCGCCGGAAGCGGAGGATGATCTTCACCTTGTGACCGTCGTCGAGGAAGTGGCCGATCTTGCGGACCTTGGTCTCGAAGTCCCCGGGACCGATGCGGATGCCGAAGCGCATCTCCTTGAGCTCCCGCTGGCGGGACTTGCGCCGTCCCTCCTTGGCCTTCTGGTCGGCTTCGAAGCGGGCCTTCCCGTAGTCCATGATCCGACAGACCGGTGGCTGGGCCCCGCCCGAGACCTCGACCAGGTCGAGGTCCAGCTCCCGGGCGGCGGCCAGGGCCTCGGGGAGGGACTTGATCCCGAGTTGGGCTCCATCCGGGGCGATGAGGCGCACCTCGCGGGCCCGGATCCGTTCATTGATGCGCTGGTCGAAGGATGGGGCTGAGTTAGTTGCTATGGCAGTTGTCCTTTCGTTGGTGGCCTGCCTGATGGGGATGAAGGAAGGAGGTGGACACACGGTGCCGGCACGCCAGGGGAAACCGGAGGAAGCGGGGGCGCCGGTGGTGCTTCACCGAGGGCGGCCAGCAGCTGGCCGACCACCAGCCAGGCGTCGAGGGCCCGGACGGGCACACCGGCTTCGACAGCGGCGGGCGAGATCAGCTCGGCGGCCACGCCGCCGATGACGGACTGGGCCGTGGCCAGCCGTTGGGCGGCGGCGCTCATCACGCGGTCGACAACGGCCAGTGCCACTCCAAGGATCTCCTGTTCGGGATCCCGATGGATGACGACCGACAGGTCGCCGTATAGGTGCCTCAGGTGAGCGAGGAGCTCATGGTGGCTCGGAGGGGCTGAGGTGGACGAGCTCCTCCCGCCAGGAGGCTGGACGCTGGTGATGGCTCCGGCCCCGTCCGGCACCGGGTCGCGATCACGTCGCTGAGCGTTCCAGCCAGAAGAATGGCCGACTGCTGGTTGATCCAAGGGCGCCTCCCGTTCGGTCCGGGGGCGCCTCCCCCGTGGTCAGGAGGTGGCGAAGGGAGCGGCGCCCACGGAGGTCATGGCGAGGATCATATCTGGGTCCGTTCCGTCTGACTAGACCCTTACGGGCGGTTGTCGGCTCCCTGGCGCCTAGGACCCTCGGGCATGACAATTGAGGGCCGCAGCCCGCTAGAAGGCTCAACACCACAGGAAAGGCATCGATGGCCCCGAAGCAAGGAGAAGTCAGCTCGGCGCTGGCCGCCAAGGTTCTAGAGGAGGTCTGCGAACGGCGCGGGATCCCTGGGGCCGTACTGGGCGTCATGGCCGACGGACAGGTGGTGGCGAGGGCCACCTACGGCAGCGCCAGCCTTCGGACGGGTGTGGCCGTCACCGACGACACGCTGTTCCAGGCCGGTTCCATCGGCAAGGCCTACACCGCCACGGTGATCATGAGCCTGGTGGATGAGGGCAAGCTCGACCTCGACGCCCCGGTCCGGAGCTATCTGGACGAGCTGGTGCTGTCGGATCGGCGGGCGACGGAGACCGTAACGACGCGTCAGCTTCTCTGCCACATGTCCGACATCGACGGCGACAGCATCGACACCGAGGGTAAGTACGGACGGGGGGACGACTGCCTGCAGCGCTACGTCGCCGATCTCGAGTCTCTGCCCATGATCGCCTCCCCCGGCACCCTGTGGTCCTACTGCAACAGCGGCTACATCCTGCTCGGTCGGCTGATCGAGGTCCTCGCCGGCACCACCTACGAGCAGGCCCTCGCCAAGAGGTTGTTCGAGCCCATGGGGCTCGAGAGGACCTTCTTCTTCCCCGAGGACGTGATGGTGCACGCCTTCGCCGTCGGCCACCTGCCCCAGGAGCCCGGCAAGGCGCCCATGGTGAGCCCCAGGTGGGCCTTCAGCCGGGCGGCGCATCCGGCCGGGGGCAACATCACCACCTCCACCGATGAGCTGCTGGCGTTCGGCCGGCTGCACCTGGAGGGCGGCATGGCCGCCAACGGGACGCGGATCCTCTCCGAGGAGTCCACCCTGGCCATGCAGGAGCCGGTGGCCGTGTGTCCCGAACCCGAACTGCTCGGCGACCACTGGGGGTTGGGTTGGTTCCTCCACACCCGCCGGGGTCCGGTCGTCGTAGGCCATGACGGGAACACCATCGGCCAGACGGCCGGTCTTCGACTGGTGCCAGAACACAATGTCGCCCTCGCCATGCTGACGAATCTGTCCGGTCAGAACCGCGCCTTCAGCGAGGTCACCAGGGAGCTGCTCGATCCGTGGCTCGGGACCCACACCCCGGCCAAGGCTGTCGCCACCGGCCAGGCGCCGGCCCACGATCGACTGGTCGGGACCTACGAGAAGTTCGGCGCCCGCATCGTGGTCCAGGCCAGGGACGGCGTGTTGCATGCCGGCTTGCAGTCGACGGACACCACCGACGATGAGCAGGGCGGTCGCCTGCGGCCGCTTCAGGCCACGGACGAGGCCGACACCTTGCTGATGCATCTGGAGGAGATCGGTGAGGACATGGCCATCACCTTCATGCTCCCCGACGGTGCCGGCCATCCGCAGTTCGCCCACATGGGCGCTCGCGCCTACCCCCGGGTCAGCGGCTCGGGCTCCTGAGCGACCCGCCGACCGACAGGCCCCGGGGAGCGGTGGGAGCCGGTCAGGTCCGGGTGACCGACGGGTGCAGGTCGAACAGAACCGTCTTGCCGCTGGGCTGGGCCGGTACGACCTCCCAGTGGTCGGCGAGGGCCTCGACGATCTGCAGCCCCCGTCCGCTGGTCTCGAGGGGGGAGGGCGACTGCTTCCTCGGTCGGCCGCCCCCCGCATCGGTGACCTCCACCCGGATGTGGTCCGGGGTGGTGCTGACGCTGACGGTGAAGGGCGTGCCGGTGTGGCGCAGAGCGTTGGTGGCCAGCTCCGACACCATGATCTCGGCTCGGTCGATGATGTCCTCGGGGAAGCTGCGCAGCGCCTCGAGGACGAAGACGCGGGCCTTGGTGACGGACTCCGGCTCGGGCGGGTAGGAGCGGACCTCGGTCACGGTTCGACTCCCAGCGCCTCGATGAGCCCGGTGGCCTCCAGGACCCGACGCACGATGTGGGAGACATGGACCACCGACACCGGGACGACGGCCGCCGAGCGCAGCAGCTGGGCGATCCCGGAGCTGTCCATGAACCGCAGCTCGGCCAGGTCGAACACGAGCCGCGCCGGTTTGGCGGCCAGCAGAGGGTCCAGGGCGGCGGCGAGCTCGTCGGCGTTGGAGACGTCGAGGTCGCCACCAAGGGCGATGACCGCGCCAGCCGGGTCGTCCCGCACGGTGATCCGTAGCGCTGCGCCCGGCTCTAGGTCCGCCATCTCACACCCAGGAGGACGGTGTCGTCGGCCGAGCCGGTGCCGACCAGGGTTCCGACCATGTGGGAGAGGAGCTCGTCGAGACTGGCCTGGCCATCGGCGACGGCGGCCTCGCGGAGCCGGTCCAGGCCGACGTCGATGCTCTCGCCCCGCCGCTCGACCAGGCCATCGGTGAAGGCCAGAAGGGTCGAGCCCGGCGGCACGGCGACGGTCGTAGCGGTATATCCGGCCGAAGCCGACACTCCGACGGGGAGACCGACGTTGCCGTCGATGAAGTCGCCGACGTGGTCGTGTAGCAGGAGCGGAGGAGGGTGGCCCCCGTTGACCACCGTCAGCTGACGGGTCTTCAGGTCGACCAGGACCAAGACAACGGTGGCGAACTGGCCCGAAGTATCGACACTCAGCGTCTTGGAGAGCTTGGCGAGGATGTCGCTCGGCGGGTCCCCCTGCAGGGCGTAGGCCCGGGTGGCGAAGCGGAGGGCGGCCATGGCCGAGGCGGCTCGAAGCCCCCGCCCGGAGACGTCACCCACCACCGCCAGGACGTGGTCCTCGTCGATCGGCACCATGTCGTACCAGTCACCGCCGACGTGGGTCCCTTCGACGCCCGGCAGGTACCGCACGGCCAGCTCCGCCGCAGGCAGGTCGGGCAGCGCCTCGGGCAGCAGCGCCTGCTGGAGGGTGTCAGCGACCGAACGCTGCTCGGCGTAGAGGGCGGTGCGCTCCTCGAGCAGGCGGGCGGCCTCGCGGTTGCGGCGCCCCAGCGCCTCCACCAGGGCCGCCATGGCGATGGAGACGACCAGGCCGATCGAGAGGACGATCCATGGACTGGCCTCGGCGTAGCCGCCCGAGGGAGACGTCTTGGCCGATACCTGGATCAGCCAGGTGACGGCGCCGAACTTCGTCGTCGCCACTCCGATGGGCCTGGGGAGAGGGCGGGCCCCGTAGGTGGTGAGGATCAGCTGCGACGGATCGGCGACCGGCCCGTTGTAGAGGTTCACCCAGACGCGCGAGTAGGGGCCGCTCGAGTTGGGCGTCGGCCGGGTGGGGTCGACCGCCGAAGTCTCGACTCCGACGAAGTCCGGGGTGTTGGTCGGTACGGCCATCAGGTAGAGCAGCCTCTGGCCGTCGACCGTAACCATTCCCGAGCTGAGCGCTCCGGAGGCCTGGCGGGCGGGGTTGGCCAGGGGGTCGGGTAGCGGCTGGTCGGCCTTCAGGTTGGGCCCGGCCGCTTGAACGATTCGCGGCTGTCCTCCCGAGCGATCGAGCACGGCCACCGAGTTCGACTTGCTGGTCATGAGTGGTTTGGCCTGGGCTGCGAAGACCGACGGGGATCCGCCGGCCGACTCGGTGAAGAAGGCCACGCTGCGCAGCTCGGTCTGCACGTTCTGCAACGACGTCTGAAACAGCACGTTGATCTGGCCGGCGTCGGTGTTCAGCACGGCGCGGTCCTGGCCGGCGACGCTGTGGCGAATCACCGCCCAGCCTCCAACGGTCAGCCCGGCGAGAACCACGAGGACGAGGACACTGAGGCGGGTGAATGAGCGCACGGGTCACTCCACCGGGCCGCTGGGTTCGCAGCTCGGGAACCGCCGTGAGGCCTTGCGCCTGCTCATTCGCTCCACCGCTCCTGTGGGCCCACTGAGACCTTCCAAGGGTAGCGAAGCCGCGCGCGCGTGGCTGCGTTCTCAGGAGGAAACGTCGCTCGTCCCATTCGGGCCGTCTGGGCGGTTGGTGCGGTCGTCGCCACCGGAGCCGGGGCCGGGCGAACACTCTCGTCGCCGACGGGGCGTTCGGCCCGTCGCGACTACTTGGTTACCTGGACGGTGACGGCGTTCGAGGTGCTGCCGGCAACCGCCGGGCAGCCTCCGTACACGGCGGTGACGGTGTGGGTGCCGAGGCCGAGCGACGAGGTGCTGAACTTGGCGCTGCCCCCGCTCAAGGCGACGGTCGCCAGGGCGCTCGAGCCGTCGTAGAACGTCACCGATCCGGTGGGCGTGGCGACCGCCGGACTGGCGGCCACGGTCGCGGTGAAGCTGACGCTCGAGCGGCGCTGGACCTTGCTGGCCGAGGCCGACAGCTTGGTGCTGCTCGAGGCCTGGGTGACGGACTCGCTCAGCGCGGCCGATGTGGCCGCGGCGTTGTTGGCATCGCCGCTGTAGGAGGCGGTGAGGCTGTGAGTCCCGCGAGCGGCGAAGGAGACGGTCATGGCGGCCCGCCCGTTGCTCACCGCGGCCGTGCCCAGGGCGGTGCTCCCGTCGTAGAAGGTGGCCGTTCCCCCGGCTGTGCCGTACGTCCCGCCCAGGGTGGCGGTGAGGGTGACCGCCTGGCCGACGACCGCCGGGTTGGGGGCGGCTGACAGGCCGACGCTGGTGGCGGCACGGGAGACCGACTGGGCCAGGGCCGTCGAGGTGCTGGGGTCGTTGGCGCTGTCGCCGGAGTAGGCAGCTGTGATGTTGTGGTTGCCCACCGCCAGGGAGCTCACCGTGACCGAGGCGCTGGTGCCGGAGAGCTGGGCGGTAGCCAGCAGGTTGGCGCTGTCGTAGAAGGCCACCGAGCCGGTCGGGGACGACGCGCCGCTGACGGTGGCGGTGAAGGTCACTGCCTGTCCGACCGCCGAGGGATCGGCCGAGGAGACCAGCTGGGTGGAGGTGATGTTGCCCTCGACGATGTCCTGCGGGGGGGACCCGCTGGCCTGGTTGTTGATGTCGCCGTTGTAGCTGGCCGTCACGTAGTTGTTGCCGGCGGGCAAGGTGACGGTGGCCGTGGCCTGCCCGTTGGAGACCGCAGCGGTGGCCAGCACCGCCCCGCCGTCGAGGAAGGACACCGTTCCCGCCGGCTGGGGGAACGCCCCCGAGGTGACCGACACGGTCGCGGTCAGGGAGGCGGTGTTGGATGCGCCCAGGTTGGCCTTGAAGCTGGTCGCGGTGCCGTTGGCCAGGGGGAGGACGTTGAGGAAGGCCGTACCTGCTCCGTACACGTCGCCGCTGACGGCGAACAGGGTGGACCCGTCCGGGCTGAGCGCCAGTCCCGACGGATACAGGGTGTCGGCCGACGACCCGAAGTCACGGGTGTACAGCTCGGTCCCGGGCGCCCCCAGGTTGTAGACGTCGATGTCGTTGCCGTAGGCGGAGTTGCGCCCGCCGACCATGAGCCCGCCGCGTGCCGGGCTGGTCACCACCGCGTTCGGATAGGAGCCGGCGGGGTAGATCACCCCGTCTTGGGCCAGGGTGCCCATGGAGAACTCCTCGTACTGGTACGGGTAGCCCGAGGCGGTGACGAAGCTCTGCCCGTCGGGGTTGACGGAGACCTCGGTCAGGTTCTGCTGGTCCTGCTCGTACTGGGTGGCCACAACGGCCGGGGTGCCGCTGGAGACGTCGAGCTCGGTGATGGTGGCGGGCTCGAGGCCCTGGTCCCACGCCATGAGGGTGTTGGCGTTGGCCGGGTCGCCGGCGAGGTTGATGCAGTAGCCGAGCGAGGTGCTGCTCGGCATGACGAAGGCGCTCACCGCCCCGCTGCTCGGATCGACCGAGGCCAGCTCGGTGCTCCAGTTGCCGCACTGGCCGGTGCTGGTCCACAGCTTGCCCCCGGCCATCACCAGCGGTCCGGGTGCCACCAGGTGTCCCTGGCCGAGGGTCGCCGTCTTGGCCAGGCTGCTGGTGTTGAACACGTCGATGGCCCCAAGGTTGACGAGGGCCACGTAGAGCTCGCCGTTGTTCACCACCATGGCGCCCGGCCCGGCCTCACCCGAGATTGTGGACAGGAGGTTGCCGGCGAAGTCGAGGACGGAGATCGTCCCGCTGGAGGGAGAGGAGACGAACACCCGGCCGGTGCTGCCGTCCACCGCCACCGCCCGGAAGCCGTTGGGGAGCTGGGTGGGGCCGCTGGTGGCGGCGGTCACAGGCGAGGCCGTCGTAAGGGCCGCGGTAAGAATGAATGCGCCCGAAAAGGCGACGGCACCGACCAGACGCCGCGTCGACAACTTGGCCTCCTCCTCCGCCGCGTCATTTGGTACCGGGCCGATCGGGCCCGGGCAAGCCCGTTGGGGAAGAATTGATGGATGGGGGGGAAGTCGAGGCACTCACGTGACGCAAGGATCCGGCGATACGGATATCCGCCTGCTCGACGACGCCGACCGCGCCTGGCTCGCCGAGCTGATCGCCGGCACTTGGGGGCTGCCGGTCGTGAGCACCTCCGGTGCCCACGACCCGACCACCCTGCCCGGCTTCGTGGCCGAGGCCGCCGCCCGCCGGATCGGGGTGGCGACCTACCGCCTCGGCGAGGGCGGGTGCGAGGTGGTCACCCTCAACAGCCTCGAGGAGGGCAAGGGGGTGGGGACGGCCCTCCTGGCGGCGGTGCGAGGGGTGGCCGATCGGGAGGGACGGCGACTGTGGCTGATCACGACGGAGGAGAACCTTCGGGCGATCGCCTTCTACGAGAAGCGGGGCATGGCCATCACCGCGATCCATCGCAACTTCGCCGACCAGGTCCGCCGGTACAAGCCGGAGCTGGCCGACGGCGACGGGTCGGTCCCGTTTCGCCACGCCATCGAGTTCTCCTATCCGGACCCTCGAGCAGCCGCACCCTCGAGTCGCGGGTGAGACGGCAGCCCACGGGCGGGGTCAGCGAAAGCGGTTGCGGCCCCGATGACGCCGGCCGGTAGGGTCGCCGGCATGAGCGAGGTCTCGATCTGGTTCAACTCGAGCTGTTCCAAGTGCCGGGGGGCGCGGGAGCTGCTCGAAGAGCGGGGCGTCGAGGCTGAGTACATCGAGTACCTGAAGCAGCCGCCCACCCGAGCCGACATCGAACGGGTCATGTCGTTGCTGGGGATAACCGACCCCCGGGCAATGATGCGCACCGGCGAGAGCATCTACTCCGAGCTCGGTCTGGGTGACGCCGGTCCCCACGAGCTGATCGAGGCCATGCTGGGCCATCCGATCCTGATCGAGCGACCGATCGTGGTCATCGGCGACCGGGCGGTCATCGCCCGCCCGCCGGAGAAGCTGCTCGACTTGCTCGGTTGACCAGCGGCCGAGGAGACGCCATGCGGTGGAGCGAACTGACCGAGCAGCGCCCGGACCTGGAAGCGATGGCGCGCTCGATGTTCTATGAGCACGGGCTGGGCTTGGGCTTCCTCGCCACCGTACGGGCGGACGGCGGCCCGCGGGTGCACCCGATCTGTCCGATCCTGGCCGGCAACCTCTACGCCTTCATCGTCCCGGGCCCCAAGCTGGGCGACCTCAGGCGCGATCCCCGCTACGCCCTGCACAGCGAGACCTTCCCGCCCCCGCGCCACGACGACGGGGCCTACCTCACCGGCACGGTGGAGGAGCTCGATGACCCGAGCCTGCGGGAGCGCCTCACCGCCCAGATCCTCGCCGAGCGCCAGCTCAGCCAGCCCTGGCCCGGCTTCGATCGGGAACCCATGCTCGAGCTCCACGTCGACCGGCTGCTGATCACCCTCACCCAGGCCCGCGACGGCCTTCCCGCCGGACACACGGTCTGGACCCCTTCCTGAGTCGGCTACCGAGTCCGGAGCAAGGGTCGTCCGCCCGCGGGCGGCCGCCATCGCCCTGAGCGATACTCGGGGCCATGGCCGAGCGCAACGTCCTGGGGACCGAGTTGGAGCCATGCGGCACCGACCCGCTGACGGGCTTCTACCGCGACGGCTGCTGCAACACCGGTGAGGAGGACCTCGGGAGCCACACCGTCTGCGCGGTGATGTCGGCCGAGTTCCTGGAGCACCAGCGTTCGATCGGCAACGACCTCATCACCCCCATACCGGCCTACCGGTTCCCCGGTCTCAGGCCGGGGGACCGCTGGTGCGTAACCGCCGTCAACTGGCTGCGGGCCCATCTCGACGGCGCCGCTGCCCCGGTCGTGCTGGCATCCACCCACGAGCGGGCCCTCGACGTCGTGCCTCTGGAGGCTCTCCGGCAGCACTCGGTGGACGTACCACCGGATCCCAGCGGTCTGGTCGGCTGAACCGAAAAGGGACGATCGCCACAATCGCCACCGATCCGTCGCAACGAGATGGATCGAGAGTGCACGGACAGCGCTGAGGAGCTGCGGGGCCGACCGGACCATGGTGGTGGCGCGCCGACGGGTTCGTTTACTGTGTCGCCACCCAAACCACCAGATCGAGGTGCCGCGACTGGGGCGGCACCGGGCGGAGATCGATGGCGACAAAGAGAGCTTGGAAAAGCGCGGCCCTTAGCGCTGCCATGGCCGCCACCGTGCTGGCACCGTGGTCGGTCCATCCCGCCACCGCCGACACCATCCAGTCGGAGAAGGCGCGCGCCGCCCAGCTGGCCGCCGAAATCCAGGCCCAGTCCCAGAAGGTCAACCGGTTGGCCGAGTCCTACGACCTGGCCCAGATCCAGGCCAACCAACTGGCCCAGCAGCTGGCCGGCGTCAAGGCCCAGGTGGCCGCCAGCCAGGCCAAGGCCGACAGCGCCAAGGCGTCACTGGTGCGGGTGGCGGTGGACGCCTACGTGACCGGCGGCTCCCAGGCCTCCGACCAGCAGCTGTTCCAGACCGACGCCTCCCAGGCGGTGGTGGGCCAGGGCTACCTGTCCAGCATCGCCTCCGACCAGCAGAGCCTGGTCGACCAGTACACCCTGGCCCGCCAGCAGCTGGCCCACGAGCAAACCCAGCTGGCCGGCGCTCAGGCAGCGGCGGCCGCCAACGCCGCGTCGCTGCAACGCACCGCTCAGGAGGCCTCGGCCGCCGCCGCCTCCGAGCAGGCCACCCTGAACCAGGTCAACGGGCGCATCGCCACATTGGTGGCACAGCTGCAGGCCCAGGAGGAGGCCCAGCGCCGGGCGGCGGCCGAAGCGGCGGCACGGGCCGCGGCCGCCGCCGCCGAGGCGGCAGCCAACGCCGGTGACTTCATCGGCAGCGCCCCCCGTCCAGCGCCGGCGCCGTCGGCCGGGGCCCAGGCGGCGGTCAACTTCGCCTACAACCAGATCGGCAAGCCCTACGAGTGGGGTGCGTCCGGGCCGGACTCCTACGACTGCTCGGGGCTCACCATGGCCTCGTGGGAGGCAGGTGGCGTGTCCCTGCCCCACTACACCGTCTCGCAGTACGACGACACCTACCGGATATCGGCCGACCAGCTCCAGCCGGGCGACCTGGTGTTCTGGGACTTCCCGGGCGAGGCCAACCCCGGCCATGTCGGCATCTACGTCGGTGGCGGCAACGTGGTGGTGGCTGACCACAGCGGAGCGCCGGTCCGGGAGGAGTCGATGTACTTCGACGGTTCGCCCATGGGCTTCGGGCGGGTGGGCTAACCCGGCGCTCTCACCGCCCGGGGCCGTGCCTCACAGACAAGTGCGCACCGCCTCGATGAGCGAGAGGGTCCGGGGATCGCCGGCAACGCCGGTGTGCATCTTGTTCATCACGTAGCCGAAGCCCACACCGGCATCGGCGTCGCCGAATCCCAGCGACCCTCCGGCCCCGGCGTGGCCGAAAGACCCCGGGCCGAGCATGGGCGAGAAGTCCGAATGAAGCATGAAGCCGAACCCGAACCGGGTCGGCACGATCAGCACCTTGTCCGGGCCCTCGGAGCGGGGCTGGCGGGCCCGCCCGAGGGTGTCGGGATCGAGGATCCTCACTCCGTCCACCTCCCCGACGAGGCCGGCGTAGAGACGGGACAGGGACCGGGCGGTGGTGATCCCGTTGGCGGCGGGGAGCTCGGCGGCGTGGACGTCGGCCCGGTTGTAGGGCAGGTCCTCGAGCTCCATCGCCCCTTCGAGGCTGAGCGCCCGCCACAACAGGCTGCCCGGCCCGGTGAACTTGCGGATCAGCTCGGCCAGCGTCGGATTGTCGGCCACCTCCGGCGGGACCAGCGGGGACGGCACCAGGGTGGTCACCCGGTGCTCCTGCTCCTCGGGCAGGCCGATCCAGAACTCGAGCCCAAGGGGGGCGGCCACCTCGTCGGCGAAGAAACGGCCCAGGCTGGCGCCTGTGACCCTGCGGACGACCTCTCCGACCAGCCATCCGTAGGTGAGGGCGTGGTAGCCGTGGGCGCTGCCCGGTTCCCACAGCGGCCGCTGGGCGGCGAGGGCCTCGACCACCGGCGTGCCGGCCAGGACCTCCTCGATGCTCAGCTTGGTGTCGATGGCGGGCAGGCCGGCCCGGTGGGAGAGCAGCCAGCCGACCGGCACCGCTGTCTTGCCGGCGGCGGCGAACTCCGGCCAGTACTCCGTCACCGGGGCGTCCAGGTCGAGCAGGCCGCGCTGGACCAGCAGGTGGGCGCAGACGGCGGCGGCTCCCTTGGTGGTGGAGAAGACCAGCTGGAGGGTGTCCTCCTGCCAGGGGGGAGCGTCGTCGGCTCCGGTGGCGCCGGCCCACACGTCCACCACCGCCCGCCCCCCGACGTGGAGGCAGAAGGCCGCTCCCAGCTCGTCGTGGCGCTCGAAGTTGGCCAGGAAGGCCTCGGCCACCTTCTCGTAGCCGGGCTCGACCCTGCCGTTGAGCTCGACCTTCGGGTTGAGGCTGCCCATCGCTTCCCTCCCTGGCTTCCCCTGCTGGGGGGCTTGTTCTATCCCAGCCGGGGCGGGCCCGTGGCCGCTCCGTGGTCACCAACAGGCCGGCACGGGACGACCGGGCGCCGGCGGGGGGCTCGCCGGGGAGGCGCCGGGGACACGGCGGGGCAAGTGGGGGACAGGGCGGGACAAGCCGGGGACAAATCGGCGGCCGGAGAGGCCGGGGGCGCCCGGTAGACTCCCGTCTCCCATATGAAGACCGAGGTCGAGCCCCTCGAGGGCAACAAGGTCAAGCTCTCCGTCGAGGTCGACCAGGACGAGTTCGAGTCCGCCATCGACGAGGCGTTCCGCCGCATCGGCCGCGAGGTCAGGGTGCCGGGCTTCCGGCCAGGCAAGGTCCCCCGTCGGGTGCTGGAGGCCCGCATCGGTCGGGACGCTGCCCGCCAGGACGCCCTGCGCACCTCGCTGCCCGACTACTACGCCCGGGCGGTGCGGGACCACGACCTCGACACCATCGCCCCCCCGGAGATCGAGATCACCTCCGAGGGCGACGGCGCCCCCATGGCCTTCTCGGCCGTGGTGGAGGTGCGCCCGGTGGTCTCCATCGCCGGCTACCAGGGCCTGCAGGTGACCGTGCCCAGCCTCGACGTGACCGACGAGGAGGTCCAGCGCCAGATCGACCGGTTGCGGGACACCACCGCCGAGCTGGCGGACGTGAGCCGGCCCGCCCGCGAGGGCGACAACGTAAGCATCGACATCACCGGCTACCGCCACGGCGAGCGCTTTGAGGACCTGTCCTCGGAGGACTTCCTCTACCAGGTCGGGTCGGGGACCATCACCCCCGCCCTCGACGAGCAGCTGACCGGGGCCCGGACCGGCGACATCCTCAAGTTCAACGCCGAGGTCGGCGAACACGGTGAGGTGTCCTTCCAGGTCCTCGTGAAGGGGGTCAAGGAGAAGGTCCTGCCGGCCGTCGACGACGAGTGGGCCTCCGAGGCCTCGGAGTTCGACACCGTGGCCGAGCTGACCGAGGACATCCGTCGCCGACTGGAGACGGTGCGCAAGGTCCAGGCCGCCATGTCCATACGGGACGCCGCCCTCGAGGCGCTGGTGGCCCTGGTGCCCGACGAGGCTCCCGACTCGATGGTCGAGGCCCAGGTGGAGCGCCAGCTCCACGACCTGGCCCACCGGCTGGAGTCCCAGGGGGCCAGCCTGACCGACTACCTCCAGGCCACCGGGCAGGACCAGGAGGCCTTCCTCAACGAGCGGCGGGCCGAGGCGGCCCAGTCGGTCAAGGCCGACCTCGCCCTGCGGGCGCTGGCCGAGGCCGAGGCCATCGAGGTGGGCGACGAGGACGTGGAGAGCCAGATCCAGTCCCTGGCCGAGCGCTACGGGGCCAAGCCGGCCGATCTGCGCCGCCAGCTGGTCCGGAACGACCAGATGGAGGAGCTGGCCACCGACATCCGCAAGTCCAAGGCCTTCGCCTGGCTGCTCGAGCACGTCGACGTGGTCGACGAGGAGGGCCGTCCGGTCGACCGGGCCCGGCTCCAGCTGGAGATCCCGGGCGAGGGCGCCGACGCCGATGCCGGCGACCCCGCCGCCTCGGCAACCTCGGATGCTTCCGAGGCCGCCCCGGCGGCCGATGCCGGCTCCGAGGCCCTGGTCAGCGCGGCTGGCGGGGCGCCCGACCCGAATCCCGAGCCCAGCGACCCGGAGGCGGTACCGTGACCATCCAGCCCATGTACAACTACCTGGTCCCAACGGTCGTAGAGCAGAGCAATCGGGGCGAACGGGCGTACGACCTGTACTCCCGGCTGCTGCGGGAGCGGATCATCTTCATCGGGACCCCCATCGACGACACCATCGCCAACCTGGTGTGCGCCCAGCTCCTGTTCCTCGAGTACGAGGATCCGGACAAGGAGATCAACCTCTACATCAACTCCCCCGGTGGCGACATCACCGCCCTTTTCGCCATCTACGACACCATGAAGTTCATCAAGCCCGACAAATCGACCTTCTGCTACGGCCAGGCCGCCTCGGCCGCTGCCGTGCTGCTGGCCGGGGGGACCAGGGGCAAGCGCTTCTCCCTCCCGCACGCCCGCATCCTCATCCACCAGCCCTACGGGGGGGCGGCCGGACAGGCCACCGACATAGAGCTGCAGGCCAAGGAGATCCTGCGGATGAGGGATTTGCTCAACCAGATGCTTGCCCATGACACCGGGCAACCGATAGAGAAGATCCAGAAGGACACCGACCGCGACTTCATCATGAGCGCGGAAGAGGCCCGCGAGTACGGCATTATCGACGAAGTCATCACCACCAGGGAGCTTGCGGGGATACCGCAGGCCGCCGGCGTGGCATAAGGCGGGGGAGACGAGAGGCGTGGCTAAGTTCGGCGACGGGGGCGACCTGGTCAAGTGCAGCTTCTGCGGCAAGTCGCAGAAGCAGGTCAAGAAGCTCATCGCGGGACCCGGGGTCTACATCTGCGACGAGTGCATCGACCTGTGCAACGACATCATCGAGGAGGAACTGGCCGAGTCCTCCGAGCTGCGCTTCGACGAGCTGCCCAAGCCCAGGGAGATCTTCGACTTCCTCAACGACTACGTCATCGGCCAGGACTACGCCAAGAAGGTCCTGTCGGTCGCCGTCTACAACCACTACAAGCGGGTGCAGGCCGGCGCCTACCACGACGCCGACGTAGAGATGGCCAAGTCCAACATCCTCCTGCTCGGCCCGACCGGGTGCGGCAAGACCGAGCTGGCCCGCACCCTGGCCCGGATGCTCAACGTCCCCTTCGCCATCGCCGATGCCACCGCCCTCACCGAGGCCGGTTACGTGGGCGAGGACGTCGAGAACATCTTGCTCAAGCTGATCCAGGCGGCCGACTACGACGTCAAGAAGGCCGAAACGGGCATCATCTACATCGACGAGATCGACAAGATCGCCCGCAAGAGCGAGAACCCCTCCATCACCCGCGACGTGTCGGGTGAGGGGGTGCAGCAGGCCCTCCTCAAGATCCTCGAGGGCACCACCGCCTCGGTGCCTCCCCAGGGCGGCCGCAAGCACCCCCATCAGGAGTTCATCCAGATCGACACCACCAACATCCTGTTCATCTGCGGCGGGGCCTTCGCCGGGCTGGACCGGATCATCGAGAGCCGGATCGGGCGCAAGGGCATCGGCTTCCGGGCCGAGGTGGAGCGGGCCAGCAAGCGCGACGAGGGCGAGCTGCTGCGCCACGTGCTGCCCGAGGACCTGCTCAAGTTCGGCCTCATCCCCGAGTTCGTGGGGCGCCTGCCGGTCATCGGCCCGGTGTCCAACCTCGACCGCGAGGCCCTGGTGCGGATTCTCGTCGAGCCCAAGAACGCCCTCGTCCGCCAGTACGCCCGGGCCTTCGACCTCGACAACGTGGAGCTGGTCTTCACCGACGACGCCCTCGAGGCGGTCGCCGAGCAGGCCCTGCTGCGGGCCACGGGCGCCCGTGGCCTGCGGGCGGTGCTCGAGGAGGTCCTGCTCGAGGTGATGTACGACCTGCCCAGCCGCACCGACATCGGCAAGTGCGTGGTCGACCGCCGGGTGGTGCTGGAGAGGGTCAACCCGACTCTGGTGCCCCGGACCGACCTGCCCAAGGTCGAGCGCCCCCGCCGGGCCGCCTCCTAGCCGGCGGCCCCTCTCGCCGGAGCACCTCATGAGCGGCGGCGGCCGCCCGCCTCGGGTACCGGAGCCAGTCACATGACCGCCGCCGACATGAGCATCGCCGAGGCGCTGGCCTACCTCGACTCGCACATCAACCTCGAGACGATCCTGGCCACCCGCCAGACCGCGCCAAGCATCGACCGCATCCGGCAGCTGGTCGGCATCATGGGGGACCCCCAGAACGCCTATCCGGTCATCCACATCACCGGCACCAACGGCAAGGGTTCCACCGCCCGCCTGGTCACCGCCCTCCTGAGCGCCCACAACCTCTCGGTGGGCACCTACACCAGTCCCGACCTGCAGAAGGTCAACGAGCGCCTGTCCTGGAACGGGACGCCGATCAGCGACGAGGGGCTGGCCCGGCTGCTGGCCTCGCTGGCCGACCTCGAGACCCTGATGAGCTCCACCCCCTCCCGCTTCGACCTGCTCACCGCCGCCGCCCTGGGCTGGTTCGCCGACATCGCCGTCGACGTGGCCGTGCTCGAGGTGGGCCTCGGGGGCAAGTGGGACGCCACCAACGTCGCCGACGCCGCCGTGGCGGTGGTGACCAACGTGGAGCTGGACCACACCGAGCTGCTCGGTCCGGAGCGGGCCGACATCGCCGCCGAGAAGGCCGGCATCGTCAAGCCCGGCTCCACCCTGGTCCTGGGCGAGACCGATCCGGCCCTGAGGCCGATCTTCGAGGCCACCGGGCCGGCGGCCCTCTGGCTGCGGGCACGTGACTACGAGGTCACCTCCAACCGGCTGGCCGTGGGCGGGCGCCTGCTCAGCGTGCGCACCCCCGGGGCCAGCTACGACGACGTGTTCCTGGCCCTGCACGGCCCCCACCAGGGCGACAACGCCGCCACGGCGCTGGCGGCGGTGGAGGCGTTCTTCGGGAAGCCGGTGGCGCCCGAGGTGGTGGCCGAGGCCTTCGCCGGGGTGGCCTCCCCCGGCCGCCTCGAGATCGTGGGGCGCCGGCCCCTGGTGGTCCTGGACGGGGCCCACAACCTGGCCGGGGCCAGGGCGCTGGCGGCGGCGGTGGCCGAGGAGTTCGCCTCCGTCGAGAAGCTGGTGATGGTGGTCGGGATGCTCCACGGCAAGGATCCGGCCGAGCTGCTGAACGCCCTGGGGGTGGGCCGCGCCGCTCTGGTGGTGGCCACCATGCCCCCGTCGGCGGGCAGCCGGGGCCGTTCGCCCGAGGACGTGGCCGCCGCCGCCGAGGGGCTCGGCGTCGCCTCGGTGTCGATGGCCTCGGTCAGCGACGCCGTGGATCGGGCGGTCAAGGAGGCGGGCGAGGACGGGATGGTGCTGGTGACCGGGTCCCTCTACGTGGTGGGGGCCGCCCGGGCGGCCCTGGTGGGGGGCGAGAGCCACCACCTGTGATCTCCGGGGCGGCGGGCGCCGGACGCTGCTCCACCGGTCAGTGGCGCCGGATGACCCCCACCCACGCCTGGGCCCCGGCCGGGTCGATGGTGATCGAGAACACCGCCGGCAGAAGCGACTCGATCGTCCAGCCGTCGGAGAAGCTGGAGCGGATTTCGGCCTCCGTCACCCGGCGGGGGCCCCAGTCGCCGGGCTGGCGGTCGCTGAACACGGCCATGAGGTAGTGGCCACCGGGGTTGACCACCGTGGCCAGGCTCCGCACGTAGCGGGCCCGGTCGGCGTCGTCGAAGACGTGGAAGACGCCCGAGTCGATGACGGTGTCGTAGCCGCCGGCGAGGTGGGGATGATCCGAGCCCAGTCGGTCGAGAGCGAGGACGTCGTGGACGGCGAAGCGGGCGGTCGAGCCCCGCTCGGCCGCCTTGGCCTCGGCAGCGGCGATGGCGGCGGCAGCCAGGTCGACCCCAACAGCGTCGAGGCCGAGGGAAGCGGCCAACAGGGT
>DASRBO010000125.1:0-3776 GCA_035653595.1 Acidimicrobiales bacterium | reverse complement strand
ATCGCCCTCCAGGGCCGTCTGCACACAGAGCCGCTGGCGTTCGTCGGCGATGGTGGTGCCGGTGAGGGCGGCCAGCTCCTGGAAGGCCATGACGCCGGGAACCGATTCCACCACTGTTGCCGGCCGCCGCTGGCGCACGCCGGCAGCCACCGAGGTGAAGGTGGAATAGGTGAGGGGGTCGCCGAGGGTGATGAAGGCGACCTCCTCGCCGTCGTCGAGGTGCGAGCACACCGCCCCGGCGGCCGCGTCCACCGCCGCGTCGCGCGCCGCCCGGTCGGGCTCCATGGCGAACGGGAGCCGGGTGACCCGCACGCCGGCCAGGGCCTGGCGCACGATGCTCTCGGCCCGTCCGACGGCGTCGGGGGCGGTCGCCGGAGCCACCACCCGATCGGCCCGCCGCAGGGCATCGAGGGCGCGGACCGTCAGCAGATCGGGCGAGCCGGGCCCGACGCCCACGCCGACCAGGTATCCGGGCCTGGGGGGCTGGACCGGCCGGGGATGGCCGTCGTGGTCGGTCCCCACCACTGCCTCGATGGCGGCGCGGATCACCTCGGCCTCGGAGCGGCCGGTGCCCGCCGCCGTGCGGGCCAGTGCCCGCTTCAAGTGGTCGGGCAGGTAGACGGAGCTCTTGTGCACCGGGACGTAGGGTAGTCAGGTAGGGCAGCACCGCCTCCCAGCGCCGGCGGTCGGGCGGAAGGGGCCGCTGGTCCTCCTACGGGCCCGACCCGCTTGCGGGCCGGGGGAGGTCCTACCGGTGGACGGCGGTGCCGGCCCGGTGCCTGGCGCAGGCGGCGACGAAGGCGGCCACCGCCGATGGGTCCCCGCCCGGGTGGTGGTGGAGATAGGTCGCCACCAGGCTCGGGCCGGCGAAGCCGTCGAGGTGGGTGCCCCAGCGGCTGGACAGCTCGAGGCCGTCGCCGGGCGGATCGACCTTCGAATAGTGGAACTCGTGGCCGGTGAGGCTGGTGCCGGCCGGGCCGAGGGGGCTTTCGGCCCGCAGGCGGCCCCGCCGGTAGCCCAGGCTCATGCGCCCGGTCATGCGGGCCTCGGCCGGCACCGCCCCGACCAGGGGCCGCCCGTCCAACGAACGGCACAGCCACATGAGGCCCCCGCACTCGGCCCAGGTGACCAGGCCGCCCGCCAGCTGTCGGCGGACCTCCGCCAGCAGGACGTGGTTGGCCGCCAGCCGGGCCACGTGCACCTCCGGGAAGCCGCCCCCGACCATTATCCCGTCCGCCCCTTCGGGCAGGTGCTCGTCGACGGCCGGGTCGAAGCCGACCACCCGGGCGCCGGCGGCCTCCAGAGCCTCGATCGTGTCGGTGTAGGTGAAGGAGAACGCCGGCCCGCCCGCCACCGCCACCACCGGCCCGGTCCCCTCGGCCACCGGCGGGGGCGGCAGGCGTACCGGGTCCGCCGGGCGGGTCGGGGCCGAGCGGGCGATCGCCATCGCCCCGGCCAGGTCGATGCCCTCGGTCACCGCCTCGGCCAGGGTGGCCAGGGCGGAGCCCACCTCCTCCGGTGCCTCCACCACCGGGACCAGGCCGAGGTGGCGGTCCCGCCACGACAGTCGGTCGTCGCGACGAAGGGCGCCCAGGACCGGCACTCCCAGGGGCTCGAGGGCCTCCCGCAGCTGCACCTCGTGGCGGTCCGAGCCGACCCGGTTGAGCACCACGGCCGCCAGGCGGACGGTCGGGTCGTAGGTGGCGTAGCCGTGGACCAGGGCCGCCACCGAGGCCGACATGGAGGCGGCGTCGACCACGAGGACGACCGGCGCCTCCAGGGTCTTGGCCACCTCGGCGGTTGACGACGGGGTGCCGTCGGCGGCGCCGTCGAAGAGGCCCATGACCCCCTCGACCACCAGCACGTCGGCCCCGGCCGCCGCCCGGGCCGCGAGGGGGACCATGGCGCCGGCGCCGCACAGCCACGGGTCGAGGTTGCGGGGGGGCCGGCCGCAGGCCAGGGCGTGGTAACCGGGGTCGATGAAGTCGGGGCCGGCCTTGGCCCCGGCCACGGCGTGGCCGGCCCGCCGCAGAGCGGCCATGATCCCGGTGGCCACCGTCGTCTTGCCCACCCCGGAGTGGGTGCCGGCCACCACCAGGCGGGGACCGAGCCGGCCGGGGGAGCTCACCGCCGGAGGCTAACTACAGTCATCCTCCCCGCGGAGGTCCCCACCCCTGATCCTGCTGCTCTCCAACGCCGACACCGAGCTGCTCGCAGCCCGCAGCCTCGTTCACCGGCTCCCGCCCGGCTTCCCGGAGGTGAGGGCGGCCAACCCATCCGGGCTCGGATCGGCACCTGATCTCGAGGGGGTGCGGGTGGTCGTGGTTCGGCTCCTGGGGGGGCGGCGGGCCTGGGAGGGGCCCTTCGACGAGCTGCGCCGGGCCTGCCTCGCCCGGGGGGTGGCGCTGGTGGCGGCCGGGGGCGAGGCCGTGCCGGACGCCGAGCTGGTCGCCCTGTCCACCGTGCCCACCGGCATCGCCGCCGAGGTCCACCGCTACCTCGCCGCCGGGGGCCCGGCCAACCTCGAGGCCTGCCTGCGCTTCGTGGCCGACACCGTGCTCATGACCGGGTTCGGCTTCGACGCCCCCGCTCCCGTGCCCATGGCCGGTGTCTTCGGTCCTGCCACCACCCCCCGCCGGGGGGACCGCCCGCTGGTCGGTGTGGTCTTCTACCGGGCCCATCTGGTGGCCGGCAACACCGTGTTCATCGAGGAGCTCGCCTCCGCCCTCGACGCCGCCGGGGCCGACTGCCTGGCCGTCTACTGCTACTCCCTGCGCCCCGACGGCGACGGCCGGGTGGAGGCACTCGAGCTGGTCGCCGAGGCCGGGGTCGACGTCCTGATCACCACCGTGCTCGCCATGGGCGGGGCCGGGGCGGCCGCCTCGGAGGCCCTCTGGGAGGTCCCCCAGCTGGCCTCCCTCGGGGTTCCGGTGCTGCAGGCCCCGTCCTGCAGCCGGCCCCGCCACGAGTGGGAGGCCGACGACGCCGGCCTGTCGCCCCTCGAGGTGGCCATGGGGGTGGCCATGCCCGAGTTCGACGGCCGCATCATCGGCCCTGCCTTCGCCTTCCGCGAGGAGGTCGATGACGGCGGTGAGCTGGGCAGCCCGGTCAGCGCCAACCGCGCCGATCCGGAGAGGGCCGCCCGGCTGGCCGGCACCGCCCTGGCCCTGGCCCGGCTGCGGCGGCTGGCTCCGGCCGACAAGAAGCTCGCCCTCGTCCTGTCCGCCTATCCGACCAGGCGCAGCCGGCTGGGCAATGCCGTCGGCCTCGACACCCCGGCCTCGGCCATAGCCCTCCTGCGCGCCCTGCGGGATGCCGGCTGGCGGGTGGACCGCATACCACCGGACGGCGACGCCCTCATGGCCGAGCTGGCCGAGCGGTTGACCTACGACTCCGACCGCCTCACCCCCGCCCAGGCCGAGGCCGCCGCCGGCCGCATGGCGGCGGAGGACTACCTCGGCTGGTACCGGGGCCTGCCCGAGGGGGCCCGGACGCTCATGGAGGAGGCCTGGGGCCAACCTCCCGGGCGGGTCTACCTCCACGGCGGCGACCTGTGCTTCCCCGGCATCGACCTGGGCGGCGTGCTGGTCACCGTGCAGCCGCCGCGGGGCTTCGGGCCCGACCAGATCGCCACCTACCACGCCCCCGATGTTCCGCCCCCGCACCACTACCTCGCCTTCTACCGGTGGCTGGAGACCGGTTGGGGCGCCGATGCCGTGGTTCACCTCGGCAAGCACGGCTCGCTGGAGTGGCTGCCGGGCAAGGCCAACGGGCTG
>DASRBO010000124.1:0-7993 GCA_035653595.1 Acidimicrobiales bacterium | reverse complement strand
GCTGGCCGGTCCCAGCTGGCAGCAGCTCGGCCACTTCTTCCCCGGATGGGCCCCGGCGGCGGTGGAGGTCGAGAGCCCGGCCCAGGCCCATCCGGTCCTGGCCCGGTTCCTCCGGTCCTGGGGCGAGCGCCAGCCCTGGTGCCTGATACTCGATGACTGCCACTGGAGCGATCCGGCCACCCTCGACCTCGTCCCGCTGCTCTGCAGCCACCTCGAAGGCGCTCGGGGGGTCCTGGTCTTCGCCTGCCGGCCCTACCCCCCCGAGATGAGCGAGACGGCAGCTGCCGTGTTCGACCGGTTGGCGGCGGTGGACCAGGTCAGGATCGTCGACCTGGCGCCCCTAGGGCCCGACGAGGTCGCCGATCTGGCCGGCCACCTCCTCGAGGCGCGTCCCCAGGCTTGCCTCGTCGACGCCATCTACGCGGCAACCGCCGGCGTCCCCTTCTTCGTGGTGGAGCTGGCCCGGCACCTCAGGTTGGAGGAGAACCTCGAGACGAGCGGCGAGGAGGTGTCCGCCTCGGCGTCAACAGACTTGTCGGCCATCGTGACCACCGGGACCCAGAGCCTGGTGCTCAACCGCATCCGCTCCCTCGGAGGCCCCTCCGCCGACCTGGCCGGCTACTTCGCCGTGTGCGGCACCGTGGACGTGAGGAGTCCTGCCTTCCACGCCCTGCCGACCATTTTGGGCCTGGATCCCATGGCGGCCGCAGGAGCCGTGGACGAACTGGTGCGCTCTGATCTCCTTCGCCTCGAAGGTCAGCACACCCTCGGGTTCTCTCACCCCATCCTCCGCTCGGCGGTCTACGAGGCAATGGGGTTCGGTCGTCGTCGCGAGCTTCACGCCGCCGTCGCCGACCAGCTCATGAGCGCCCGGCGGTCCGGCCGCTCGGTGGCCTTGACCGAGGTTGCCCATCACGTGGCGGCTTCGGCCCAGATCGGTGACGGCGAGGCGATCGCCATCGTCGTCGCCGCCGGCGACGAGGTCCTCAAGCGAGCACCGGCGGTGGCGGCGGTCTGGTACGAGCGGGCCTTGGCCCTCGTCGGTCCCGCTGACGCCGAGCTCCACGGCGAGCTGGCCGCCCGGCTGGCGCGGGGCCGATTCCTGTCCGATCAGCTGGATGGCACCATCACCGCCGTCAGGGAGGCGCTCGAGCACCTGGGCCCCGGACAGCGCCGGGCCGCCGTCACCTGTGTAGCCGCCTCGGCGTTGACCGCCAAGGGCCAGCTCCATGAGGCGTTGGCGCTGATCGACGAGGCTATGCAGGCTGCGCCCAACGCTCTGATCGGTCGGCTTCGTGCCCACCGCTGTTCGATCCTGCTGTACATGGGCCGCCTGGCCGAGGCGGCGGCGGAGGGGAAGGCGGCGCTGGCCCTGACCGACACCGATCTGTCGGCGAAGGTCCTGGCCCTCCGGGAGCTGGCCCAGACGGCGTGCTGGTCGGGCCGCCTGGCTGAGCACCGTCGCCTCCACCGGCAGGCGTGCCAGGTGGGGGAGGCCCTGCCGGCTGCCGGCCGGGTGCCCCTCCTGGCACTGGCGGGTACGGGGCGGGCCATGGTCGGCGACCTGGACGAAGGCAGCTCGATCCTGGCCGAGGCCCAGCGCCTGTGTCGGGAGAGCGAGGCCCGGGCCTACCAGCCCATGATCGACCAGGGCATGGCGACGGTCCACTGGCTCCGGGGCGATTGGGATGCGGCGGTTGCCGCCGCCGAGGCGGCCATGGAAGGAGCCGTCCATGGTGGCCGGGTCGTGGAGGCGGCATGGCTCAGCCCCATTCTCATCACCATCGACATCGATCGAGGCCACCTGCGTACGGCCGGAGCCCGTTTGGCGGCCGTCGCTCGGGCGCAGGACGAGACCGGATACTCCCTCAGCCGGCCCCTCTTCGTCTGGAACGGCGCACGCCTCGAGCGGCTGGCCGGAGATCCCGCGGCCGCCGTCGAGACCCTGGGGCATCTGGTTGATGACCTTCTCGAGCGAGAGGTCCTGGGCATCGTCGGCTTCCCGTTGCAGGAGCTGGTCCACAGCTGCGTCGACGTCGGCGCCCGGAAGAAGGGGCAGACCGCCCTCCGCCGCCTCGACGAGGTGGCCGAGGCGACCGCTTCGCCCTACGCCGCTGCGTGCGCCGACCTGGCGCGGCTCCAGATAGCAGGCGACCTCGATGCCGGCCGCGCCTCGCTGGAGCGGTTCGGGGACCTCGGATCGGCGGTGGACGTGGCCCGGGCGCAGATGGAGATCGGACGCGTGGCGGGGGAGCCGGAGCTGCTCGTTCAGGCCTACCGGTTCTACGAAGGGGTCCAGGCCGACCTGTGGCGGCGGCGGGTGGTGAGCACTCTCAAGGCGTTGGGCCAGCCGGTTCCCCGGGCCCGTCGCCGGAAGGCACCCGGATTCTCGCTGCTGGAGCAGGACGTCGTGCGCCTAGCCGGCGAGGGTCTGACCAACCGCCGGATAGCCCTCGCCCTGGCCATGAGCACCAAGACAGTCGAGAGCTACATCTCCCGCATCCTCCGCAAGACCGGTTACACCTCGCGCACCCAGTTGGCAGCGGCGCTGGCGTCCGGGGAGCTGGCCTTCAGCTCCGATCCGGGGTCCTCTCAGCCGGCCTCGGCTTAGCCGCCCTGAGCCACCGGGTCAGGCCTTCGGCCACACGGCGAGCCGGCGGTAGACGCTCATGTCAGTGGACAACGAGGTCTGGTCGCGATCGGCCATCGCCTGGCGGAAGTTCCGGACCTGCTCCGGAGTCGCTGACGTCGGGGGCTCGGGACGGGTGCGCTCCCAATGGTCCATGGAGTCGTAACGGCTGAACATCAGGATCTCACCCGGGCGACCGACGGCGGTGGTCCATAGCCCGAGGTAGGTCCCCTGCTCGCTCTCGAGACCGAGGGGCCACAGTATCTCCGCGGTGTGGCGGTGGAACCGGTCAATGGCTCCCGGCGCCACTTTCCATGCCCTGAGAGTGAATATGCCGTCGGGCGGAATCGGTCGAAGTGGCCAGCGTCCGCTGGGAACGACGAGGCGATTGTCCGACGACACGACCAGTTCGGCGAGACGGTCATGGCTCGGCGGGCGGCGGGCGGGGTCCGCCTGGCTGAGCAAGGTCTCGAGGCTGTCTTGTGCGTGTTCGACCAGGACCATGGCAGTGGGGGATTGCCCGATGACCACGCCGAACACCGCCACCACTCGGGCGCCCGCTGCCTCGGCTTCGGGCCAGAGCTCGTTGGCACCGAGTTCGAGGAATGGCTTCACCTGGCCGGACTTGAGGTGGTGATGTTGGATCTCGTGTACCGGCACGGCTGCTCCTCCACTGGCAATGCCGGAACAAGCTAGGCGGAAGAGGCGGTGCATCGGGCAGGGGCGTGGGGTTCCGACGGCGTTGGCCGAGCAGAAGCCCCAGGCGCTGCGCCCCGTGGCGCGGCCGGGCGATGGGGAGGACCAAAGAAATGGGGATTCCCCCCTAACCAGGGGCGCTCGAAGGCCCTCAGAGTGGCCGGACGCCGGCCTTGCTGGCGGTCAGGCAGGCTGGGGGAGGCTGGATGATACGGCGACTGGGCGTGGCGGTCCTGTTCATGGCGGCCATGCTGGCCCTGCCCTCGGCGATCGGGCCGTCCCCGCTGGTGAGGCACCTCAACACGGTTCCGACGGTGGCCACCTCACCGGCCGCTCCCGCTCCCGCCCGCCTGCAGGCGCCCCTTCCACCCGGGTGGGTCGGGCTCACCGATGGTGTGGCCGGCCGGGTCCATGTCTCGAACGGCGAGACGATCTACGAGGACTACATCTACGACGACTACGGCGCCGACTCCTACCCGGGGCCGCGTCTGGTGTCGGGCGAGAGCCGGTTCAAGCTGACCCATCCCAACGGGGACTACATCTATCCGACCGATCCGTCCTTCGGGCAGAACGCCGCCGACCTGCTGGAGCTCCGCTTCGCCAAGCGCAACGGGGAGCTCCAGGTGCTGGCCCGCATGAACACCCTGCTGCCTCGGGACCCCTCGACGACCGTGACCGACACGACAGTTGTCGCCGTCGCCATCGGAGGAACGTCGGGGCCGTCGATGCCATGGCCCTTCCACGCCAACCTGTCAACCCCCGGCACCGAGCACGTGCTGACCTTCTGGGGGACCGGAGCGGCCTGGGACACCACTCCTCTCGATCAACTGGGCGGCAGCTTCGCCGTGGACACGGACCTCAACACGCTGACGGCTTCGGTTCCGATGAGCCTGGTGGGCTCGGACACCTTCCGGGCCTACGCCGCCTCCGGGGTCTGGGATCACGTCAACGGTCAGTGGGCGCAGGTCCTGTCCGGCAAGCAGCCGACCCAGTGGCAACCAGCCGGGGCGGCGCCGGGGTCGACCAACGTGCCTGCGGCATTCAACGTCGCCTTCCGGCCGGCGGAGTCGGGGACCTGGCTCGACGCCAACCAGTCGGCCGCCTTGGCCAAGGGTGACATCTCCGCCTTCTACTCCGACATCAACCTGGACGCCCCCGACACCACCGGCCCGCTGCCCACCGGCTACTACGAACGGGTCTTCCGCAGCTCGATACCGCTCGGCAGCCCGGCCGAGCATGAGGGGGTGACCGACTCGGGCGTCCCTGGCAGGGGTCAGGGTGACTACCAGGGAACCACCCTGGTCAACTTCCTGGGTTACGACCACATGGCGATGGTCTACGTGCCTCACTCCGGCTACAACGACGTGCTCCTCGCTCTCCACGGGGGCGGTGACAACGCCGAGGGCCAGGTCCACATCGCCAACTTCCAGACGTTCTTCGGGGAGGGCGCCGTCAGCGCCACCATCGCCGGCACGCATGCCGTCCTGATCTCGCCCGATCCGGGCGGACCGAACAACCAGTACACCGACGCCGCCGAGCAGGTCGCTCTCGAAGCCGTGGCCGACACCCGCGCCGTCTACGGTATCGACCCCTCGCGGGGAGCCCTCCTCGAGGGCCACAGCATGGGCGGCTTCGGCGTCCTCCGCCTCGCCGTCACCCATCCCGACTACTTCCGGGCGGTCATCGCCGTGGACGCCAACGTCGGCAACAGCAACGACGACGCCGACCCGGGCACGGCAACCACCGGGGTCAGCAGCAACCCGCTGGGCGGGAACGGCGACCCTCAGGATCTCTTCGCCAACCTGAGGGACACCCCCATCATGTTCATGCACGGGGTCGAGGACGAGCTCGAGCCGTACGCCTACGCCTACCTCGCCGACCAGAAGGTCGCAGGCCTCGGCTATGCCGAGCGCCTCGAGTCCTTCCCCCAAAGCGACCACATCGCCGCCGTCACCCTCGGCCAGTTCCAGGAGGCGGCCCAGTTCGCCGCCGCCCTCGGTCCCCGGCCGGTGCCTGCCCACGTGACCTTCTCCATGAGCCAGGCGTGGTGGCGAGCCGACTTGAGCCCAGATCTGGTCTTCGATCACGCCTGGTGGGTCCAGGGTCTCCGGCTCCGCCAGACCGGCTCGGGGGCCGCCGACCCGTCCTTCAGCGCCATCGGAAAGGTCGACGCCACCTCCTACGCCCTAGGAGGCGTCGAGCCGGCCGTAGTCCCCTTCGGACCCCGGCCCAGCTCGCCGCTGGTGGCTCTCATGCCGGCGGTGGTGCAGGGACAGGACTACGACTGGTCGACCCCGCCGGCCACCCCGCTTCCGGCGTCCAACGGCTTTGCCGCCAACCTGACCGATGTGGGCAGCGCATCCTTCGACCTGGCCGGCATGGCCATCGACACCTACCAGCCGGTGGCCGGCTCCATCACCACGGACGGCCCAACCGACCTCCTCCTGGCCGGCCAGTTCCCGTCAACTCCGCATGTGACCGGAGCGCCGGCGACTGTCAGCAAGGACGGAGTCGTGCTCCATCTCCCTGCAGGCACCTCCACGATCGTGGTCACTGTCGACGCCCGGCTGCCCCCGACCACCGTCACCGGAGGGACTTCCAGCCCGTAGCAGCGGAGGAGCGCCGGGTGCGAGGAGCCGAGCACGAGCTCAGGTCCCCTGCGTGGTCGTATCGTCCCCGCCGCGCAGCGGTTGATGGCAACGGAGTGGCCTGGCATCATCGCTGCCGCGTTTGCGGCCGGCGGGAGGCGCTGACATGGGCGAAGAATGGCTCGACACCCGGAAGCGGTCGGTGACCAGTCGGATGCTCCGCGGTGCTCGCCTCGTCGTCTTAGCCGCCGTCATCGCCTTCATACCGCTGGCCGAGGGAGGCCCCGCCCCGGCGGCGACCGGGTGGGTCTCCCAGAGCCCTCCTGGTGGGGCCGTACCGTTCACCGCCATCTCGTGTACCAGCAGTTCCCTATGTTGGGCAGCGGAGCAGAACGGGGCCGTGGCCCATACCACGGACGGGGGGGCCAGCTGGTTCTCGTTGTCGACCGGTGAGCGGGTCCTCCAGGGCATCTCCTGTATCGGCACCGCCTTCTGTTGGGCGGTAGGGCCGTCCATAAGCGCCACCACCGACGGGGGCGCCACCTGGAACACCCAGCCAGCCCCGGTACGCCAGGTTCTGAACGCAGTCGCGTGTACCAGCCAGTCAGCGTGCTGGGCGGTGGGCGGGGCCAACAGCCCTCAGATCCTGGCAACGACCGACGGCGGGGCCACCTGGACCGATCAGACGGTACCGGGCGGGGTCACCGTCCTGCGGGGCATCGCCTGCGTGGGGTCCTCGCATTGCTGGGCGGTCGGTTACTCCGGGCAGCCTCCGGGCTCCACCACGGCGGTAGTGGTCGCCACCACCGACGGCGGCGCCACCTGGGCGACCCAGCCGATCCCCGGCGGCATCCAGGGCCTGCAGTCGATCTCGTGCACCACGACGGTCAACTGCTGGGCCGCCGGCTACACGCCCAACAGCTCGTCAGCGGGGGCCGTCATCAGTACCGGTGACGGCGGGGCCACCTGGGGACAGCAGCCGGCGCCGGTGAGCACCCACCTCGGCTACAGCGGAATCTCCTGCGTAGCCTCGGACTGTTGGGCCGTCGGCGGTCTGAGCGGAGACACCCCGATGGTGGCAGCCACCACCAACGGCGGTGCCAGTTGGCAGGTCCAGGGCCTGCCGGGCTCCGCTTATCCGACCAGCATCGCTTGCGTGAATACGGCCGACTGCTGGGGGGCTGGCGACCTCTTCGCCAGCCAGAACCCGGCCATCGTCGGCACCACCGACGGCGGCGGCGCCACCGCCCCGGTAACGGCCTGCACCAAGGTCGGGATGGCGAGGACATCCGACGGCGGTGGATATTGGACAGTCGACAGTTGTGGTGGCGTCAGCGCATTCGGCGACGCCCACGCCTATGGATCGATGGCCGGGCAGGCGCTGGCCAAACCGGTTGTCGGCATGGCCGCCACGCCGGACAGTGGGGGTTACTGGCTGGTCGCCTCGGACGGCGGCATATTCAGCTTCGGCGATGCCCACTTCTACGGATCGACGGGGGCGATCCGCCTCAACCAGCCCATCGTCGGGATGTCGTCCACACCCGACGGCTCCGGGTACCGCTTCGTCGCCGCTGACGGCGGGATCTTCGACTTCGGCGATGCCCACTTCTACGGCTCGACCGGAGCCATGCGTCTGAACCGGCCGATCGTCGGCATGGCCACAACGCCCGCCGGCGCCGGCTATTGGCTGGTCGCCTCCGACGGCGGCATCTTCACCTTCGGCGACGCCCACTTCGACGGCTCCACCGGGGCCATCCGCCTCAACCAGCCGATGGTCGGCATGGCCGCCACTCCGGACGGGGGTGGCTACTGGATGGTGGCCTCCGACGGAGGCATCTTCACCTTCGGCGACGCCCACTACTACGGCTCGGCCGGCAACATCCATCTCAGCCAGCCGATCGTGGGAATGGCTGCCACGCCGGACGGGGCCGGCTACTGGCTAGTGGCCTCCGACGGAGGCATCTTCAGCTACGGGGACGCCCGCTTCTTCGGAGCGGGCTGACCCTCTCCGATCGATCCGGCCCACCGCCCGTCGCCGAAAGGCTAAATCGGGGCCATCTGCGGCCGATACGCCCTGAGG
>DASRBO010000123.1:0-2325 GCA_035653595.1 Acidimicrobiales bacterium | reverse complement strand
CCCGGTCCGGATGCCGCCGCTGGCGAAGACCGGGGCCCGGCCCGCCGCCCGCCGGGCCAGGCGCAGGGCCTCGGCGGTGGAGATGCCCCAACCGGCGAAGGCGGCGGCCACCCGGGAGCGCACCGGGTCCTCGATCCGGTGCCGCTCCACCTCCGACCAGGAGGTACCGCCGGCCCCGGCCACGTCGACCGCCGCCACCCCGGCCGCCAGCAGCTCGCCCACGGTGTCGGGTGCGAGGCCCCAGCCCACCTCCTTCACCACCACCGGCACCTCCAGGCGGCGACACAGGTCCGCGATCCGGTCCAGCAGGCCGGCGAAGCAGCCGTCGCCCTCCGGCTGCACCGCCTCCTGGAGGGGGTTCAGATGCAGCACCAGGGCGTCGGCCCCCAGGCGCTCGACCAGCCGCCGGCAGTCGTCGGCGGTCACGCCCTTGTTGAGCTGGACCGCCCCCAGGTTGGCGAAGAGCAGCACGTCGGGGGCCAGCGGCCGCACGTCGAAGGTGTCCAGGACCTCGGGGTGCTCGAGCAGGACCCGCCCCGAGCCCAGCCCCATGGCCAAGCCGGCCTCCTGGGCCACCCCGGCCAGGGTCCGGTTGATGCGCCGCGCCTCGTCGGTGCCTCCCGTCATCGACGAGATCAGGAGCGGCACCCGCAGCCGCCGGCCGAACAGCCGCGTCGAGGTGTCCACCTGGTCCAGGTCCAGCTCCGGCAGCGCTCGGTGCAGGAAGCGATACTCGTCGAAGCCGTTGTCCACGCCCTTGCCCTCGACGTCGCCCTGCAGGTTGATGCGGATGTGGTCGGCCTTGCGGCTGACGGTCGCCACCCCCGACCCGCCCCCGGGGCCCTCGGCCCCGGCCGATCGACGGTCGGCCTCACCCGGGAGCCCCACGCCGTCGCCGGATGGCGCGGGACGGCCCTCAACGCGTCCGGTTCGCGACATAGTGAGCGAGCTCCTGGAATTGCTCGGTGGGCTCGGGCCCCAGCCCGGAGCCGGCCACGGCCTCGATCGCCCGGGAGGCGAAGCGGCGGGCGGCGGCCGCGCTCAGCTCCCTGGCCCCGACCGCCTCAAGGCGGTCGCGGAGGGCCTCCACGGCGACGCCGTCGGACCCGGACCTGAAGAGCGCCCGGAAGCGGCGCCGCTCGGCCGGGGACATGGCGGCGTAGCCCACCACCACCGGGTAGGTGACCTTCCGGCGGTCGAGGTCGCCGTCCCGCGACTTCCCGGTCAGCGCCGGCTCGCCCCAGATGCCCAGCCAGTCGTCGCGGACCTGGAAGGAGAGGCCCAGCAGTCGCCCCGCCTCCCGCAGCCTCCTCACCGTGGCCGGGCGGGCACCGCCCATGATCGCGCCCAGCTCCAGGCTGGCCCCCAGCAGCGCCCCGGTCTTGGCCCGGGCCATGCGCAGGTAGGAGGCCGGCGGGCAGTGCGGCCGGCCCTCCAGGGCGAGGTCGAGACACTGGCCCTCGATCACCTCCAGGACCGCACGGGCCAGGGCGCGGGCCGCCCGCAGACGCCGGGCGGGATGCGGCCCCGGCGCCAGCAGGCCCGCGAAGGCCATGGCGTGGAGCGCGTCGCCGGCGTTGATGCCCTGCGCCACCCCCCAGATCGACCAGACGGTCGGGCGGTGGTGGCGCTCGCGGTCGCCGTCCTGGATGTCGTCGTGGATGAGGGTGAAGTTGTGCACCCACTCCAGGGCGGCGGCGGCGGGCAGGGCCGAGGCCACGTCGCCCCCGGCGGCCTCGCACGCCCACAGGCAGAGGCTGGGGCGCACCAGCTTCCCGGCCGGCGCGCACCGGGGCCGGCCGTCGGGGTCCACCCACCCCATGTGGTACGCGGCCATGAGCCCGGTGCGCGTGCCCACGCGCGGCGCCTGCCGCCGGAGGTAACCGGCCATCCGATCCGCGTGCCGAACCAGGGAGACCGGCAACTCCCCCGACCCGGGTGGTCGCGTGGTCATCATCCGCCAGCGCTCACTCCATAGATACGGTTACGCCAGAGTAACTATCTCGTCAAGCCGGGGTTCCGTAGCTTGGCCACCTCGGGTGGGCGGTGGCGGCAAGGCGGCGCTCGGATCGGGCTGCGAGATCGAGCCGCGAGGCCGGAGGTCGAGGCCGGGCGCCGTGGGGTCCCGCCGAGGCGACCGGTGGGCGCCCGCAGGCCCGCCTCCGGCGTGCCGGGGCCGCCGGGGGCTGGCGGCTCAGGCGCTCCGGGCCGACCTCCGGAACTCCTCCCAGAACCCGCTGCGCACGGTGGCCTTCAGCTCGGGGCGCTCCCAGAGGAAGCCCAGGCGCTCCTCGGCGAAGCGGAGCAGGCGACCGTCCAGGTCCC
>DASRBO010000122.1:0-18867 GCA_035653595.1 Acidimicrobiales bacterium | reverse complement strand
TGACCGGCCTGGCCGAAGGCGAGCTCGAGGTCTTCTACCAGCCGGTCATCGACCTGGCCACCGGGGCGGCGGTGGCGGCCGAGGCCCTGGTGCGCTGGCACCACCCCGACCGGGGACTGCTCCTGCCGGGTGACTTCATCCCGCTGGCCGAGGAGACCGGGGTGGTCGTGGAACTGGGCCGCTGGGTGCTCAACCAGGCCTGCGTCACCGCCGCCGGC
This sequence comes from Acidimicrobiales bacterium, assembly GCA_035653595.1. Lineage (GTDB taxonomy): Bacteria > Actinomycetota > Acidimicrobiia > Acidimicrobiales > JAJPHE01 > DASRBO01. The sequence goes on along the minus strand of DASRBO010000122.1, from coordinate 18,649 downwards.
TGGCCCGGTGGACCCAAGGTGGCGGTCAACCTGTCGGCCCGCCAGCTGTCGGACTCCGCCCTGGTCGACGATGTGGCCGCTGCGCTCATCGCCAGCGGACTGGCTCCGGACCGCCTGGTGGTGGAGGTGACCGAGACCTCGGTCATGAGCGACCCCGAGCGGGCCCGCATCGCCCTGTGCGCCCTGAAGGAGCTCGGCGTGACGATCGCCATCGACGACTTCGGCACGGGCTACTCGTCGCTGGCCTACCTCAACCTCCTGCCCGTCGACGAGGTGAAGCTGGACGGCTGCTTCGCCTCCGCTCTGGCCTCGGGCGAGGGCAGCCCGGCCCTGGTGCAGGCCATCGTCGCCATGGCCGCCGCCCTCAACGTGGCCCTGGTGGTCGAGGGGGTCGAGACCGACGACCAGCGCCGCCAGCTGGCGGCCCTGGGCTGCCAGCTCGCCCAGGGCTTCCTCTGGAGCGAGCCGGTGCCGGCGGGAAGCCTCCGCCTGGCCCAACCCGTCCTGGCCTGATCCGCCTGACGGCGGCGCCCCGCTTCACCGTTCCCAGTTGGGCGCCCGAACTGGGAAGTTCACCTGGACCCCTGAGCTCGGGCGTTCAGCCGAGCCCCGGGCGGGGCGTTCAGCCGTAGGTGCTGCTGGGCCGCTCAGCCGGGCAGCTCAGCTCCCGCCGGGGATGAGGGACTCGGTCGGCGAGGTCGGCCGCATGCCCTCCCCGTACCACATGGTGAGCAGCTCCTCGGCCGTCTTGGCCCGGTAGGTGCGGCCGTCGGCCAGGGTGTCGTTGCCGTACTCCCAGTCGTACCAGATGGCCCCCGCCCACCACGGCTGGCGGCTGAAGGTCTCGAGCAGGGCCTGGTACAGGTCGGCCTGCACCTGCCAGTCGGGCTGCCCGTAGTAGTCGAGGTAGGGGGCCCGGGCGGCGTACTGGCCCGACATGTAGCCGGCCTCGCCGAACAGGATCGGGCGGTGAAGGCTGGCGGCCAGGTGGGTGAGGGCGCCGACCCAGTTGCGCCCGGCGGTGGCGGCGGCGTGTGAGCTGGTCCAGTCCCCCACCAGCTGGGCCAGGGTCGGAGCGGGGCGGTCGTCGAGCGGGAAGTAGGCCGATATGGCGATGTCGTCGACCTGGGACAGGAACGACGCCCGCCCGAGCATGTCCCAGTTCTCCTCGTAGGCCAGCCGGCCGTGGTAGTGGCCCCGGATGTCGGAGATCAACGACAGCCAATGGGCGCGCTCGCCCTCCAGCATGGACAGCTCGGAGCCCACGAAGTACATCGAGACCCCGTACCGCTGGGCGATGTCGGCGTAGTGCTGGACGAAGGCGGTGTAGGAGGCGAAGAAGGCGTTGACCTGGCCCGCCCCGTTGAGGCGCAGGTCCCCCCTCCAGCCGCCCGAGCAGGTGGCGCACCAGAACACCGGGGTCATGACCACCCGGAAGCCGGCGGCCTGCACGGCGGAGATCTCCGCCCCCAGGGCGGAGTCGGGCTCGGTGTCGGAGTACTGCACCACCTTGGTGGGGTCCGACCCCGTCTCCCACCACACGTAGAGCGAGACGGTGTTGAGGCCGTCGGCCCGCAGCTTGGCCAGAGAGGCGCCGTCGAGAGCCGAGTCCGCCCCGATGGCCGTGCCGGCGATGCGGCCCTCGGTGCCGTCGGGGACGCTGGCGTAGGAGTAGGACGCCTCCGCCGGCTTGGTCCCGGGCGGGGCCCATGACCCGGCTCCGGTGGCGCCGGGCGACACGGCTCCGGATGTGGCCGGCCCGGCCCCGGCGGGCAGGGCCAGGGTCGCCGACACCAGCCCGGCGGCGGCGAGGCCCAGGGGTAGGGCCCGGCGCCAGGGGCGCCGGCGTTCACAGGGAAAGCGGCCGCGGTCCATCGCCCCTGTCTTCGATGCGCGGGTGGTAAGCACCTTCGAACCTCTCGCGTCCCCAGCGCCCGGGCGGCCCTCGTCAGGGGACGGCCGGGCTATTTCGGTCAGTTCGCGGCCATCAGGAGCCGGCGGGCGGCCCCGTCTGCGACCGGGGCCAGCCTAATGGGCCGCTTGGCGGCGACGCCCGTTGGGTACAGGCGCAGCGCAGCGTCGGCTGATCGCGGAGGTGACGCCCGATGGGCAGGCTGGGGAAGGCGGCGGTGACGATGGGGCTGGCGCTGGCGGCCGGGGCGGTGATGGGCACCGCCGGGCCGGCCCGGGCGGGGCTGGCGCCCGATGCCCTCCGCCACCCGGTGGTGTCGGTGGCGGCTCCGGCCACGGCGCTGCACCCGGCCCAGTCGAACAACTGGTCCGGCTACAACCAGGGGGCGCTGAGCGGCAAGCTGTTCCAGGGCGTCGGCGCCGAATGGACCGTCCCCAAGGCCACGGCGCACACGGCCAAGCAGAACGAGTACTCGGCCACCTGGGTCGGCATCGGCGGGGGCTGTGTGGACACCGGCTGCTACGCCACCGACGCCACCCTGATCCAGGCCGGCACCGAGCAGGACGTCGACTCGTCCGGCCACGCCTCCTACTCGGCCTGGTGGGAGGTCATCCCCGCCCCCAGCGCGGTGGCCACCACGGTGACGGTGCACCCGGGCGACACCATCAAGTGCACCATCGCCCAGACCGTGCCCGAGGTCTGGACCATCTCCCTCACCGACCTGACCGACCACCAGGGCTTCGTCCAGCGGATCCCCTACTCGTCGGACTTCAGCACCGCCGAGTGGATAACCGAGGCCCCGGTGGTGGTCGGCTCGGGTTCGGTGGACGTGACCGCGCCCCTGCCGGCCCTGGGCGCCGTCCACTTCGACCTGGCCACCGTCAACGGGGCTCCGGCCCAGCTGGCGTCGAGCCAGGAGATCCAGATGGTCGACAGCCAGGGCAAGGTCATCGCCGACCCTTCGGCGCCGGATGCCGACAGGGACGGCTTCTCCGACTGCACCTGGGCCAGCACCTGCTCAGCCCCCGCCTCCTGAGCGCTGTGCGGGCGCCCGGGTCCTGACCGACGGGGGGCGGGCCCGCCGTCTCCAGTGGCCCCGCCGCGGCGGGCCGGGCCTGCTGGGGTCCTGAGCGACCCGGATTCCAGCTGATCAGTGCCCCGGCCGTCCGGAGCGGCCGCAGGAGGACCAGCACCACACCGTGTCCGAGGTCGTCGAGCCCGGCCCCGGCTGGCCGCCGCCCGGCACCGCCCCGCCGTAGCCGGTGGCCCCCCGGGGCTGGCCCAGGGCCAGGTAGGTGCCCCCCGGGATCTGGGTCGGATCCGGCCCGGTGAAGGTGGCCGCGGGCAGGGGTGCGAGGGCCCGGGTCATGAAGGCCGACCACATGCGGGCCGGGTAGGTGCCCCCGGCCACGCTGATGCCCCCGACGTCGGTCATGGGCGTCTCCGCCGCCGGATCCCCCATCCACACCGCGGTGGCCAGCTGGGGGGTGTAGCCCACGAACCAGGCGTCGGCGTAGTCGGCGGTGGTGCCGGTCTTGCCCGCCACCTGGCGCCCGTCCACCCCGGCGGCGGTGCCGGTGCCTGTCGCCACCACCTGCTGAAGGACGGCGGTCACCTGGCGGGCCACCTGGACCGGCACCACCTGGGTGCCGGCCGGGCTCGGCCGGAACAGCACGCTGCCGTCGGGCCGGTCCACCTCGGTCACCAGGTGGGGGGCGTGGTAGACGCCGTCGTCGGCCAGGGTGGCGTAGGCGGCGGCCATCTGCAGGGGCGGGATGTCGTTGGTGCCGAGCGTCATGGAGGGCACCACCGCCAGCGGGGCGGTCACCCCCATGGCGTGGGCCACCTCGGCGATCTTGGGCAGGCCGACCATCAGGGCCAGGCGGGCGTAGGCGCAGTTGACCGACTTGGCGGTGGCGGTGGTGAGGTCGACGGTGCCGTAGCTCTCGCCCTCGTAGTTGGACAGGACCCACGGGTCGGGCGTGCCGCCGGGGTCGGGGATGGTGCAGGGCCCCGACCCGTCGATGGTGTCCTCGGGGGAGAAGCCGGACTCGAGGGCGGCGGTCAGGGTGAAGACCTTGAACGCCGAGCCGGTCTGGCGTCCGGGCGGGTCGAGGGCGATGTCGAACTGGGAGGCGGAGTAGCTGGGACCGCCCACCACCGCCGGCACCGCCCCGGTGGCGGGGTCGACCACCGCCATGGCTGCCGACAGGTGCAGGGGCGAGTCCGGCAGCCCGGAGGACACCGCCCCGTCCGCCTCGGACTGCAGCCGGGGGTCGAGGGCGGTGTGGATGCGCAGGCCCCCGTAGTACAGGGCGTGGTTGCGCTCCGCCGGGGTCCGCCCCAGGCGGGGGTCGGCCATCAGCTCCTGGATGACGGCGTCGGTGTAGTAGTCGTGGCCGGTGGGCGGCAGATGCACGGTGGTGGGCAGCGCCTCGCTGCGGGCGGCGGCCAGCTGCGCCCGGCTCAGGTGGCCGTGCTGGGCCATCAGCCCGAGGACGGTGCCCCGGCGGGCCCGGGCCGCCGCCGGGTGGGCCAGCGGGTTGTAGCCGTTGGGATCCTGGATGAGCCCGGCCAGCAGGGCGGCCTGGGCCGGGTCCAGACTGGACGCCGGCTCCCCGAAGTAGGTGACCGCCGCCGCCTGCACCCCGTAGGCGCCCTCACCCAGGTAGATGGTGTTGAGGTAGCGTTGGAGCAGGGCCCGCTTGCCCATGCGGGACTCCAGCCGGTCGGCCAGGAGCGCCTCCCGCATCTTGTTGGCCAGGGTGTCGGGGCGGCCGGCCAGCAGGGTGTTCTTGACCAGCTGCTCGGCCAGGGTCGAGCCGCCCTGGCGGGAACCGCCGACCAGGTCGGTGGTGGCCGCCCGGGCCAGGGCGTGGAGGTCGACCCCGCCGTGGGACCAGAAGCGGGCGTCCTCGGTGTCGATGACGGCGTCGACCAGCACCGGGGCGATGCGGTCAAGGGCCACCGGCTGGCGGTTGTCGTCGGCGTGGAGCACGGCCGTGGCCGACCCGCCGGCGTCGTAGATCGTCGAGCCCTGGCTGAGCACCGGCAGCCGCAGGGGGGCGGAGGTGGCCGAGGCCGCGGTCTGGAAGATGTGGAAGGCCCACGGTCCCCCCGTCGCCACCAGGCCGGCCGACGCCAGGCACACGGTCACCAGCGCCGGCGCCCGGACCCGGATGACCGGCAGGCGGGCCCGCCTCTCGCTGGGCACGAGGGCGGGAAGCGACCCTCCGGCCGGTCCCGCCCCGACCAGGGCCAGTCGGCGGCCGCCCTGGCGGACCAGCGCGGCCACGGCCAGGGCGACCCAGGCCGCCTCGGCCGCCGCCCAGCTGAGGCCCCGGCGCAGGCTCCGGCCCGCCACTGCGGCCGCCGGCCACGCCGCCTCGACCGCCGCCCACCGGCCGGCCCGGGCGCCGAAGCGGACCGAAGCCGCCAAGGCCGGCACCACCCAGCGGCGCCCGGCGGTGCGGGTGGCGCCCACCACCGCAGGCACCCCCCAGCGGGCCAGGGCGTGGCCGGCCAGGGCCAGAGCCGACAGGGCCAGCCCGAGGAGGGCCAGGGCGGCCCAGGTGGCGGCGGCCAGCGTGACCCCGGCCGTCGCCACCACGGCGAGGACGGGTAGGGCCACCAGCCCGGCGGCGGCCGCCATGGCCCCCACCAGGGCTTCAGATGCCGCTGCCAGGGCCGGGCCGTGGGCCCGCAGGCGCGGCAGACGATCCTCCAGGAGGCTGCTCATGGTCCCCAGGGACAAGAGTCGAGGCTTACCCGCCCCCGAACCTAGAGGAACCGCCGGTATGGCGGGGTCTCGCCCCCGGGGTGGGCGGTCAGGTGGGCCGTCAGGTGGCGCTCAGCTGGTCGGCGAAGCGCTGGGCCACCTCGGCGTACTCGGTGACCATGTCCAGCACCACCTGGCGGGCGGGCCGGACCCGGTCGAGCTGGCCCACCACCTGGCCGACGAAGTAGTTGGCCAGCTTGTTGGCCCCGCTTCCCTCCTTGGTGGCCGCCCGGCTGATGCGGGCCTGGGCCTCGGCCACCAGGGCGCTCTGCAGCGGCATGGGCAGGGGGGCGGGGGCGTCCTCGGCCTCCCAGGCGTCGGTCCAGGCGCTGCGCAGCATGCGGGCGGGCTTGCCCGTCAGGCTGCGGGAGCGGACGGTGTCGCTGGAGCCGGCGATGAGGAACTTGGCCTTGACCGCCGGATGGGTTTCGGCCTCCTCGGTGGTGAGCCACACCGAGCCGCACCACACCCCCTCCGCCCCCAGGGCCATGGCGGCGGCGATCTGGCGGCCGTTGCCTATGCCCCCGGCGGCCAGCACCGGGGTCGGGGCCACGGCGTCGACCACCTCGGGCACCAGCACCATGGTGGCCACCTCGCCGGTGTGGCCCCCGGCCTCGGTGCCCTGGGCCACGATCAGATCCACCCCGGCCGCCTTGTGGCGCTCGGCGTGGACCCGAGCTCCGGCCAGGGCGGCGACCACGGCGTCATGGTCGTGGGCCCGCTCGATGAGGGCCGGCGGCGGCGGTCCCAGGGCGCTGGCCACCAGGCGGGGCCGGTGGGCGAAGGTGACGTCGAGCAGGGGCTCGTAGCCCTTGGGCGACACGCTCATGCCGCCCCGCCTGCCGATGCCCGAGCGGGCGTCGTCGTCGAGGGGCGGCACCTCGTAGCGGCGCAGGATCTCCTCGATGAACTCCTGCTGCTCGGCCGGCAGCAGCTGGCGGATGGCCTCGCGGTCGAGGCCGCCCTGGTCGGCCCCGGCGTACTTGGTGGGCAGCAGCAGGTCGACGCCGTAGGGCCTGGCCCCGGTCTGCTCCTCGATCCAGTTGAGGTCGATCTCGAGCTGCTCGGGGGTGTGCGCCACCGCCCCGAGCACCCCGAAGCCGCCGGCGTTGGTCACCGCCGCCACGACGTCGCGGCAGTGGCTGAAGGCCAGGATGGGGAACTCCACCCCGAGCATCTCGCTGACCCTGGTGCGCATGCCGAACCCTCCCGTCTCGCCGACCGATCCTAAGTCCTGGGCCCTGGCCGGCATCGGGGCCGCCGTCGCCGGCGCCGCCGCCGTGGTCTCGCCCGGTCACACCCGGTCGGCCGCCGGCCAGGACTGGCCCCCGTTCGTGCTGGTGGCCGGGCTGCTGCTGATCGGGCTGGTGGCCGATGAGGACGGGCTGTTCCGGGCGGCCGGCGACCGGCTGGCCGCCCTCGCCCCTGGCGCCGCCGCCCTCTACGGGGCTTCGATGGTGCTGGTGGCGGTGGTGACCGCCCTGCTCAACCTGGACACCTCGGTCGCCTTCCTCACCCCCGTGCTGGTGCGCGCCGGGCTACGCCGCCCCCGGGCGGCCCCGGCCCTCCTTTACGGCTGCCTGTTCATGTCCAACGCCGCCTCCCTGCTCCTGCCCGGCTCCAACCTGACCAACCTCATCGTCCTGGGTCACCTGCACCTGGCGGGAGGCCGCTTCTTCCTGCGCATGTCTCCGTCGTGGGCGGCGGTGGTCGTGGTCACGACGGTGGCCGTCGCCCTGCTGGGCGCCCGGGCGGCGGGCGGGCGGGCTGTAGCCGCAGGCCCGGACGAGACCGGACGGGGTGCGGTCCGGGGCCGGGTGGGGGTGGCGGCCACCTTCGCCGCCGTGGTGCTGGTGGTCGTGCTGCGCTCGCCCGCCCTGCCGGTGCTCGGGGTCGGGCTGGTGGCGGTCGCCCTGCGCCTGGGCCGGGGACGGCTGGCGGTGCCAGCGGTGAGGGAGGTCCTCGGCCTGCCCACCCTGGTCGGCCTGCTGGGAGTGGCCGTCGGCCTCGGGGCGCTGGGTCGGGCGTGGTCGGGCCCGGCGCTGCTGCTGGGCCACGTGGACCGCTGGGGCACAGGCGTGGTGGCGGCGGGCTCGGCGGTGGTGGTCAACAACCTGCCGGCGGCCTCTCTGCTGTCGGCCCGGGTGCCGCCCCATCCCTTCGCCCTGCTCGTCGGGCTCGACCTGGGGCCCAACCTGGCCCCCACCGGCTCGCTGGCCTGGATCCTCTGGCTGCGCTCGGCCCGCCGGGCCGGAGCGGAGCCGTCGCTGGCCAGGGCGTCGGGCTGGGGGGCGGTGGTGGTGGCCCTGACCCTGGCCACCGGCCTGGCCGTCTTGGCCCTCGGCGGCCTGGCCTGAAGGGCTGCTCCTCCTACGAGCCCTGGCCGGGCGGGCAGGCGGTGGGATCGAAGTCGGGCAGGCTGGCCTGGGCCGGCGTCGGCGCCCCCAGTCCGGACGGCACCGGCGAGGTTGTCGTGGTTGTCTGAGCCGGTGCCGATGCTGGGTTGGCCGGCGCCGGGGTGGCGGTGCCGGTCGGGTTGGTCGGAATCGGCGGTGGGCTGACGGCAAAGCTCGTGCCGGTGACCACCACCAGGGCGGCGCCCGAAGCGGCGGCGGTGACCGGGTCGGTGGGGCCGGAGGCCGACACGGCGGGCCCGGAGGCCGAGGCCGTGGCGACGGAGGCGACGGCGGCCGGTGAGGAGGGCGGGCCGACGGCGGACGGCAGGGGCCCCACCGCCACCAGCCCGGTGAGGTGGGAGGCCAGGGCGAGGGCGTCGTCGCGGTGACCGGCCGAGTAGTAGACGGTCGTCTCCGCCGGCGAGCCCACCGGGGCGGTGTCCCCGGTGGCGGCGATGTCATAGCCGAGGCCGCTCAGGGAGGAGGCGGTGGTGGCGGCCTGGTTGCGGGCGCCGGTGCCGTTGAGCACGCTCACCGCCAGCCCCGGTGCGGCCGGCGCCGGGGCGGGCTGGCCGAGGAACTGGGCGATGGTGGTGGAGTCGTCGGGGTAGTCGGGGAAGACCACGTCGCCGTAGTTGGCGCCCCGGTAGTAGTAGGTGCCCGGGTCGACCACCACGGGCAGGGTGTAGGTCGGCACTCCGGCGGCGTTGAGGGAGCGGAACTGTCGGGCCAGGGACACCATCGTCCCCAGCGCCAGACCGGAGTCGACCTCCAGCTGGGGAGCGACCGTTCCGACGATCTGGTTGACGGCCAGCGGGTTGGTGAGGTGGTGCTGGACGTAGGCCGCCATGACCTGCAGGAACACGTGGTCACGCTTGATGCGGGACAGGTCGCCGAACCCGTCGTAGTGCCACGACCCGTTCTGGAAATAGTAGAGGTGGCGGGCCCGCACCACGGCCAGCGCCTGGAAGCCGTCGAGGTGCTGGCAGCCGGTGGCGGTGACCTTGAGTCCGGAGTAGGCGTCCTTCACCGGGGTCGGGAAGTACATGTCGATCCCGCCGAGGTCGTCCACGATGCTCTGGAACGTGTCGAAGTTGACCGACACGTAGTGGTCGATGGGGATGCCGAGGTCGTCCTCGATCTGTTCCACCAGCGCCTCGGGCCCGTGGTTGAGGGCGGCGTCGATGCGGTTGGCCGTGGTCGTGCCCGGCACCGGCAGGAACAGGTCGCGGGGGATCGACAGCAGGGACGCCTTCCCGCTGCGCAGGTCGAGGTGCAGGACCATGGTGACGTCGGAGCGGCCCCCGCCGACCTCGGACCCGGTGCCGAAGGCAGCCGCCTGGCGGCCATTGAGGCAGGCCCGGCAGTTGTCCCCCGCCAGCAGGATGTTCATGGTGCCGGTGGCCGAGGTCAGGATCGGCCGGTGCCGGATGTCGACCTTGTGGATCTGTCCGTAGCGGTACCGGGCGTAGCCGTACAGCCCGCCGGTGCCGATCAGGGCCAGGACCAGGACCAGGGCGGTGCCGACCCACAGCCGGCGCATCCAGTAGCGGGCCCGGCTGACGCGCCGGCGCGGCAGGACATCGTCGGAAAACGGGGGTCGTGTCGCCACGGCGCCCGGATCCTAGGCAGGCACCCCTCCTCGCCGGCCAGTCGGCCGCCGGCCCGACGTGGCCGGATCCGGCGCCGGCTCCCCGACGACGGAGGGCTTGTCGCGCTGCCCTCTCAGGGTCTGATGTTGGCGTTCAGATGGAAGACGTTGTCCGGATCCCAGGTGCGCTTGAGGGCGGCCAGCCGGTCGTACTTGGCGGCCCCGTAGGAGGCCCGCACCCGGTCCTCCTCGTACTCGGACATGAAGTTCACGTAGCTGCCCGCCCCCTTGGCGTGGGGGAGCAGGGCCGTCCAGAAGTCCTTCACCCACTGCTTGTCCGCCTCGAACAGGTCGGGGGCCGGGGCCACCGCCGACACGTTGACCACGTAGCGGGACGAGCGGCTCCCCCCGAAGGCGGTGTCGGCGTCGGGGACGCGGGCGTAGGCGCCGCCGTGGACGAAGATCGGCACGAACGACATGGGCGAGGTCTTGCGGGGCATGTGGTCGGCGATGACCTGGGCCGCCCCCGGCGTCATCCGCTCGAGGTGCAGCGCCCGCTCGTAGCCGAGGATGCCCCACGGGGACGAGGCGTCGAACATCGACTGCAGGGCGGTGTAGGGGATGGGCGTGGCGAAGTCGAACAGCGGGGCCGGGAACATCCCCTTGACCCGGCTCGTCACCGCGGCGTGGGACTCGGCTGTGCCTGTGCCGAGCAGCAGCATGGCGTAGCCGGGCTGGAGCTGGTACTGCTCAGGCACGAACGGCTCCGGTGGGGCGTTCAGGCCGCCCAGGAACATGGTGACGTCGTCGGGAAGGTCGTCGGCCAGCTGGTCGGCGGCCATCATCACCGCCGCACCGTCGTCGAGGCCGAAGAACCACAGCTGGAGATTGAGCAGGCCCACCTGGTGGAGGGCGAACTCGAACTCGGTCACCACGCCGAAGTTCCCACCGCCGCCCCGCAGGCCCCAGAACAGCTCGGAGTTCTCGTCGGCGGCGGCCCGCACGACCTCGCCGGTGGCCGTCACCACCTGGGCCCCGGTCAGGTTGTCGGCGGCCAGGCCGGCCATGCGGCTCAGCCACCCCATCCCCCCGCCGAGGGTGAGGCCGGCGACGCCGGTGTGGGTGATGAACCCGCCCGGCGAGGCCAGGCCGTGCTCCTGGCAGACGGCGTCGTACACGCCCCAGGTGGTGCCGCCGCCGCAGCGGGCCCGGCGCCGGGCCGGGTCGACCGACACCGCATGCATGGGGCTCAGGTCGACGGTGAGGCCGCCGTCGACCAGGGCGCAGCCGGAGAAGTTGTGGCCCCCGCCGCGCACGGAGAGCTCGAGCCCGGCGGCCCGGGCGAACCTGATTGCCTCCACCACGTCGGCCGTCGAGGTGCACTGGGCGATCACCGCCGGGTGCCGGTTGATGGCCCCGTTCCAGATCGAGCGGGCCTCCTCGTAGCCTTCGGCACCGGGCTCGAGGACCCGGCCGGCGAAATGACTGCGCAGACGGGCCACCTCGGCGGCAGCAGTATCGGTCATCGTTTCCCCCTTGCTGGACGCCGAAAGGGTGGAAGACCCTGTCCCATCTGGGCAAGACCCCTTACAACGGGCCACGACGTCAATGGCTCAACAGCCGTAGGGGGCCCGACGCCTCCGTGACAGGTTCCTGGGCGGCACGGGCCCCGCCGCCGGGTTCAGCCCGGCAGGCGGTAGGCGATGAGGTAGGTGTCGGCCAGAGAGTTGGGCACGCTGGCCCCGATGGTGGCGAACGACGCCGGCCCGGCGGTGACCGCCACCAGCACGGTGTGGGCGGCCACGGCGATGCCGGCGCTGGTGAGGGCGAGGGCGGAGCTGTGCACATCGGCTGCCATCGGGTGGACCCAGACCGGCGACCCGCTCGAGGCGTCGAAGGCGTGGATGACGCCCTGGTTGTCGTAGGTGTAGACCACGCCGTTGGCGACCGACGTTGACTCGTAGTGGGTGACGTCGGGGGTGACGCTGCTCCACGCCCGCGAGCCGTCGGCGCCGGCCAGGGCGTAGGTGAGACCGCCGGGGGAGCCGACCCCGTACACCCTCCCCCCGGCGACGGCGGCCGAGGCGGCGTTGCAGAACTGGCAGGGCGCGCCCACGACGGTCGCCCACCGTCCGGTCATGGTGGTGGCGTCGGCGACGTCGTACAGGCCGGCCTTCTGGAGATCCCCGACCATCAGCTGGCCGCCGATCCGGAACAGGTTGGGGGCGGCGCCGAAGTCGAGGTCCAGCTGTCCGCAGGCTGGATCGTCGAACGGATCCGGCGCGCCGGCGCTGACTGCGCACAGCGGTGACTGGCGGACCGTCTCCAGCGTCTGGGTGTACTGGTCGGGGTTGCCGTGGTACTCGCCGACGATCTGGCCGAACTGCGGGTCTGCCAGCGAGATCTTGAGGATGGCGTCGGTGTTGGGGTCCTCGATCTGCTTGCTGTTGGGGTTGCCTGCGCCCACGTAGGCGTAGCCGGTGGCCGGGTCGAAGGCCGGCGTCGACCAGATCCCGCCGCCCGCATAACCCCGCTGCTGGCGGTCGGGCGGCACGGTGTAGGTCCGCACCAGCAGCGATCCGTCGTCGGCGCTGACCAGGGCGAAGCCACCTTGGCCGGTGGCCTCGCCCTCCTGCGGGGAGAACCCGGCGAAGACCACCCGACCGTGATCCGGGGTCGGCATGACCACCGGGCTGGCGTTGGAGTAGTCCCCGACGGCGTCGGCGATAGGCGGGCTGGTCCAGCGCAGCGACCCGTCACCGATGTCGAGGGCCGCCACGTAGGGCCCGTTGGGCACCCCGGTCGGAGCCGATGCCTCCACCTGCTGGTTGACCAGGACGTAGGCGGTGCGGCCCGACACCACCGGAGAGCCGACGATGGCTCCTCCGGTGCCGGGGTTGGGGGCCCCGAGCTGGCGCGACCAGGCGGCGTGGCCGGTCGTGACGTCGACGGCGTAGACGTAGCCGGTGGTCGTGCCGATGAAGACGCAGCCGTCGGCCTCCACCGGGGTGCCGTTGACCCCGCCGCCGCCTCCGACGCTGGCGCCGGCGAAGGTCCACGCCGCCTGCAGGCTGCCGGCGTTGGCCGCGCCGATGGTGGACTCGGCCGGCTGGCTGCGGGAGTTGTAGGCGTCGCCGCCGTACACCGGCCAGTCCCCCCCGGCCGTGGGCCCGTGGGCGTCACATGACTGCTGAGCCGGCCGGGCCAGGGCGGCGGGCATGCTTGAGACGACCAGGGCGCAGACCAAGACCGCCTTGGCCGCCCGCGTTGCCCTGCGTCGAACGAACACCCTTCCTCCCCAGTCGGCGGTAACCGTGCAGCAGGTTACGAAATTCGACCGGGGGGCGACGAATCCCCCTCTGCGCTCAGGAGGCAAAACGCCGGAGCCGGCGCCGGCGGCCGAGCGGTCAGGCGTCGCGGCGGACGAGCAGGACGCCCCCCAGGATCAAGGAGGCGGCGGCGTAGGCGCAGAAGATCCCGAGCCCCGCCCACGGGCTCAGCTGGTGTATTCCGGCGAAGCCGCCGTGCCCGTTGCGGAAGATGGCCTGACCGGCGTTGGCCGGGAGCCACTTCTCGATGGCGTTCTGCCACGACAAGGGAAGGGCGGCGACTATGCCAGGCAGCACCAGCAACAGGCCGAACAGCGTGGCTATGGCTCCGGCGGTGTGGCGGATCATGGTGCCGATCCCCAGGGCGAAGAGGCCCAGCACGGTGAGGTACAGGCCGCCGCCGATCACCGCTCGGAGCACCCCGGGGTCGCCCAGGTGAGCCTCGATGTGGCGAGACGACAGGATCGACTGACCCAGGAAGAAGGCGGCGAAGGATGCCGCCTCACCAACCACCAGGATCACCGCGCCGAACACCAGGGCCTTGGCCGCCAGGACGGAGGGACGCTGGGGCACGGCCGACAGGGTGGCGCGGATCACGCCGGTGGAGTACTCGTTGGTGATCACCAGCGCGCCGAGCACGCCGATGGCGAGCTGGGCCAGCTCCAGTCCGTTGAGGCTGAACCGGGTGGCGTTGAACTCGAACCGGTCGGCCGGTGACAGCTGGGCGTAGCGGTTGATGTACAGGCTGCAGATCAGGGCCGATATCCCGATGGTGGCGGCGATGGCGAAGAGCAGCGTCCAGTAGGTGGAGCGCACGCTGCGGAGCTTCGTCCACTCCATGCCGAGCACGGCGGTCATCGGGCGGTCCCGGCGTGGAAGTCGACGCTGTCGCGGGTCAGCTCCATGAAAACCTCCTCCAGCGAGGCCTGGACCGGGGTGAGCTCGTGGAGAACGAGCTGGTTGGCCGCCGCCAGCTCGCCGATGTCGGCGGCCAGCAGGCCGGAGACGAGAAGGGCGCCATCGTGGTCGGTGGCGACCGAGGCGCCCCGCTCGGTGACCAGGGTCGTCAGGCGGGCGGGGTCCGGGACCCGTACCCGGCTGCGCACCTGGCCCTTGCCCGTCACGAAGTCCGAGACGCTGGTGTCGGCGATGAGCTTCCCCCGCCCGATCACGATCAGGTGGTCGGCGGTCAGGGACATCTCGCTCATGAGGTGGCTGGAGACGAACACCGTGCGCCCCTCGGCCGCCAGCGAGCGCATCAGGTTCCTCACCCAGAGGATCCCTTCGGGGTCGAGACCGTTGACCGGCTCGTCGAAGAGGAGGATCCCGGGGTCGCCGAGGAGGGCGGCGGCGATGCCGAGCCGCTGGCCCATTCCCAGCGAGAAGGTCCCCGCCCGCTTGCCGGCCACGTCGGTCAGACCGACGATCTCGAGGACCTCGTCGACCCGGCGGCGGGGGATCCGGTTGCTGCGGGCCAGGAAGAGCAGGTGGTTGTAGGCCGACCGTCCGGGGTGGATCGCCTTTGCCTCCAGCAGGGCACCGACCTCACGCAGGGGGAGGTGATGGGACCGGTAGGGGCTGCCGTTCACCGCCACCGAGCCCGCGGTGGGGGCGTCCAGCCCCAGCACCACCCGCAGGGTGGTGGACTTACCACTGCCGTTGGGGCCGAGGAAGCCGGTCACCTGGCCCGGTTGGACGTCGAAGGTGAGGCCGTCGACGGCCAACGTCGGGCCGTACCGCTTGACCAACTGCCTGACCTCGATCACCCGGCCAGGTTATGGGTTGGCGCCGCGCCAGGGGGGCCCGGTTGGACGGGCCCCCCTGGGTGGTCACCGCATCCCGTCGGGTGACGGGGGGCGATCCAGCCGCTCAGCCGATCGAGGCGCCCGTCAGGGAAGGGCAGGGGCGGCCGGGGTGCACACGCTGTTGGAAGCGCCGGTGCCGTTGACATTGACGGTGTAGGTCACGCAGGCGCCCGGGCTGTCGGCATGGGCCGCCGGCGGCAGGGTGAAGACCCCACCCACAACAGTCCCGCCGATGACAGTGGCGGCCAGAGCGATGCGACGAAGCATTGGTCCCTCCTTGGGTTGACTGGGGCCATACACGTCGTCGCCGGCACGAACTTGCGGCGGAATTCAGCGATCGCATCTGGCAGATCCTGGCCGAGCCTCGAGCTCGATCGACTGCGCCTCAGCCGGCGGAGCGGGTGTCGGAGTTGAAGATGTCGACGTCGATCCTGAGGGCGCCGTCTTCGCGCCTCCACACCACCACGTACTTGCCCCGGTCGCCCTCACCGACGTTGGCGGTCCATCGCCCGACCTCGACAGCGAGGTCGCCGGCGTCGGTCACCTCCTGCGTGTGAAGCTCGAGGTGGCCGAAGCCGGCATCGAAGCCTTGGCGGAAGAAGGCCTCGATGGCGCTGCGTCCGTCGACTCGGGGCGCCCCGTCGGGCAACAGCCGCGCCGCACTGCAGTAGAAGGACGCCACCTCGGACGCGTCCCCTCCGGCCAAGGCCCGGTTGAAGCGGCCGCTCGCGTCGCGGACCTCATCCACGACTGACATGACCACTCCCCTCATCGTCGTGCACAACTCGCCGGCCGGTGCCCAGCCGGTCGCCGCTCATTCACTATGCCCTGGCAAAGGACGGTGCTCGCCGCCGGGCCCCGGGGTTATGTGGATGAGCTGGCCCTGCTCCTCGATCGAGATCAGGTGCCAGACCCCCTTGGGCACGACGACGGCCTGGCCCGGGCCGACAGCCACATGTCGGTGGCCGCCCTCCAGCTCGAGGCGCAGCCGGATGCGCCCGGAGACCAGGAAGAGGAGCTCGTCGGCGTCGGGATGCATCTCGCCGGCGTGGGGAGGCTCGCCGCCAGGGATGAGGAGGGGCGCGCCAACCGTGTAGCCGTCGATCCGGGGAGGAGGTCCTCCGCTGCCCCACTCCATGAACCAGGCCCGGCCGGAGGAACGCTCCAGCCCCACCGCCTCCTCCGTCAGGTCGAAGGCCTCGCCGGTCGGGATGTTCCTGGTCGCCCCCATGGTTCCTCCTCGGGCCAGGCGGCGTGGCGCCGCCAACGACCGGTTCTTCCCCGCTGCCGTGGGTCGGGTTCGCGGGGCGCCTGCCGGCGCGAGCATTCCTCCGGCGGTTCGGCGGCGCGAACTGGCTCTGGATGATCGGGGAACAAACGGGTGATGGAGCCACGGTGAGGGAGTCGTCCGACTCGGCGGTCATCGCCGCCTCGCTGGCCGAGCCCGGGGCCTTCGGTGTCCTCTTCGACCGCTACGGCGCCGTTCTCCTGCGCTTCCTGACCCGCCGGGTCCAGCCAGCCGACGCCGAGGGGCTCCTCGGTGAGGTGTTCCGTGTCGCCTTCGAGCACCGGGCCGGCTTCGACTTGGCGCGGGAGAGCGCCCGGCCCTGGCTGTACGGGATCGCCGCCAACGTGGTGGCCAAGCACCATCGCAGCGAGGGCCGCCGCATCAGGGCGACCCTGCGCCTGGCGGGAAGAGGCGTGCTCGGAGAAGACCCGGCCGAGCTGGCCGTGCGGGCGGCCGACGCCCGGGCGGCTTGGGACCAGCTGGCCGGGGCCCTCGACTCACTGCCCGGGCCCGAGCGCCAGACCCTTCTGCTGTTCGCCTGGGAGGAGCTGAGCTACGAGGAGATCGCCGAGGCGCTGGGCATCCCGCTCGGCACGGTGCGCTCTCGGCTCAACCGGGCGAGGTCCCGCCTGGCTGGCGCGAGCGCATCCCCAGGATCACCCCCACAAACCCCGTCTGTCCGGGAGGCCGCCCATGACCGATGAGCTCGATCCGATCCGCCGCCTCCGCCCCGACCGGTTGCTGCCCGACGATCCGCCCGATCCCGAGGTGCTGTCCCGCGAGAAGGCCCGGCTGCTGGCGGCCATCGCGGGCCAGGAGGAGAATCCCGCAGCCGCTCCCAGTCCCTCCATCTACCCGCGGCTCGCCTACCGCGACGAGATCGCTGCCCTCGAGTTCCTCACCAGGGCCTTCGGGTTGACCGAGCGGCGGGAGGCACGCATGGAGCTGGCCGGGGGCTGGCTGGCCTGGCTGCAGCTGGGCGACGGGCTGGTCATGATCGGCCGGGCCGGTGAGGAGCACCACGGCCTGCGCAGCCCCCTCGATGCCGAAGCGGCCACCTCCATGGTCAACGTGTACGTCGGTGACGTCGACGCTCATTACGCCCGGGCCAAGGCGGAGGGGGCCCGGATAGCCATGGAGCCCGAGGACATGTTCTGGGGAGACCGCCGCTACGAGGCTCTGGATCTCGAGGGTCACCGCTGGCATTTCGCCCAGAGGCTCCGGCCCCGCTGAGCTCCGGCACCTTCGCGGGGGACCGGCAGGCCGGTATCAACTCGAATCGATAGGTCGGGACTCGTCCGAACAACATCCCTGGCGCACCGCCCGCAGCCGGCTGACGCGATCGGTGTATGCTCGATGTGACGCAGCGATGAGTCCCACCCGCGTCGGATTCGCTCCTTAGCCCGAGTGAATCGGGGAGCGTTGCCCCGGAACCCGGTGGCGCCAGTGCAGGCAGCGCCGAGGATGTGCCCGGTTCGGGCATGGCAGAGCTCATGCTCAGCAGAGCGGCCTCGACGACTTCCGTCGATGTCGAACCGGCATCCGACGGCGACCGGACAAGGAGAAGCGAATGACACATCCGAACGAGGAGCTCGTCCGACGCGGCTACAAGGCCTTCAGCGAGGGCGACATGGTCACCCTCCGGTCGCTCTACGCCACCGACGCCGTCCACAGTTCACCGGGCAGCAGCCCGTTGGCGGGCGAATACAAGGGCGTGGACAACATCCTCGGCTTCTATGGAGAGCTCTTCCAGCGCAGCGACGGTACGTTCAAGGTCGAGCTCGAGAGTGCCAAGTCCGAAGGTGAGAACACCGTGGTGACGTCGCACCACGGCACGGCCCAGCGCGGTGGCAAGGCGCTCGACCAGCATGACACGCTGACCTTCACCATCGCCGACGGCAAGGTCACCCACATCACCGAGAAGCACTCGGACCAGGCGGCCTACGACACCTTCTGGTCGTAGCCCAGCCCGACGAGCACTACGTGGGGCGGCGCCGTCGCCTGCGTAGTGCTCGTCGGCGTCGAGCGCAAGCCCTGCCCGGGGAAGGTATCGGCGCCAGCGGACCCGGCCCCTGCCCGGCAGCGGGCGTCCCACCCGGGGCTGTGCGGCAAACTGTCGGTCTGTGATGGAGTCCGCCGTCGCTTACGACGGCCTGCCGATCTCCAATGGCGGGGCGCACGGGCTCGGGCGGATCTCAGCCAGGGACGCTCTTGCCGCCTGGATCCGGTTCCTGGGCGGGTGCACGGTCGCCTCGCCGATCGAGTCGTACTTCGACTGCCCGGCAACGCCGGGCCTGACGGTCGGCGGTGACGTTGCTCGGCTCATCGAGCACGAGTTCCCGAGGACCTCCGGCCCGAGCAGTCGCTTCCCCGTGCCGTGGGAGCGGGTGGAGGCTGCCGTCGTCCTGTTGGAGTCGATCGAACCGCAACCCACGAACCAGTGCGGAAGGGCACCCCTGTGGCTGTGGTTCACAGCAGACTTCCGGCTTCGCTCCCCGCGCGGTCAAGGCATATGGCCTGGCCAAGACCCGGACCTCTCCGGCCACTTTC
>DASRBO010000121.1:0-38529 GCA_035653595.1 Acidimicrobiales bacterium | reverse complement strand
CGTAGCCCAGCGCCCGGGCGGCCAGCAGCAGGTTCTGACAGGCGGGATAGACCGAGGCCCCCTCGAAGGAGTTGGGGGCCCGGTAGCGCACCAGGCAGGGCAGGATCAGCACCGGCACCGAATCGAAGGAGTCAACGAAGTGCTGCATGGTGGAGGCCATGCGGGCCTTGGGTGAGCCCGAGCTGGCCCCGCTGCCGCGGTCGTAGCCGTCGGTGTCGCGCTTGGCCCCCCACAGCCGCCTGGCCGCCCCGCCTATGAGGGCCTTGGCCCGCTCGGCCGTGGCGCCGTCGGTGAGCACGATGAAGCGGAAGGGCTGCCGGTTGGATCCGCTCGGGGCCCGGGTGGCGGCGAAGAGCATGGCCCGCAGCGCCGCCGCCGGAACCGGCTCGGACCGGTAGCGCCGGATGGCCCTGGTCGTCGACAGGCCCTCCAGCAGGCCCAGCCCGTCGGTGGGCAGGGCGGTGGTCGCCAGCTGCTCCACCGGAGCGAGCAGCTGCTGGTCCAGGGTGGGGAGGTCGGTCACCGGGCGATTATTGCGGGCCTACGCTGGCCTGGTGAGCGTGCCGGTAGACCTGTCCGCCCTGGAGGCCGAGCTGACCCGCTTCGGGTCGACCCCCTACCTGATCACGGTGGGCGACGACGGCCGCCCCCATGCCGTGTCGGTGCACATAGGCCGGCACCGGGCCGGCCTGGCGCTGCGGGCCGGGCGAACCTCGGTGGCCAACGCTGCCGCCCGCCCCGACGTCGCCCTCCTGTGGCCGCCGTTCGAGCCGGGCGGCTTCAGCCTGATCGTGGACGGCCGGGCGTCGGCCGGCGACGACGGCACGGTTCTGGTGGAGCCGACCCGGTCGGTGCTTCACCGGTCGGCCTCCGCCCCGGAAGAGCCGGCCGCCTCCGAGTGCGTGACCGTCCTGCCCCAGGCCTCTCCCTCCTGAACGGCTGGCGGCCCGGGCTCAGCAGGCAGGCCGCAGGGCCGCCTCCAGCAGGGCGACCACCCCGGCCAGGTTGTCGCCGGCGGCCGGCACCCCCACCTGGAGGGCGGCGATCAGGAGGGCCATGACAGTGGTCTCCAGCCCGGCGGCGACGAGCCACGGGTCGATGTCGGAGCGCACCAGCCCCCGGGCCTGACCGGCGGCCAGGCGCTCGGCGATGCTGCGGCGCAGGTCGGCCAGGGCGGCGATGCCGAGCAACCGGGCGGTGTGGTCGGGCTCAAGCCCGGCCAGGACCCGGCGGGCCAGGGGGTGGGCGTCGAGGCCGGCGATGAGGGCGGCGATGAGCTGGGACCAGTCGGTGTCGAAGCTGCCCTCCAGCAGCGGCTCGACCGCTCCCTGGATCAGTCCGGCGGCGTCGGTGTCGACCGCCGCCGTGAACAGGGCCTCCTTGTTCTCGAAGTAGGCGTAGGCGGCGGCCGGGCTCACCCCGGCGTCGCGGGCGATGTCGGACACCGACGCCGCCCGGAAGCCGTCGGCGGCGAAGCGGCGGACGGCGCACTCCAGCAGGTTCTGTCTGGTCCTGGCCCCCTTGGTCAGGGGGGCGGGCTCGAGCACGGCCATGGCTCAAGGCTAGTCCCGTGCCGGCGGAAAATGATGACTTGACAGAAATCATCATTTAGTTAGGATGGTGGACATGGCCCTGACCGCGACCAATGCGACACCAGCCGACGTGACCGCGACCGAACCGCCCCTGGGCGGCGAACCGGGGGCGGTGCCCCCGACCGGCGGGGAGAGCGGGCCGGCAGCCGAGGTGGACGCCCGCATCGAGCGCCTCTCGGTGGCCTCCCTGCGGCGGGTGATAGAGCCCGACGAGGCCGTCCCCGGCGGGATCGGCGACGGGCCGGTGCTGCCGGCGGAGCTGCTGAGCATCGCCGGCCTCGACATCGACCTCGACCCCGAGCAGCTGCGGACCCTGGCGCGGGAGGAGGTGGCGTCGATTACCGACGCCGGCATCCGCTTCGAGTCCATCCTCACCGCCGGGTTCTCGATGCAGATCGCCCAGTACGGCGACCTGACCGATCCCCGGGTCACCTACATGCTGCACGAGCTGGGGGAGGAGACCCGCCACTCGCGGCTGTTCGTGCGACTCCTGTCCCAGCTGCAGCCCCGGGCCAGGAACCCGCTGGCCCATCCGGTCCTGCGCTTCCTCGAGCGGCGGTTCATGCCCTGGCTCACCCGGATGCCGGCCTTCCTGTGCGTGCTGGTGCTCTCAGGTGAGGAGATCCCCGACCTGTTCCAGAAGCTGGCCGCCGAGCACCCCGACACCGATCCGTTCATCCGCCAGGTCAACCGCTACCACCGCCAGGAGGAGGCCAGGCACCTGGCCTTCGCCCGCATGATCCTGCCTGAGGCGTGGCGCGACGCCAGCTGGATGGAGCGGCGGCTGGTCGAGCGGCTGGCGCCCTCGGTCGTCGGCGGCATGTTCGAGACCATCGTCCATCCCGGCGTGTACGCCACCGTCGGCCTGCCTGCGTGGCCGACCTGGCGGGCGGTGAACCGCAGCGCCAGGCGGCTCGCGGTCAAGCACCAGGCCCTGCGGCCGGTCCTGGCCGCCCTCATCGCCGCCGGGGCGATCAGGCCCGGGCGGGTGCCCAGGGGGTGGCGCCAGCTCTGCCACGTCGACCGCCGGGGCGAGCCGCTGGACTGATCGGCGGCTCCGCCTCCGCCCTGGTCGGGGCGAAGGCGCCTCCGCATCTGATCGCAGCCTGGGCGCCGCCGGCCCTCACCGCCAAGGGCGGACGCGCTCTAGTACCGGGGCCCGTTCCTGGGCATGCCGTCGATCATGCCGAGCGAGAGGTAGTTCTCCCACCCCAGCAGCTGGCGCAGGCGCGCCGGGGCGGCCTCCAGCACCTCGGGGCGAAGGGAGACGAACCAGTTCTCCTGCTGGCGCATGAACGGTCGGCAGTAGTAGGCGAGGATGCCGTGCCGGCGCTGGTCGGCGGTGGTGTTCGCTCCGGTCTGGTGCCACAACCGGCCGTCGAACACCAGGGCGGTGCCGGCGGGGGCGCAGGCGGCCACTGTTTCGCCGGGCGCGCTGGGATCCGGCCCGTGGCCCAGGAGGTGGCTGCCGGGCACCACCCGGGTGGCCCCGTTGGTGGCGGTGAAGTCGTCCAGCATCCACATGATGTTCGCCACCAGGGGGAACTTCCACGGCCACGGTGGGGGCACGTAGCTCTGGTCGGCGTGCAGGAACATCGGCTGGCCGCCGGGGCCGGCGATGTTGGCGTCGATGTTCGACAGCAGGAACCCGTATCCCAGCAGGTGCTCCATCAGCTCGAGGGCGAGCGGGTGCAGGGCCAGGTCCACGAACATCTCGCCCTTGTTGAGCAGGGCCCACACCCGCTGGTTCGAGCCGTTCTCGTACACGTAGTCGGTGCCGTCGGCGACCTCGGCCGCGGCCAGCTCGACTATGCGCTGGCGCATGCGGGCGACCTCGTCGGGGGAGAGGGCCGCCTCCACCAGGCAGTAACCGTGCTCGTCGAGGTCGGCCCTGGCCCGGGCCAGATCGGTGGTGCTGACCACGGTCATGTCGCCTCCTGCGGTCGTCGGCGCGGCCGCCACTCTGGAGTCTGCGGGGCTTCGGCGGGACTACGGTACGCGAGATGGGTGACCGGCTGTGTCTCATGTCCGTCCACGCCCACCCCGACGACGAGGCCTCCAAGGGGGCCCCGACGGTGGCCCGCTACCACGCCGAGGGGGTGCACACCGTGCTGGTCTGCTGCACCGGCGGTGAGGAGGGCGACATCCTCAACCCGGCCCTCGACCGACCCGAGGTGAGGGAGCGCCTGGCCCAGGTGCGCATGGAGGAGCTGGCCCGCTCGGTCCAGGTGATCGGCTACGACGAGCTCGTCATGCTCGGCTACCGCGACTCGGGCATGCCCGACAGTGAGGCCAACGCCCATCCTGACTCCTTTGCCCAGGCCCCCCTCGAGGACGCCGTCGGCCGCCTGGTGGCGGCCATCCGCCGCAGCCGGCCCCAGGTGATCATCACCTACAACGACGACCAGCGGGGCTACCCCCACCCCGACCACCTGCGGGTGCACGAGGTGAGCGTGGCCGCCTTCGACCGGGCCGGCGATCCCGACGCCTACCCCGACGCCGGCGAGCCGTGGCAGCCCCTCAAGCTGTACTACAGCGTCTGGTCGCGGGCCCGCACGGTGGCCATGCACGAGAAGTTCCTCGAGCTCGGGCTGGAGTCCCCCTACGACGAGCGCTGGCTGTCGCGTCCGTCCCAGGACGACCGCATCACCACCCAGGTCGACATCTCCGGCTACGCCGACGTGCGCCGCCTGGCCCTGCTGGCCCACGCCACCCAGGTGGATCCCGAGTCGCCGTTCTGGTTCGGGCTGCCCCCCGAGGTGGCCGACGCCGTCCACCCGGTCGAGGAGTACATCCTCGCCCGCAGCGAGGTGGGCGGGGAGGGCCCCGAGGACGACCTGTTCGCCGGGGTGCGGGTCGAGGCCGGTCGCTGACCGGTCGGGCCTGACCTCGAAGGAGCGCACCGCAGCGCGTAACGGCCGCCCCGGCGGCCGTTATCCTCGCCGGGGACCTACGAGTCAGGAGTGGCGAATGTCAAAGTGGCTGACCCAGGAGTGGCTGGACGAGACCCGCAAGCTGGCCGAGAGCCAGCCCGAGCGGCCCGGCGCGTCCGCCCGCATGCAGTACGTGGTCACCGGCGGGCCCGACGGCGACATCCACTACTACTGGATCCTCGAGAACGGGAAGCTCATCGAGAGCCAGCTGGGGGAGATCCCCGACGCCGAGGTCACCCTCACCCAGACCTATGACGACGCCATGAAGCTGCAGAAGCAGGAGCTGGACGCCAACGCCGCCTTCATGCAGGGCCGGGTCAAGGTGACCGGCAACATGGCCAAGCTCATGTCGCTGCTCCCCCTCACCAACTCGCCCGAGTACAAGGCGCTGATGGACGAGATCGACAAGGTCACCGAGTACTAGCAGCAGGTGCTGGCGGCGATGCTCACGCCCCGTTGCGCATGAGATCCCGCAGCGGGCGGTAGCCGATCGGGACGGCGCCCACCCTTTCCATCAGCGTCCCCAGGGAGCGGTCGGAGGTCAGGTAGTCGTGGTCGTCCACCCGGGCGGCCCAGTCCGGGGTGGACGCCCGTAGCTCGCCGGTGTCAACCGCCGGGTGCAGGTAGACCTCGGTGACCCCCGCCCGGAGATCGGACAGCGCCCGCTCGATGGAGCGGCGCGAGCCGACGCCGCGCACGTGGATGAGGTGGTCGGGGAAGACCACCCCCTCCTCGGCGGCCAGCCGTCGGAACGGGAAGCCGATGACCTTTTCGGTGGAGGCCCCCGACAGCCGCAGCGGCAGGCGGAAGTCGACGGCCAGCTCCAGGTAGACGTCGAAGAACTCGGGCCGCAGCTGGAGGGTGCCCATGTGGCTGTCGAGATGGCTGACGTCGAAGCCCCAGTAGATCGCCCGCTCGATCTGGGCCCGCAGCTCGCGCCGCACCTCGTCGAGGTCGGCGTGGTCCCACACGTCGGTGACCGTCCGGGGGAAGCCCCCGTCGCCGTCGAGCAGGGAGGGGGCATGGGTGATCGGCCCCCAGCGGTAGAGGTCCCACTCGGAGTTGAGGGTCAGGTGCACCCCGACGTCCTCGCCCCGGTAGCGGGCGGCCGCCTCCCGCCCCCACGGGCAGGGGACCATGAGGGTGGCACTGGTGGCGAAGCCGTTGCGCAGCGACTCGTAGATGCCGGTATTGGCGGCGTGGCTGGAGCCGAGGTCGTCGCAGTTGATGATGAGCAGCTTGGTGTCGGCCGGGTAGCCGAGGCGCTCGGCGAGGCTGGTCACCACCGCATCATGGCGCGCCGGGGGCCGGACGACCCCGTCGCCGCCGGGGGTCGCGGCTAGGCGGCCCGGCGACCGGCCTGGCGCAGGGCCGCCCTGGCCTCCTCCAGCCCCTTGAGGCCCCGCCTGCGGGTGTCGTCGTCGATGCGCCAGTCCCGCTTGGCCTCCTCGATCATGGCCAGCTGCTCGGGGCGGCCCCGGCGCCTGGTGCTGGGTCGGGTCGCCGCTCCGGGGCGGTCGGCGCCGGCGTTGCCCCGGCCATCGAAGGTCCTCCGCTCGGTGTGGTTAGCCATGGGGCCATCTTGGACCGGGCCTGTGACACACCCCCAGGGGCCAAGGACCCCCATGCCGGGGCGGGGCGGGATCCGGCCCCGCCCGGGCGGCTCCTATAGGTTCGGCCGCCATGGCTGCTTACGGAATGACCATCCCCTTCGACGGCGTCCCCCTGGCCGAGCAGCGGCCCTGGTTGGAGGAGCTGGCCGAGCTCGGCTACACCGACGCCTGGTCGAGCGAGGCCAACGGGACCGACGGCTTCACCCCGCTGGCCCTGGCGGCGGCGTGGGTGCCGTCCCTCCGGCTGGGCTCGGCCATCGTGCCCGCCTTCACCCGGGGGCCGGGGGTGATGGCCCAGAGCGTGGCGGCCATGGCCGAAGCGGCCCCGGGCCGGTTCGTGTTCGGCATCGGGACCTCCTCCAACGTGATCGTCGAGGGCTGGAACGGCATCCCCTTCGACGACCCCTACCACCGCACGGCCGACATGGTCCGGTTCCTGCGCCGGGCCCTGACCGGTGAGAAGGTGGACATGGAGTGCCGCTCGTTCAAGGTCCGCGGCTTCCGGCTGGGCCGGGTCCCCGCCGTCGCCCCGCCCATCCTGGTGGCGGCCCTGCGCCCTGGCATGCTGCGCCTGGCCGGGCGACTGGGCGACGGCGCCATCATCAACTGGCTGTCGGCCCAGGACGTGGCCAAGGTGGTGCCCGAGGTCGGCCCGGGCAAGGAGATCGTGGCCCGCATCTTCGTCTGCCCGTCTGAGGACGCCAGGACGGTGCGGAACCTCGGGCGGATGGCGGTGGCCGCCTACCTCAACGTCCCGGTCTACGCCGCCTTCCACGAGTGGCTCGGGCGGGGGCCGCAGCTGGAGGGCATGTGGCAGGCGTGGAAGGCGGGGGACCGCAAGGCGGCCACCGCCGCCATACCGGACGAGGTGGTCGACGACCTCATTGTCCACGGGTCGCCTGACGAGTGCCGCCGGCGCATAGCGGCCTATGTCGAGGCCGGGGTGACCACCCCCGTCCTGGCGGTGATGCCGTTCGGGGTCGACCTGCGCCAGTCGGTGCGGGCCCTGGCGCCGACGGCCTGAACTCCGCGGACCTGAGCTCGGGGCCTGAACCGCCGGGGCCCGAACCGCCGGGGCCCGAACCGCCGGGGCCTGAGCCCGGAGCGGCCCTCAGGACCAGCCGAAGCCGGCCATGGCGGCCCACTCGTCGGAGTCGATCGACTGCCAGCTCCAGAACGACGCCCCCAGCGCCCCGCCCAGGCGGGCGGACTGGAGGAAGGCGCTGATCTCCGCCGGGCTGGGAGCCGACGTCCTGCCGCCCACATCGGCCATGCTGTAGGCCTGGCCGATGAGGTGGAGGGGGGCCAGCGGGCCCAGCCTGGTGAAGGCCTGCTGGGCGGCCAGGACCGGCTGGTAGCAGCCCCAGTACACCATGGGGGCCAGGGCGTCGACGTAGGGGGCGATGGCCCGGTAGGGGTAGGTGGCCCACTCCTGGTCGGTCGGGGGGAAGACGGTGCCCACCAACAGGGCGGCCGGGCGGGCCCGGCGCACCAGCGAGAGGTAGACCGAGGCCCGCTGGGCGGTCATGTCCACCCCCTCCGACGAGGTCTCCAGGTCGGCGCTGAACCCGTCGAGGCGGGCCCCGCCCGAGGACCAGGACAGGGCCTGCACCGTCCAGGCGGCGTCGCCGGCGGGGTCGTAGAGGTAGGGGAAGCCCCAGCCGATGACGGCCAGGCCCCGGGCGTGGGCCAGGGGCACCAGCCGGTCCAGCACCGAGGACCCGTAGAAGCCGTTCTGGGAGTCGCCGACGCGGACCCACAGCTGGTGCAGGCCGGCCCGGACGGCGGCGTCGACTACGGCGGTGGCGTCCCCGCCGTCGGTGGAGGAGAACTGCCAGATCCACATGCCCTTGCCCGCGACCGGGGCCAGGGACGCCCGCCGGGGCGGCGGGGGCAGGGCCGCCGGCAGGGCGCTGTCGGGCACCAGCACCGCCGGGTGCCAGGGCGGCACCACCGGCTTGGGTGGCTGGGGCGGAGGGGGACAGCCGGTCAGGACCAGGTTGGTGGGGGGCGGGACGAGGGTGGTCGAGGTGGTCGTCGGGGGCGGGGCCGGCACCGCCGCCGGGGCCGGGGCGGGGGCCAGGACCGGGCGGTGGGCGAGGGCGGGGCGGGTGACGGGGGCGGCCCCGCCCCAGGCCAGGGCCACGGCGGCCGATACCGCCCCCAGGGCGGTCACCGCCGCCCCCGCCCCCAGGGCGGCCCAGCGGTGCCTGAGCCACGACCGGGGGGCGGTGGGCAGGCCGGCGTCGGTGCGGTCGAGCTGGTCAATCCCCACCCGACCTGTGTACCAGGTCGCGATGGGCGCTCCGGACACCTGGTAAAGAGACCGGATGCCCGACGGCGCCGAGCAGGCTCGGATGGAGGCGGCCGGCGACTGGCGCCGGTGGGGCCCCTACCTCAGCGAGCGGGCCTGGGGCACGGTGCGGGAGGACTACAGCGCCGACGGCGACGCCTGGGCCTACTTCCCCTTCGAACAGGCCCGGTCGCGGGTCTACCGGTGGAGCGAGGACGGCCTGGCCGGGCTGTGCGACGACCTGCAGACGCTGTGCCTGGCCTTCGGGTTCTGGAACGGCGCCGACCCCATCCTCAAGGAGAGGGTCTTCGGGCTGTCCGGGCCCCAGGGCAACCACGGCGAGGACGCCAAGGAGTACTGGTTCTACCTGGACTCGACTCCCACCCACTCCTGGATGCGGTGGCGCTATCTGTACCCCCAGGGCGCCTTCCCCTACGACGAGCTGGTCCGGGTGAACGCCGAGCGGGGCCGGGGTGACCCGGAGTACGAGCTGCTCGACACCGGGGCCTTCGACGGCGACCGCTACTGGGAGATCACCGTCGACTATGCCAAGGCCGACCCCGACGACATCTGCATCCGGCTCCGGGCCCGCAACTGCGGGCCGGAGCCGGCCCGCCTCGATGCGGTGGCCAACCTGTGGTTCCGCAACAAGTGGTCCTTCATGGCCGGCGTCCACCGCCCCACCGTGCGGGGGGACCCGGCGGCGTTGGCCGCCGACGATCACGCCCTGGGCAGCTGGGCCCTGGTGGGCGACGGTGAGCCGGCCGTGCTGGTGTGCGACAACGAGACCAACAGCGCCCGGCTGTGGGGCAGCGCCAACCGCAGCCCGCATCCGAAGGACGCCATCGGCGACCACGTGGTGTCGGGGGACGGTGCCCTGGCCCCCGACGGGACCGGCACCAAGGGGGCCCTGCACTACCGGCTGGACGTCGCAGCGGGGGGCACCGCCGAGGTGAGGCTGCGCCTGGCCCGCCGAGCCGGCGACCTGGGTGGCGGTTGGGAGGCGGTGATGCAGCGCCGGGAGCAGGAGGCGGACCAGTTCTACGCCGGGCTCATCGGCGACGCCGGTCCCGACGTAGCGGCGGTGGCCCGCCAGGCCTGCGCCGGCATGCTGTGGTCCAAGCAGTTCTTCCACTACGACGTCGAGCGGTGGCTCGAAGGCGACCCCGGCCAGCCCACGCCGCCGCCCCAGCGCCTCGAAGGGCGGAACTCGTCATGGCGGCACCTCAACAACCACGAGGTGATCTCCATGCCGGACAAGTGGGAGTACCCGTGGTACGCCGCCTGGGACCTGGCCTTCCACTGCGTGACCCTCGCCCACCTCGACCCGGCCTTCGCCAAGGAGCAGCTGGTGCTGTTGTGCCGCGAGTGGTACATGCACCCCAACGGCCAGCTGCCGGCCTACGAGTGGTCCTTCAGCGACGTGAACCCGCCGGTGCACGCCTGGGCCGCCCTCCGGGTCTTCGAGGTCGACGGACGGCGCGACTTCGACTTCCTCGAGCGGGTGCTGCACAAGCTGCTGCTCAACTTCAACTGGTGGGTGAACCGCAAGGACAGCCAGGGCTCCAACGTGTTCGAGGGCGGCTTCCTCGGCCTCGACAACATCGGCCCCATCGACCGTTCGGCCAAGCTGCCGGTGGCCGGCCGTCTCGAGCAGTCCGACGCCACCGCCTGGATGGCGATGTACTGCCTCAACCTGCTCGAGATGTCCCTGACGCTGGCCGGCCACGACCCCACCTACGAGGATCTGGCCACCAAGTTCTTCGAGCACTTCACCTACATCGCCTCGGCCATGAACGACCAGGGCCTGTGGGACGACGAGGACGGCTTCTACTACGACCTGCTCCACCTGGCCGACGGCCAGGACGTGTCGCTGCGGGTGCGCTCCATGGTGGGCCTGGTGCCCCTCTTCGCCGTCACCGTCGTGTCCCGCCAGCTGCTGGACCGGTTGCCGTCCTTCGCCGCCCGCACCCGCTGGTTCCTCCAGCACAAGCCCCGCTTCGCCCAGGTGGTGTCGCACATGGACCAAGGCGCCAGCGACGAGACCATGCTGCTGTCGATCGTCTCGCCCGAGCGGCTGCGCCGCATCCTGGCCCGCATGCTGGACGAGGACGAGTTCCTCTCCCCCCACGGGCTGCGGTCGCTGTCGGCGTTCCACCGGGGTAACCCGTTCCGCCTCGACGTGGCTGGGCTGCAGGGTCAGGTGGACTACGAGCCGGCCGAGTCGCGCACCCCGCTGTTCGGCGGCAACAGCAACTGGCGGGGCCCGGTGTGGTTCCCTCTCAACTACCTCATGACCGAGGCGCTACGCCGGTTCCACCGCTACCTCGGCCCCGGGTTCCAGGTGCCGTGTCCGACCGGGTCGGACCGGCTGGTTGACCTGGCCGGGGTGGCCGACGAGCTCAGCCGCCGGCTGGTGTCGATCTTCCTCGACGGCACCGACGGTCGCCGGCCGGTGTTCGGCTCCTACCAGCGGTTCCAGACCGACCCCGCCTGGCACGGGCTCATCCCGTTCCACGAGTACTTCCACGGCGACACCGGAGCCGGCCTGGGGGCGTCGCACCAGACCGGATGGACGGGCCTGGTCGCTGATCTGATCATCGACCGCAACCGCTGATGGCCCCCGGCGGCCCGGGGCCGCCAGGGGTGTTGGTCACTACTCGTCGATGCCGACCGGGCGCCCGTCGATGATCTGGTCGAGGTACTCCGACAGGCCGTAGCCGACCTTGTCGTCCTGGGTGGTCCAGCGGGTGAGGCCCTCGGAGATGCGGGTGACCATCTCGTCACGCCGGTTGCGCAGCGGGATCAGAGAAAGCACCTTGCCCTCGATTCGCCACTTCTGGTCCCCGCTCTGCAGCTCGGCGGTGATGGTGTCGTGGTAGGCGTCCTCGCCCCGCCAGCGGGTGGACACCTCGACGTGGTGGCACAGCCGCAGGCCGGTGCCGTCCCACACGAAGCCGCCCCGCGTGCCCGGTCCGTCGCGGCGGGCCACGCGGGAGGCCATGAACCCGAAGGAGGGCCCGAAGTTGCCGGTGAGCCAGCGGTAGTACCACGGGGCCTGCCAGTAGCGCGGCCCCCAGGAGTGGTCGCGCAGGCCGAAGCCGTCGATGTCCCAGGACTGGTCGCCCACCTCGATGCGCCCGATCCCGCCGACCAGCTGCTCGTAGTGGCCGCGGGCGAACTCCTCGCCGGTGCTCTCGTGGGCCTCGTCCGGCTCGCCCCCGAACATCGGCGACAGCCCGGTGAAGGTGAGCGACACCCGGGCATCGGCGGTGGGGTTGTTGGTGAAGGCCGCCCTGGGGTCCTTCATGCACAGCGGATCGTCGAGCAGGAGGACCTTGCCCTCGTAGGAGGCCTCCAGCTCCTCGAACGGGCGCACCACGTTGAACCGCACGCCGCCGGCGTCGAAGGAGTTGTTGTCGGAGATCTTCGGCCGCTGGAACATGAAGGCGACGCGCCCGTCGGGCAGGTACAGGCAGACCGTCATCTCCGCCTGGCCCTCGTTGGCCCGGTTGCCCAGCCGCAGGAACCCGCCCATCTGGGACGATGGGTCGAAGACGTTGAAGTACATGCTCTCGTTGAAGTTCGGCTCGGGGCCGAGCTCGTGCATGTACTCGTCGATCGGTTCCAGTCGTATGGCCATGGCCAGGGAGGCTACCGGCGGCGGTGCCGGCGACGCCTACCGGCGCGCCATGCCGCGTCCGGCCCATTACGGACCGGGCGGGTCACTCCGGCGCGCCCTACCCGAAGGCGATCAGCTCGTGCAGGCCGGCCTCGAGGCACCGCCTGAGCCCGTCGGGGTCGTCGATGGCGGCGGTGTCCATGTCGAGGCCCAGGTCGAGGCGGGACATGTACGAGAGCACGGTGGCGTTGAAGGCCACCCCGGCCGTCGGGCCCATGGGGTAGTTGGCCTCGACGGCGGCCCCGGCCACGAACAGCTGCACCGGCGAGCCCCGCAGGTTGGAGGCGGCGAAGTCGACCGTGGAGACCTGCTGGCGGGCCAGGGGGGTGAGGAGGGCAGGCGGGAGGGCCAGCAGCACCCCGGCCAGAGACTCGGTGAGCCCAAGGGCGGGCTCGTCGCGGGTGGCCGCCAGTGCCTCGTGCACCGACCGGAAGCGCACCTCGGGGTCGCG
The DNA here is from genome assembly GCA_035653595.1 of Acidimicrobiales bacterium. Lineage (GTDB taxonomy): Bacteria > Actinomycetota > Acidimicrobiia > Acidimicrobiales > JAJPHE01 > DASRBO01. The sequence goes on along the minus strand of DASRBO010000121.1, from coordinate 25,965 downwards.
CTCGCCGGCGGCCAGCACCACCCGGGCGGGGACGAAGGCATTGCCGCCGAAGGAGCGGTCGACCCGGGTGCTGATCGGCACCGACGCCCGCAGCTGCTCCACCTCGACCCCCCGCCGGCGGTGGTACTCGGCCGCCCCGCCGGCTACGCCGGCGACGAAGAGGTCGTTAATGGTTCCCCCGAGCGCCTTGGCCGCCCGGCGGATCTCGTCCAGGTCGAGGTCGATGCGGTCGAGGCGCCTGCTCATCGAGCGTCGGCCCCGCCACAGGCTGGAGCCCGACTGGCCGGACACCGCCGCCTGACGGCCCAGCGACCCGACCGTGGCGATCGCCCTCCTGGCGTTGGCCACCGTGGCCGACGGCCGCAGCGAGTAGGCCGCCTGGCGGAGCCGCTCAGCCGTCGACGGGCCGGCCGGCGCCGGGCGGGTGGCGCCGTCTGACGGGGGACGCACCGGCACCTTCCCCTCGCGGTCGAGGTCGAGGAAGCTGCTGGAGAGCCGGAGTCCACCCACCCCGTCGGTGATGGTGTGGTGCATCTTGACCAGCAGGGCGGCCCGGCCCCCGGCGAGGCCCTCGACCACGGTCAGCTGCCATAGGGGCCGCACCGGGTCGAAGGCGTCCTCCAGCCACAGGCCGGCCAGGTCGAAAAGGGCCCGGTCGTCGGCCGGGGCCGGCAGGGCCAGGTGGCGGATGTGGTAGTCGAGGTCGAAGGAGGCGTCGTCGATCCACGCCGGCCGATCCCAGGGCGCCGACTGGCTGCGCACCCGCTGGTGCATGCGGGGGAAGCCCCCGATGGCGTCGGCCATCCGCCGCCGCAGCCGGTCCATCTCCGGCGGGGCGTCGAGGACGGTGACGGTGAGGAAAGTGGAGCGCAGGATGGGGTCGCGCTCGACGGCCCACATCAGCGCCTCCGCCGGGGTCATGACCTCGGGGACCATGCGACCCCGACCCTACCGGCTGGAAGCTCAGTGGTTGAGCGTGGTGTGTTTCAGCTCGTTTATTTCTGGCCAGTCGCCGAGGGCCAGCAGGATCCGGTCGATGGTCCGCCTGGCGACCTCGGCGTCGCCCCTGGGCCTGGTCATGATGCGCACGAAGGCGGCCCGATCGTCCACGATGAAGGTCGGCACCCCCCACACCCCGTGGCTCTGGACGGAGAGCTCGTGCTCCTTGCGGAAGGACTCCTTGGGCCAGCCGTCGCCCACCTCGGCCATGACGGCGTCGGGGTCGAGCCCGGTCTGGGCCAGCACCTCCCGCACCACCGTCTGGTACCGCAGGTCGCGACTGTGGTCGTGGCGGGCGGCGAACAGGGCGGCGTGCAGCCCGGCGAAGGACTCGGGCCAGCGCTCCCGCACGGCGATGGCCGCCTCCATCGCCAGCAGGTCGCGGTCCCTGGCCGGGTCGTCCCAGACTGGGGTCCCCCCCTCGGCCACGTGGACCTGGGACAGGGAGAACGGCACGAAGGTCACGTCCCACCCGGCTCCGGCGTCGAGGGCGGTGAGCAGGTGCTCGTGGGCGTTGCGGGCGAACGGGCACCGGTAGTCCCAGGTGACGGCGAAGTGGCTGACGGTCATGGCAGGCAAAACCCCCTCTCCGGGGCGGTCATTCCCGCAACGGGACCAGGCGACGCCCCAGCCGCCCCAGCGCGGCCCCGATGGCCATCCCCGCCACCACGTCGGAGGCGTGGTGGATGCGCACGTAGACCCGGCTGGTGGCGACGACGGTGGCAGCAGCGTAGTAGAGGGGCCACGCCCGGTCGCCCTCGGACAGGAGGGCGGCGGAGCAGAAGCCGGCGGTGGCGTGGCCGCTCGGGAAGCTGCTTGTCCGGGGCTGGCGCAGGCGGTGGGGCCGGGCTCCGTCGGTGACCGGGCGGCGCCGGCGGAACAGCGACTTGACCCCCAGGTTGACCAGGGCGGACTCGATCCCGATTCCCGCCGCCGCCCGGAGGGCCGCCCGCCAGTGCCGGCCCGGCCGCAGGCCTCGGGCGGCCGCCAACATCAGCCAGATGAGGCTGTGGTCGCCCAGGGTCGAGGCGGCGTAGAAGACCCGGTCGGGGACGGGCCGGCCGCGTAGGTGGTCGAGGGCGGCGTCCACCCGGTGATCGAAACGCCCAACGGCCCGGCGCAGGCCGTCCAGCGGGTCCTCCCTCAGGGCGTCGGGACGGTGGCGACCCCGGCGAGGGCGTCGGCCGGGTTCCCGCCGAAGGCCGGGCAGTAGGCCTGGTAGGCGCACCAGGGGCACAGCCCGGAGGGCTGGGGGCGGAAGTCCTCCCGCTGGCAGGCCCGCTCCACCGCCGTCCAGATGGCCGACGCCTTGACCTGCATGCCCCTGATCGACTGGGCCGACGGCACGGTGGAGATGACCACCGGCTCGGACAGGTACAGCAGCTGGATGCGGGCCGGTCGCACCCCCAGGGCCTGCTCGCACAGGTAGGCGTAGAAGTGGATGCCCTCCATGCGGGAGCGCTCGCGAAACTCGCTGGGCGGCCGTCCGGTCTTGTAGTCGGTCACCACCAGGGCGCCGGTGGCGTCCAGCTCGAGGCGGTCGATGATGCCCCGCAGGGTCATGTCGCCGAGGGTCGCCTCAAGCAGCAGCTCGGTGGCCAGCACGGTGATGCCGTTGGGATCCTCCAGCTCGAAGTAGCGCCGCAGCAGCTCGGCGGCCTCGGCCACGAAGGCCTCCTGCTCCTCCGCGCTGAGGCCCAGATCGGCGAACTCGGGGTGCTCGCAGAGGCCGGCCCACGCCCGGCCCAGGCAGTCGGCGGCCACGTCGGGGGTGCGGGCCCCGGCGGGGAACTCCCAGAACAGCAGCTCGAGGGCCCGGTGGACCAGGGTGCCCTTGGCCGCCCACGGCGAGGGCGGTTCGGGCAGCCGGTCGATGGCCGAGAAGCGGAAGGCCAGAGCGCACTCCTTGAACGCCGTCACCTTGGAAGGCGACAGGGACGTCGGGAGCGGGAGGCTCATGCGGTCAGGCTACGGCTCGGCTGTGACAGCCCGGCGGATGGCGGCCGCCACCACCTCGGGGTCCTGCTGGGGGCCGAAGTGGCCCAGGCCGGGGAAGGTGGTCACCACCGCCCGGGGCAGGCGCTGCGCCAGCCTGGTCATGATCGCCGGTCCGAAGTTGTCGGTGAGCTCCCCGCAGGCCAGGGTGACCGGGCAGCCCAGACGGCCGAGGCGGGCGAAGGCGTCGTGGCTGGAGGACTCGGTGAACACGGCCGCCTCCACCTCCCGCCGGCACTTGAGCCGCACGGTGCCGTCCCCTACGTCGGCGAAGCCGTAGTCGACGTAGGCCCGCAGGGACTGCGGGGCCAGGATGTCGAACGGCGGCTTGGAGGCGTAGTTCTCATAGGCGGCCTGGCGGGAGGGGAACACCTCCCGCCTCCGGCGCGCCCCCACCGCCAGGTGGTTCCCCGGGTTGGGCACACCGGGTCCCTCCGACGGGATGACGATGGGCTCGTAGCAGTACAGGTGGGCGAAGGTCCCCGGGCGGGCCAGCTCGGCCAGCATCAGGGAGGCGCCCCCGCAGGAGTGGCCCACCCCGATGGGCCGGGTGAGGCCGAGTCCGTCCACCACCGCCAGGCAGTCGAGGGCGAAGCCCCGCCAGTGGTAGTCGCCGTCGGGGGCCGGCCCGGAGTCGCCGTGGCCCCGCAGGTCGAGGGCCAGGCAGCGGAACCGGTCGGTGAGCAGGCGGGCCACCGGCTCCCAGACATGGGAGTGGAACCCGGTCGCATGAGCCATGACCAGGTCCGGGCCCCGGCCGCCGAAGTCGGCCACCGACACCCGCACCCCGTCGGAGGTGAGCACCGTCGGCACGGCGGTCGAAGTTAGTGGGGGAGAGCGGCGCCGCCGACGGGTACGGTCCCCGCCATCGAGCAGACCTGCGAGCCCGGGGCCTGGGGCATCGAGCCCGGTTACCACGACGTCGCCGGCACGTGGCGGCCCACCCCGCCGGCGACCACGGCCGCCCTGCTGGAGGCGATGGGGGCGTCGTCGCCCCGGCCCCCCGGCACCGACGGCGACGATCCGGTGTGGGTGGTCGGCCCCCAAGAGCAGGTCCGTGCCGAGGGCCCCTGGGCCCTGGTGCTGGAGGACGGCACCGAGGCCGAGGGGGTGGACCGCCTGCCCGAGGACCTTCCCCTCGGCTACCACGACCTGCACCGGCCCGACCGGCCCGCCGTGCGCCTGATCGTGGCCCCGCCGGCCTGCCACCTGCCCGAGGGGATGAGGACCTGGGGCTGGGCCGCCCAGCTCCCCTCGGTGCGCTCGGCCCGCAGCTGGGGGATCGGGGACCTGGGCGACGTGGCCGAGCTCGGACGGTGGGCCGCCGGCCGGGGGGCCGGGGTGCTCATGCTCAGCCCCCTGCACGCTCCGGTGCCGGTGCCGCCCATCCAGCCCAGCCCCTACTTCGCCTCCAGCCGCTGCTTCCGCAACCCGCTGTACCTGAGGGTGGAGGACGTGGCCGGGGCGGGACGGTGCCACGACCTGACCGAGGCGGCCCGGGCGGGACAGGCGCTCAACGACTCGCCCCTGGTGGATCGCGACGCGGTGTGGAAGCTCAAGGCGGCGGTGCTCGAGCCGACCTGGCGGGCCTCGCCGGCGGCGCGGGGGGCCGACCCCGGCTTCGAGGCCTACCGCCGCCGGCACGGCCAGGCGCTGGAGGCCTTCGCCACGTTCTGCGCCCTGAGCGAGGTGCGCGGCGCCGACTGGCGGGACTGGCCCGAGGGCCTGCGCCGGCCGGACTCGGCCGCGGTGGCGGACTTCGCCGCCGCCAACGCCGACCGGGTCGGCTACCACGCCTGGTTGCAGTGGCTGATCGAGGAGCAGCTGGCCCGGGCGGGGGACCGGATCGGGCTGGTCCAGGACCTGGCCATCGGGGTCGACCCGGCCGGGGCCGACGCCTGGATGTGGCGGGACCTGATGGCGACCGGCGTGCGGGTGGGCGCCCCGCCCGACGACTTCAACGCTGCCGGCCAGGACTGGGGCCTGCCCCCCTTCGACCCCTGGAAGCTGCGCCAGGCCGGCTTCGACCCGCTGGCCCGCACCCTGCGGGCGGTGCTGGCCCACTCGGCCGGGGTGCGCATCGACCACATCGCCGGGCTGTTCCGGCTGTTCTGGATCCCCCCGGGCGCCTCCGCCGGCGAAGGCGCTTACGTCCGCTACCCGTGGTCGGAGCTGCTTTCGGTTCTGGCGCTGGAGAGCGTGCGGGCCGGCGCCTGGGTGGTCGGTGAGGACCTGGGCACGGTGGAGGACCGGGTGCGGGAGGAGATGGAGCGGCGCCGGCTGCTGTCCACCAGGCTGCTGTGGTTCGAGCCCGGCCCCCCCGCCGGCTACCCGAGCCGGACCATGGCGGCGGTCACCACCCACGACCTGCCCACCGTGGCCGGGCTGTGGAGCGGCGGCGACGCCGCCGAGCTGGCCCGGCTCGGGCTCCCCGCCGCCGACGGCTTCGCCCCGGTGCGCCGGCGGCTGGCCGACTGGACCGGGCTCCCCGACGACGCCCCGGTGGAGGAGGCGGTGCGGGCGGCCTACCGGCTCCTGGCACAGGCCCCCAGCGCCGTCGCTCTGGCCACCCTGGAGGACGCCGCCGCCATGCCGGAGCGACCGAACCTGCCCGGCACGGTGGACGACCGTCCCAACTGGTCCCTGGCGCTGCCCCGCCCCCTCGAGGAGCTCGTCTCGTCCCCCCTGGCCGACGACCTGGGCCGGTCGCTGGCGTCGGGGCGCTCCTCCGGCCCCTCCGGCGGTTAGCCGGCGGCCACGCCCAGGCTGTCGACCGCCTCCTGGCGCAGGCGCTTGTAGTCCACCTTGCCGTTGGGCGCCCGCCCGATGGTCTCGACCACCACCACGTGGCGGGGGGCCTTGTAGGCGGCCAGGCGGGACTTCACGTGGGCGATGATGCCGGCCTCGTCGAGGGCCTGGCCCGGGCGGAGCTGGACCACGGCGCAGATGGCCTCGCCGAAGCGCTCGTCGGGGATTCCGACGGCCACGGCGTCGAGCACCGACGCATGCTCCTTGACGGCCTCCTCGACCTCCTCCGGGTACACCTTCTCGCCCCCGGTGTTGATGCACACCGAGCCCCGGCCCAGCAGCCGGAGAGTGCCGTCGGCCTCCACCGTGGCGTAGTCGCCGGGGATCGAGTAGCGGGCCCCGTCGATGACCCGGAAGGTGCGGGCGCTCTTCTCCGGGTCCTTGTAGTAGCCCACGGGCACCCGGCCCTTGACCGCCACCATCCCCACCTCGCCCGAGCCGGGCACCACGTCCCGCCCGTCGTCGGTGATGACCCGGGCGTTGTCGCCGAGGTTGAACTTGGCCGTGCTGGCGGCGCTGTCACCGGTGGAGACGGAGGCGCCCATCCCGAGGGCCTCCGATGACGAGAAGGCGTCGGCCAGGATCATGCCCTTGTGGTGGCCGAGCAGGCCCTGCTTGGTCGCCTCGCTCCACATCACCCCGGAGGAGACCACCAGCATGAGGCTGGTGATGTCCCAGCGCCCGGGGTTGGCGTCGAGGGCGGCCAGCATGGGCTTGGCGAAGGCGTCGCCCACGATGGCCAGGGTGTTGACCTTGCGGGCCTGGATGGTGTCGAGCAGCTCCTCAACGTCGAAGTGACGCGACACCATGGTGACGACCGACCCGCCGGTGGAGAGCGAGCTGAAGGCGGTGAAGGCGCCGGTGCCGTGCATCAGGGGGCAGGCCGGCATCATCACCAGGCCGGGGGCCGTCACCGCCGCCCGCACGGCGTCGAGGTCCCCGTCCTCGGGGAAGCGCCGGAACGCCGACGCGTTGAGGCTCAAGAAGATGTCCTCCTGCCGCCACATCACCCCCTTGGGCATGCCGGTGGTGCCACCGGTGTAGAGCATGTATATGTCGTCGCCGCTGCGGCCCCACGGTGCTGACACCCGCCCTTCGGCGGCGGCGGTGGCCTCCTCGTAGGGCAGGGCCCACTCCGGGCACTGGCCTGAGCCGTCGTCCACCCAAAGCCAGGTGGCCACGCCGGGCAGCCGGGGGCGCAGGGCGTCGATGCGCTCGGCGAAGGTGCCGTGGAAGACCACCGCCACGGCGTCGGCGTTGTCCCACAGGTACACCAGCTCGTCGTCGGCGTAGCGGTAGTTGGTGTTGACCGGCACCAGGCCGGCTTTGAAGATGCCGAACATCGACTCGAGGTACTCGGGGCCGTTGTAGAGGTACTGGGCCACCTTGTCCTGGTGCCTGGCCCCCCGGGCCAGCAGGGTGGCGGCAACACCGTCGGCCCGGCGGTCCATCTCCGCCCAGGTGAGCACGCGGTCGCCCTGCACCTGGGCCTGGGCGTCGGGGATGGCGTCGGCCACTGTCTCCCAGACGTCGGCGAAGTTCCACCCTGTCATTGCTTCCCCCTCGCGAGAACGATCGGGACGCCCGCTCCCGCCGGTGGCGTTCCTGACGGCGGCGTCAGGTTGGACAATACGCAATACGCTCCGACCATGGATTTCGAGCTGCCCGGCGAGTCCGACCCGACGAGGGCGGAGGTCCGCCGCTTCCTGGCCGACAACCCCCGTCCGAGCGGGCGCCAGCTGGCCGAGGCCGGCTACGTGGCACCCCACTGGCCCCGGCCATGGGGCCTGGCCGCCGACCCGGTCGCCCAGCTGATCATCGACGACGAACTGCGCCGGGCCCGGGTGTCGAGGCCGGTCAATCCCATCGGGATCGGCTGGGCCGGCCCCACCATCATCCACGCCGGCACCGAGGCCCAGAAGGACCGCTACCTGCTGCCGATGCTGGCCGGCGAGGAGATCTGGTGCCAGCTGTTCTCCGAGCCCGGTGCCGGCTCCGACCTCGCCGGCCTGTCGACCAGGGCGGAGAGGGACGGCGACACCTGGGTGGTCACCGGTCAGAAGATCTGGACCTCGCTCGGCCACTTCGCCCGCTTCGGGATCCTGATCGCCCGCACCAACCCCGACGCGCCGAAGCACAAGGGCATCACCTACTTCATCTGCCCGATGGACACGCCGGGGATCAACGTGCGCCCGATCGTCGACATGACCGGGTCGCACAGCTTCAACGAGGTCTTCCTCGACGAGGTGCGCCTGCCGGCCGACAGCGTGGTGGGCGAGCCCAACGAGGGCTGGGCGCTGGCCAAGGTGACCCTGGGCAACGAGCGGGTCTCCCTTTCCGGTGAGGGGGCGCTGTGGGGCCGCGGCCCCACCGCCGGCGACCTCGTCGATCTGGTGCGGGGGCGGGGCGGGGTGTCCGACCCGGTCCTGCGCCAGCGGCTGGCCCAGCTCTACATCGAGTCCGAGGTGCTGCGCCTCATCCGGCTGCGCACGGTGACCGCCGCCATAAAGGGCCGACCGCCCGGGCCGGAGGCGTCGGTGCGCAAGGCGCTGGCCGATCACCACGGCCAGCAGATCATGGGCCTGGCCAAGGATCTCGCCGGGGCCCACGGGATGCTGTCCGCCGCCGGTCCGCTGGGGGCCGACGCCGGCGAGTGGTCCTACGGCTTCAACTTCGCCCCGGCCCTGACCGTCGGCGGCGGCACCTCCGAGGTCCAGCGCAACATCATCGGCGAGCGGGTGCTCGGCCTGCCCCACGACATCGACGTCGAGGTGGGCAAGACGTGGTCGGAGTCGCGCCGGGCCCCGGCGACCGCCTGATCGCTCAGGCCGGCAGGGCCGCCGGGGCCCCGGGGGCGAAGGCGCCCGAGGGCCGCAGCATCCCCCGCCGCCAGCGGCCCGGGGTGACCAGAACGGCGCGGGGGTAGTCCTCCCACATCCACCGGGCGAAGTTGGCCCTGGTCCAGGCCGACCCGTCCGCCGCCCGCAGGGCGGCTCTGGCCCCGAGGGGGGTGGCCAGCAGCCTCGACAGCCGCCCCGCCAGCCGGTTGTCGACGGCCAGGCCGGCCCCGACCCGGCGGCGGTAGTGGTCGGCGGCGTGGCCCGGCCGGTGGGCCCCGGCCGCCAGCACGGCGGTGGCGGCCATCGCCCCCGTCTCCAGGGCCTGGCCGATGCCCTCCCCCGTAAGGGGGTCGGCCGCCCGGGCGGCGTCGCCGGCGAAGAGCACCCTGCCCCCCGCCGCGCTGAGCAGACCCGAGGCCACCGCCGCCGGTATGGGCCATGCCTTGGGCGTGGCGTGCCCGGCGCCCTCGCTGCCGATGACGGGGGCGATGCCGGGCCGGCGGGCCAGCTCGGACAGGACCGAGCCCAGCCGCCCGCTGGCCTCACCGGGCCGGCGGGGCACCCCGAAGCCGAAGTTCACCCACCCGTCGGCCAGCGGGAAGGACCAGGCGTAACCGGGCAGCAGGTCGGGCTCGAACCACACCCACAGCCGGCGGGCCTCGGGGGAGTCCGAGCGGCGGTACTGGCGGAAGGCGTGCCACTCGCCCAGGTAGGCCCGGGCTTCCGGGCGGGGGCAGACCAGCTTGCGCAGGGGGGACCACACCCCGTCGCACCCGAGGACGTAGCCGGCCCGCCAGCGCCGGCCGTCAGCCGTGGTGAGGGTGACCCGGTCGATGTCGACCTCGGCCCTGGTCACCCGCGCCCCTTCCACCACCTCGGCCCCCTGTCGGCGGGCCAGCTCGACCAGGGCGGCGTCGAGGTCGAAGCGGCGGGCCACCGCCGCGTGCAGTCCGGAGTCCGGCAGGGTCAGCTCGACCCTGCGGCCCGAGGGGGAGGCGAGAACCACCTCGGCCACCGGCCACCAGGAGGCCACCGCCTCGGGCCTAAGGCCCAGCCCCTCCAGCTGATGCAGGGCCGAGGCGGTCAGTCCGTCCCCGCAGCACTTGTCGCGGGGGAACACGGCCCGGTCCAGGCACGTCACCCTCAGCCCGGCACGGGCCAGCACCACAGCGGCGGCCGTCCCGGCCGGGCCGGCGCCCACCACCACCACGTCGCTGTCGGTCGGGGAGGTCACCGCAGGAGGAAGGACAGGGCGGCGCCCAGCTCGCCGTGGCCGAACCGGAAGCCGCTGGCCTCGAGGCGGGCGGGGATCGCCCGCTGGCTCGCCAGCAGCAGCTCGTCGGCCATCTGGCGGCCGAGGGCCAGCCGGAGCGCCGCCGCCGGGGCCCGCAGGCGGGCGGGGCGGTGCAGGGTGGCACCGAGGCGGGAGGCGAACTCGGCCTGGGTGACGGGCAGAGGCGAGCACAGGTTGAACGGCCCCGACAGCTGCTCCCGCTCGACCAGGTGCCACAGGGCGGAGACGGCGTCGTCGAGGGCGATCCAGCTCAGGTACTGCCGGCCCGAGCCCATGGGCCCGCCCAGGCCCAGGCGGAAGAGGGGGAGCTGGCGCCGCAGGGCCCCGCCGGCGGGTGAGAGCACCACGCCGAAGCGGGGATGGACCACCCTGGCCCCGGCCTGGCGGGCCGGCTCCGCCGCCGCCTCCCACACCGACACGACCTCGGCCAGGAAGCCCTCGCCGGCGGGGGCGTCCTCGGTCAGCAGGTCGGGGCCCCGGGACCCGTAGTAGCCGACGGCCGAGGCCGACACCAGGACCGGGCGGGGGGCTGGGGCCTCGGCCACCGCCCGGGCGATCGTCGCCGTGCCTTCCCTCCGGCTGGCCATGACTTCGGCCCGGTAGGCGTCGCTCCACCGCCGCTCCCCGAGGGGCGCCCCGGCCAGGTGGACCACGGCGTCGAAGCCCGACAGCGCCGGCGGCCGGCCCGGGGCCCAGGACAGCTCCGCCGGCCCCGGCGACCCCCGCACCAGCGACACCACCTGGTGACCGGAGTCCCGCAGCCGCCGGGCGAGGGCGGATCCGATCAGTCCGTGGCTGCCGGTGATGGCGACCCGCACCTACAGCTGTCCGATCTGCTTGTGGGTCTGGGGGATGACCCGGACGTCGTGGTGGTGGGCAAGGGCCAGCTCCTGCCAGCCCAGGACCTGCTCCGGCGACGGCGCCTCGGTGACGGCGCCGAAGGGCGTCACCGGCTGCAGGAAGACGCCGGCGGCGGGGGCGATCGCCGCCACCGCCTTCACCGCCGCCACCAGCTCGGCCTCGTCGGTGCCGGCCCCGAGGACGATCTTGGCCGACAGTGCGACCCCGGCCCCGACCACGGCGGCCATGAAGGCGCTCTGGGCGGCGGGTCCGACCCCCTCGCCGTCCACGCTCGGGAGCTTGAGGTCCATGCTCACCTCGTCGAGCCACGGCAGGACCCGGGCCAGGGCGCGCCCGAGGGTTCCGTTGGTCTCGAGGTGTATCCGCCGGCCCGGGCCCTTGAGGGCGGGCATAATCCGGGCGAGGCGCTCGGACTGCATGAGCGGCTCGCCGCCGGTGACGCTGATGGAGTGGTGCGTCAGCTGGTCCCAGAGGGACACGACGGCCGCGACCACCTCGTTGTCCTCCAGCGGGCTGGACCGCACCGACCAGTCCCGCCGTCCGGCCCGCTGCTCGATCCGGCACGGGCCCGGCCGCAGCTCGAGGGCCTCGGGCTGGTCGCAGTAGAGGCAGCGGATGTTGCAGCCGGCCAGGCGCAGGAAGACCTGGCGCCGGCCGACGTGGGCGCCCTCGCCCTGGATGGCCGAGAAGACCTCGGCCACCAACAGCCCCTCCCGCGTCATCCGCCGACCAGGGCGGGGTCCTCGAGCCCGGCCCCGGCGAAGCCGGCCGCCCGCAGCCGGCAGGCGTCGCAGCCCCCGCAGGGCGCCGGGCCCTCGCGGTAGCAGGACCAGGTGAGGCCGAGCGGGGCCTCGAGGTCGATGCCGGCCCGGACGATCTCCGCCTTGGTCATGGCGATGAGCGGCGTGCGGATGTCGACCGGCTCGCCCTCGACGCCGCGCTTCTGGCCCACCTCCGCCACCCGGCGGAAGGCGTCGATGAACTCCGGACGGCAGTCGGGATAGCCGCTGTAGTCGATGGCGTTCACCCCGATGTAGACGGCGTCGATGGAGCGGGCCTCGCACACCCCGAGGGCCACGCTCAGGAAGATGATGTTGCGGGCCGGCACATAGGTGGCCGGGATGCCGTCGTCCCCGCCGTTGACCGGAACCTCGATGGAGGCATCGGTGAGGGCCGACCCGCCCCAGGAACGGGTGTCGAGGTGCACCAGCAGGTGCTCGGCCCGGTAGTGGCGGGCGACGGCGGCGGCCCGGTCGAGCTCGACGGAGTGTCGTTGCCCGTAGTCGAAGCTCAGGGCCAGGGCGGGTCCCTGCCTGGCGGCCATGGCCATGCAGACGGTCGAGTCCAGACCCCCGGACAGCACCACCAGCGAGGAGGTCAATCGCGCACGAGCTCCACCGAGGAGTCGGCCGTCTCCCACAGGCGGAGGGCGACCAGCCGAACGCCGGCGGCCTCGATCCGCTTCCACGCCTCGGCCGCCACCAGCTCGGCGGTGGGGTTGTCGATGAGGTCGTTGAGCAGGCGGTGGTCGAAGCGGTCGACCACCTCGCCCACGACCAGCCGGTCGAGCTCGGCGAAGTCCATCACCATGCCGTCGGGCCCCACGGGGCCCTCGGCGGTCACCTCCAGCCGGTAGCTGTGGCCGTGGAGACGGCGGCAGGCCCCGGGGTGCCAAGGCAGCTGGTGGGCCGCCTCGAAGCGGAAGGAGCGGACGACCCTGGTCCTCACCACCCCAAGGGTAGTTAGGCGGCGGGACCGTGGGGGCTGCCGGCCTCGCTGTAGCAGGGCTCGTGGAAGTGCTCGACGCGGTCCCAGACCCCGTCGACGTACACGTTGGCGATCACCTGCCGGAGCTGGGCCCGGGCGGCGAATTTGACGGGAGCGCCGCAATGGGCGCATACGGCGGAATTGCCGGGTTCGATGGTCCGCACCACGGCGCGGCTCTGGGCGACGATGTTGGCCACGGTATCTCGATCGGCCCCGCGCCTCGCGATCTGAGCCCTTTGCACCACTCCGGGCGTACCTCGGTCCGGCCTGGTGGATGCTGGCATTGACGGGCGGCGTCGGAGATGTGATCGTTCTTAGGCGTCGGGGCTCGGGTGCGTCCGCCGTGCACCCGGCCCCGGCGTTAGCCCGCCCACCGGCGTCATTTCACCAACGGGCGGTAGCGGATTCGGTGGGGTTGGTCGGCGTCGGCGCCGAGCCGCCGCCGGCGCTCCTCCTCGTAGTCGGAGAAGTTCCCCTCGAACCAGCGCACCACCGAGTCGCCCTCGAAGGCCAGCACGTGGGTGGCGATGCGGTCGAGGAACCAGCGGTCGTGGCTGATGACCACGGCGCAGCCGGCGAAGTCGACCAGGGCGTCCTCGAGGACCCGCAGGGTGTCCACGTCGAGGTCGTTGGTGGGCTCGTCAAGCAGCAGCAGGTTGCCGCCCGAGCGCAGGAGCTTGGCCAGGTGGACCCGGTTGCGCTCGCCCCCGGACAGTTGGCCCACCTTCTTCTGCTGGTCCGAGCCCTTGAAGTTGAACCCGGCCACGTAGGCCCGGCCGTGGATCTCCCGCCCGCCGACCACCAGCTGGTCGGTGCCCCCGGTGATCTCCTCATAGACGGTGTTGTCGGCCTGGAGGCTGTCGCGGGACTGGTCCACGTAGGCGAGCTGCACGGTCGGCCCCACCCGCAGCTCGCCGGCATCGGGCGTCTCGCGCCCGGCGATCATGCGGAACAGGGTCGTCTTGCCTGCCCCGTTTGCCCCTATGACCCCGACGATCCCGCCCGGCGGAAGCTGGAAGGTCACCTCCTCGAAGAGCAGCCGGTCGCCGTAGGCCTTGGCGAGCCCGTCGGCCTCCACCACCAGGTCCCCCAGGCGGGGGCCGGGCGGTATCGACAGCTCGAGGCGGTCGGGGCGGTCGGGGGATGACTCAGCCTCGGCCAGCAGCCGCTCGTAGGCGGTGAGGCGGGCCTTGCCCTTGGCCTGGCGGGCCCGGGGCGACATCCTGATCCACTCCAGCTCCCGCTCCAGGGACCGACGGCGGGCCGAGTCCGCCTTCTCCTCCGCCGCCAGGCGGGCCTCCTTCTGGGCCAGCCACGACGAGTAGTTGCCCTCCCAGGGGATGCCAGCGCCGCGGTCGAGCTCGAGGATCCATCCGGCCACGTTGTCGAGGAAGTAGCGGTCATGGGTGACCGCCACCACCGTGCCCTTGTACTCCTGCAGGTGCCGCTCCAACCAGGCCACCGACTCGGCGTCGAGGTGGTTGGTGGGCTCGTCCAGCAGGAGCAGGTCGGGGGCCTGCAGCAGCAGGCGGCACAGGGCGACCCGCCGGCGCTCGCCGCCCGACAGGGTCGGCACGGAGGCGTCGGGCGGAGGCAGGCGCAGGGCGTCCATGGCCTGCTCGAGGGTCCGGTCCAGATCCCACCAGCCGTGGGCGTCGATGCGGTCCTGCAGCTCGCCGTACTCGGACAGCAGCCGCTCCATCTCGTCACCCTCGGCCCCGCCGAGCAGGGAGCCGATCTCCTCGAAGCGGTCGAGGCTGGCCCGGGCCTCCGCCACCCCCTCGGTGACGTTGCCTATCACGTCCTTGTCCGGGTCCAGAGCGGGCTCCTGGGGTAGGTACCCCACGGTGAAGCCGGGGGTGAGGCGGGCCTCGCCCTGGTAGCCGTCGTCCTCACCGGCCATGATGCGCAGCAGGGAGGACTTGCCCGACCCGTTGGCGCCGATGACGCCGATCTTCGCCCCCGGGAAGAACGACAGGTTGATCCCCCGCAGCACCTCGCGGTCCGGCGGGTAGAAGCGGCGCAGCTGGCGCATGGTGTAAATGAACTGAGCCGGCATCGGGCTCAAAGTAGCCGGGGCACGGTGGCGTCCCGAAGGTCCGGATGGTCCCCGGACGCCGGTAGCATCGAAGCGCCATGACGGAGGAATCGACGGCGTTCGGCCCCAACGCCTGGCTCGTCGACGAGATGCTCGAGCGCTACCGGCGGGACCCCTCCTCGGTGAGCGAGAGCTGGCAGGAGTTCTTCTCCGACGTCCCGGCCGAGGTCCCCCGGCCGGCGCCGGCCGAGCCTCCCGCAGCGGCCCCGGCGTCACCGGAGAGCCGGTCCGAGCCGGCCAAGCCCTCGCCCACCCCAGCGCCGGCGGCGGCGGGGGGTGAGGCCGCCCAGCCCCTGAGGGGGGCGGCCGCCCGGGTGGTGGCCAACATGGAAGCCAGCCTGTCCGTGCCCACCGCCACCAGCGTGAGGCAGGTGCCGGCCAAGCTCATCGAGGTCAACCGGCGGATGATCAACAACCACCTGGCCCGGGGGCGGGGCGGGAAGGTGAGCTTCACCCACCTCATCGCCTTCGCCGTGGTGAGGGCGCTGCGGGACGTTCCGGTCATGAACGCGACGTTCGTGCCCGCCTCCAACGGCACCCAGGCCGGCGTGGTCCGCCACGAACACGTCGGGCTGGGCCTCGCCGTCGACGTGACCAGGCCGGACGGCTCCCGCACCCTCATGGTGCCGTGCGTGAAGGGGGCCGACACCCTCGACTTCCGGGCCTTCTGGATGGCCTATGAGGATCTCGTCAGGCGGGTGCGGACCAACAAGGCCACCGCGGACGACCTGGCCGGCACCACCGTCACCATCACCAACCCGGGCACCCTCGGGACGGTCCTATCCGTCCCCCGGCTCATGGCCGGACAGGGGCTGATCGTCGGGGTCGGGGCCATCGAGTACCCGGCCGAGTACGCCGCCGCCGACCCGAGGATGATCGCCGAGCTGGGGGTGGGCAAGGTGGTCACGGTCACCTCGACCTACGACCACCGGATCATCCAGGGGGCGGAGTCGGGCGAGTTCCTGGCCCGGGTCCACCAGCTGCTGATGGGGGCGGACGGCTTCTACGTCGACGTGTTCCGTTCCATCGGCGTCCCCTACGAGCCGGTGTCCTGGCGCCAGGACGTCAACCCGGTGGACCGCGAACGGGCCCATCTCGAGAAGCAGGTCCATGTCCAGACGATCATCAACATGTACCGGGTGCGGGGTCATCTGATCGCCAACCTCGACCCCCTGGCCGTCAAAGAGCCCCGCATGCACGCCGAGCTGGACCCGGCCACCTACGGGCTGACCATCTGGGACCTCGACCGCCAGTTCCTCACCGACGGCCTGGCCCGGCGCGACGTGCTCACCCTGGGGGAGATCCTGGGCGTGCTGCGCGACGCCTACTGCCGGACCGTCGGCGTCGAGTACATGCACATCCAGGATCCCGACCAGAAGCAGTGGATCCAGGAGCACCTCGAGGGCGTGTCACCCGAGCTGTCCAGCACCGAGCAGCGCCACATCCTGGGCCGCCTGAACGCAGCCGAGGCCTTCGAACGCTTCCTGCACACCAAGTACGTGGGTCAGAAGCGCTTCGGCCTCGAGGGGGGCGAATCGGCGATCGCCCTCATCGACGCCGTGCTCGACGAGGCGGCGGTGGCGGGACTGTCCGAGGCGGTGCTCGGGATGGCCCACCGTGGCCGGCTCAACGTCCTGGCCAACATCATCGGCAAGTCCTACCGCGAGCTCTTCCGTGAGTTCGAGGGGGACATCGACCCCAACACCGTGCAGGGCTCCGGGGACGTGAAGTACCACAAGGGTTCGACAGGCAAGTTCACCGGGCTCTCCGGTGTCGAGCTGCCCGTGACCCTGGCGTCCAACCCGTCCCACCTCGAGGCGGTCGATCCGGTGGTGGAGGGGATGACCCGGGCGAAGCAGGACCTCGAGGACTACCCCGGCGCCTTTCCGGTGCTGTCGCTTCTGATCCACGGCGACGCCGCCTTCGCCGGTCAGGGGGTGGTGGCCGAAACCCTCAACCTCTCCCAGCTGCGCGGCTATCGCACCGGAGGGACGGTGCACCTGGTGATCAACAACCAGCTCGGCTTCACCACCGGGCCCGAATCGGCCCGCTCGTCGGTGTACGCCTCCGACGTGGCCAAGATGATCCAGGCGCCGATCTTCCACGTGAACGGGGACGACCCCGAGGCCTGCGTCCGGGTCGGTCGTCTGGCGGTCGCCTTCCGTCAGCGGTTCCACAAGGACGTCGTCATCGACATGATGTGCTATCGCCGCTACGGCCACAACGAGGGCGACGAGCCGAGCTACACCCAGCCCCGCATGTACGAGCTCATCGACCAGCACCGCTCGGTGCGCAAGCTGTACACCGAGACGCTGGTGAGCCGGGGCGACATCACCCTCGAGGACGCCGAGTCCGCCCTCGAGGACTTCTCCCGCCGGCTGCAGACGGCCCTGGACGAGACCCGTTCGTCGGCCCCGCCCCATCCGACCACCCTTCCCACCCAGTTGCGCGAGCCGCGGCCCCTGCCGGCGGTCGAGACCGGCGTGGACCGGGCCAGGCTCGACGTGGTGGCCGCCGCCATCAGCGGGGCCCCGGCCGGCTTCACCGTGCATCCCAAGTTGGAGCGCCAGCTCAAGGCCCGGGCCGACCTGTACGCCTCCGGCGAGGTGGACTGGTCGATGGCCGAGTCCATGGCCCTGGGCTCGCTGGTCCTGGAGGGCACCGACGTCCGGCTGGCGGGCCAGGACACCAGGCGGGGGACCTTCAGCCAGCGCCACGGCGTGCTCGTCGACTACCGCACGGGCGACGAGCACGTGCCCCTGGCCCACCTGGGCTCGGACGGCGGGCGCCTGGGACGCTTCTTCATCTACGACTCCCTGCTCAGCGAGTACGCCGCCCTCGGCTTCGAGTACGGCTACTCGGTAGTCCACAAGGACGCCCTGGTGGCATGGGAGGCGCAGTTCGGCGACTTCGCCAACGCCGGCCAGGTGATCATCGACCAGTTCATCGCCGCCGCCGAGGACAAGTGGGGCCAGACCTCCGGCCTGGTCATGCTGCTGCCCCACGGTTACGAGGGTCAGGGCCCGGAGCACTCCTCGGCGCGCCTCGAGCGGTTCCTCACCCTGGCCGCCAGCGGGAACCTCTGCATCGTCAACGCCACCACCGCCGCCCAGTACTTCCACGTCCTGCGGGCCCAGGTGGTGCGGGAGAAGAAGGTGCCTCTCGTCATCTTCACCCCCAAGTCGCTCCTCCGGGCCCGCCAGTCGCGCTCACCCATCGACGCCTTGACCGGCGGCAGCTTCCAGGTGGTCCTCGACGACCCGGCGGTGCAGGACGCGGCGAGGGTGGAGCGGGTGATCCTGTGCTCGGGCAAGATCGCCTACGAGGCCATGGCCAGGCGCGACGATGACGGTGCTCTGGCCGGCCGGGTGGCGGTGGTGCGGGTCGAACAGCTCTACCCCTGGCCTGAGGAGGAGATCGGGGCCATCCTCGCCCGCTACCAGCGGGCGTCCCAGGTGACCTGGCTGCAGGAGGAGCCGGAGAACATGGGGGCGTGGTTCTTCGTCCACGGCCGCCTGCACCGCCTGCTGCGGGAGGACTTCGTGCTCTCCCATGTGAGCCGGGCCGAGTCGGCCAGCCCGGCCTCGGGCAGCGCCGCCCATCACCACCTCGAGGACCAGGACCTGCTGGGCCGGGCCTTCGCCGGCCTGTAGGGCGCCACCTCAGCCGAGCGGGAAGCCGACCGCCTCCTCCAGCTCGGCCAGGGCCACGGCCGGATCCTCGACCTTGATCGTGGTCATGCCGAGCGCCCGGGCGGGCTTGAGGTTGACCCCGAGGTCGTCGAGGAATACCGCCTCGGACGGCACGATGTCCAGGAGCTGGCAGGCGATCTCGTAGAAGCGGGGATCGGGCTTGCGCACCCCGACCCGGCTGGACTCCACCACCACGTCGAACAGCGCCATCACCCCGCTCACCATCCGGGGTGAGTCGGCCCGATCCTCGCCTACGAAGTTGTTGGTGAGACAGGCGGTCTTGAGCCGCTGATGGCAACGACGCAGAGCCTCGACCATCGCCGGGCGCACCTCGCCGCGGAGCAGGGTGAGGACCTCGCGGGCGTCGAGGGCGTGCCCGGCCTCCTTGGCCTCGGCCTCGAACAGGTCGCAGAACTCGGCGATGCCCACCTGGCTGCGCTCCAGCCGGGCCCAGGCGTTGGTGTCGGGGTTGGTGGCGTTGAGCTGGCGGATGAAGCCGGACGGCAGGCCGTTGTCCTTTTCGTAACGGGCGAAGGCCTCGAAGGGGCTGGAGAGGATCACGCCGCCGAAGTCGAAGAGCACTGCTTTGATCGGGCTCACCCCAGGAACCTCCGGGTCAGGGCCTCCCACATGTCGGTGGAGAGGCGCAGGGAGTCGACGTCGACCCGCTCGTTGTCACCGTGGAACATGGAGCTGTACTGGTCGAAGGACAGGCGCCGGCTGAACAGGCCGAAGCCGTAGGCGGTGGAGCCCAGCCGCCGGAAGAAGCGGGCGTCAGTGGCCCCGGCGGTCATGAACGGCAGGGGGGCCGAGCCCGGGTAGAACGCCCCGGTCACCTCGGCGATGGCGTCCCACAGCGGGGTGTCGACCGCCGAGGCGGTAGACGGGTCGGCGGCGAGGGGGTCGATGCTCACCTGCCCGGCCAGGTCGCCCAGGGCCTCCTCCAGCATCCCCCGCACCTCGTCCGCCCCCTGGCCGGGCAGGGTCCGGATGTCGACCTCGAGGGTCACCCGGTCGGGAATGACGTTCGTCTTGGTGCCCGCGTGCATCACCGTGGGGGCGAAGGTGGTGTGGGTGCAGGCATGGGCCTGGCGGGCCAGGCCGAGCATCGGCAGCTCCTCGCACACGGATCGGACCTGGTCGGGGTCGAGCAGAGCCCGGCTCAGATCGGGCGGCAGGGCGATGCCCTCCACGAAGCGCTGCCACGCCTCATGGATGCGGGCCCGGGGGCGGTAGGCGTCGATGCGGCGCACCACCTCGGCCGCCTTCACCAGGGCGTTGTCGGTTCGCAGGGGCTGGGACGCGTGACCGGGCGTACCGGGCACGACGATCCGGCACCAGAACGAGCCCTTCTCCGCCACCACGACAGGTAGGCGAAGGCCGGACGGGGTGGGCACCGGAATGCCGCCCGACTCGGTGATCACGTACTCGGCCCGCACGGCGTCGGGCCGGTGCTCGGCCAGCCAGCCCGCTCCGTGGGCGCCGAGGGCCTCCTCGTCGGCCACGGCCAGGTAGGCCAGTCCGCCGCGGCCCCGGAAGCCGGAGGAGGCGAGGCGCCGGAAGGCCACCGCCATGGATGCGGTGAGGTTGAGCATGTCGACCGCCCCCCGGCCCCAGACCTCGCCGTCGACCAGCTCGCCGCCGAAGGGGTCCCGCTCCCATCCTTCCGGCGAGACCGGAACCACGTCGGTGTGCCCCATCAGCAGCAGCGAGGGGGCCCCGGCGTCGGAGCCGTCGATGCGGGCGACCAGCGAGCGCCGGCCCGGCGACGGTTCGTAGGTTTCGGTCTCGAACCCGGCCGAGCCGAGGTAGGACTGGAGGGTCTCGACGCTGCGCTCCTCGTGGCCCGACTCGGCCGTGCCGTCGTTGACACAGCGGTTCCGGATGAGCTGCTGGAGCAGCTCCACGACCTCGCCGGTGGCGTCCATCACGCCATGCTATGGCCGGGCCGGTCACCCACCGCCAGGCCGACGGATGCTTGACTACAACGAAATGTCATTCAGCCGCGTCGTAGTCGACGGCTCGAACATCGCCACCGAGGGGCGCTCGGCTCCCAGCCTGTCCCAGCTGGACGAGGCAGTACGCGAGTTCCAGCGGGAGCATCCCGACGTCGAGGTGATCGTGGTGGTCGACGCCACCTTCGGGCACCGGATCGACTCCTCCGAGCGGCCCGCCTTCGACGAGGCCCAGGCCCACGGCGAGCTGGTCTCGCCTCCTGCCGGAGCCATCGGCAGGGGCGACGCCTTCCTCCTGCGCATCGCCGACAAGTCGGGGGCCACCGTCCTGTCGAACGACTCGTTCCAGGAGTTCCACGGCGAGTACGACTGGCTCTTCACCAAGGGCCGCCTGATCGGAGGCAAGCCCATCCCCGGGGTGGGCTGGATCTTCACCCCCCGCAATCCGGTCCGGGGTCCACGCAGCCGCGAGTCGGTGCGGGACGCCCGCCGGTCGCGGGTCAGGGTCGGATCCAAGGAGGCGTCCCAGCCCATGCCCGTGCCCAAGGCGCCTCCCCCCCGGGCGCCGGCCGGCATCAAGGAGGCCATCGCCACCGCCACCGAGGAGGTGGTCACGCCCCGGTCTTCGCGCCGGCGGCGCCGGCGGGGCCCGGGTGGCCCGCCCCCCGAGGCGGTCAACGACCCGCTCACGTTCATCAACTTCGTCGCCGCCCACCCCCTCGGCAGCGAGTTGGAGGGGGAGGTGGACAGCTTCTCGTCCCACGGCGCCTTCGTGACGGTGGACGGCGCCCGCTGCTACATACCGCTGTCCGCCCTGGGTTCCCCGCCCCCCCGCAGTGCCCGCCAGGTCCTCGACCGGGGGGACCGGCACACCTTCGTCCTGCAGGCCCTGGATCCGCCCCGGCGGGGCATCGAGCTGGCCCTGCCCGGCTTCGAGCACGTGTCGGGCACGCCCCAGGAGGAGACGGTCGAGGCGGAGATCGAAAGCGTGTCGGAGAAGGGGCCGGACGGGCCCGAACCGGCACATCGGGCCGCTCGATCGCGCCGGCGCCGGGCCAAGGCGGCCGGCGACGGTGTGGAGTCCGAGCGGGTGACGGGGGAGGAGATGGCCCCGGTCGAGGCCGAAGCGGAGGCCGCCGCCGCAGCCACGGCCCCGGTCAGGAAGTCAGCCGCCCAGGCCCCGGCGAGGGGCAGGACGGCGGCTTCCAAGGCGGCGACGAGAGCCGCCGGGACCATCACGACGACCGCCACGAAGGCGGGTTCCAAGGCCGCGGCCAAGAAGGCCGCCACCGGGACGGCCGCCAAGGCTCAGCCGGCGAAGAAGGCGACCACGAAGAAGGCAGCCACCAAGCAGACCGCCACCAAGCAGACCGCCACCAAGAAGGCCCCAGCCAAGAAGGCGGCCGCCACCAGGAAGGCGGCAACCGAGCAGACAGCGGCCAGGAAGACGGCCGCCAGGAAGACCGCGGCGAAGAAGGCTGCCACCACCAAGGCCCCGGCCAAGAAGGCCGCCACCACGAAGGCCGCCACCACGAAGGCCGCCACCAAGAAGGCCTCGACCAAGAAGGCCGCCACCAGGAAGGCCGCCACCAAGGAGGCAGCGGCCACCACGGCACCCGGCAGGGAGGCCGCGGCCGGCGAGGCCCCGGCCGCTGAGAAGGCCACGAGGAGCGTCGCCAAGAAGGCCCAGGCCAGGAAGACGACGTCCAGGGCGTCAACGGGAAGGACGGCGGCGAGGCGGGGGGCGGGACTGGAGACCGGGGGCGGCGGGGAGTCCGGGGGCTCGGGCGCGGTCGACTAGAACAGGCGGGTGGACGCCTGTTACCGCCCGGCCGGCACTCTCCGGGTGGCCACCTGGAACGTCAACTCCCTGCGGGCCCGGCTGCCTCGGGTGGAGGAGTGGCTCGACTACGCCTGTCCCGACGTCGTGTGCCTGCAGGAGACCAAGATCGCCGACACGTCGTTCCCCGCCATGGCCTTCCAGGCCCATGGCTACGACAGCGCCCACCACGGCGGGGGCGGTCGGTGGAACGGGGTGGCCATCCTGAGCCGGGTCGGACTGGAGGAGGTGACGGCCGGCTTCGTGGGGGACGACCCGCAGGCGGAGACCCGCTTCGTCGCCGCCAGCTGCCAGGGCGTCCAGGTGGCGTCGGTCTACGTCCCCAACGGTCGCTCGGTCGGATCGGAGCACTACCAGGCCAAGCTGGACTGGCTGGAGCAGCTGCACGCCCACCTCGATGGCCGCTGTGACCCGTCGAGCGACCTGGTGGTGTGCGGCGACTTCAACATCGCTCCCGAGGACCGCGATGTGTTCGACCCGGCCCGCTTCGTCGGGGCCACCCATGTGAGCGGGCCCGAGCGCAAGGCCCTGGCCCGCTTGCTCGACTGGGGCCTGGTGGACGTGTTCCGCCAGTGCCGTCCCGAGGAGCGGCTCTACACGTGGTGGGACTACCGGGCCGGGGACTTCCACCAGCACCGCGGCATGCGCATCGACCTGGTGCTGGCCACCGCCGGGCTGGCCCGAAGGGCCCGGTTGGCCTTCATCGACCGCAACGCCCGCAAGGGCAAGCTCCCGTCGGACCACGCCCCGGTGCTGGTCGACTTCGACGTGGCCGGAGCCGCCGCATGAGCGACAGCTGGCAGCAGATGATGAGAGCGGCCCTCGACGCCGATGTCGATCCTCGCCGGGCCGAGCTGCACCGGCTGGGCGACGAGATGCGCAGACTGATCGAGCTGCTTACGGGGACCGGGGCGTCGGTGGACCAGCTCAAGCAGGCCGCCGACGCCGTCGGCGAGGTGGTGGGCCGATTCGAGGGCTACCCCCGGGGCCGGGTCTACGACGCCTTCGGCGAATCGGCCAACGCCGGCAACCCCAGCGCGCTCTTCGACTTCAGCCCGATCATGGGGGCCGCCAACCCTCTGGCCCCTCCGGTCATCCTGGAGCCGGCCGACGGCAAGGTGCGGGGCCGGGCCACCTTCGGGTCGGCCTACGAAGGCCCGCCCGGATGCGTCCACGGCGGCTGGCTGGCGGCCACCTTCGACGAGGTGCTGGGCATGGCCCAGTCCATGGGCGGCAACCCGGGCATGACCGGCACTCTCACCGTCCGCTACCGCCGGCCGACGCCGCTGCACACGCCGCTGACCTTCGAGGGCGAGCTGGTGCGGGTCGAGGCGCGCAAGATCTTCACCGCCGGCCGCTGTCTGCTCGATGGGGAGATGACGGCCGAGGCCGAAGCCATCTTCATCTCCGTCGACTTCAGTCGCATCGCCGCGCTGTTCGACGCCCGCCAGGCAGGCGGGGGGGACTCCGCTTCGGGTTAGCGCAGGTCGGCGCGCAGCTTCGACAGGCCCGATCCCATGATGCGGCGGAGATCCTCGCGGGCCAGGCCGGTTGTCGCCTGGATCTCCTTCATGCTGTGCGCTCCGGAGCCGTCGAGACCGAACCGGGCCGTTATCACCTGCTTCTCGATCGAATCGAGATGATCGAGCAGGTGCCCTCCCGAGGCCCTCACCGACAATAGGTCCTCGTCGGGGTCGGCATCGGGATCGGCCATCTCCGGGCTCGGATCCGGATAGGGCCAACCATCCTCTGCGGGCCAGATGAAGACTGCCACCCCTCAGTTGTCGCGCCGGGGACCGCTTGCGTCAACGGGCTTTGGTCCCTGGTCGGGTCGGCGCGGAGCTCGTCAGGCGCTGGCGCGGTGCTCGGCCACCAGGGCCAGAAGGACCTCGCCGTAGCGGGAGGTCTTCACCGGTCCCAGCCCCGGGAGGCCGGCCAGCTCCTCGGGGGTGGTGGGACAGGCCCGCGCCACGGCCGCCAGCGTGGAGTCGTGGAAGATCACGTAGGCGGGCACCCCGGAGGCCTTGGCCATGGTCGCCCGCCACCGGTGCAGGGCGGCCAGCACCTCGGGATCGGCTCCGTCGGTGGCCGCCGGGCCGTTGGTCCGGGAGGACCGCGCCGAGGTGCCGGCGAGCCGGCGGCGCTGCTCTCGCAGACGGGCCACCGCCGCTCCCACCTCGAGGGGCGCCACGCCCGAGGCCAGCTGCCGGCACGTCTCCTCCACGGCGTCGAGGTAGGGCGACGGCGAACGGGGCATGGCGGTGCCGCCGAAGCTGCGGCGTTCGGCCCAGGACAGGTGCAGGTGGTGCTGGGCCCGGGTGATCGCCACGTATAGGAGCCGACGCTCCTCGGCCTCGGCCGCCGGGGTGGTGGCCCGGCCGATCGGGACCAGGCCCCGCTCCAGCCCGGCGAGGAAGACGGTGGGCCACTCCAGCCCCTTGGAACGGTGGAAGGTGGCGATCTCGACGGCGTCGCCGCTGCCATCCTCCCCCTCGGTGCCGATGGTCGTGGCCAGCCAGGCGTCGAAGCCGGCGGCGGTGGGAGCCTGGTCGGCGGCGGCGTACTCGCGGGCGAGGCGGACGACGGTGGCCAACTGCAGGCGGCGCTCGGCCGCCGGGGCGTCGTCGTGGTCCTCCCCCGAGGCCTCCTCCCACAGCCCAATGGAAGCCTCCAGCTCGCCGACCGAGGACAGGAAGGGCTGGCCGACCGGGGCCGAGCGGAAACGGCGCAGGGCGGAGCGGACCTCGGGCTGGGCCAGGAAGGCCCCCCCGCCGGCGACCCGGCAGGGGACCTGGGCCTGGCGCAGGGCACGCTCGATGACGCTCAGCTGGGCGTTGGTGCGGGTGAGCACGGCGATGTCGGACCACGGCGCACCGGGTCGGCGGGCGTCGCGGACCAGGCGGGCGATGCCCTTGGCCTCGTCGGCGTCGGTCGGGTAGGAGCGCACCGCCGGGACGGGGCCGCCGTCGCGGGTCGGCCGCATGCCCCGGCGGGCCCGGGCCCCGGCCAGCACCGACCCGGCCACGGCCAGCACCTGCGGGGTCGAGCGGTAGTTGCGGTCCAGGTCCACCACCTCGGCCGAAGGGAAGCGCCGGGTGAAGTCGGTGAGCAGGGTCGGGTCGGCCCCGTTCCACGAGTAGATGGCCTGGTTGGGATCCCCGACCACGCACAGGTCGAGGCGGTCGCCGAGCCAGGCCGTGAGCAGTCGGAACTGCGAGGGGTTGACGTCCTGGAACTCGTCGACGAAGAGATGGCGGAAGCGCCACCGCTGGGCGGCGGCGAAGGCGGCGTCGACCTCGATGGCGGTGGCGCACTCCTGCAGCAGGTCGTCGAAGTCGACCATCCCCCGCCGGCGCTTCTCCTCCTCGTAGCGGCGGTACAGCTCGGCCATGGCGCCGGCGGGCAGCGGCGGGCGCCGGCCGGCGAGGCTGGCGGCGGCCTCGTAGTCGGCTGGCCCCACCAGGCGGGCCTTGGCCCACTCGATCTCAGAGGCGAGGTCGGCGGGCTGCAGCTCGGCACCGGCCCGGCGGGGCATCAGCCCCGCCAGCAGCCCCGCCTTGCGTTCGAGCAGCCCCGGTGGGCGCAGCCCGAGGTCGGCCCAGCGCCGGCGGAGCTGGGTGTAGGCGATGCTGTGGAAGGTGCCGGCGGCGACCTGGTCGCGCAGCCCCAGCCGGCGCAGCCGGTCGGTGAGTTCCCCCGCCGCCTTGCGGGTGAAGGTGAGGGCGAGGAGGTGACCGGCGTTGGCCGACCCGGTGCCGGCCCGCCAGGCCATCCGGCGGGTGAGCACCCTGGTCTTGCCCGAGCCGGCGCCGGCCA
>DASRBO010000120.1:0-7488 GCA_035653595.1 Acidimicrobiales bacterium | reverse complement strand
AACCATGCTGATCGGTGCGGTGGTCCGCGACATCACCGACCCGTTCTTCGCCGCCGCCATCGAGGCCCTGTGCGTGGTGGCCAGGGATCACGGGTACAACGTGGTGCTCGGCCATGCCCAAGGGAGCGCTCAAGAGGCCATGGCCCTCACCACCGTCCTGGAATCGCGCCACTGCGACGCCATCCTGCTGATGGGCGATATGCGGGATCAGCCCCGGCTCATCGAGGACCTCCGGAACGTGCACCTGCCGGTGGTGGCGCTGTGGCAGGGGACCCGGTTGCCTCAGATCCCGTCCGTTGACGTCGACAACCGCCGGGCGATCTCGGCCGGGATTGAGCACTTGCGCGAGTTGGGTCACACCCGGATCGCGTTCGTGGGTGGGAGCAGACGGCTCGGTGACAAGCGTCAGCGGGAGGCGAGCTTCGTGACGCGGATGCGGCAGCTGGGCCTGGCGGTCCCGGAGGGATACGTCCGGCACGTGCAGAACACGCCCAGCGGTGGCGGGTCGGCCCTGCCGGCGCTGATGCAGCTCCAGCCCCCGCCCACGGCCATCGTGGCGGCGACCGACGTGATCGCGATGGGGGTTCTCCACGCCGCGGCCGAGATGGGGATCTCCGTCCCGCGTGATCTGTCGGTGATCGGATTCGACGACCAGCCCCTGGCCGCGTACACCGTGCCCCCGCTCACCACACTCCGCATGCCGACCGTGCCCATGGTGCTGGCCGCGTTTCACATGGCGACTGACGCCGTGGAGAAGGGAGGGCGCACCGTCTCGCGTCAGGTCTTCCAGGCGACGCTGGTGAGACGGAGGTCGACCGCCCCGCCGCGGTAGCCGGGGGCGGTCGGGCTCGGTACCCGCCTCGGACTAGCCCCGGCCGGGCTCGGTACCCGGCGGGGGGCCGGGCGCGCTCCTCCTCCCGACCGGCGAGGACCGGAGCGACTGGAGGCGTCCAGGGGAGGCGCAGGCCGTCGGTTGACGTCGGTGCAATCGTATGCTACATACGTAATCGAAGGTGGCGGGAGGTGGAAACGTGCGTTGTCCCGGCCGGACCCGGAGCGGGCGCCGCGCTCGTCCGATGGGGGACCGCCGAACGCATGAACCCGGTCCGGCCGTGCTCAGCTGTGGCGTCGTCGCCGGCGGGCGGTCGGTACACCGCGTGCTGCTGAGGTGTCCACCCTCGGGCCGGGGCGGCCGACAGGTCGAACCATGAACCTCCTCCGCCCGGCCTCTTCAGGGGCGAGCGGCTCGGGGCGGAGGCGTGCCCGCCGGGGCGTGGCCGCGGAACCTTGCCCGGCGGCCCGGAGGGCGCCGTGAAGCCCCTCCAGCGGTTCGAGGTGTGGTTCGTGGCCGGTGGCCAGCACCTCTACGGTGACCGGGTCCTCCGCCAGGTGGCCGAGCACAGCGAGCGGATGGCGCGGGCGCTCGACGCCTCCGGGGCGATCCCGGTTCGGGTGGTGGCGAAGCCGGTGCTGACCACGCCCGAGGCCATCCGCCAGCTCTGCCAGGAGGCGAGCGCGACCCCCGGCTGCGTCGGCCTGATCGCCTGGATGCATACCTTCTCCCCGGCCAGGATGTGGATCGCCGGGCTGGGGGCGCTGCGCCGGCCCCTCCTCCACCTGCACACCCAGTTCAACCGGGACCTGCCCTGGGCCGACATCGACATGGACTTCATGAACCTGAACCAGTCGGCCCACGGCGACCGCGAGTTCGGCTTCGTGTTGACGCGGATGGGCTGGCCCCGAAAGGTGGTCGCCGGCCACTGGGAGGACCCGTCGGTGCAGGCCCGGATCGGGGCCTGGGCACGGGCCGCCTGTGGGTGGCGGGAGGCCCAGCAGCTCCGGATCGCCCGTTTCGGCGACAACATGCGCCAGGTGGCGGTGACCGAGGGCGACAAGGTCGAGGCCCAGGTGCGGCTCGGGGTCGCGGTCGACGGCTACGGCGTGAGCGACCTGGCCGAGCGGGTGCGCGACGTTCCCGAGGCCGCCGTCGACCGGCTGGTGGCCGAGTACGAGGAGCGCTACGACCTGGCCCCGGCGCTGCGGCGGTCGGGCGAGCGCCACGACTCGCTGCGGGAGGCGGCCCGAATCGAGGCGGGGTTGCGCGACTTCCTGGAGGCGGGCCGCTTCATGGCCTTCACCGACACCTTCGAGGACCTCGACGGCCTGGTCCAGCTCCCCGGCATCGCCGTCCAGCGGCTGATGGCCGACGGCTACGGGTTCGGCGCCGAGGGCGACTGGAAGACCGCCGCGTTGGTGCGGATCGTGAAGGTGATGAGCGCCGGCCTGCCGGGCGGCACCTCCTTCATGGAGGACTACACCTACCACCTGGCCCCCGAAGCCCCGCGGGTCCTGGGGGCGCACATGCTGGAGGTCTGCCCCTCCATCGCCGCCGGCCGGCCGTCGTGCGAGGTGCACCCGCTCGCGATCGGGGGCAAGCGAGACCCGGTGCGCCTGGTCTTCACCGCCGCCCCCGGCCCGGGGCTGGTGGTGGGGATGCTCGACCTGGGCGACCGCCTGCGGATGGTGGCCAACGAGGTCGAGGTGGTGGCGCCGCAGGAGGATCTGGCCCGGCTGCCGGTGGCCCGGGCCCTGTGGGCGCCGAGGCCCGACTTCCGGACCGCCGCCGAGGCCTGGCTGCTGGCCGGGGGGCCGCACCACACCGCGCTCACCACGGCGCTGGGGATGGAGCCGTTGCGGGACCTGGCCGAGATGGCAGGGGTGGAGCTCCTGGTCATCGACCGCGACACCCGGCTGTCGGACTTCGAGCGGGAGCTGCGCTGGAACCAGGCCTACTACCGCCTGGCCCGGGGCCGGTGAGGCACGGCCGATGACACGGTACGCGGACCTCCGCGAGCAGGTCTGGCGGGCCAACCGGGACCTGGCGGAGGCGGGCCTGGCCGTGCTCTCCTTCGGCAACGCCAGCGGCGTGGACCGGCGGGCGGGAGTGCTGGCGATCAAGCCCAGCGGCGTTCCCTACCGCGAGCTGCGGCCCGAGTCGGTGGTGGTCGTCGCCCTGGACGACGGCCGCGTCGTGGACGGCCAGCTCCGGCCCTCGTCGGACACCCCGACCCACCTCGCCCTCTGCCGCCGCTTCGAGGAGATCGGCGGCGTGGTGCATACGCACTCGACCTTCGCCACCGCCTGGGCGCAAGCCTGCCGGCCCATCCCCTGCCTGGGCACGACCCACGCCGACCACTTCCGCGGCTCCGTCCCGGTGACGCGG
Source organism: Acidimicrobiales bacterium (assembly GCA_035653595.1). Lineage (GTDB taxonomy): Bacteria > Actinomycetota > Acidimicrobiia > Acidimicrobiales > JAJPHE01 > DASRBO01. The sequence continues at coordinate 4,265 of DASRBO010000120.1, read as the reverse complement.
GCGCTCACCCGGGCCGAGATCGAGGGCGACTACGAGCTGGAGACCGGCAACGTGATCGTCGAGACCCTGGAGGCGTCCGGCCTCGCCCCGCTGGAGGTGCCGGCGGTCCTGGTCGCCGGCCATGGGCCCTTCACCTGGGGGCCGAGCCCGGCGGGGGCGGTGGAGAACGCCATCGCGCTGGAGACGGTGGCCGCCCTGGCGCTGCGGACGGCCCAGCTCCAGCCGGGGATCGAGCAGATCGGGCGCGGGCTGCTGGACCGTCACTTCTCGCGCAAGCACGGCCCCGCGGCCTACTACGGGCAGGGGCGATGAGTCGCTACGCGGTCGGGGTCGACTTCGGCACCGAGTCGGGGCGGGCGGTGCTCGTGGACGTCGCCGACGGACGGGAGCTGGCGACGGCCGTCCACCCGTACCGCCACGGTGTGATCGACCAGCACCTGCCGGCGCCGGACGACGACGTGCGCCTGGGGCCCGACTGGGCGCTCCAGGACCCGACCGACTACGTGAGCACGCTCCAGCGCACGATCCCGCGGCTGCTGGCGGAGAGCGGCGTCGACCCCGGGGACGTGATCGGGATCGGCATCGACGTCACCGCCTGCACCATGCTGCCCACGCTGGCCGACGGGACGCCGCTGTGCGCCCTGGAGCGTTTCCGGCGCAACCCGCACGCCTGGGTGAAGCTCTGGAAGCACCACGCCGCCCAGCCCGAGGCGGACCGGATCACCGCCGTGGCCCGGGAGCGCGGCGAGCCGTGGCTGGAGCGGTACGGCGGCAGGATCTCCTCCGAGTGGTTCTTCCCCAAGGCCCTCCAGATCCTGAGCCAGGCCCCCGAGGTGTACCGGGCCGCGGACCGCCTCATCGAGGCGGCGGATTGGATCGTCTGGCAGCTCACCGGCCGGGAGACCCGAAACAGCTGCACGGCCGGCTACAAGGCCATCTGGTCGCGGCGCGACGGCTTCCCGGACGAGTCCTACTTCGCCGCCCTGCACCCCGAGTTCGGGCGGGTGGTGGACGAGAAGATGTCACGGGAGGTCCTGCTCGTCGGCCGTCGGGCGGGCGGGCTGTGCGAGCGGGCCGCGGCCTGGACCGGGCTGCGGGAGGGGACGGCGGTGGCGGTGGCCAACGTCGACGCGCACGTGTCCGTGCCGGCGGCGGCGGTGACCGGGCCGGGGACCATGGTGGTGATCATGGGCACCAGCAACTGCCACCTGGTGCTGGGCGACCGGCCGGCCACCATCGAGGGGATGTGCGGGGTGGTGGAGGACGGCGTCATCCCCGGGTGGTTCGGTTTCGAGGCCGGCCAGCCAGCGGTGGGGGACACCTTCGCCTGGTTCACCGAGCAGGCGGTGCCCCCCGCGTACCACGAGGCGGCACGTCGGCGGGGCGTGCACGTCCACCGGGTGCTCGAGGAGGAGGCCGCCGGGCTCCGCCCCGGCCAGTCGGGGCTGCTGGCGCTGGACTGGTGGAACGGCAATCGCTCCGTGCTCGTGGACGCCGACCTCACCGGCCTGCTGGTGGGAGCGACGCTGGCCACCCGGGCGCCGGAGATCTATCGCGCCCTGATCGAGGCCACCGCCTTCGGCACCCGGGTGATCATCGACGCCTTCGAGGCCGGCGGCGTGGCCGTGAAGGGCGTCGTGGCCTGCGGCGGCCTGCCCGGGGCGAACGAGCTGCTGATGCAGATCTACGCCGACGTGACCGGCCGTGAGTTCCGGCTGGCCGCCTCCGGGCAGACCCCGGCCCTGGGCTCGGCCATGCACGGGGCGGTGGCGGCGGGGGCCAGGGCGGGCGGCTACGACTCCATCCTGGAGGCGTCACGACGCATGGCCCACCTCCAGGACCGGGTGTACCGGCCGATCCCGGAGCACCGGGCCGTCTACGAGGAGCTGTACCGCGAGTACGTCCGTCTCCACGACCTCTTCGGCCGGGGCGGCCTGGAGGTGATGAAGCGGCTGAGGCGGATGCGACGCCGGGCGCTCGGCGACCCCTCCCGACCGGCGGGCTCCGGCGTCGGGGTCGGCCGGACGCCGGGGCCACGGGCTCGGCGGTGAGGGCCAGGAGGCCTCCGATGGTCGGGAAGGTCCGGGTCGAACCCGGTCGGTGCTCCACCAACGGGAACGGTGACTCAGGGACGATGATCTGGTCTCTGAGGTGCTGTACCGGCTGGCTGACTGCGGAAGGAGTCGCATCTTCATCTCTGCCTCGTCCGGATGCTCGTCCACCCCCGGCTAGGGGGCGGCTGAGATCGGTGCGAAGAGCACTGAAGCGGTTTGACCACGTGCACGAGTGTCATTACAATGATCGGTGAGATCCTGCACCGGAGGAGAGAAAGAGAAACGGCCAGACATGAGGCTGTTCCTGGTTATCTCTCGGACTCTGGTCAGGAGGCGAGAGGGAAAACATGATGCGGGACGCTGATCCTGTCGCATCGGACGACATGAGGCAGGGAGGCATCGTCGCCGGTGAGCCGCGCGAGGGCGGCTCCCCGCTGGGAGCGGACCCCGAGGTCTTGCGCGTGGTGCTCGGGGAAGAGGCGGTCGAGAAGCAGGAGAGGAGGATCCGGGCCGGTTACCGGCCGACCCGCCGTCAGCTGCTGCGCAACCTGGGCATCGCCGGTGCCGCCGCCGGCCTTCCCGGGTTCCTGGCCGCCTGCACGAGCAGATCGGCGTCGAGCGGGGGCGGCCAGGGCAACTTCCCGGCCCATCCGGGCTGGAAGTTCACGTTCATCAACCACGTCACCACCAACCCCTTCTTCCAGCCCACGATCTACGGCATCCAGGACGCCTGCGCGCTCCTGGGCCTGCCCACGGCGCAGTTCGTCGGCTCGGAGAACAGCATCGTCTCCGAGATGGTGGACAAGATGAACGCCGCCATCGCCGCCAGGGTGGACGGCATCGCGGTCGCCATCATCGACCCCACCGCCTTCAACGATCCGGTGGCGAGAGCGCTCGAGGCCGGCATCCCGGTCGTGGCCTACAACGCCGACGCCCCGGCCGGCAGCAACAACCGCAGGATGGCGTACATCGGCCAGGACCTCTTCCTGTCCGGCCAGAAGCTCGGGGCCCGGATCGCCAGCCTGGTCAAGGAGGGGCCGATCGCCGGCTTCATCGCCACCCCGGGCTCACTCAACATCCAGCCCCGGATCGACGGCGCCAAGCAGGCGATCCAGGCCTCCGGTCTCCCCATCACCTTCACCGAGGTGGCCACCGGCGCCAAGGTCGAGGACGAGAAGTCGGCCATCGAGGCCTACTACCTGGGCCACAAGGACCTGAGGGGCATGGTCGCGGTCGACGCCGGCAGCACCCAGGGTCTGGCCCAGCTCATGCAGAAGTACAACCTGCCCTCGCAGGGCATCCACGCCGGCGGCTACGACCTCCTCCCGACCACGCTCCAGCTGATCAGCCAGGGGTTCCTCGACTTCACCATCGACCAGCAGCCGTACCTGCAGGGCTTCTATCCGGTGGTGCAGCTCTTCCTGTACAAGCTGTCCGGAGGCCTCCAGCAGCCGAGCGACACCGACACCGGGCTCCTGTTCGTGACCAAGGACAACGTGAAGCCCTACCTCAGCACCAAGACCCGCTTCGAGGGCAGCTCCAGCAAGGAGCAGGTCGTGAAGGTCTCTTGATGGCCGACGGGGCTCCGGGCGGGATCGACGAGTCGGGCCCGGCGCGGCGCGAGGCGACCGCGCTGCGTCGGGCCGCGAGCTCGTTCCTGGAGCGCCGCTGGGCCAGCATCCTGGTGGTGGCGGTGGCGCTGGCGGCCTATTTCGCGGTCGCCAACCCGGCCTTCTTGAGTGGGAACAACGTCCTCACCATCGCCAGCTTCCTCTCCGAGACCGCGATCGTCACCGCCGGCGAGGTCATGTTGATGATCTGCGGGGAGATCGACCTCTCGGTGGGGTTCGTGGCGGCCATGGCCCCCTTCGTCATGTACTTCACCTGGAACGACCTCGGGCTCCCGCTCTGGTCGGGGGTGGTCGCCGGGCTGATCGTGAGCGGCGTGGTGGGCCTGGTCAACGGGCTGGTCACCGTGGTCCTCCGGGTCCCCTCCTTCGTGACCACGCTGGGCATGAGCTTCTTGCTCAACGGGCTCACCCTCACCACCACCGGGGCCTTCCCCATTCAGGCGCCCGAGCAGGGCACCAGGTTCACCGCCTTCATGGGGCACAACCAGGTGGCGGAGCTGGGCTGGGCGATCGCGGTGGTGCTCATCGTCCAGATCGGCCTGAGCTACACCCGCTGGGGGCTCTACACGATCGCGACCGG
>DASRBO010000119.1:0-3340 GCA_035653595.1 Acidimicrobiales bacterium | reverse complement strand
GAGATATCGTCAAGAGTTGTGGATGAGGTTTTCGGGCGCAGCGTCCTCCCGGGCAGGAGTTTCGGGTTGATCACCTCCTCTGGTTCGGTGTGAGGGACGCGGCGTTGGTGAGCTGGTCGGCGTTGAAGAGGTCGCTGATGGCGATGGGCTCGTCACAGCACGGGCAGGGTCCGCCGGGGCCGAGGCGACGGCACCAGGTGTTGCAGTCGTCACAGCGCTGCTCGCCGAGGTAGCGGGCCTCGCAGCTCGGGCACTCGTAGACGATGTCGGCTCGGGCCACGACCGGCTGGACGGGCGCGGAACGCTGCCGGCGCCAGGCCGTCTGGCGGCAGCCTGTGGAGCAGAACCGCTGCCGGCCGTCAGGCTCGAAGGCCCGGGTGCACACCGGGCAGGTGGTCGTCGCGGCATCGTCGCGAACGGGGCTCATGCCGCCGCCTGGTGCTGGTCGTGGCGTTCGACGAGCACCCCGTTGTGGAACACCGCTCCGGCGCGGACGAGGGCGACGAGGTGCGGGCCGTTGACCGCCCGCCAGCGGGCCTGGGCCGCCTCGATCAGCTTGAACGCCATGGCCAGGCCGGCCGCCTTCGAGCCGGGGCCCTTGGTGACCTTGGTCCTGAGGCGCACCGTGGCGAAGGTCGACTCGATCGGGTTGGTGGTCTTGAGGTGGATCCAGTGCTCGGCGGGGAAGTCGAAAAAGGTGAGCAACACCTCGGCGTCGTCGACGATCTTGGCCACCGCCTTGGGCCACTTGACCCCGAACTCGTTCGCGAAGCCCTTGATCGCCGCCTCCGCGTGGGCGCGGTCCTCGGCGTCGCGGATGTCGGCCAGGGCCCGCCGGGCCGACGGGTGCATCGACTTCGGCAGCGCGGACAGCACGTTGGCCACCTTGTGCACCCAGCAGCGCTGGTGGCGTGTCTCGGGGAACACCTCGCCCAGCGCCGACCACATGCCCAGCGCCCCGTCGCCGACCATCACCACCGGCGCCCGCATCCCACGCCGCTTGCAATCCCGCAGCAGGTCCTCCCAGGACCCGATCGACTCCCGATAACCATCCGCGATCGCCACGAGCTCCTTGGTCCCATCGGCCCGGACGCCGACGATCACCAAGCAGCAGAGCCGCTCCTCCTCCAGGCGCACGTTGAAGTGCACCCCGTCGGCCCAGCAGTACACGTAGTCGACGTCGGCCAGGCTCCGGTTCGCGAAGCGTTCCCGCTCCTCCTGCCAGGACTTCGTCAGCCGAGTCACCACCGAGGCCGACAACCCGGCGTCGGAGCCGAAGAACTCGGCCAGCGCCGGCGCGAAGTCACCCGAGCTCATCCCGTGCAGGTACATCAACGGCAGCACCTCGCTCACCTTCGGGCTGCGTCGGCACCACGGCGCCAGGATCTGGCTGCGGAACCGGCAGCGCTCACCCGTCTCCTGGTCCACCCGCCGGTCGTTCACCCTCGGCGCCTCAACCTCGATCGGTCCCGCCCCCGTGGCGATCGTCCGGGCCCGGGCGTGACCGTTGCCGACCACCAGCCGGTGGCCGTCGTCATCGCGCTCCTCAGCGAACATCGCCAGATAGGCGTCCCGTTCGGCCTCCAAAGCGGCCGCCAACATGCGCCGAGCTCCCTCCCGGCAGATCTCATCCAGCGCCAGGCTCATCTCCGCGCTGGCGTCGTCGTCGGTGACTACTCTCAACATCGGCGTTCCTTCCTCACCGGCGATCACACGCCGGTCGTTCGTGCTTGGTCAACGAGGAAGGTACGCCGCGCCCCCAATCAGGTGGCCGATCCACAACTTCAGGTCATACCTCACGAGCGGCGTTCCCTGGCCCTGTCCACCAACCTGCACCCCTCTGGATTCGACCAGCTGATGGACAAAACACTGGCCTCGGCTCTGGTCGACAGGCTCATGCACCACGCTCACGTCCTTCTCACTGACGGGGAATCCCTACGTCTCGCCGACGCCCTCGCCGGCAAAGGGGTGGTGCCCCTGACCGACTAACCGGGGAGCAACATGGCCGTCCGCGGGGAGAAACCGTGGCCGTCCGCGGGGACATCCCGTGGCCGTCCGCGGGGACTTCCCGTGGCCGTCCGCGGGGAGAACCCGTGGCCGCCAGTGGGGAGATCGCCGTGACCGTTGACAGTCCACCCCCAACGCCCGAGCGATCTCGTGCTGGGAACGACCGGCATACCAGAAATTCAAAATCTCCACGATGTCCACCACAGTGAACGTCCTCCTCATCTCGTCTCCCTCGTCCCAACTGGACGAAGAAGAAGTTCGACATCAGAGGACCGGGTGGGGGAACACGTTCGAGGGGTGGGGAATTACCTGATCGTCCCGCACCTTCAGTGGGGGAATTCCCTGATCGTCAGCACGCCGCAAGGCGGACCCCACCAGCCTCGTCGAGCACGCCGTGGAAATGATCCGCGAACTCGCCGAATGGCTTCCCGAGCGGGACTTCCACCTCTGCGCCGATGGCGCCTACGCCTCGTTGGCCGGAGCCCGCCTCCCCAGGTGCCAACTCACCTCCCGGATGCGGCGCGACGCCGCCCTCTACGAACCCGCCCCGCCCCGCACCGGCCGCCGGGGCCGACCCCGCACCAAAGGTGCCCGGCTCCCCGCCCCACCCGAACTCGCCACTCGGGCCCGGCGCCGCGACTGGCAGCGCGTCGAGATCGACGTGCGCGGCCAACAGGTCGAGCGGCTCGTCTACGTGCGTGACGTCCTCTGGTACGCGGTCAACCCCCGGGACCTGGTCCGCCTCGTCATCGTCCGCGATCCCGACGGCCACGAACCTGACGACTTCTTCTTCACCACCGACCCCACCGCCACCGGCGCCGAGGTCATCGTCTGCTACGTCGGTCGCTGGTCGATCGAGATCACCTTCCGGGACACCAAGCAAGACCTCGGCGGAGAAGACCCCCAATCCTGGAAACGCCAAGGACCCGAACGCGCCGCCACTCTCTCCCTCTGGCTCCACGCTCTCGTCTGGTGCTGGTACCTCGACACCCACCCCGCCGGGCGGACCTGGACGACCAAGCCGTGGTACCCCCGCAAGAGCACCCCCAGCTTCCTCGACGCCCTCGCCGCACTACGCCGCACACTGTGGTCCCAACGAATTACAGCACTGTCATGCTCGACGCCCGACAACCCCAAAATCACCGACACCATGCTCGACGTGCTCGCCTACGCCGCATGACCCAAGGCAGAACCGCGAAAGTACTTGGATAGCGGGGCGCGCTGGCTCGAATTCTGGTGAATGAGCGTGTGGCTATTGGGTGAAGAGCGGGACGAGGGCGAGGTCTGGCGCTCTGGCGTAGCGGGCGAGCCAGTCGATGGCGTCGATCCCTTG
>DASRBO010000118.1:0-29745 GCA_035653595.1 Acidimicrobiales bacterium | reverse complement strand
CGGGGCTTCCCCGTCTACCTGTCGACCAAGAACACGATCCTCAAGGCCTACGACGGGCGGTTCAAGGACCTCTTCCAGGAGGTCTTCGAGACCGAGTTCAAGGCCGAGTTCGAGGCCGCCGGCCTCACCTACGAGCACCGGCTGATCGATGACATGGTGGCCCAGGCCCTCAAGTGGGAGGGCGGCTACGTATGGGCGGCCAAGAACTACGACGGGGACGTCCAGAGCGACACCGTGGCCCAGGGCTTCGGCTCCCTCGGGCTCATGACCTCCGTGCTCATGACGCCCGACGGGCGCACCTGCGAGGCCGAGGCGGCCCATGGCACCGTCACCCGGCACTTCCGGGCCCACCAGCGGGGTGAGAAGACCTCCACCAACCCCATCGCCTCCATCTTCGCCTGGACGAGGGGCCTCGCCTTCCGCGGCAAGCTGGACGACACCCCGGCGGTGTCCGACTTCGCCCACACCCTGGAGCGGGTGTGCGTGGAGACGGTCGAGTCGGGCCAGATGACCAAGGACCTGGCCCTCCTCATCGGCCCCGACCAGGCGTGGCTGACCACCGAGGAGTTCCTCGACACCCTCGACCGGAATCTGCGCTCGGCCATGGCCGGGTAGTGTCCGCGGCCATGCCCAGTCCTACTCGCAAGCCCATCCAGGTGACGGTGACCGGGCCCACGGGCACCGTCGGCTACGCCGCCCTGTTCCGCATCGCCGCCGGCGACCTCTTCGGTCCCGACCAGCCGGTCGTGCTGCGGCTGTGGGAGATAGAGGCGGCCATGAAGGCGCTTGACGGGGTGGTCATGGAGCTGGACGACTGCGCCTTCCCGCTGCTGGCCGACGTGGTGACCACGTCGGACCTGGCCACCGGTTTCGACGGGGCCAACTGGGCCATCCTGATCGGATCCATGCCCCGCAAGGCAGGCATGGAGCGGGGCGACCTGCTGCAGGCCAACGGGGGCATCTTCCGGCCCCAGGGCCAGGCCATCGCCGCCCATGCCGCCTCCGACGTGCGGGTGCTGGTGGTGGGCAACCCCTGCAACACCAACTGCCTGATCGCCCGGGCCAACGCCCCCGAGGTGCCGGCGGAGCGCTGGTTCGCCATGACCCGCCTCGACCACAACCGGGCGGTGGCCCAGCTGGCCCGCCGGGCGAGCGTCCCGGTGAGCGAGGTCACCAACCTGGCCATCTGGGGCAACCACTCGGCCACCCAGTTCCCCGACTTCACCCACGCCCGCATATCGGGCCGGCCCGCCGACGAGGTGCTCGACCGCCACTGGCTGGAGGGGGACTTCATCACCACCGTGCAGAAGCGAGGGGCCGCCATCATCGAGGCCCGGGGGGCGTCCTCGGCCGCCTCGGCCGCCAACGCCCTCATCGACTCGGTGGCCAGCGTGGAGCAGGAGACGGCCTCGGACGACTGGGTGTCCCTGGGCGTGGTCAGCCAGGGGCAGTACGGGGTGCCCGAGGGGCTGGTGTTCAGCTACCCGGTGCGCAGCGACGGCAAGGGATCGTGGTCGGTGGTCGAGGGCCTCGAGCTGGACGACTTCGCCCGCCAGCGGGTGCAGGTCACCGCCCAGGAACTGGTGGACGAGCGCAGCGAGGTGGCCGACCTCCTCGGCTGAGAATCAACCAGGGGGCGGCGGCCTTCCCCCGGCGGCCGCCCGGTGGTGGCAGCGTCGGCCGGCACCGCCCATCATCCGGCCCGGAGGCCCGGGCCGGTTCGGTGTGGCTGGCTACTCGGTGATCTCGAGCAGGCCCAGGCGGCGCAGGTAGGAGAGCTTGCGCTCGACCGCCGCCCGCCAGCTGGCCAGGTCGGTCTCGAAATGGGCCCGGTCCCCGTCCTCGTAGGCGTGTTCCAACTCGTCGAAGGCGGCATCCTCCGCGTCGAGCAGCTCGCGGTACCGCCGCAGAACGTGGTCGTCGATCACCTCGGTAAGAGCCACGCTGCTGGTTCCCCCTTCTCACCCTGGGGCGGGCGTCACCGCCGAATCTACCGCCCGACCGGCCCGGCCGCACCGGCCCCGGAGGCCCATTCCGGCCGGGATCTTCCTCAGAAGGTGGTGCCGTAGCGGACGGAAGCGAACAGGTCGGTCAGAGCGCCCAGGGCCTCCCCGACGCCCACCAGGGCGCCGACGTCGCCCCCGACGCGGATGCGCCCGGCCATGAAGGCGCCCTGGGGGCTCAGATCCCCCCGGGCCAGGGCGGCGGCGGTGGCCCAGTCCTCGGTGATGGTGACGGCGGCGGCGGGGTCCCGACCCGGCTCCAGAGCCAGGCGGCCGCCGGCGAGGCGCACGACGTAGGCCACGTCCCCCTCGGGCGTGTCGGTCACCACCTGCTGGATGGTGAGCTCGGCCCCGTCCGGCACCTCGGCCCCGGCGGCGGCCTCGCTCATCTCCGCCAGCCAGGCCGGGCTCAGGAACCGGGCCAAGGCGGCTAGCGCTTGCGGCGGATGGCGCGCCCCAGCCTGGTGATGGGGTCGAACTGGCGGTCCACCACCCTCTCCTTCATGGGGATGAGGGCGTTGTCGGTGATGTGGATGTGCTCGGGGCACACCTCTGAGCAGCACTTGGTGATGTTGCAGTAGAGGAGGCCGAAGTCCTGGCGGGCGAGGGGCCGGCGGTCGAGGGTGTCCAGCGGGTGCATGTCGAGCTCGGCCAGGCGCATGAGGAAGCGGGGGCCGGCGAAGTGGGCCTTGTTCTCCTCGTGGTCGCGGATCACGTGGCAGACGTCCTGGCACAGGAAGCACTCGATGCACTTGCGGAACTCCTGGCTGCGCTCCACGTCGCGCTGCTGCATCCGGTAGCGGCCGTCGGCGTCGGGGGGCCCGGGGCTGAACGCCGGCACCCGCTTGGCCATCTCGAAGTTGAACGACACGTCAGTGACCAGGTCCTTCATCACCGGGAAGGTCCGGATCGGCGCCACCGTTATGGGCTGGCCGGCGGGGAAGATGCTCATGCGGGTCATGCACATGAGGCGGGGGTGGCCGTTGACCTCGGCGCTGCACGAGCCGCACTTGCCCGCCTTGCAGTTCCACCGCACCCCCAGGTCGTTGGCCTGGGTGGCCTGGATCCGGTGGATGACGTCGAGCACCACCTCGCCCTCGCGGGCCTCCACCACGTAGTCGGCGAAGTCGCCCCCGGAGGCGTCTCCCCGCCACACCTTCATCGTCACCTGGTCGCTCACTTGGCGGGCTCCTCGAAAAGGGCGGCCAGCTCGGCCGGCATCTGGGGAAGGGGGACCTGCTCGATCTGGACCTCGTCGCCCCGTCGGCGCACGGTGTTGTTGACCTTGCCCCACCGCTCGGCGTCGGGCTGTGGGAAGTCCTCGCGGGTGTGGCCCCCGCGGGACTCCTCCCGCAGCAGGGCGCAGCGGGCGACGGCTTCGGACACGGTGAGGAGGGACTCCAGGTCGAGGGCCAGGTGCCACCCCGGGTTGTACTGGCGGTTGCCCTCGACGGTCACCCGCCGGGCCCGCTCCTTGAGCTTGCCCACCGCCTCGATGGCCTGCTCCAGCTCGGCCCTGACCCGGATGATGCCGACCAGGTTGTGCATGGTCTCCTGCAGCTCCTGCTGCAGGGCGTAGGGGTTCTCGCCGCCGTCGTTGGAGAAGGCGGCCAGGGCCTCGCTCATCAGCCGGTCGACCTCGAGGTCGTCCACCGCCGGGGCGGAGCCGAGCCCGGCGGCGTACTCGGCGGCACCGAGGCCGGCCCGGCGCCCGAAGACCAGCAGATCGGACAGGGAGTTGCCTCCCAACCGGTTGGAGCCGTGCATTCCCCCGGCCACCTCGCCGGCGGCGAACAGGCCGGTGACGGTGGAGGCGGCGGTGTCGGCGTCCACCTTGACCCCGCCCATGACGTAGTGGCAGGTGGGGCCGATCTCCATCGGGGTGGCAGTGATGTCGACGTCTGCCAGTTCCTTGAACTGGTGGTACATGGAGGGCAGGCGCCGGCGGATGAAGTCGGCCGACCGGCGCGAGGCGATGTCGAGGTAGATCCCCCCGTGGGGGGTGCCCCGCCCCGCCTTCACCTCCGAGTTGATCGCCCGGGCCACCTCGTCGCGGGGCAGCAGCTCGGGGGGCCGGCGGTTGTTGATGTGGTCCTCGTACCAGCGGTCGGCCTCGGCCTCGCTGTCGGCCGTCTCCGCCGCGAACACCTGGGGGATGTAGTCGAACATGAAGCGGCGGCCCTCGCTGTTGCGCAGCACGCCACCGTCGCCCCGGACGCTCTCGGTAACCAGGATGCCCCGCACCGACGGGGGCCAGACCATGCCGGTGGGGTGGAACTGGACGAATTCCATGTCGATGAGGTCGGCGCCGGACCAGAAGGCCAGGGAGTGGCCGTCGCCGGTGTACTCCCATGAGTTGGACGTGACCTGGAACGCCTTGCCGATCCCGCCGGTGGCCAGCACCACCGCCCGGGTGCGGAAGAGGATGAAGCGGCCCGACTCCCGCCAGTAGGCCAGGGCTCCGGCCACCCGGTCCCCGTCCATGAGCAGGCGGTGGACCTTGCACTCCATGTACACGTCGATGCCCAGGCTCACCGCCCTCTGCTGGAGGGTCCGGATCATCTCCAGCCCGGTGCGGTCGCCGACATGGGCCAGGCGGGCGTAGCGGTGGCCACCGAAGTCGCGCTGGCTGATCAGGCCTTCCTTGGTGCGGTCGAACAGCGCCCCCCACGCCTCCAGCTCGAGCACCCGGTCGGGGGCCTCCTGGGCGTGGAGCTGGGCCATGCGCCAGTTGTTGAGCATCTTGCCGCCGCGCATGGTGTCGCGGAAGTGGACCTTCCAGTTGTCCTCGGACCACACGTTGCCCATGGCGGCGGCGATGCCGCCCTCGGCCATGACCGTGTGGGCCTTGCCGAGCAGGGACTTGCACACGATGGCGGTGCGGGCCCCGGAGGCGTGGGCCTCGATGGCGGCCCGCAGACCGGCGCCGCCGGCGCCGACGACCACCACGTCGTAGTCGTGGGACTCGATGTCGGCCATCAGAAGAACCTCGGGTCGTGGAAGGCACCGGTGGCGACCAGCCGCACGTAGACGTCGGTCAGGGCCACGAAGACCAGGCTCACCCAGGCCAGGGCCATGTGGTGCTCGTTGAGCACGGTGATCCGCTTCCAGAGCCAGTAGCGCAGCGGCCCCTTGGACATGGCCTTCAGGTGGCCCCCGCACAGGTGCCGGCAGGAGTGGCAGGAGGCGGTGTAGAGCCCGAGCAGCAGGGCGTTGACGAAAAGCACCAGCGTTCCCACGGCCAGGCCCCGCCCGTTGGCGAACTGGGTGGCCTTGATCGCCTCCCACAGCAGGATGATCGGGAACGGGATCGTCAGGTAGAAGGCGTAGCGGTGGAGGTTGTTGAGGATGAGGGGCAGCCGGGTCTCGCCCGAGTAGCTGCGGTGGGCGTCGGGCACGGCGCAGGCCGGGGGCGAGAACCAGAACGACCGGTAGTAGGCCTTGCGGTAGTAGTAGCAGGACGCCCGGAACATCAGGGGGAACGGCAGCATCAGGATCGCCGCCGAGTACGGCCACCAGTTGACCAGGTGCCAGGTGACCGCCGCCTGGCAGTGGTTGGTGATGCACGGCGAGTAGAACGGCGAGAGGTAGTGGCGGTCGAGGGCCGGGTTGAACGTGTAGTAGCCGTGCGGGGTGAAGGTCGACCACGTCGAGTACACGACGAAGCCCAGCAACACTGTGACCGTCACCGCCGGCTGCAACCACCAGTAGTCGGTCCTCAGGTTGTTCAGGCGCACGCCGCGGGCCGCGGTGGCCTCGGCCACCGCCATCAGGGTCGCTCCTCGTTCATGGGCCACTCCTCCTCACCCAGGGCCGGGCGCGGCACCCTACGGCCGGTCTCGGCGAGAAGTCAAAGATATGTAGACACTCGATGTCATAGCCCTAGGCTATGGATCGTGGAGCTGAACCAGCTGCGCTACTTCGTGGCCGTCGCCGAGGAGCGCCACTTCACCAGGGCGGCCGAGCGACTCGAGGTAGCCCAGCCGTCGGTGAGCTCGCAGATCCGCAAGCTGGAGGAGGAGCTCGGCAGCACCCTCTTCGACCGGGGCCGCTCCGGGGCCAGCCTGACCCAGGCCGGCGAGACCCTCCTGCCCCTCGCCCGGCGGGTCCTGTCCGACCTGGAGGACGCCGAGGCCCGGCTGCGGGAGCTGGACTCCCTCCAGCACGGGCGGCTGTCCATCGGGGCCACCCCCAGCCTGTCGACGGTGCTGCTGCCCGCCGCCCTGGCCGAGTTCCACGCCGCCCACCCGGGGGTGACCCTGAGCCTGTTCGAGGAGGGATCCGGTCTGCTGGTCCAGCGGCTGGTGACCGGGGAGATCGAGCTGGGCCTGGTCATCCTCCCCCAGCGCCACCCGGGCCTGTCGACCACCGCCCTGGCCACCGAGGAGCTGGTGGTGGTGGCCGCCCCCGACCACCGCCTGGCGGGCCGCCGGGGCCTGACGGTGTCCGAGCTGCAGGGCGTGCCCCTGGTCATGTTCCGCGACGGCTACGACCTTCGCTCGTCCACCCTGGAGGCCTGCCACCAGGCCGGCTTCGAGCCGGCGCTCGCCACCGAGGGCGGGGAGATGGACGGGGTGCTGGCCCTGGTGGCCGCCGGCCTGGGGGCGGCGGTGGTCCCGAGCATCGTGGCCGGCCGCCACCCGGAGCTGGCCACCGTGCGCTTCGTGCCCCCGGTGCTCCAACGCACCATCGGCCTGGCCCGACGGGCCGACCGCTCCGAGTCGAGGGCGGCGGCTGCCTTTCTGGCCGCCCTCCGCTCGGTCCTCCGCCGCCGCGGCTGGCCCGGCGAGGCCCCCACCGGCCTGCGCCTCCTCGACGAGGTCGGCGCCGGGCGGACCCCGGGCCGGCGGACCGCCCGGCGCGGTTGAGCGGCTCTCAGGGGGTGGTGGTCGTGGGCCCCTGCATCACCCCGCTGACCGGCAGGCCGGCGGGGCCGGCCACGCCCACGTCCAGCACGAAGTTGCCCGAGGCCAGGGTCAGGCTCGAGGCGGTGGTGGAGCCCCTGGCGGTGGTGAGGGTGAGGGTGCCGCGGAGCTGGAGGGAGCCGGGGCCGACCAGGTGGAGGGGGATGGGCGACCGGGCGATGGTCGCCCCGCCGTTGGTCACCAGGACCGTGTTAGCCCCGGCGGTGAAGCTGGCCCCGTCCTCGGGCTGGGCGAATGCCCCCCCGGTGTAGACCGCCACGGGGGCGCCGATGCTGTAGCTGCCCGGGGTGATCAACCGCTCGGCCCCGTCCAGTGACCAGGTCGCCCCCTGGGCGTTCACCTCCACCGGGGCCTTGCCCGGCACCAGGGAGCCGCCACCGGTGATTCCCAGGGGCTCGCCACCGTTCCAGCTGATCTGGGCCTGCCTGCCCCCGACGGTCACGTTGTAGAGGATGCCGCCACCCCGACCCCGGACCGGCACCTGGATCAGCAGCGGGGTGCCCAGGGGCGGTCCGGTGGCCACGGCGCTCATGGTGGTGATGGTGCCGGTGACCCTGGTCTGGTCGGGTCCGAGCTGGGCGACGGTGGCCGGGGGGGCGGTGGAGGTGGTGGTCGGGCCGGCCAGGGGACGGGAGCTGTGGTGGCCCCGGGCGACCGCCGCCCAGGCCCCTGTGGCCAGCTCGGCCACGGCGACGGCCAGCACCGCCAGATGGAGCGCTGAACGCCGGGCCACGCTTCGAGCGTAGGCTGGCCCCGTATGAGCTCACGACCAGCGACTCTGGGGCAGCTACGGGAATCGGGATGGGTGTCGGTTCCCGTAAAGGAAGAGGTTCGACGCAACGCGGTGGCCCGCATCGCCGCGGGACAACCGATAGTAGAAGGGGTGGTCGGCTACGAGGAGACGGTCCTCCCGCAGCTGGAGAACGCGCTGCTGGCCGGCCACGACGTGATCTTCCTCGGGGAGAGGGGCCAGGCCAAGACCAGGATGATCCGCTCCCTCACCGGCCTGCTCGACGAATGGAGCCCGATCGTGGCCGGCTCGGAGATCAACGACGACCCCTACCACCCCATCTCCCGCCACTCGCGGGACCTCATCGCCGAGCGGGGCGAGGACACCCCGATCGAGTGGGTCCACCGCGACCAGCGCTTCGGTGAGAAGCTGGCCACTCCGGACACCTCCATCGCCGACCTCATCGGCGAGGTCGACCCCATCCGGGTGGCCGAGGGCCGCTACCTCTCCGACGAGCTGACCATCCATTACGGACTGGTGCCCCGCACCAACCGCGGCATCTTCTCCATCAACGAGCTGCCCGATCTCGCCGAGCGCATCCAGGTCGGCCTGCTCAACGTGCTCGAGGAGCGCGACGTCCAGATCCGGGGCTACAAGATCCGCCTGCCGCTCGACGTGATGCTGGTGGCCTCGGCCAACCCGGAGGACTACACCAACCGGGGCCGGATCATCACCCCGCTCAAGGACCGCTTCGGCGCCCAGATCCGCACCCACTACCCGCTGGACGTCGAGACGGAGATGGACGTCGTCGCCCAGGAGGCCCGCCCGCTCGAGGCCACCGGCCTGCGGGTGCAGGTGCCCGACTTCATGAAGGAGGTCGTGGCCACCCTCAGCCACCTGGCCCGGTCCAGCTCGAAGATCAACCAGCGCTCCGGCGTGTCGGTGCGCCTGTCCATCGCCAACTACGAGACGCTGGTGGCCAACGCCGCCCGGCGCGCCCTGCGGGCGGGCGAGCCCGACGTGGTGCCGCGCGTCAGCGACCTCGAGGCCCTGGTGTCCTCCACCTCGGGCAAGGTGGAGATCGAGACGCTCGAGGAGGGTCGGGACGAGCACGTCATCGACCAGCTGCTCAAGCAGGCGGTGCTGACCGTGTTCCGCGACCGCTGCAAGATGGAGCGGTTCAAGGACGTGGTGCTGGCCTTCGACGAGGGCACGGTGGTGCACGCCGGTGACGACATCACCTCGCGGGCCTACGTGGACGCCCTGGCGTCGATGCCGGTGCTGAAGGCCCCGGTGATGGAGCTGGCCGGCAGCGAGACGCCGGCGGCGGTCGCCAGCGCCACCGAGTTCGTCCTCGAGGGCCTGCACCTGTCCAAGCGGCTGAACAAGGAAGCGGTCGGCGGCCGGGCCACCTACCGGGGTCGCGGGTGAGCCGTTTCCGTTACTCCCGCTGGGACGGGACCCAGGTCGGTTTCGAGCTCGACGCCGACGACGTCCTCAACGAGATCACCGATGACCTCCTCTACCACGGCGACCTGAACGCGGCCCTGCGCCGGATGATGCAGTCCGGCTTCCGCGACCGCAACGGCGACCGGGTCCAGGGCATGCGCCAGCTGCTCGAGCAGCTGCGCCGGCGCCGGCGGGACGAGCTCGAGCGCTACGACCTGGGCGGCGTCTACGACGACATCGCCCAGGAGCTGCGTGATGTCATGGACATGGAGCGGGAGGGCATCGACAACCTGGTCGAGGAGGCCCGCCAGTCCGGCGACCAGCGCCGCCAGGAGGTGACCGAGGGCGTCGCCCAGGAGCGCCGCCTGCAGCTCGACATGGTGCCGCCGGACCTGGCCGGCCAGGTCCGCTCCCTCCAGGAGTACGAGTTCACCTCCTCCGAGGCGAGGGAGAAGTTCGACGCCCTCATGGACAAGCTGCGCCAGCAGCTGCTGCAGAGCTACTTCAACCAGATGGCCGGGGCGCTGCAGAACACGACGCCTGAGGACATGCAGGCGATGAAGGACATGTTCAACGCCCTCAACCGCATGCTGGAGCAGCGGGAGTCGGGCGAGCCGCTCGACCCCAGCTTCGAGCAGTTCATGCAGCAGTTCGGCCAGTTCTTCCCCGGCAACCCCCAGAGCCTCGACGAGCTGCTGGAGCAGCTGGCCGAGCAGATGGCGGCCATGCAGGCCATGCTCAACTCGATGTCGGCCGAGCAGCGGGCCCAGCTGCAGGGCCTGGCCAACCAGCTGCTGGAGGACCTCGACCTGCGCTGGCAGGTCGACCGCCTGTCAAACAACCTACGCCAGGCCTTCCCCCAGGCCGGCTGGGACCGCCGCTACTCCTTCAGCGGTCAGGACCCCCTGGGCTTCGCCGAGGCCGCCTCGCTGATGGACCGCCTGGGCGACCTCGACCAGCTGGAGAACCTGCTGCGCTCCGCCTCCAGCCCCGGCGCTCTGGCCGACGTCGACGTGGACCGGGCCCGCGAGCTGCTGGGCGACGACGCCGCCCGGTCCCTCGACCGGCTCTCCAACCTGGCCAAGATGCTTGAGGAGGCCGGTCTCATCGAGCAGCGGGAGGGTCGCTACGAGCTGACCCCCAGGGGCATGCGCCGCATCGGCCAGAACGCGCTGTCCGATCTCTTCTCCAAGCTGGCCCGCGACCGGCTGGGCCGGCACCAGGCCGACCGCTCCGGCGTCGGCCACGAGCGGGCCTACGAGACCAAGCAGTACGAGTTCGGCGACCCGTTCAACCTCAGCATCGAGCGCACCGTGCGCAACGCCCTCCAGCGCACCGGAGGCGGTACGCCGGTCCGGCTGTCGCCGGAGGACTTCGAGGTGGAGCGCACCGAGACCATCACCCGGGCCGCCACCGTTCTGATGCTCGACCTGTCGCTGTCGATGCCGATGCGGGACAACTTCCTGGCCGCCAAGAAGGTGGCCATGGCCCTGCACTCGTTGATCTCCAGCCAGTTCCCCCGCGACTTCCTCGGCATCGTGGGCTTCTCCGAGGTGGCCCGCGAGCTCAAGCCCGAGCAGCTGCCCGAGGTGTCGTGGGACTTCGTCTACGGCACCAACATGCAGCACGCCTTCCTGCTCAGCCGGCGCATGCTGGCCCGCCAGACCGGCACCAAGCAGATCATCATGATCACCGACGGCGAGCCCACCGCCCACGTGATGCCCGACGGGGACGTGTTCTTCCACTACCCCCCGGTGTACGAGACGGTCGAGGCGACCCTCACCGAGGTGTCCCGCTGCACCCGCGAGGGCATCCGCATCAACACCTTCATGCTCGATGCCACCGGCTACCTGAAGGACTTCGTGGAGAAGCTGACCAAGCTCAACCAGGGCCGGGCCTTCTTCACCACCCCGGAGACCCTGGGGGACTACGTCCTGGTCGACTTCATCGAGCAGCGCCGGGCCATGCGCTCGGCGTCGCGCAGCGCCTGATCGCCCGGCACCCTCACGCACCCACCGAGCCGAGCCGCTGACCGGACCCCGCTGACCGGCCGCGCCGCCATCGGCGGGAGATAGGGGACCCTTGGGTCGGAGACGGCAACTTCGCTGCCGTTCATCGCGTTCCACGCGGGCTAGGCAGAACGAGTGGTCTGTCAAAGTAACTCTTGCATTTCCACCACTGCGGGTAGAAGATGACATCACTGTAATTACATCGGTGCGAGAGAGGGAGGCCACCGATGGACGCACTTGCCCGCAGTTTCCTGTCCGGTCCTGAAGGCCGGTCCTGGCAGGACCAGGCGAACTGCCTCGGCGTGGATCCCGACCTGTTCTTCCCGGAGCGGGGCGCGTCCACCAGGGAGGCCAAGGAGGTCTGCCGCGGTTGCGTGGTGCGGGAGGACTGCCTCGAGTACGCCCTGGCCAACGGGGAGAAGTTCGGCATCTGGGGAGGACTGTCGGAGCGGGAGCGCCGCCGCATCCGGCGGGCCCGGGCGATGGCCCGGCGGGGCGTTCAGGCCTCGGCCGGCTGATCGCCTCCCCCGTCCCCGGCGGCCGGGCCGGTGGTAGCCCCGGCCCCTGAGCGCCTCCGGGCGAGACGGGCCTCGATGGTCCGGTCCATGCCCAGATCCAGCTCCGCCCAGCTCGCCTCGGGTATTCGCTCCAGCGCCGACCGGGGCAGCAGGCCCACCAGCTCCGCCCTGCCCACCTCGGCCCTGGAGGCGACGGCCCGGTAGGCGTCGAGGGGGCCGAAGCTCAACGGCTCGACCAGGTTGAACGACACCTGCGCAGTGCCGGCCATGGCGAAGGCGAGCGCCCTCACCGCCGGCGACCGCAGCGACCGGGCGATCGCCCGGGCGGCGTCCAGGTCGGGGTCGGCCAGCCACAGGTTGTAGGCCACCAGCACGGGCCGGGCCCCCACGGCGGCGGCACCGGCGACGGGGTGCGGTCGGGGCGGCCCGGTGTCCGGCCTGAGGCCCCTGAAGGCCCCCCTGCGCACGTCGGGCAGGCTGCGCTCGGGTCCGTAGAGGAAGCAGGGCAGCCCGAGGGCTTCGCCCGCCCAGGCGGCGAAGTCGTCACGCAGTCGGACGGCGTCGTCCATGGTGGCCCCGGACAGCGGGACGAACGGGACCACGTCGAGCACCCCCAGCCGGGGGTGCACCCCCTGGTGTGACCTCAGGTCGAGGGTGGCGACGGCCACGGCGGCCACGGCTCTGACCGCCGTGGCCAGCTCCCCGGCCTCGCCGGCCAGGGTGACCACGGACCGGTTGTGGTCGGGGTCGGAGTGCACGTCGAGCACGGCGGGGCCGCCGGCCCGGGCCAGGCCGGCCACGACCTCGGGCCGGCGCCCCTCGCTGAGGTTGACCACGCACTCCAGCACCCGGCGAGGCTCCCACGCCCGTAACGTCGGCGCCATGGCGCCCCCGGCCACCGGGCTGTTGCTGCCCTCCGGTCCCTGGGCTCTCGTCGAGCCCGTCGTCGCCGCCGCCGCCAGCGACGGGGTCGACGCCCTGTGGGTGCGAGACGACGGGGCGCCGACCGCCCGGCTGGCCGTGCTCGGCCGCCGCTATGCCGGGCGCCTCGGGCTGGTGGTCGACCCCGAGCGACGCCTCCCTTCGGTCCTGGCCAAGGAGCTGGCCAGCCTCGACCGGCTGGTGGAGGGCCGGTTGGAGGTCGCCGTTCCGGCCTGGTCCGAGGCCGGCCTCGACACCCTCGAGGTCTTCACCGGGCTGTGGTCGCCCCGGCCGTTCAGCTACCGGGGGGTGACCATCGCCCTGGAGGACGCCCGGTGCCTGCCCGGGCCCAGGCAGGTCCCCCGGCCCCGGTTGTGGGCCCTGGGTCGCTCGGCGCCGTCGGGCCGGGCGGCGGAACTGGCCGACGGGTGGCTGGTCGCCGGGGCCAGGCCGGGGCGGCCGAGCCCGGCCGTCACCGACTACCGCCGCCGGGAGGGGGCCCTGGTGGGGGTGGTGGTCCCCGACGGTCCGGGAGCCGACCCGGGGGCCTGGTGGGCCGAGGAGGCCGACCTGGTCCTGCGGGACCCCGAGGCCCGCTAGCGGCCGGTCAGCGCCGCTCGGGCAGGGGCAGGCGGCGCTGGCGGGCGATGCGGCGCCGCTCACGCTCGGAGGCCCCGCCCCAGACGCCGTGGTCGATGTGGTTCTCGATGGCGTAGTCGAGGCAGGGGGCCCGGACCGGGCACTCGCGGCAGACCAGCTTGGCCGCCTCGACCCCCACCCCGTCGCTGGGGAAGAAGACCGACGGATGAATGTCGCGGCACCGTGCCCGTAGCATCCAGTCAGTCCACATGTCGCCCTCCATTTTGCCCCACCGAACAAAACGTACGAGACAGTTCGATGGTTTCCCTGCTGGGGCGAAATCTTCCGATGGCTGACCCTCCCCCCGACGAGGGCCTCGACGAGGCCGTCCACCGGCACGAACCGGCCCCAATCGCCCCCGACGGGCCGCCCCTGACCCCGACGCCGGGGTGGCCCACCGGCGGGGACGACCCGACGCTGCCCCTGGGTCCGCCCCCGGACGTGGGGCCGCCCCCGGGTGGTCCCCCGCCCCGCCCCCCGGTCCAGCCCGGGCCGCCCTCGCCCCTGGCGGCCCCGGCACCGACCCGGCCGGCCCGGGGGGTGCCGTGGCTGCCGGTGCTGCTGGCCGGGGTGGTTCTCGGCGGCGCCGCCGGCGGGGTGGTCGGCGGGTTCATCGGCGCCAACCGGGCCAGCCAGCACACCGTGGTGGAGCAGCTGGGGGGATCGGACGGGGCGTCGTTCCAGAAGCAGTCCCCGGTGGCGGTCCGGGCGGTGCTGGCCCGGGTGCTGCCGGCGGTGGTGACCATCCACACCCAGGCGGTGCAGGCAGGGGGACTGTTCGGGGTGGGCAGCCAGGAGGTCACCGGGGCGGGCACCGGCATGATCGTCACCGCCGGCGGCGACGTGCTCACCAACAACCACGTCATCGCCGGCGCCACCCAGGTCACCGTCACCCTGTACGGCCAGACCCAGGCCCGCACGGCGACCGTGCTCGGCACCGATCCCACCGACGACATCGCCGTGCTCCGCATCGACGGGGTGTCGGGCCTGAGCCCGGTCACCCTGGGCAACTCGTCCAGGGTCCAGATCGGCGACGACGTCCTGGCGGTAGGCAACGCCCTCGACCTGAGCGTGAGCAGCCCCACGGTGACGGAGGGGATCATCTCGGCCACCAACCGGACCATTCAGACCGGCGACAGCTCCAACCCCACCGTCAGCGAGAACCTCACCGACATGCTCCAGACCGACGCCGCCATCAGTTCGGGCAACTCGGGAGGGCCCCTGGTGGCCGCCGACGGCACCGTCATCGGCATGAACACGGCCGTGGCCGGGGGCTCCAGCAGCACCGGGGCGGTGGCCCAGAACATCGGCTTCGCCATACCGGTCGACAAGATCAAGTCGGTGTTGCCCCAGCTGCAGTCGGGCCAGAGCCTGGCCCACGCCAGCGCCTACATCGGGGTGCAGGTGGTCGACCTGACCCCCCAGTTGCGCCAGGCCTATGGCTTCGCGCCCACCACAGGGGCGGTAGTGGCCTCGGTGACACCCAACTCGCCGGCCGACAACGCCGGGCTGCAGGTGGGCGATGTGATCACCGCCCTGGGCCGGACGACGGTGGCCTCGGCCACCGACCTCACCCAGGCCGTGCGCCAGCACAAGCCGGGCGACAGGGTGGACCTGACCGTCTTCCGGGGCAGCCAGCAGCTGACGATCACGGTGGTGCTGGGGTCACGGGCGGGGGGCCAGTGACCGGCTTGTAGCCTGTCTGGTCCGATCGTCTCGGAGAGAGAAGCAGACATGTCCCAGGCCGAAGAGACCCCCAGCCCCCCCGAACCGCCGCGGGGCCACGCCCGCATCGTCTACCTGGGGCCGGTGGCCCCCCACTGGGAGGTGCACTCGGACTTCGGCGACCGGGCGCTCATCGAGGAGTTCCGCCAGCGGGCGCTGGCCAGGCTCGTCCTGCTGCCCCCCCACGACCCGCAGTTCCGCCGCAACCGCGAGCGGGTGGTGCGCGACGCCGAGCGGGAGAACATCCTGCTGGACTGGGACCTGGGCATCCCCGAGGAGGAAGCCGAGGTCATCTGAGCCGCAGGCGTGACCCTTTCCGTCCCGCCGAGCGGGGCAGGATGTCGTCGTCGGTGCGCCGCCAGGGACCTGCCTGCACCAGGGTCGGCGCCTCGGGGACGGGCTCAGGCTCGAGCACTGGGGTGGCGAAGCCCGCCGCCTCCGGCTCCCGCTCCGTCGCCACGGCGGCCGCGGTGGCTCCCCACCGGTCGGGGTGGACGTCGGCTGCCGGCCCGTCACCCGACGGGGGCCCGGCCGGACCGGGCCCCGGCACCGCCCCGGTCAGATCCGCCTCCCCGGCTTCGGCGCCGGGCCCGGCCAGGCCCCGCAGGGCGGCCGTGGGTGTGGTCGGGCCGGGGGCGGGCGGGTCCATCTCGTGGTAGAGCTCGTCGAGGACGCGGGACAGATCCGTCACCCGTCCCTCATCGGCGCCTTCCGCCCCGGGGTTGAGATCGTCGTCGGGCCGGTGGTCGGTCACCCTCCGGAGTAGGAGATCCGCTCGAGCCACAGACCGGGCGCGTCCACCTCGGCCGGGGTGGGGAGGTGCTCGGGGGCGGACCACAACCGGGCCAGGCCGTCCTCGCCGGCCCGCTCGACCACCCCCCGCACGAACGCCGCCCCCCGTTCGTACTGGGCCTGGCGCAGCTCGAGGCCGAGGAGGCGCTCGACCATGCGGCCGCCCTGGCCCCGCTCGACCCGCAGCCGCCGGAAGGCCTCGGTGAGGGGACCGTGGGAGCCGATCAGCCGCCCACCGGCCACGTCCACCACGTGGTCGACGTAGCCCTCCACCGCCGCCACCAGCGCCTCCAGCGGGGGCAGCAGCCCACGCTGCTGGTCGCTCTGGATCTCCGATATGAGGGCGCCAGGGTCTCCCAGGGCCCGCTGCAGCGATTCGGGGTCGGACGGGTCGAGGTCGGCCAGCCGGTCCTCCAGCGAGGCGGCCGAGGGGTCGAAGGCGCTCACGTAGGCGATCAGCAGCTCCTGCAGCCGGGCGCCGACGTGGGGTCGGATGAGCACGGCGTGATGGGCCACCTCGCTCAGGCAGATCCAGAGCCGGACGTCGTCGGCCGGCAGGCTCCAGTCCGAGGCGAAGCGGGCCACGTTCTCCGCCACCACCAGCAGCAGGTCGCCGGGGGGACGCGGGACGGGCAGGTCGTACTGGCCGAAGGCCTCGAGGGCGAGCGAGCCGACCATCGACCCGCACTGCATGCCCAGGAAGGCCGCCTGCAGGCCGGGCATGATCGAGCCGAGCATCTGGCCCCAGCCGCCCTCGGCGCCGAAGGGCTGGTCCTCACCATTGGCTTCGGGGGCGGGCGCCGGTCCGGCCAGGGCCTGGGTGAGGGCGGACAGCAGGGGTCGCCACGCCTCGAGGGTGGCCACGGCCCAGTCGCCCCGGCCCACCGGGCGCACCGTCACCGGCCGACCGGTGGAGGAGGTGGCCAGCCCGGTGACGTCGGCGATGTGCAGGTCGGCCACCCGCACCAGCTCCTCCAGGCGCATGCGCTCCAGCGGGTCGACGTTGGACTCGGGCTCGCCCTCGGCGGCGGTCCAGAGGGCGAACTGGCGGGCCAGCTCCCAGTTCACCGGGCCCTCGGTCGACAGCATGCGGCCCAGCTGGTTGAAGAGCGCCTCGAAGGGGTTGCTACCGCCGGCCGTCACCGACCGATCGTACGCCCCACCGGGCCGACAACGGCCCGCCGGCCCGCCCGGCCGGCTCGTCGTCGGATCAGGACCACGTCGGATCAGGACGGCGGCGGGTCAGGAGGATGGCGGTGAGGCCAGCACCACCTGCTTGGACCAGGTCTGGGTGCCGTTGGTCACCTTGAGGGTGACCACCTGGCCCGGACGCTTGAGCTTGATCGAGCCCCACAGGTCGGCCATGGAGGCCACCGGGTGGCCGTCGGCGGCGACGATGGCCTCGCCGACGGTGAGCCCGGCCGCCGCCGCCGGGCTGCCAGCGGCCACCGCCGACACCAGCAGCCCGCCGCCGGGGGCGGGGGCGGTGCCGTTCACCCCCAGCCAGCCGTGGGTCACCTGTCCGCTGGTGATCAGCTGCTCGGCGGCGTCGCTGGCCACGCTCATGCGAACGATCAGGGCGGGGGTGGGGCCGGTGCCGTCCTGGGCCAGCAGACCGACCAGGCCTCCGGTCCCGTCGAGGATGGGGGAGCCCTCGTCCCCCGAGGTGGCGGGCAGGTCGGTGGCGATGGCATCAAGCACCGAGGCGGCGGTGGCGGCCTCGGCCGCGCCGGCGGTGGGGGCCGGCCCGGGGGTGGCCTCGTTCATGACCGGGGCCAGGACGGTGCCAAAGGACAGGGTCGGGGCCCACCGGCGCTGGCCCGAGGGAACCAGGGCCAGCACCATCGAGCCCTGGGTCACCGCGGCGGTGGTCGCCCCCGCCACCGGGTGCAGGCCGGCCAACGGCGCCCGCAGCACGGCAACGTCCGACACGTCGTCGGTACCCACCACCGTGGCCACCCAGCGCGACCCTGCGCTGTCGACCACCCACACGGCGCTGGCCCCGTCGACCAGGGCGGCGGTGGTGACGAGCGACCCGTCGGGGCGGACCACCAGGGCGGCGCCGTCGTAGGTGCGCCCGGCGCGGGAGACCTCGATCCGGACGAGCGACGCCTCGGTGCGGGCTACGCCTGCACTCAGGCCCTGGCCCATCGTGACCGGCCGGCCCGCCCCCGTCAGCTGGGCCCGGTGCGGAGCCGGGGACGCCGTCGGGGCCGGGGCGGAGGATCCGTGCAGACCGGCGAAGGCCACCGTCGTCAGGGCGGCGCCGGCCACCACCCCGCCAAGCAGACGGCCGCTCGAGCGCCGTTCGTGGTGGCGGGAGACGGTGGTGGGGGCCCAGCCTCCCAGACGCGACAACTCGGACGGATGCCGCCACACGCGGTCGTCGGGAGGAAGCAGCGGATGGCCGCCCTCCTCCTCGTCCCCCACCCCCTCGAAGTCTCCGAGGTCCACGCCGAAAGGTTACCGATGGGGCGGCTTGTACCGGCATCGCCCCCCCGGGGACGACGGCCGTAGCATGGTGCGCGTGGAACCGCCCGCCGGCCACGACGACTGGCTCGCCCTGACCGAGGAGGTCCTGCCGCTCGACGCGGCCGCCGGGTGGGCGGTGCGGCCGGACTGCGGGGCGGTTGTGGTCTTCGCCGGCACCGTGCGCGACCACGCCGAGGGCAGGCCCGGTGTCAGCTCACTGCGCTACGAGGCCTACCAGGAACAGGTGGTGCCCAAGCTGGCCGCCATCGCCGACGAGGCCCGCCGGCAGTGGTCCCTCGGCCGGATCGCCCTGCTGCACCGGATCGGCGAACTGGCCCTGACCGAGTGCTCGGTGCTGGTGGTGGTGAGCTCGGCCCACCGGGCGGAGGCCTTCGACGGTGCCCGGTTCTGCATCGAGGCCATAAAGGCCAGCGTGCCCATCTGGAAGGAGGAGTCCTGGGAGGGCGGCCAGGACTGGGGGACGGGGGCCAAGGACGTGGTCGGGGTCGAGGAGCTGACCCGGTGATCAACCTCCTCTACGTCGGCATGGCGGTGGTGGTGACCCTGATCGCGTCGCTGATCGTGGTGGTCCGCAACCGCCGGCCGCGCTCGCTGGAGGCCGGGGTGGCCGAGTTCTCCCGCGAGCTGCGCGCCCTGGCGCCCGATCCGGCGCCGACGTCGCGCTCCAACCGCCGGCGGGAGGACCAGGCTGGCTAGGGATCTCGCCATCGACCTGGGGACGGCCAACACCCTGGTCTACTCCCGGGCGCGGGGGATAGTCCTCAACGAGCCGACCGTCATCGCCCTCAACTCCCGCACCCAGGACGTGCTGGCCATGGGGCGGGAGGCCTGGCAGATGATCGGGCGAACCCCCGGCTACATCGTGGCGGTGCGTCCGCTGCGCAAGGGGGCCATCACCGACTTCGACATCACCCAGCGCATGATCAGGCTGCTGCTGGAGCGGGCCGGCGTGTCGCGCTTCAACCGGCCCCGGGTGCTGATCTGCGTGCCGTCGGCCATCACCGAGGTGGAGCGCCGAGCGGTGGAGGAGGCGGCCAGGCGGGCCGGCGCCGCCGGCGCCTACCTGATCGACCAGCCCATGGCCGCCGCCATCGGCGCCGGCCTTCCCATCCACGAGCCCCTCGGCAACATGGTGGTCGACGTCGGCGGCGGCACCACCGAAACGGCCGTCATCTCCCTGGGGGGCATCGTCGCCCTGCAGGCGATCCGGGTGGGCAGCTTCGACATCGACAACTCCATCCAGGCCTACGTGCGGCGGGAGTACGGAATCGCCATCGGGGAGCGCACCGCCGAGGAGATCAAGATGGCGATCGGCTCGGCCTACCCGGTCGACGACTCCATCAAGGCCGAGGTGCGCGGGCGCGATCTCATGACCGGGCTGCCGAAGACGGTGATCCTCTCCCCGGAGGAGGTGCGCATGGCCATCGAGGACCAGGTCGGTGCCATCGTGGACTCCGTGGTGCAGTGCCTGGGCCAGGCCCCGCCCGAGCTGGCCCAGGATCTCATCACCCAGGGAGTGCACCTGACCGGGGGCGGAGGGCTGCTGCAGGGCCTCGACCGGCGGCTGTCGGAGGAGACCGCCCTGCCTGTGCACCTGGTCGATGCCCCGCTGGAGTGCGTTGTGCTGGGGGCGGGGAAATGCCTGGAGTCCTTCGACTCGCTCAAGGTCATGTTTCTCGGCCACGAGCGATGACCAGGAACTCTGTGCCTGCACCATAGAGTAGTGGCAGGGACACCCGCTGTCATCCTCATAAGAGTCGAACCGTCAGCGGATGCGCCGGAGGGCCTCTTCGACGAAGCTCTCCAGGGGGTTGTCCGGGCGCAGCCCGGCCTCCACGGCCCACTTGAAGAGGTTCCGCAGAGCGGAGACGTAGTTACGCAGGGTGGCCTCCGACCAGTCCTCTCGGACCTGGCCGTCGTTATCGAGCGTGACGAAGTCGAGGAGCTGGGTCCGGGATATCCCGGAGATCGTCGCTCTCGGGTACCGACGGAGGAGCTGGGCATAGATGGAGCCCCAGACACGGCGGGTCCCATCAGTGGAGTGAGAGAGGTACTCCTCAACCGCCGTCGCCAGGGGCGTGCGGGAAGAGCGCCTCGGCGTCAGTGAGGACATATGCGTCCAGCCTACGGCCATCGCCATGAAGCCTGCCTCCCATGGTGGCCCTGATCTCCTCGGCCGAGAGGTGCTCACCCGCCGGAAGCAGCATCCCTCGCACGATCTTCTCGTGATAGTACGGGTCAGGCTCCCCGGGAGCGTGGATCCAGTGGCGGTGGAAGCTGCAGTATTGGGCGTCTGTTGAGAAGTGTTGGGTGCAGCGCCCCCAGGGCGAGAGAAACTCACAACGCTTCACGGAGCATCTCCAGGGCTCGGGTCGCCCGCCGGGCGACCTCTCGGCGGTCCATCTGCAGGCGCCGGCCCAGGCCCCGCACGCTCACGCCCTCCCAGAACAGAGCGTTGACGATGTCCCGCTCCAGGTCCGGGAGCCGGTCTATGGCCAGGGCCACCCTCTCGGAGGTGGCCCCGCCTGGGTCCTGCGGGAACCGCTGGGCCAGCAGCTCGACCACCTCAGGGTCGAGCGGGGTCTCCCGCATCACGACGTGGACGAGGGCCGGTCATCCTTCTCGGGATGGGTGGTGGAGAACTGCATGAGGGCCAGGGCGTGCCAGGCGACCGAGGCCAGGTGCGGCTTGCCGGTCTCGGGGTCGGTGTCCTCCCCGGACCAGAAGAGCCAGGCGTGGCGCATCATGGCGGCGAAGGACAGGGACCAGGCGTAGCCCCGCTCCCAGTTGCGGTCGGCGTACTTCTGGGCGCCCCGGCCGTACAGCTCGGCCAGCTCCCAGAGCGGGCCGGCGGGCAGCAGGTCGAACCGGGCCATCTTGGTGCCCTTCTCGCCCCCCGTGTCCGGGTCGGTGACCCGGACCTCCTTGGCCAGCACGTCGGGGTACACGGCCTTGTAGACGTCAGAGACCTGGTTACTCATCGCCCCACCTCCAGGGGCGGCTGGAGCCGCTCCACAGGGCGCCCGTAAGGTCCAGGCCGAGCTGCTGGGCGTGGTCCTCCAGCTCCTTGGCCATCAGCTCCAGGACGTGGCCCCGGCGCATCTTGGGCGGCTCGTCCATCTCGATCTTGACGACCTGGAGGAGCAGGTCCTCGTTCGGGAGGTAGGCGGTCTCCCGGTACTGGCGGTGACGGGTCGTCACAGCGCCTCCAGGGCCCGCCGCACCACGCCCCGGCCGAAGGTCCGCACCTCGATC
This sequence comes from Acidimicrobiales bacterium, assembly GCA_035653595.1. Classification (GTDB taxonomy): domain Bacteria; phylum Actinomycetota; class Acidimicrobiia; order Acidimicrobiales; family JAJPHE01; genus DASRBO01. The sequence goes on along the minus strand of DASRBO010000118.1, from coordinate 8,286 downwards.
CGGTAGGTCGGCAGCTTGGTGTAGTAGCGGAGCTGCTCGTCCAGCTCCTCCTGACCCAGACAGACGGTCGTGCTGTGGTGGCGCCAGCGGCCCGACGCCGTCTGATACTTGAGCATGAACAGGTAGATCACACGAACACCTCGTACGGCTCGTCCCGGAGCCGGAAGCCCGGGACCTCCGGGTGGTAGAACAGGACCGGGACGTCGACCACCTGAGCGAAGTGCAGCTCCAGGTCCACGCCCTGGGACGACTCCCAGCCCGGGAGCACGACCACTGCCGAAGCCTCGGCGATCTGCTCCAGGTCCCAGAGCAGGGCAGCCTTGAGGTCGAAGCCCTCCAGGCTGTTCTGGGTCTCGTCGAAGCCCTGCTCCCGGTCGTGCTCGGCCGGGGAGATCACCTCGATCCCCAGCTCCCGGAGGTAGGCGGCGGCCTCGTCGAACGCCGGGAAGTTGAAGTTGACGTAGCCCCGCATGGGGCCGGCGAGGTACACGGCCATCAGCGATGCACCATGTTCCAGATGGTCCCTGCGGCGAAGCAGATGGACCCGATCAGGTAGAGGTAGTTCGCCATCAGAACAGGCGCTCCGTGATCCCGAGGACACGGGACAGGCGGGTGTACCCGCCCGTCCCCCAGTGGACAGTGGCGACCGGGGACCCGACCTCGAACCCGGTCACCTCGTGGTAGTCCTTCCACTCGCCCTCGGGGTCGAAGGCGGGAGTGGGCGCCACGTCACCGGACACCCGCCGTATCCGGCGGTGGTCGCTGTCCAGCTCGTACACGCTGTTGCGGGTCGTGACCAGCATCAGTCCTCCACCCAGGCGGCGAAGATGACCGCCAGGGCGAACACGAAGCCGGCCACGGCGATGGCGATGGCGACGTCCATCAGGCGGTCTCCCCCTGACCCACCACGGCGTCGAGCTTCTGCTCCAGCTCGTCGACCTGGGCCTGGAGCCAGCCCACGAGCTGGGACAGCTCGGCGGGGGACGCCGGCTTGTTGGGGATCTCCTCGGGGTGCCGGCGTGCCCAGGCGGCGTGCTCCCGCACCTCGCCCTTGGCCCGCTCCAGCTCGTCCTCGACGAGGACCCGCCGCTTGGCGGCGGCGATGACCTGCGCCTCCAGCTTCCGGCCACGGGGGGCGTTGGAGCCGGGCCCGTACACGAAGCGCCACAGGCTCGTCGTGCGGTCGACGCCGTCGGTGTCGACCGGCACGGTGGCGCCCTCGTACAGGGCGACGACCTCCAGGGCGGCCTGGATCTCCTTGATCTTGCCCAGCTCGTCCTCCAGCCTGGCGACGTACTCGTCGTCGGGCCGGCTCGGCTCGGGGTCCCTCTTGATGTCGACTGCTGCTGCCTTGCTCATGGGTGCCTTTCTCGTGGGTTTACGGGTGGTAGGACGAAGAGGTGACGGGGTGCGGGCTCCAGAGCTTCGGGGAGCCGAGCAGGCCCCTCTCGATCAGCACGGAGCGAAGCTCGATGTGCTGTCGCACGTCGCCGGTGACCCGCTCCCTGGTGAGGCGGATCCCGGCAGGCGTGAGGCGGTTCGCCTCCCGCCACTTGGCCTGGTCCATCTGCACCTTGGGGTGCTCCAGGCCCAGGAGGGCGCCCAGGTTCTCCTGGGACTTGGACAGGCCAGAGAACTTGACCAGGTCCAGCTTGGTGTCCTGGGTCAGCTTCGGCTCCAGGGCGGGGTACCCGAACTCCAGCAGGGCCCCGTTCAGGACGGGAAGGTCGTAGCCCCGGATGTAGTGGCCCGTGACGATGTCGGCCTTCTCGTACAGCTTGAGGAAGCCCTCCAGGATCTCCTCGGTCGTGGTCTTGGGCCCAAGCACCCAGGCGTGCATCTTCTTCTCGCCGATGAACTGGCCGGCCACGGCCGTGATCTCCTTGGTGACCCAGTCCCCGCCGTACCACGACAGGGGACGGGCCTCCGTGTCGAAGTCCAGGATCCGGGCGCCAGAGCCCTTGAACCGGATCACTCGAACACCGAGGCGATGTCGAGCTGGTACGACTGACCGGCAGCGACCCGCTTCTCGAACTCCTCGACGATCCCGGGGAGGATCTCGTTGATCTCGGCGTCGGCAAGCAGGCTGTGCTTGTGCCGAATGGCCTTGCGAACGGTCTTCATCAACCGCTCACGCTCCATCTCGATGTCGGTCTTCTGGTTCACGCTTCCTCCCGTCGGCGGCCTTGGTGGCGGACCTCGCTGAGGAATCCCCCCAGCGTGGTGCGGTATCGAGCGTTCTGCTCAGCACGGGATGCCCGGCCCTTGGGGCTCTCCCGGTACCGCTTGTGCCGGGCCTTGCCCTTCTCCGAGGCGTTGTACCGCTGGTACTTGTCGTCAGCCGGCATGGTTCACCAGCTCCCACGACCGGAGCAGCTCCAGGCCGAACTCGACGTCGACCACCATCAGGCCCTGGCCGTCGGCCGTGCGCCGGTCCCCGTGCCACAGCAGGGCCCAGCGGTGCGTCACCGCCTTGGCCCGCAGCTTGCGGACCCAGAGCGGGATGCACAGGGTCTTGGTGCTCTTGGCCTCCAGCGGGAACGGGCCCCCGACGAAGTCCCCCTCGTCGTTGGCGCCGAGCGTTGTGCCGGCCCTGGTGATGACGTGGTTCGGGAACGCCCAGGCGAGCCGGTTCAGCAGCTCGGTCTCCCAGCGGGTTCCTTTGGAACGCTGCCTGCTCACAACAGCACTCCCATCACGGCCAGCTCCGTCCAATCCTTGGCCCCCACTGGCCAGATGGCATGGATCTCAGTGTCGTGCCGGGCGTGCTTTCGCAGGTCGGCCACGATGCGGTCGGACGCCTTGTGGCCGGCGTCGTCGCTGTCGAGCGCAACCCAGACGGTCTGGTACTTGAAGAGCTGGTCCCGGTACGCCGGGCGCCAGGTGTTGGCGCCGGACGGGAGCCCGTAGACGTCCGAATCGGGATGCGCCATGGTCATGGTCCAGGTGTCGGACTCTCCCTCAACGAGCCATGCCGAGTTGCCTTCCGGCGGGTTGTAGACCAGGTAAAGGTGGGGGAAGGTGCTGCCCGGAAAGGCCCGCTTCTGACCCGTGCTCAGGCTCCGCACCTTTACCCCGACTATGCGGCCCAGTGAGTCGTAGTGCGGGATCAGAAGGCTGTTGCGTCCGGCACGGACGCCCCAGTTGAAGAGCTGGTCCCAGGACAGGTGGGGCCAAGTGCGCCGGACGTAGGCGCGGACGTCCAGCCCGTTGCCCCACCTCGCTTCGGACTCGAACTGCGCCGTCAGGTCGACCGGCTCCGGCTCCCTACGGGCCGGGCGGTCGATCCGTTCGCCGTCCCAGTCCTGCTCCAGGAGCACCATGGCCTCCCGGAAGCTGCAGCCCTTGACGAACATCACGAAGTCGATCACCGAGCCGCCCTGGCCACAGCAGTAGGCGTAGAAGCCGTCCTCGTATATGCACAGAGAGGGGGTGTCCTCCTCGTGCCGCAGGCACAGGATGTGGCCGGGGATGCGTGCGGGAGCGTCGATCTCGAACAGCTCCAGCACCTCGTACATGGAGGGTAGGCTCACGGCACCATCAGCCCGTCGGAGCCCAGGCCGCAGATCCTGCGACCGCCGTCCCAGATCTCGACCCGAGCGGCGCTCGTCTGGTTCAGGGGGAGCAGCCGGCGGGCACGAGCCATGGCCTCGGCGAACGTGGGGGCGGCAGCCTCCACCCTGTTCTCGAAGTCGGACACGAACCGCACCTGGAACCGGTCCATCAGAACGGCTCCTCGTCCTGGGCCGGCTCGGGCGTCAGCCCGAGATCGGCCTGGCGGTAGCGCCAGGGCTGGATCCTCAGCGTGAACGGGTTGAACTCGTACAGCTCCCCGGCCGGGTGGATCTCGTCACCGCCCCTGGTCTTGAGGAACTGGAAGTAGATGTGCCACCGCTCGTCCATGTACTCGGCCTGGGTGATGCCCTTCCGCAGGCAGGGCCGGTAGGCCCCGAGCACGTAGTCGGCCTGGGTCTCGCCCCCGTAGCGTCCCGACTCCAGGGACAGGGGCTCGGCGCCAGCGCCGCCCTCGCCCCGGCCCACCTGGTGCAGCAGGAGGCTGGCAGCGTCCCGCTCACGGGTGAAGTCCTTGAACTTGCGGGCGACACCGTCGACCTTCTCGACGGCATTGAGGGAAGGCGTGCCGCCGATCAGCTCCAGGTAGTCGACCACGATGAGGCCGACCTTCTGGCCCCAGACGTCCTCGATGACGTCCAGGGCCGCCCCCATGTCCCGGATCGACAGCGCCGGCTTGTCGACGATGGCCAGGTAAGGGAAGTCCTCCACCAGCTTGGCCAGGGCAGCGGAGCGGCCCGTGGTCTGCAGCTCCCGCTCCAAGTCCCCGGTCCCGACCTGGTTGTAGATCGCCGCCAGGCGCTTGGCGATGTAGCGCCCGTGCATCTCCAGGGAGAACATCACCGTGGGCAGGCCCTTGTTGTGGCAGATCACGTTGCCGGCCACGGCCGTCTTACCGACCTGGCTACGGGCCTGGAACAGGATCACCTCGCCGGCAGCGGCTCCCCCGTTGGTCCGGCTGTCCAGGATCGGCAGCCCGGTCCCGACACGGGGGTGGTCCGACGTCGCCCAGGTCACGTACTCCTTGACCGTGGACGACAGGGGCCGGTACAGCGTCCGGGCGTCGGTGCTCAAGCGCCGTCATCCTCCCGCTGCAGGAGCCGGGCACCGGCGAACAGGGCCGACTGCACGACGTGGGTCAGCGCCACGTCCTCCGGCACCATGCCCTCGGCCACGTCGAGAATGGCGACGTGCTGGTGCCCGTTGCAGGGCCACAGCAGGGCCGGCGTTCCCGCCGGCAGGGCGGCGATGTAGGCATCGGCCGCCTCGGGCTCCAGCTCCAGGTCGGCCCGGACCAGGGCCCACCGCTCCACAACGAGCGGCTGGGACGCCGCCTTGGTCGGCTCCTGGGCGGGCCCAGGGGCCTCACCCAGGAAGTCAAAGGCGCCCATTACCTGGGCTCCGGCGGGTTCTTGGCGAACCGCTGGTAGTCGGCCGGCCAGATGACGCCACCGCACGCCTTGTCCCGGCACTTGAAGTCGTTCGACAGCTTGAAGCCGCCGGCACGGCGCCGGTTGTTGTCGCCACGGTTGTCCCACATCTCACCGCCGCACTTCGGGCAGATCGGGGTGGCCCCGGTGTTCTGCTGCGGTGCGGGCGGCGGGGGAGGAGCCTGCTGCGTGGACGGGTGCGGGATGATCTGCGCCTCGGCCACGGGGAAGGGCTCGGCCGGCGCCACAGGCGCCTGCACCTCAACAGCTCCGGGGAAGGTCTGCTTCACCAGCTCGACGCCGGCCAGCTCGATGGTGCCGTTGAAGACGTGGGCACGGATCACGTCGTAGGTGCCCAGGAACTCGTCGAGCATGTCGACGGTCAGCTCGTCGGGGTAGAACTTCCCGATCAGGCTGGCCGCCGTGGTGCCGGCGTTCTGGGCGATGATGGACAGTTCACGGTCCAACGGGGTTGCCTCCTGTGGTCATGCTCTTTGTACCGAGCAGTGGTGTCGGTGGGACACGCCTAGTAGGACGCCGCAGCGCCCATCGGGCAGCGGTCCCAGTGGTCGCAGTACGCAGCACTGCAGAGGTTGTGGTCCGTGGTCGGCGGGAGCTGCTCAACGGGCAACTGCAGCAGGACGGTGAGCGTCCAAGCCTTCTTGAGGATCTCGTCGATCATGTGCGGCGTGGCCTTGGTCCAGCGCCGCTCGAACTCGCCCCTGTGGGTCATCACGGCGAACGTGAACCCGGTCGCCTCCTGGCCCGTTAGGCGCTGCCAGGCGTAGCTGTAGACCACGGCCTGGTTGCTCTTGCGGGCGGCGCCCTTCTCCCTGGGCCACTTGCGCTTGGCCGTCTTGTGATCCTCCAGGATCACGTTGCCGGCCGGGTCAGCGATCACCAGGTCGATGGTCCCGTGCAGGAGCCAGCCGTCGACCAGCGGAAGGTCGAACGGCTGCTCCACGGCCAGGACCCGGTGGTCCTCGGGCCATGCGTGCCCGTTGTCGATGTAGGCACGCAGCATGCCCTCGACCTTGTCCCAAGCCTCTTCCTGACTCGTGTCCCAGGCCGAGAACTGGTACAGGTCCCGCTCGTTGACGAAGGCGTTCAGGGCGCCCGTGCGGGCGTCGTCCCAGGTGGGACGCTGGCCCCACCAGCGCATCCTGTAGTACGCCTCCAGGCCGCCGTGATACGCAGTACCCACGATGCGTGACTCAGAGGTGTTCTTGTCATCACCGACCAGGTCGTAGCCGGCACGCTTGAGACAGATGTCGGCCGAGCCCATCAGGCTCTGCCGCATGCGCTTCTGCTTCTGCTCGGTCTCTGTCACCCGAGCCTCCGGGAGATCTCCTGCAGCGACTCAGCGGCAGCGATAGAGCCCTGTGCGATGGCGATGAGGATGAGCTGGTCCTGCAGCTCGGGCGAGTAGGTCCGCTTCGCCTCCTCCAGGGCCGCCTTGGCCTTCTCCAACCGGGTCACCTGTTCTGGTCCAAGAACGTGAGGACCTTGACCAGGTCCTTGGTCTTGATCCTGAACTGGGCCTCGGCCTTGAACGAGCGAACGTCGTAGGTGGACTCCCACTCGCCGATGGCGAGGAAGACGTCGTCTCCGACGACGCCCAGCTCCAGTACCGGACACTCGGGAGGAGCGAAACGCTCCTCGCCGTCCAGCAGGTAGATGTTCTCGATGGGGCCGGCGCTCATGCGAACCGGTCCCGTACCTCGTAGGCCGGGTACCGCTCGTCCGGCTTCCGCAGCTTGTTGCCCTTGTCGGCGACCTTCTCGCACATCTTCTTGGACGAGCTGGAGAACACGGGTCGGGGCTGCTGCCCGTAGTTGTGCTCGATGACCTGGTAGCGGTCCTCTTCCTTGACAGCGGTCACTCAGGGTCCTCCGAGAGCATCACCGTGGCGTACCAGAGCAGGTACGTCACGCAGACGAGCAGGACGAGAGCGGTCATGCGGACGCCTCCAGGAGTCCCTTCTCACGGGCACGGCGCAGGGCGTTGCGGATCTGGTTGGTGCTGGCCCCGGTCTTGGCCCGGATCGTCGGATAGTCGGCGCCGTCGGCACGCAGGCTCACGATGCGTGCCCGCAGGGCGGCACCGGCCCTGTTGTCGCTGCTGGCGTTCGGGGTGAGGCCCGCACGCCGCAGGTGCTTCATCACGGACCACCGGTGGACGTCGAGCCGCTCGGCGATCTGGTACACGGTCAGGCCCTGGGCGTGCAGCCGCACGACCTCCCTGGCCTTGGGGTCGATCTTGGTGACCCGGCACCCGGCGATCTGCTCGGACGGGAGCTGCAGCATGCGGCAGATCTGGTCCGAGTCGAACCCACGGCACCACAGCTCACGCACGATCTCCCGAATGCGGGAGTCGTTGGGGTCCTCGCCGTTGCCCTTGTTGGTGACGTCGGCGGCGTCCCTCAGGTCCGCCACCTCGGCCATCAGGTCAGTGACCTGGCCCAGCGTGTAGCCACGCTCACCCAGGTACGCACGGAGGGCGCCGGCCTCCTCGATGACCTGGCCCAGCATCTCCAGGAAGGTGACCGGGTCGGCCAGCGCCTCCTGCACCCCGCCAAGCCGGCGGATCGCCTCCTGAGACTCCCAGGAGTCCTGCCAAGTGCCTGTCAACCTGCCTCCCTCGTTTGGGAGGGCAGGTAGAACCAGACCTCAGGATGTGACCAATGGCCCTACTGGCTCCGAGTGCCTGGAGCCTGTATCCTGCACAGCAGAGGGAACTGGTGCCTACCTAACCCTCGTGGGTGAGGGTCCCGGGGTTGCAGCCCCGGGACCTTCTTTGTTTCGTGGGGGTTGTCCTACGTGAACGTCACTGTACGAAGCACTAGTGACACCCGGACACCTGGTCCCACCGCCGTTCCGCCGTACCCCGTCAATCCCACTCCTTGAGGGCCTGCCAAGAGGACCTCTTGATGATGTTGTACCACTAAGGGTCGTCAGGCCGCCACTGTCAAGAGGACCAATTTCCTACCGGTCCAATGGGACTAGATGTGACATCCCTAACGCTAGGCCCGATTCGTACGGTGTGTCAAGCAACCCGCTTGAAGATGACTAGCTACTTGGGCACGGGCCGCCGTTTGGCCCGTTCACGCTTGACAGGATCTGGGGAGACGTGATCCGGGTCGCCGGTGTGCCAGAACGCCTCGACGCCGGTATTGAGGGACGCCGGCCCAGTGAAGCCCTGGAACCGAACGCTCCTTAGCGAACCAGGCACCAGCTCCCTGCCGCAGGTGGCGCAGAAGATCGCACGGGGGTGCGATCCCTTG
>DASRBO010000117.1:0-13245 GCA_035653595.1 Acidimicrobiales bacterium | reverse complement strand
TCGGGCGACCTGGCGGACCGGCTTGCGCGTCTGGCGCACCACGGCCACGGCCCCCTCCTTGAAGCTGAGGTCATAGCTCCGATGGTTGTTTGGCATCGCTCTCCTTTACGCGATGCCTCCACGGAAAGGGGGGATCCCCAGACCCTCGTGCACTGCAGAAGTGGCCTTGACCGTGCTCCGACAGTAGTCGCCGCGTACCTCGCCCGTCGCCATGCGTTGAGCCCGAAGGTTGCCGTCGAGAGGATTCGCCTAAACCGACTGGCTAGTTCCGAGGCGAAGGTGTGTCGCAGCATGTGGGGCGTCACTCGCAGGGCGGCCCCGTTCGGACCGGTGATGCCAGCTGTCCCGGTGGCGGCGTCCAGGCCCTTGCGGATGCGCCAGCCCTTGATGCGCTGCCCCCGTTCCGTGAACAGGTAGTCCGCAGGCCTGCCGGTGTGAGGGTTCGGATGGGCCCGCTGGGAGCCCCGCCCGGCCATCCATTCGTCCAAGACAGCGACCGTGTCGGCGTCCAAGGGAACGGAGCGTTCTGTGCCGAGCTTGCCGAGCGGCACCCGCAGCCAGGTGCCCGTCGCCCCGTAGTCGCAACGCCGGCATGAGCCTCCAGGGTCTCATGGCCCTCCTCGGCCACGTGACTCCCGAGATGACCCTACGCTACGCGGCGCTCGCCTCACCGACCCTGCGACGGTCATACGACGAAGCCATGGGCAAGTTGCGCCGCCTCATCCCTGTCGCTCCTGCCGGACGTCCGGCCGTTCCCGACAAGGTCCAGTGGATGGCCTCGGAGTTCCTGAAGACTCGCCTCGGCACCGGCTACTGCACGCGTCATCTCGCCGCGGGAGCTTGTCCCTACGCCAATGTCTGTGAGACCTGCGACAACTTCGTCCCGGCCCCTGACGCGCTCGCCGCCCTGCGGGCCCAGGCCGAGGATGTCAGAGCGCTGGCCGCCGATGCCGACGGTCGGGCCTGGGTGAGTGAGGCCGCGAGACATCGCCGGGTAGCAGAGGCCCTTGACGGCTTTGTGCGGCTCCTCGAGCCGCGCGCCGGGACAGTTGGGTCTTGACTCGGGCCGATTGGCCGGTTAATCGAGTCCATGATCGAGATCTGCCGGGACCATTGCGCCAACGTCAAGCGGTGGAAGGACGGCACCATGGCCCTGCGCTGGTGCGCGGCAGGCATGGTCGAGGCCCGCAAGCAGTTCCGGAGAGTCAACGGCCACCTTCACTTGCGCAGTCTCCGTGCCGCGCTGGAAGCTCACATCGCCGCGACGACACCGCGTCGTTCCTCCGGCAGGAAGGAGGCCGCATAGCCCTCCACTGACCGGGGGCCGTCATCCTCGAAAATCCACGCCAGACGGGACATCCTCGTGACCTGACCGGCGTGCGAGACTGAGCAGCGGTGTCCGCCACCCTGGTTGCCCGCTGCCGCCGTAGAGCACGTAGCGGAAAACACGCGTCCGCGCCTCGACCCTTCTGCACCCGCCCAGCAGCCGGTCCTCAGAGCCGATTTCGCCCACGCACGCTGGGCGAACGTGTGAGCGGGTGCTGTTGGCAGGTCGAACCACGACGACGAAGAGTGGTGGCTCCGTAACTCTTTCCGAGGCTCTGGCCTTCGCAGGACTGCGGGGGAGGCTGGCCGGGCCGATCGTGGAGCGGACCTCGTGTGTCACGTTTGTGTCACGCCGGCGCCGGTGCGGTCGTTTCCCAGCCCGCCTCAGGGCCCTGACCTGCGAGGATGCACGGGCGGCGCCGGCACAGCTATAAGCCTGCAAAGCCCTGTACCCGGGTTCGATTCCCGGCGCCGCCTCCACCTGTTCCCCCTGATCAGAGGGGGTACGGGCCTCTTCTGCGGCGTTGCTTCCGTGCGACTGACCCATAACTGGCCCACTTTCGGCCCACATGCGTTCGCGGATCGGAGTGACGTTCGGGGCTTCACGGGCCTGTGGCGCCGCGGCCATCTCCTTGTCGAGGAAGACGGCTATGGCCCGGTCGCGGCCAGTTCGACTGCGGGGAGCCCGTCCTCGACGAGTGGATTCGTCGATTACGCCGGCCAGAGCCGGCGCGGGGGCACCGCCGCTACGTGGGTCATCACCGATACCGACGGACGGGTCGTCGCCTACGCCAACCTTTTCTATGACGGGAATTGACCTCGGCTGCGCCAGAAGGCCTGTCGAAGGGCGCCCCGGATCCGATTCCGGCCCTACTAATTGGTCGCCTGGCGGTCGACCGATCTGTGGCCAGGCCGGGTGTGGCGCTCGTCGCTCATGCCCTCGCGACCGCTGTCGAGCTCAATGTCTCAACGGCGTGCCGGGCCGTCGTCGTCATTGCCCTGACGTCGGCGGCGGGGGTCGGGTGGCAGCGCTTCGGCTTCCAGCCCTTCGATGAGGCGGACGGCATCGACCTCTATCTGCTCACGAAAGACATCCAGGCGACGCTCTGAGGGCTCCTGTGATGCCATTCGCTCCCGCAGGTGGTGGTCTCAACGAGACAGCCTTGGTCGCCCGAACCGTGCGGGACCCCCGTTCTTCGTTCGGCTCAGGTCAGGGACTTCATCAAGAGGGGTTGACCACGAACTGGAGGACGTGTGTCACGAGATCCCCGGATACGGAGAAGCGAAGCGTGTAGGTACGCGGCGGATAGCCGGACGTCTTGACATTGAGCTGATACCCGGGCCCGCTGTCGAGATTCATGAAGGTGAAGCTCGATCCGCTCGGTGGCGGGTAGCCGGGAGCGGGAGAGGGCGTCAGGCTCACAAACGTAACCCTCACCTGTGAGGCGGATAGATTCTTGCCAGTGAAGTCAGTGAGCTCCATCCTTAGGGGCACACTCGCGCCGCTGTTGTGTTTCGCTGTTTGGTTGTATAGGGCGGCGACCCCATAGGTCACGCTCTGGGTCAGCGGTACTGCTTCCCTTGGGCCGAATGAGGCGTCTCCGGAGTAGCTCGCGCTAATCGAGTGTCTGCCGAGGGCTGAGTACATCACCGAGCAGCTGGCTGAGCCATTGGAAGGATCGACCGGGATCGCCGCGCATCCGGAAATGGGGAACGAGCTCTCCATGAACGTCACCGTCCCTCCGTCGGGGATAGGCGCCACCGCCGCGGTGTACGTCACCTGCTGGCCGATGACAGAAGGATTGCTCGAGCTTCCCAGACTCATACCCTTCGTCGCATTGGGGTTCCACGTGACAGCGCCGATCGGGCCTGCATCGGTGGTGCTATCTCCGGCTGCGACGCCCTTGCTATTGACGTCCTTGACCTCACTACTCGGGTCTCCACCAGCTACCCCCGCTGGCGTCATGCCTCTGGCAGCAGTCCAGATGAAGCCTTCGGCCTGGCCGGTGGCGGCGACCACCTGCCCGCCCACCTGTCCCAGATCGTTTATCGTGTCGGCAGTGCTTGACTGGAACACGGCGCCTTCAACCGTCGCCCCGAGGTCAATCATCCCGCCACTCTGGGTCCAGAGGAACGCGTGCTGGACGCTGTTGCTTGTTATCCCAGAGCCCACGACTTGGCCGTTGTCATTCAAGGCGAGTGCCTCGTCGTCGGTCCCGTTCCCCAGCGTGCCTAGGTCGATCATGGGGCCAGGAGCCGTCCAGAAAAATGGGTGGGTGTCACCATTGGCGTCGTTGCTGGTGCCCACGACCTGACCGGAGCCATTGATGGCATAGGCCTCGGCACTCACGTCGCCGGGTAGATGGCCCAGGTCAACCATGCCTGCCGAAGCGCTCCACAGGAAGGCGTGATCGACGCCGTCGGAACTCTGGGCGGTGCCTACTACTTGTCCGTTGTCGTTGACCGCCTCGGCTCGGCTGTAGGAGTATCCGGGCGCGAGCGGAACCATTGGACCTGGCGCGGTCCAGGAGAAGGCCTCCGTTTGGCTGGTCGTCAAAGAAATGCTGTAGCCAACCACCTGGCCAATGCTGTTGATGCCGGTGGCGGCAGAGATGTCGTCGCCCGGGAGGACCCCTAAGTCGGTCATGCCGCCGCTCTGGCTCCACATGAAGGCGTGAGACCGAAGAGACGGTGTTTGGCTCTCGCCGGCGACTTGGCCGGAGTCGTTGACATCGAACTGGTAGCAACCGCAGGTCCCGCTGACTCCCGGAATCAGGTCGGTCGAATTGCCGCCCAGGGTGCCGATATCGGTCATCACGCCGCCCTTGGAAGTCCAATAGAACACCCTCGACGCGCCTGAAGCCAGGCAACTCTGGCCCACCACGTCCCCGTTGCTGAGCACACGATCGGCCTCGGAATGGCCGCAGCCGAGGTTGCCGAGGGATACCACCGGGGGAGTCAGATACGCCCAGGTATCACTGAGGGTGGCCCCGGCACTGGTACCACCAAAGATGACCGTTTGGCCAGTGTCAGGTTGGTAGGCGAAGGCCGCGCCATCCCGACCGGAAGGTGAAGTCGGAGGCTGCAGCTGGGTCCAGCTGACCCCGTCCCAAGCCCATGTATCGGCGAGGTCAGAGCCGGCGCTGGACCCACCAAAGAGGATCAACTGACCAGTCCCAGCGTCATAGCCGGCGACGGCGCCGTCCCGCGCGGGCGGGCTGGTCGCCGGGGTGTCCTCAACCCAGTTGTTATTGCTTCCGTCCCAGGTCCACGTGTCGGACAGATCAGCGCCGTTGGCCATTCCGCCGAAGAGGACTAGTGCGCCGGTGACCGGATCCGTGCCGAGCGTGGCCCCGTGTCTGGCAGGTGGGACGGTCGCCGGACTCAGCTGGTTCCATCTGTTCCCGTTCCATGTCCACGTGTCGGACAAATCAGCACCGTTGGCCGTCCCACCGAAGAGAATCAACTGGTGGGTGGCCGTGTCGTAGGCCATCGCTGCGCTGTCGCGAGCCGGAGGGGCTGCCTGCGGAGGAGACGCGACTTGGCTCCAGGCGCTGCCGTTCAGCTCCCAGGTATCCGCCATGTCTGTGCCGTTGCTGCTTCCCCCAAACAGCAATAGGTAGGTCTGCGCGCCTCGCACGAACTTGGCCATCGCGGCCCCGTGCCTAGCGGCAGGACTCGGATTCGAGGACGTCCCGCCGCGCGATAGTAGATACCACCCGTCACACGGCCTGTCGCAGCCCGTCCCGTCCCACAACCACAAGTCGGAGAGGTCAGTCGTCCCGTCGCTGCCTCCAAACATCATCACCCCATGGATCGCTGGGGAGTAGGCCATCGCGGCCCCGCTCCGCGCTGCCGGAAACTGCGTGGGCGTTATCTGTACCCACGGAGGACTGGACGAGCCAGCCGCCACAGCCGGCGCGGATTGGTGCAGCCCCATTGGCGCCAGGGCTCCAAGCACTCCGATGGCCACCGCGGTCCCGATCCGAGTCACCCGTCCGCTGAGGCGTCGGCCCCGCGACAACCGCAGACTCTGACGGCGATCTTCGAAACTCATTTTCCCGGCCCTTCGCCGCGATCCACTCGATACGGACGCAACGATTGTCAACGGTCCCGAGCTGATTAGACAGGACCAATTCACGAATGGTCTTCGGAGACTAGAGTGTCAATGGCCGGTCTGGAGGGTTCGTACCCCCTCGCCCTCATCAGTGACTCGCGGCACGACCAGGAAGCTGGGCATCGGTTCGACCGGACGCAATCAAGCCCCCATGGCCGAGGGCGCGGTGGCGACCGGCTCACGGCATTGATTGCTGTCGACGGCCTGCGGCCGCACGAGACTGTCCGTTCCGTAGTCGAGCCTCTTAGAGCTCGTCCAGGAGTCCTTGCCGTCGCCGGGGGCACTCGTCGGAGCTTGAGGGACAGATGTCACTTGAGGGACAGATGTCGTCGGCACGGACGCTTGCGATCTGCGCAGATCAGGATTCGGTCGGTTTGCGGGCTATCAATAGGAACCGACGCTGGCGGACGACCACGGGTGAACGTCGCATCATGACGTGGAGCCGTTGCAGGATCCCGCGGAACTCGACGTGATGAAACTCTGGCATGATCCAAGGAACGGCCCGGAGGTACCAGATGAGCGCGCCAACATCGGCGAAGGCCTGATGCTCTTCTCCTCTTTGCCCCACGATCACCTGGAAGCCCACCTCGCTCACCTGCGCCCCCGCCAGGCTCAGCCAGCTCTCCGGATCGGCGGGAGGATCGAGTTCCAGGGCCGCATAAAGGTCGTCGTAGCTGTGGTGGTCGACCTGCTGGGTGACGAACAGCCCTCCGGGCGCCAGGACTCGGAAGACCTCGGAGGCAAGGAAAGCCTCGTGGCGGTTGCTGACCAGGTGGAATGCCCCGCTCCGGTAGGGCAGCCGGCCACGGACGCCGTCCTGGTTGAAGTTGTCCGCTGCGCCTTCGTCCTGAACAACCGGGACCTTCAAGCCAGCCAGGTTGGTCGCCGCCACTCGAACGTTGGGTGGCCAAGCCTCATTAGCGACCGTGAAGCTCGCCCTGGCGGTAAGTCGGGACAAAACCTCGCCACCGCCCGTTCCCATGTCCAATATCCGGGCGCGATCTCGGGCGAGGTCGGCCACGACCCGGGGATAGGACCATGGCAGGGTGGCCACCACGGCCGCGCGGGGGCGTAGCCAGGAAAAGTCCCAGCCCTTGAGAGAGCGGTGCAGTGCCTCGTCACGAAGTTCGTCGTAGCGAGGCAGCCGGTCGTCTCCTGCGATCAGTGGTTCTAGTAGTTCTGCCGCCTCCTCCTCGACGGAGCTCTGAGGACGGTCGGCATCCAGTGTGAAACTCGCCCAGGGAGCCCGGCGGAGGAGTCGCCGAGCCCGGCCATCGGTGAGGGAGAAGAACTGGGCCAGGGAAGCCAGGTCAGTGACCTGCTGAGCGCCAGCCCAGCTCTGCGCCCGCTCGATCATCGCCTCCAGCCAGCCTTCACCCTCCCGCGCAGCCGCCCGGGGAATGGAGTCCTGGGCCGGCCCGACCAGATGCACCTGGAGCAACTCGAAGCTCTCAGCTGCCTCTGCCAAGCGGTCAAGGAAAGCAGAGGTGTCCTCGTCGCTGTATCCCCAGGCGAACAGGGAGGCAAGGAAGGGGAACAGGGCGTCTTGGACATAGACGTCAGCCTCTGCGGCCCGGCAGGAGTCCAGATACCGTGCGGCGGCGTCTAGCACCACATCGAGAGAGGGGCGGTTCCCAGCGCGCCAGATGCCGATGAGGTCGGCGAACTCAGCTCGTTCCAGGATGTCGTCCTCCTCGAACAGCTCTACTCGAAGACCCCGGTCGCGCCAGCGTCGGGCCAGCCCGGCGGCGAGGCTCGACTTGCCGAGACCGGGAGCGGCCCCGCTGATCATGATCAGTTTCTGGCGAGCCATTTGTTGGACGTTATGTCTGGAGGGTCGGTGCTCGGGGAGGGCCACCCCTGGAGGTTCATGACGCCTTTCTGCCCGGCGCCCGGTGGGAGATGGCCTATTGCGGCTTGGGTGTCTAGAAGAGTAGGATCCTAGTATGGTAGCGCGCAGCGACCTGAGGCAGTTCAACGTCTACCTGCCTGCTGACCTCATTCGGGACGTCAAGCATCACGCCGTCGATACAGAGCAGTCGCTGTCCGCCATTGTCCAAGAAGCGCTTCGGCGATATCTCGCCGGGTCACAGGAGGAGGGGAAGCATGGCCACTGAAGGCATCGAGGGGTTTGTCGTTCACACCAGGAACTACGGGGCCACCGCGTCGTTCTGGGCCTCTCTCGGGTTCAAGAATGTCTTCGAGACAGACCACGGGTCGGGGACCTGGGAGCATCCCGCGGGCGGACCGTTTGTGTTCATCCAGGAACAACACGACACCGAGTTGCACTGGACGCCGATCCTAAAGGTCGCCGATTCGTCGAGCTTCGCCCCCGAGCGGCCGATGACCTTCGAGGAGAGCTTCCATCCGGAACACTGGGGCGTGATGGCAGCCGTGATTGTCGACCCCGACGGTCGTCGGGTTGGTCTCCAAGCACCCCTGCCTGAGGGCGTGGTAGCGCCAGACGCAGATCAGCATCATGGCGAGAAGTACGGACCGCACTGACCAGGCTCCTTACTCGTCTGGGAGACTCGGGGCGAGTGTGGCGCGGCGCCGGCGGCCGAGCTCTCCCGCCTTCTCCTTTCCTACCGGCACGAGGTTCGGCGCGACCAATAAACCGAGACGGGCCCGGAGTCCTCGCCAGCGCGGCTCCGGTGATGCGCTCTGGTGCGCGGTGGTCCAGGTGAGGCTCCCTGACTGCGGGGGTCGGGAGGAGCGGCGTCGGGCGTTCCGGTGATCGCACCCTCGACCGTTTACGATCTGGAGCGAGACGGACCCGGGGGTTGCGAGTGGCTACGCCGGCTGGAGATCGCTACGACTGGTTCGTCAGCAAGGTGCTCGACGGCACCTTCGACGAGGACGCGGCCAAGGAAGGTTTCTCCGAACGTTTCCTCGCCGAGGTCCCATACCAACGGCTCCAGGCCGGCTTGGACCAGGGTCTGGCTCAGATCCTCAGCCGACCAGTTACGGGCCGCCAAGACCAGGACTTGTCGGTCGAGGTCGTCTATGACGACATGGTCGCCTCGGCGCGTGTAGAGCCGCAGCCGCCCACCGATTCACGGGACTGCTCATCACCGCCCTCTCCAAGCCCCTCGAGGACTCTCGCCTGGCTGATCCGCCCTGGGCGTTGGACGGCGATGCCTTGACGGTCAGCGAGGTCCTCCGAGCCGAGTACCGCTCCCAGGGATGGGTCGGAGTCGTGGCCGCGGGCTTCGCCGGGGACGGCGGACGCCGGTTGTGGCGACTGGCCGGGGGCTTCTCGGACCTGGAGGCCGGCCGAGCCGCGTCCTGGCACGACCGCATGCTGGCCGGGTCCATCACCAAGCTGTTGACCGCCACCGCCGCCCTGCAGCTGATAGGCGAGGGCGCCTTGCGCCTGGACGAATCTGCCAACACCTACCTGCGGCGGCTCAAGCTGGCCGACGAGCGGGTCACGATCCGCCACCTCCTGACCCATACCGGAGGAGTCTCTTCGGACTTCGAGCACTTCGCCGACGCGGCGCCGGACTCGCCAGCGACCGTCCTGGGCGATGTCGTGAAGGTGGATTTTGAACCCGGCACGTCGCGGGTCTATAGCAACGGGGGCTACACGGTGCTGGGCGAGGTCATCGCCGGGGCCTGTGCCTCCGACATCCCTCGGGTCCTGACCGAGCGGGTCCTCGGGCCCCTCGGAATGTCCTCGTCCTCCCTAGCGACGATCTGGCCGGACGACGTCGGCCCCGGCTATGAGGTCACCGATGGCCGGGCCGAAGCGGTGGCTCGCAAGGTTCCCAGTGTGCCGGCGGCCGGAGGCCTTTGCACCACCCTGGAGGACCTCGCTCACTTCGTGGCCGGCTGGCGAGGACTGTTGCCGGCTGGCCTGGCCGAAGAGGCGTTGTCGCCCCAGGCCGAGCGGGACGGCGGCGGCCACCAGGGGTTTGGGTGGCTCCTGGCCCGGAGCGACGCAGGGCCGATTGTCGGCCACGGAGGTGGCGTACTGGGCTTCAGCTCGTCGCTCCTCTGGATGCCAGAGAGTGGTCTGTGTTCGATCCTGATGACCAACCGGGTGGGAGCAGCCGAGGCGGCAAACCTGAAGCTCCTTCAGGCGATCGGTGCCGACGTGGTCTGGTAGGGGGGGCCCGCCGATTTGCGAGCGTTTACCGCGGCCATCGAGCTGGCCATCGGTCACGCCGATCCGCAGGAAGTCCTTGTCGTCGCCGGCAAGGGAGCGGAGGGCTACCAGGAGGTGAGCGGCCGGCGCCATCCATTCAGCCGACGCCGAGGTGGTCAGGGGCCGCATTACGACCAGGTAGGGCGACCCGGCTCGGCATCACCCGCGCGCCGACGACTGACAATAAAGCGCCGCTCCGCTCTCGCCGGACCGAGTGTTGCGATTTCGGGACGTTGGCATATGGATCGGTGACCCGGGCACCCTGTCGGCGGCTCAGTGGGACTGTGCCGGGCCTATCGTGTTTCCACTCAACCGGGGATCGATAACGATTTTGGCGTGCTGGCCGGGACTCCCGAGTTCGTCGAAGGCGTTCCGACGCCCTCCAGCCCTACGGAGCCGGTGACCAGCGGACCGGCCTTGACCTTGCCGTCGGCGAGCATGCGCAGGGTGTCGTGGAACTCGAGTGGGGTGTAGCCGACGGCGAACCGCAGATCTAGCTCCTTGTTGATGGCGACGGCGGGGCGGAAGGTGTCGGGCTGCATGCACACACCGGCAATCACCACTCGTGAACCTAAGGGTGCGGTCGTCAAGATGCTCTCGATGACTCCGGGAAGACCTACGCACTCGAAGATCACCGGGCGCTTGGGCTTGGTGGCCCCGAGGCTCTCGAGCACCCGCAGGCTGAGGTCCCAGGGCAATGGCAGCTGGCGGAGCTTCTTCATGGCCCCGAGCCCAGCCAGGGCGCCGGCCGACATCGAGGTGGCGTAACCCCGTCCGGACAGTGCTGAGATGGGTGAACCCTCGGCTGGGTCGACCACGACATCGGCCCCACAGGCGCTCGCCAGGGCCCGCCGACCGGCTGAGAAGTCGCTGGCCACGACGGTGGACACGCCCGATGCCTTGAGCATGGCGATGACGGCCAGCCCGACCGGACCGCACCCGATGACGACGGCTGCGTCTTTCCTGGCTATCTCCGATCGGCGGACAGCGTGAAGGGCCACGGCCATGGGCTCGGTGAGGGCCGCCAACTCCGTGGTCAGGCCGTCGGGTATCCGGAACATGAAGGCCTCTTCAACCAGGACCGCTTCGGCATAGGCGCCGGGAGCATGGCTGGACAGACCGATCGGGTGGATGTCGCGGCCGTTCGTCCGAAGCGGCAGGGCCACCACGGCTGCGCCGAGGGGGACCTTGCGGGAGGCGTCTTGCCCGTAACCGGCGACCCGGCCGGTGAACTCGTGGCCGAAGACCACCTGTTGGGATGAGCGGGCGAAGCCGGCGTAGCCGACCTCGGCCAGGACATCTGCCTGGGCGTCGGCGTGGTGGCGGGCGTGAAGATCCGAGCCGCAGATCCCACAGCCCGTGACCTCTAAGAGGACCTGGCCGGGACCAGGCTGAGGGTCGGCCAGCTCCACCACCTCGAGGTTGCCGTCCTGGCAGGCGACGGCCCTCATCGGGCCACCAGCGCGAGCTCGAAGGCGGGCAAAGACTCGATGAATGGATCGAGGAGCTTCCGGGCTTGGCCAGCCGTCCTATGCCCGTGGAGCGCGGGCACCTGAACGCGGCCATCAAAGCCGAGTTGGGTGACCAGCCTGAAACGGCCTACCGGGTCTTCACCGGTGAGGGACGGATCCAGAATCTCCTTCCAGGCCCGTGGCAGGTAGCGGTGGCGGGGGCTGTCGGATCGCTCCAGGGCATCCTCGGAGGCCTCGCTCCGCTGGGCTACTTCCAGGCGCGACACGTTGAAGTCCTCGATCACCGGGGTCATGCCGTCCTCCCACCGTTACTATTAGACGTAGAGTCAGTATAGGGTCGGCGGACCAAAGCAGTGACGGGATGGGCTCATGGGCCGGACGGCAGAGGACAAGACCGCTTCCGGGAACTCCCGCGGGCGCGAACTCCGATCGCGGCGTCGCCTGGGCGTGGAGGAGCGTCAGAGGGAACTGCTCCGAGCCTGTCTGGCTCTCATCGGGACTCGACCTTGGGAGGACGTCTCGATGGAGGAGGTGGCATCTCTAGCCGGTGCCTCCAAGCCGCTCCTCTACTACTACTTCCCGACGAAGTCCGACTTATACCTGGCGGCGGTGCACTTTGCGGCCGAGGAGCTAAGGACGGCGAGCACTGTCTTGGAAGACCTGCCGCCCGCCGTCGCCTTGCAACGCTCGCTCGAAGCGCATGTCGACTGGATCGACGTCAATGCCGATGCCTACCGCGCCGTCCTGCAGGGCGGGCTCAGCTCGGATCCCGACGTCCAGGCCATCATCGAAGCTTCCCGGGCCGACGTGGTGGCCCGCCTGGCGCGGGGCTTCGGGATCCGCAAGTTGACCCCGGCCCCGCGCACCGTCCTGCGGGGGTGGGTCGGGTTCCTGGAAGGTGCCTGCCTCGACTGGCTGGCCAATCGAGACCTGTCCAAGCGGCGCCTGGTTGAGATCCTGGCGGCGTCGGTACCGGCGGCGATGACGGCCGCTCAGCATTAGCCGCCTGGGTCCAGGGTCGGCGATGGCCGAGGTCCCCGAACCGTGTGGGGATACCGGTTGTGCTAGCGTAAGTAGCACTATGTTGCTGGTGTCACTGGACCCGAACGATGACACCCCCCTCCACGAGCAGGCGGCGGGCTCGATCCGACGGGCGATCATCGAGGGCCAATGCAAGCCGGGTGACCGCCTGCCACCGGCACGAGACCTTGCCGCGGCATTGGGGGTCAACGCCAACACCGTCCTTCGGGCGCTGCGGGCCTTGAGGGACGAGGGCGCGCTGGAGTTCCGGCGGGGCCGGGGCATCACGGTGGCCTCCGGCGCGGGCGGAAGAGCCGAACTGGTGACCCGAGCCAAGGAGCTGGCCCGCCTGGCCCGTCGTCAGGGGCTCAGCCGGGAGGAGCTGATCGAGATGATCCGGGAGCTGCGATGACCACCGAGCCGGCCAAAGTCTTCGTGGCCAGGGTGTCCAATCCGGCGGTGTTCGCCACCTTAACCGGACTGATATTCCTGGACACGGCCAATCGGGCTGCCTACATCCGTGGTCGGCGCTTCGGGCCCATCGGAGCCTACCGACCGAAGCATCCGGAATGGCCGCTCGGTCGCCGGGTCTGGACCAGCGTGGTCATCGGCGTGGTCGGCCTCATGGCGTCGTTCAGCATCAGGGTGGTGGCCGGACCTGACGGATTGTCCGTGGGCTTCGGGCCCTGGGGTTGGCCGGTGCGCCACATACCCATCGCCAGGATCCGCTCGGTGCGGGTGCAGGAGGGCAAGGCTCTGCCCCTCTTCGGCTATGGCTACCGGGCCCTGCCCGGACACACCCGGGTAGTGGTCCGCAGCGGACCCGTTCTGGTGGTGGAGATGACCGACGGTGCCAGCTTCGGGGTCACCATTGGCCCCGGGGCGGGACAAGCGGCGGAGGCGATCAATGCGGCCATCGCCGGGGCGGACTGGGGCAGTGTGGCGAAGCCCGTAGCACCGCCCGAAATCGATCCCTTGCCGGAGGCCCCCAGGGGCGAGTGACGCTGCCAGGGTGGCGCTGCTGACGATCAAGAAATTCCCCCACCAGAGGGGCGGGACGATCAGCTAATTCCCCCACCCCTCGATCAGCTTCCCCCACCCGGTCCTCCGAACTGAAAGCTCTCTGACGTCCAGACCGGACGAAGGAGACGAAATGAGGA
>DASRBO010000116.1:0-8869 GCA_035653595.1 Acidimicrobiales bacterium | reverse complement strand
CGAACGAGCCCCACGACGCCGTCAGCTACCCCAGGGCCCAGAACCCCGACCGCACCCGGCGCGTCTCCAGCCATGGTCTGGCCCTGCACGTGAACGAGTGGGGCGCCGCCGGCGATCGCCCGCTCCTGCTGGCCCACGGCGGCTTCGACTTCAGCCGCACCTTCGACGTGTTCGCCCCGCTTTTGGCCCAGGGGGGCTGGCGGGTGGTGTCCTGGGACCAACGGGGCCACGGCGACTCCCAGCACGCCGCCCTCTACAGCTGGGACGCCGACCTGCGGGACGCGGTGGCGGTCATGGACAGCGTCGGAGCCGAGCCCATGCCGGTCATCGGACACTCCAAGGGCGGGAGCATCCTGTTGCAGCTCGCCGACGCCTGCCCCCACCGGGTGAGCCACCTGGTCAACCTGGACGGACTGCCCTCCAAGCGCCAGCAGCCCGACATTGCCGACCATGAACGGACCCGGATGCGGGCGGGCGAGCTGGCCTTGTGGCTGGACCACCGTCGCCGGGCGGCCGAGGCCAGCCGGAAGCCAGGCACCCTCGAGGAGCTGGCCTCCCGCCGGGCCCGCATGAACCCGAGGCTTCCCCATGACTGGCTCCGGTACCTGGTGACCGTGGGGGCCAGGCGGGACCCGGACGGGTGGCGGTGGAAGATCGACCCGGCCCTGCGGATGGGTGGATTCGGGCCGTGGCGTCCCGAGTGGAACCTGCACCGCATGCCGGGCCTGGGGGTGCCGATGCTCGGGGTGCTTGGCCTGGTCATGGAGCAGATGGGCTGGGGCACCACCCCGGATGACGTCCTGCCCTACCTGCCTGCTGGCGCCGAGCTGATGACCCTGGCCGACACCGGCCACTTCGTCCACATCGAGAAGCCCGACGAGGTGGCCAAGGCCGTGCTCGAGTTCCTGGCATGAGCAGCGCCGTGCGGCTCCGTCACGTCCGGGTGTCCCTGGCCCTGCAGCGCCTGCGCGAGGGTGACGGGCCCGCGCTGCTGATCCTGCACGGTCTGGGTGAGCGCAGCCCGGCATCGGTCCCGGAGTGGGCGACGGGGTGGCCGGGGTCGATCAACGGGCTCGACTTCACCGGCCACGGCGACTCCGAGGTACCCGCCGGCGGGGGCTACACCTCGGAGGTCCTCATGGGCGACGTCGACACGGCCCTGGCCCACCTGGGCCCGGCCACCGTGGTCGGCCGGGGGCTGGGCGCCTACGTCGCCCTGCTCATCGCCGGCGCCCGGCCGGAGCTGGTACGAGGGGCCGTCCTGGCCGATGGGCCGGGCCTGGCGGGAGGCGGCCCGGCGCCGGGCTCTCCGTACGTGGGCAGCCCCGCCGCCGCCGGGGACCGGACGCCTGACCCTTTCGCCCTGCTCGAGCTCAGCCGCGACCTCCGTCCCCCCGACTACGCCACCTCCTTCGCCCGCCAGGCCATCTCCCTGTCCGACCTGGCCGACCCCATCACCGTCGCCGCCCTGGTCCGGCCGGACTGGCTGGCGGCGGTGGCCGCTGAGCCCGGAGTGCAGGAGGCGACTGTGACCGAGGCGCTCGGGCACTACGCCCGCTTGTGACCGGCCCGCCTCAGGCCCCGAGGGCGACGTACTTGGTCTCGAGGTACTCGCCTATGCCCTCGAAGCCGCCCTCGCGCCCGATGCCCGACTCCTTGACGCCTCCGAACGGGGCCGCCGGGTTGGAGACCATCCCTCGGTTGAGCCCGACCATGCCGGTCTCCAATCGCTCGGCCACCCGGAGGGCCCGGTCGAGGTCGGTGGTGTAGACGTAGGCGACCAGACCGAACTCGGTGTCGTTGGCCGACCTCAGGGCCTCCTCCTCGGTGGAGAAGGTGGTCACCGGGGCGACAGGTCCGAAGATCTCCTCCCTCAGCAGGCGGCTGTCGGGTGCCACGTCGGCCAGCACGGTCGGGGCGTAGAAGTAGCCCCGACCGTCGAGGGTGTGCCCGCCGACCAGGGCTCGGGCGCCGCGGGCGGTGGCGTCTCCGACCAGCTCGTCGACCTTGGACCTGGTGGCCTCGTCGACCAGCGGGCCGACCTCGACACCGGTCTCGGTGCCCCGGCCAACCTTCATCGAACCCAGACGCCGGGCGAGCCGTCGGCTGAACTCGTCGGCCACCGCCTCGGCGACGTGGAACCGGTTGGCGGCGGTGCACGCCTCTCCGACGTTGCGCATTTTGGCCACCACGGCGCCCTCGACGGCGGCTTCGAGGTCGGCATCCTCGAAGACGAGGAACGGGGCATTGCCACCGAGCTCCATCGATACCCGCAGAACCCGGTCGGCCGACTGTCCGATGAGGCGCCTTCCGACCTCGGTCGACCCGGTGAAGGACACCTTGCGCAGCCGGCGGTCGGCGAACAGCGGGGCCGTGGTCCGGTCCGATGAGCTGGTGGTGACCACATTGAGGACACCGGGCGGCAGCCCGGCATCCTCGAGCAGGCGGGCCAGGGCGAGCATCGACAGCGGCGTGAGGCCGGCGGGCTTGATGACCATGGTGCAGCCCGCCGCCACCGCCGGCCCGATCTTGCGGGTTCCCATGGCCAGGGGGAAGTTCCACGGGGTGATGAGAAGGCACGGCCCTACCGGTTGTCTGAGGGTCAGCAGCCGCCCCCGCCCGTCTGGCGCCACCATGTAGCGCCCGGCGACTCGGACGGCCTCCTCGGAGAACCAGCGGAAGAACTCGGCGGCATAGGCGACCTCGGCCCTGGAGTGCTCGAGCGGCTTGCCCATCTCGAGGGTCATCAGCAGAGCCAGGGCGTCGCTGTTGGCGGTCAGGGACTCGAAGGCGGTCCGCAGGATCTCCCCCCGGGCCCGTGGGGCGGTTGCGGCCCAGCCGTCCTGGGCAGCGGCCGCCGCCTCCAGCGCCGCCAGCGCCTCGTCCGGCCCGGCGTCGGCCACGCTGGCGAGCGTTTCCCCCGTCGCCGGGTCCTCCACGGCGAAGCTGGCCCCGGTCGCCTGCCATGCCCCCTCGATGAGCAGCTGTCGGGGGGCGAGGTCGAGGGCGGCTGCCTCGGCGGTCGCTGTCACTGCCACCGCTTGTTCGTGCCGCATACGGCCTCGGCCCAAACCGCCGAAAACCTAGTCAGGCACGGCGCGCGGCCGGCGTCGCTGGTAGGTCTCCCACGCCGCCCCCGCCGCCGCCACCACCCCGATGAGGGCCAGGGCTCGAAGCAGGGGGGCGGCCGACCACGGACGGGGAGCGAGGGCAGGGGTGCTGGACAGGGCCTCGGACTGGGATGACGGCGGGGGCGCCGGCGCAGGGACCGCTGTGGTCGTGGGCGACGTGGTCGGGCCGGCGAAGGCGGCGATGACGGCCGGCGCTGCCGCGATGGCCTGGTTAAGGTAGGAGTCGAGGATGGGCTTGGGATCGACCCCGGCGCCCCCGTTCGGGTGCACCTCGAAGTGCAGGTGGGGGCCGGTGGCATCCCCGGAGCTGCCCACGAAGCCGATGACCTGTCCCTGCTTGACGGGCGCCCCGCTCGTCAGTCCCAACACGGTGGCGCTCATGTGGGCCAGCACGTAGAAGGTCCGGTCGGGGGCGGTGACCATGGCGGTTAAGCCGTAACCGTCAGGGTCGCTGTCGGTGTACTGCAGGGTCCCGCTGGCCGGCGACCGCAACGGGGTGCCGTAGGCGGCGTCCACATCCACGCCCATGTGCAGGTGAGGCGTGGGGAACGATCGGTACTCCAGCCAGTCGTCGCTGTAGCTCGCCGGGCCGGCGACCGGGAACTGGCCCATCCCCACGATGGCTATCTGGACCGGGGTGAGCCCGTAGCGCGACAGCGGTGCCAGGGCGGCCAGGAGGGCGGCCGTGCTCGAGGTGCCGCTGCGCCTGACCGACTGGGACATCGACCACAGCCCGGCGTCGATGGTGGTGGGGGTGCTACTGGCCTGGGCCCCGGCGGTGGTGGTGGTCGTGCCGGGCCGGGTCGTGGAGGTGGCGACACCCCCCTGGGCCGTGGTCGTGGTGGAGGAGCCCGGCGAAACGGCCTCCGAGGTGCTGGTCGTGGAGGCGGTGATGGCGGTCTGGGCGGTGGTCGAGGACCCGTCGGCCGCGGCCCGGGCACCGAGGGCCCCGGCCCAGCCCGACGCCATGACCACCAGGGTGGCCGCCACCACCTTCCCGCCACGCATGCGCTGGAGCACCTCCTGTCAGGTTCCTCGGCCTCCCACCCGACCGCAGCCCCGGTCGGGGGCCGGCGTTCCCGAGGGTCTGGATTCACCCCGGGCTCCCCGGTCTCCTTCCCC
Source organism: Acidimicrobiales bacterium (assembly GCA_035653595.1). Lineage (GTDB taxonomy): Bacteria > Actinomycetota > Acidimicrobiia > Acidimicrobiales > JAJPHE01 > DASRBO01. The sequence goes on along the minus strand of DASRBO010000116.1, from coordinate 4,616 downwards.
GGCGCCCCGGCCCCGCCGGGGCCGGCATGGCATTGTGGGCGGAAAGCCACAACACTAGGGGGTAGGGCCGTGCCCTATGCGGAGAGTCTGATCCACGACGCCGACGCCCACGTCATGGAGACGCCGGACTGGCTGACCGAGTACGCCGATCCCGACATCCGGGCCCGGCTGGCCCCGCTCTACGTGAGCACGGTGGCACCGGGCGAGTCCGACCTGATCGGCCACTTCCGCCGCAAGCACGCCGACCCCGACTACCGGTCCGAGGATGCCGAGCAGATCATGCTGAGGAAGAACTGGGCGGCCACCGGGTCCTTCATCAAGGAGGATCGCCCCGCCGCCCTCGACATGCTCGGCTTCGCCAGCCAGCTGGTCTTCAACACCTTCGCCAACAAGGCCCTGCTCCAGGCCGAGCACGGCGACGACCTCGACTACGCCTACGGCATCGCCCGGGCCCACAACCGGGCCATCGTCGACTTCTGCTCCGTCGATCCCCGCCTGCTGCCGGTCGGCTACGTCCCTCTCGCCGACTGCGACCGGTCAGATGCCTTCACCGCCGAGGCGCTGGCGATGGGCTGCAAGGCCCTCATGATCGCCTCCGCCTGTCCCAAGGGCCACTCCCCGACCCACATCGGGCTCGATCCCGTCTGGGCCCAGGCCCAGGAAGCCGGGGTCCCCATCGTGTTCCATGTCGGTGGCGGCGGGCAGCTCCTCGATCCGGCTTACTTCGAGAACGGGCTCCCGCCGGTGCCGGACTTCCACGGGGGGGATGGGAACTTCCGTTCCGTGGACTACATGGCCATCCCCTACCCGGTGATGCAAACGCTGGCGACCATGATCATCGACGGTGTGCTCGATCGGTTCCCGGAGCTGCGCATCGGCGTGATCGAGCAGGGCGCCTCCTGGGTGCCCGGCCTCATGCGTTCACTCGACTCGGCCGGTGACGCCTTCCGCAAGAACGAGACGAGGCTGCAGTCCTTGGAGCTGAAGCCCAGCGAGTACATCCTCCGACAGGTCCGGGTGACCCCGTACCCGCACGAGGATGCCGGCTGGGTGATCCGCAACACGGGGCCCCAGGTGTGCATGTTCTCCTCCGACTACCCCCATGTCGAAGGGGGCCGCAATCCGCTGGGGCGGTTCGGTCGCAGCCTCGAGTCCGTGACTGACGAGGAGCGGAGCCGCTTCTACAGCGCGAACTTCATCGACATGATGGGTCGGGCACTGGCCGGAGTGTGAACATGAGAGAGGGTCCGGGCACTCACCCGGACCCTCTTCTCCCCCGCCGCTCCTGACTCAGCGAGACGGAACCCCCGGTCGGAGGTACCCGTCAGGCAAACACGGGGTGGTGGGCGCCGGCCCGCTCCACTTCCGGGTGCTGGTACATGGCCAGGCTGGCCATCAGCATCCAGAGGCAGAACCCGAGCACGCCGACCAGGTTGAGCACGTCGAGACCGCGGCTGTAGGACGACAGGAACAGCTCGGCGGAGCCCGACACCCACAGGCAGGCGGTGAACAGCAGTCCGAGCCAGCCGAGGTTGGTGTTGAGCATCTCGCCCCTGACCATCGACCAGGACGCGGCCAGTGTGAACAGGCCGGCCGCCAACGAAGCCAGGCAACCCAGGACGAAGTTCATCTCGAAGAGCATGCGGACGACAGCGGCGCTGGTGTCGCCCGCATGCCCAGCCATGAACGCAAGGGTCGCCAGAGGGAGTGCCGCCATCATCCCCACCGCCGCCAGGGCGACGCCGGAGGCGAACACAATCGGCGACAGCGCCTCAGCTCCACCTTCGGCCCGGTGCAGGACGTGGCGGAGGTGCCCGATGAACCAGAGGAACGCCAGCACGGCGAACCCCTCCAGCAGCGTTGCCACCATCAGGCCGTGCCGGTGGTCCGACACGTACGACGCCATCTTCGAGCTGGAGGCGTCGAAGTGGGGTGGCATCGGCACGACGAAGGTGCCGATGACGAAGAGCACGACAAATGCGACTCCGGCCCCGGCACCGTATCGCTCCCATTTGGTCTCGTTCATTGGGTGGATCCCCCCTTTGACGGGTAACGGGCCGAAGCCCGTACTCCACCCGAACTCATTTGTACGCCGAACGAGGGCGCCGCGCAACGATCTCCCAGGAGCTCGGCCTCAGGTGTCGGCGCGGCGCCTGCGACCGAACAGCCCGCCGCGGCCGGCGCGTGACTCCAGCTCGGCGATCTTCTGCTGGGCGTCGGACAACTGCGCCTCCACCTGCATCCGCCGGGCGCGTTCCTCGTCGAGCTCCTGACGGACGAGGCTCTCCGCCTTGCGGGTGATCTCCAGCTGTCCCTCGATGCGCTGGCCCACGGCCGAGGCGACCGCCTGAGCCAGTTCGTCGACATCCACCGGGGCGGGTCGGGCCGCCGCCCTGGCGGCCCTCGGAGTGGCGGCCGCCTTCCGGGGAGCGGAAGCCCGACGCTTCTTGCGCTCCTCGTTGACCGCCTGCTGGCGGATGCGGACGACCCCGTCGGTTCCGCGCCGGCCCGGAAGCTTCCCTTCGGCCACCAGTTGGCGGATGCGGCGCTCGCTCACCCCGAGCAGCTCGGCGGCCTGGGCGGCCGTGTACGTATCAGAAGCACTGGGCATGAGAGACAGCATAGCCGTGGGCACTTTGGCGGGGAAGGGCTTCCGGATGGCTTCCGGCGACCGGTCCCCGGAAGGAGATGGCTTCCGGCTTCCTTCCGGAAGGAAGCCAACGGCTCCCCTTCCGGGGCGGAAGCGCTTCCGGAAGGATTCCATGCGGAAGCCACCGGATTCCTTCCGGAAGCCTGGGGTTCTGGCGCGACTTCCTTCCGGAAGGGTATCCGGCCACGGGCGGCGGTCTCGGCAGCGCCCCCTTCCGGCGCGGAAGCCTTCCGGAAGATCTTCCTCATCCGCCGGACGCGACCGGCGCCATCTCGACGGACTGGCCCCCGAAGGAGGGCGATCCGGCCTCCGGTGGACCGATGCGGATCTCGAACCGCGCCGGCCCCATGTATTCCCTCCCGTACTGGAACTCCCACCCTGGTACCACCCGGAGGGGGCGGCCGGAGCCGACCACCTCGTCGGCCAGACCTGCCGCCACCGCCCACCCGAGGGGATCGAGGGTGTCGATCAGGATTGGCTGGTGCCGGCTGGCCGGCAGCTCCGGCCCGACCACCGCCCAGGCCCGCCGGATCTCGCCGGCGTCGTAGTGCGGCATGGGTGGGATGAGGACGACCTTGACGATCAAACCGAAGAGGGCGACCACCCAAATGGCCCCCACGACCACGGCTCTACCCCTGAGCGGGCCGTCGACGGCGACGATCACCAGACCGGCTGCGCCCGTCAGGGTGGGCACGACCGCCCAGGTGACCAGATAGGCAAATGGTGGTCCCACGATGTCGGCTGCCGCCGCCGCCGCAGCGCCCGTGCCGATGACGCACAGCAGACCGCAGCCGACTGCGGCGAACGACGCCTGACGGAGCCCCAACACCAGCGCCGTCAGCCCGAGCGCCCCGGGCAGGACGAGACCGGCCCAACCGACCCCGTGGAGGCCGACCAGAAGGCCCTGCACCCGGCCGACGAGATCGAGGCCACCCATCGGGCCGACGTGGGGATGGTTGCCGGTGAAGAAGCGCCAGATCAGGGTGAGGTTGCCCGGGTGTCCGGAAGCCTGATCGACGACGGCCGGCAGCCACGAGACGAGGGTCAGCACGGCAAGGCCGGCGGTGCCCGAGGCGCGCACGACGTTCAGACTCGACGCGTGTGCTTCGGCACCGGCGCCTTCACCGACCCGGCGCACCCGACGACCCAGGACGAAGCCCACCGCGGCGCAGAACGACAGCAGCACCGCCAGTGGAGCCGTGCCCAGATCGGTCTGTATGACCAGAGAGCCGACCAGGGCGCAGCCTGCCAGGGCCGGCCCTGAACCCCTCACCGCCCTCAGGGTGAGACCCGCCAGGACGAGCAGTGGCATGACCGTGACGTAGGGGTTCCACGGGTTCAGGATGACGATCTGCCCGAGGACCGCGGTCGCCCCGGCGATCAGCGCCGCCACCCCCAGGGCGGCGCCGACCGGCCGGCGTGCCGTGCCGGCGAAGAGCCAGACGGCCAGGGCTCCCGACACGGCGTTGAGGAGCAGGGCGCAGACGAACTGCGCCTGGGCCGGAAGGCCCCGTCCGACGACGGATCCGGCTCCGGCGAGGAGGTAGAAGTAGGCCGGGCCGGGGTGGCGCCAGCCGAAGCGGTCATAGGCCCCGACCAGCTGGTGCCACCGGGCGGCCTGCCGGGCGGCCAGGTCCATGAGGGCGAAGTCGCCCCGCAGGAAAATGTGGTGCCGGTAGGCCCCGAGGCGCACGGCCAGGCCGAGGAAGGGCAGGACCGTGGCCATGGCTATCAGCGCCACCGGCCGGCCGGTTGACCGGCCGGCGCCGGCCGGCTCCGCGACCGCGGTGGTCGGCTCGGTCAGACTGAACAAATGCGACCGTTGCGGGCAGCCGCATGCGTCTTGGCAGCAGCCGGGCTGGCCTTCGCCCTGGGCCTCGGCCCGGCCCGGCCCGTCCCCGCCGCCGTGGTGAGCACCACCACCACCTCCGCACCCTCCTCCACGACCACGACCAACTCGCCCTCG
>DASRBO010000115.1:0-33104 GCA_035653595.1 Acidimicrobiales bacterium | reverse complement strand
GCCCCAGCTCCCGCACCACCCTGGTGGTGAGCAGCAGGGCCCGTCCGGGCTTGCGGGCCAGGCTGAAGAGGGCCCGGTTGAGCACCTCCAAATCGCCCGGCGCCCGCTCCGGCGACCACTCCTGCTCGGGAGGCGGCACCTCGTCCCCGCTGGGGGAGTGGTCGAGCATCATCGTCATGAGCTCGGCCCCCGAGGCACCGTCGATGGTGGCGTGGTGCACCTTGGTGAGCACGGCAAAGCGGTCGTCCTCCAGCCCCTCTATGACGTAGGTCTCCCACAGGGGCCGGCGCCGGTCGAGGGGATGGGAGATGAGCCGCGCCACCAGCTCGCTCAGCTGGCCGCCCTGGCCGGGGGCTGGTACCGCCGTGTGGCGGACGTGGTAGTCGAGGTCGAAGTCGGGGTCCTCGATCCAGAAGGGGTGGTCGATGTTGAGCGGGACCTCCACCAGCCGACGGCGCAGAGGCTCGAGGGTGTGGAGGCGGCGCTGGATCTGGCTGCGCCACTCGCTGAACGCGTCGTAGTCGCCCGAAGGGCGCTCGTAGATGGCGAGACCGGAGACATGGCCGAACTGCCGGGCCGACTCCATGTACAGGAAGCTGGCATCGAGGCCGGACAACTGTTTCATGGGCGCGCCCCTCGCTGTGAGTTGACCCTCAGGGCAGGCAGTGTAGGGCGGTTCGAGCCGCCCCGAATATGGGACGAGCCCGAAGCGGCGGGCTGGGGGGACCACCGCCTCGGGCTGTGACGATCCATACCCGAGGCGGGGGGGTGTCCATGCACACCCGGTCGGATTTCTGAGGATTTTCTCCGTCCGGACCGGGGGGGCGGTGTCGGTCCCCACCGGGGGTGGGCGCCCAACGCAGGCGACCCGGCGCCGGGCGGGGTTGGCACCTCGTAGTGTCGGCGACCGGGCGATCAGGCCGACCGGCAGGCTGCGCCGACCGGCAGGCTCACCGACCGGGAGGCTCACCGACAGCACATCAAGGGGGCGACAATGGGGATCAGCGTCGAGGTCGAGGCGGCCGAGGTCGGATTCGATCGGGGTCGGCTGGAGCGGATCGACCGACACTTCCAGCGCTACGTGGATGACGGCCGCCTGCCGGGATGGCTGGTGCTGGTGGCCCGCCGGGGCCGGATCGTGCACCTGAGCACCTTCGGTAGCCGCGACCTCGAAGCGGGCCTGCCCGTCGAGCCGGACACCATCTTCCGGATCTTCTCGATGACCAAGCCGGTGACGTCGGTGGCGGCGATGATGCTGCTCGAGCAGGGGTACTTCGAGCTGCGCGATCCGGTCAGCCGCTTCATCCCCGCCTTCGCCGACGTGCGGGTCTACCAGGCCGGCAGCGCCTTGCGTCCGGCGACCGTGCCGGCGGTCGAGCCTCTGCGCATCTGGCACCTGCTGACCCACACGGCGGGTCTCACCTACGGCTTCCACCACGCCCACCCGGTCGATGAGATGTACCGCATCGCCGGCTTCGAGTGGGGTACGCCTGCTGGCGCCGACCTGTCCGCCTGCTGCGAGCGGTGGGCGTCGATGCCCCTGCTGTTCCACCCCGGGGCCGAGTGGAACTACTCGGTGGCCACCGACGTGCTCGGCCGGGTGGTCGAGGTGGCCTCGGGCCAGAGCCTCGACTCCTTCTTCCGTCAGGCCATCTTCGACCCGCTGGGGATGGTGGACACCGGCTTCCACGTGCCCGAGGTCGACTCCGGCCGCCTGGCCGCTCTCTACGTGCCCCAGCCCGGCACCGGCAGGGCGGTCCGCAACGACGACCTCGGGCGGGTCGGATCCAACCCGCCGGACTGCCTCTCCGGCGGTGGAGGCCTGGTGTCCACGGCCGGGGACTACCACCGGTTCACCCAGATGCTGCTGAACGGGGGAGAGCTGGACGGAGCACGCCTGCTGAGCCCCCGGACCCTGGATTACATGACCGAAAACCATCTTCCCGGTGGTGTCGACCTCGAGGCCATCGGCCGGCCCATATTCGCCGAGTCGACCTACGCCGGGGTCGGCTTCGGCCTGGGCTTCTCGGTCGTGCAGGACCCCGTCAAGAACAAGGTCCTGTGCTCGGCCGGCGAGTTCGCCTGGGGCGGGGCGGCCAGCACCGCCTTCTGGGTCGATCCCAGCGAGGCCATCACGGTCGTGTTCATGACCCAGCTGCTGCCGTCGAGCACGCATCCGATCCGGTCCCAGCTCAAGTCGCTGGTGTACCAGGCCCTGGTGGACTGACCCCGTCGGGGCAGGAGGGAGACAGGCATGGCCGCCGAGTTCTGGACCATGGGGGTCGGCCTACCGAGGGTCGGGGTGCGCCAGGCCCGGGCCGCCGAGGCGGCCGGCTGGGACGGCTTCCTGCTGGTCGACTCCCAGAACCTCGCCGGCGACTGTTACGCCGAGCTGGCCCTGGCGGCGGCGGCCACCACCCGCATCAAGCTCGGCACCGGGGTCACCAACCCCTACACCCGCCATCCCGCCGTCACCGCCTCGGCGGCGGCCACCGTGCAGGCCGAGTCGGGCGGCCGCATGGTGCTCGGGATCGGTCGGGGTGACTCTTCCCTGGCCCACCTCGGACTGGCTCCCGCTCCAGTGGAGGCCCTCGCCACCTACGTCCGCCAGGTGAGGGCCTTCCTGGCCGGCGAGGAGGTCGGCTTCAGGGCCGAACACGCTGCGGCGCCGGTGGACACCCTGGGTCTGGCCGGCCAGCCGGCGGCCAGCAGCCTGCGCTGGCTGCGCCCGGACCAGCCCCTCGTGCCGGTGGACGTGTACGGAACCGGTCCCAAGGTGCTGGCGCTGGCGGGAGCGGTCGCCGACCGGGCCACCATGGCGGTCGGGGCCGACCCGGCGCGGGTGTCCTGGGCCCTCGAGGTGATAAGGGCGGCCGGGGCCGAGGCCGGCCGGCCCGACCCGGCGGCCGGGGCCGGGGCCTGCGTCAACGTGGTGTGCCACGACGACCCGGCCGTCGCCTTCCGCCTGGCCAGCGGCGGGCTGGCATCCTTCGCCCGCTTCTCTGTCATGCACGGACGGGCCACCGGACCGCTGTCCGCCGAGCAGCGGGAGGTCCTCGAGGGCGTGCACCGGGCCTACGACATGAACCGACACACCCTGGCCGCCGGCCCCCAGGCGGAGGCCCTCAGCGAGGACTTCGCCCGCACCTACGCCATCCTCGGGCCGCCGTCGTACTGCGTGGAGCGCCTGGGGGCCCTGACCGAGCTGGGCGTGACCCGCTTCGTGGTGATCGGGCCCTCGGCCGACGCCGGACGGGACGAGGCCCGGGCGGCGGTGGAGCGCCTGGTCGGCGAGGTGCTGCCGGCCCTGCGGTGAGCGGCGGGACCTCAGGCCGCCGGGGCGGGGCGGGCGCCCCGGACCAGACGGCCGGGAAGGGCCTCGGTCGGCTCGCCGTCGCGGTAGGTCTCCTGTCCGGCCACGAAGGTGTGGCGGTAGCCCTCGGCCCGCTGCAGGAGGCGCTTGCCGCCCGCGGGCAGGTCGAAGTGCATTTGGGGCCGGCGCAGGCGCAGGCGGTCGAAGTCGATCACGTTGATGTCGGCCCGGTACCCCGGCGCCAGCACCCCGCGGTCGAGCAGGCCAACGGCGCGGGCGGTGTCGCGGCAGTGGCGCTGGATGGCGAACTCCAGCTCGATGCGGCCCCGCTGGCGGTCGCGTCCCCACAGCGACAACAGGGTGGTGGGGAAGCTGCCGTCGCTGATGGTCCCGACGTGGGCGCCACCGTCGGACAGCCCGGGCACGGTCCAGGGATGGCGCAGCATCTCGCCGACCGGATCGAGGTTGCCCTCGGCGTAGTTGAGGCTGGGCAGGTAGAGGAGGGCCCGGCCCCCGTCGGCCAGCAGTAGGTCGTAGGCGAGGTCCTCGGGGCTGCGGCCCTGGGCCTGGGCGCGGGCGGCGACGTTGGTGGACGGGTCGGGTTCGTAATCGGGGGGATCGCCGAGCTCGTACATCATCTCGAAGCGGCCGATCAGCCGACCGCCCAGGATCCTGCGGGCCCGGTCGTCGCTGGCGGCGGTCAGGACCCGGGCCTTGAAGTCGGGGTCCGACATGGCCCTCACCCGCTCGTCGAGGGGCCGGTCGGCCACCTCGAGGTAGACCGGGTTGGCCATGAAGGGGTGAAGGGTGCACTGCAGACCGAGCAGCAGGCCCACCGCCCTCGCCGCCACCTGGGCCGTCATGGGGAGGCCCTCGGCCCGGGCGGCCGATATCCGCTCGAGGATGGCCCGGTACTGCTCGGGGGCGACGGGGCTCTGGGCCAGCGACACCGACAGGGGCCGCCCGGAGGCGACCACCATCTGGCGGAGGCGGTCGAACTCGACGTCGGCGTCGATGAAGTCCGACACGACCTGGAGCACGCCGGTGCCGGCCGCTCCCAGGCCCTCGGCGATACCGACCAGCTCCTCGGTGGCGGCGGTGAGGGTGGGGGTCTTCTCGCCCCGGCTGGTGCGGTGGTTGAGGGTGCGGGAGGTGGTGAACCCGAGGGCGCCGGCCTCGACCGCCTGGCGGGCCAGCAGGGCCATGTCGGCGATGTCGGCCTCGGTGGCCGGCTCGCGGTTGGCGCCCCGCTCGCCCATCACGTGGAGCCGGAGGGCCCCGTGGGGCACCTGGGCGGCCAGGTCGACGTCCTTGGGCAGGCGGCCGACGGCGTCGAGGTACTCGGCGAAGGACTGCCACTCCCACGAGAGGCCCTCGTGGAGGGCGGCGCCGGGGATGTCCTCCACTCCCTCCATCAGCTCGATGAGCTGGTCCTGGTCGGAGGGCCGCACCGGGGCGAAGCCCACCCCGCAGTTGCCCATGACCACGGTGGTGACCCCGTGCCAGGCCGAGGGCAGCATGCGGTTGTCCCAGGTGGCCTGGCCGTCGTAGTGGGTGTGGATGTCGACGAAGCCCGGGGTCACCAGGGCCCCGTCGGCGTCGACGACCCGGTCGGCCGACCCGGTCAGGCGCCCCACCTCCACCACCACGCCGTCCTTGACGCCGACGTCGGCGCTGCGTCTGGGGGCGCCGGTGCCGTCTATGACGGTGCCGCCCCTGATCACCAGATCCAGCTCAGCCATGTGCTCCTCCTGCGGTCAGCGCCTCGGTGTCGATGCGGTACAGGTCGGCCACGTTCTGGCACAGGATGGCCCGACGCTGCTCCTCGGACAGGGTGGCGGTGTGCTCGGCCAGCAGCTCCTGCGACCACGGCCAGGTGGAGTCCGAGTGGGGGAAGTCGTTGGCCCACATGAGCCGGCGCCAGTTCATGGCCCCGGCGAAGCGGAAGGCGGTCCAGTCGTCCTGGAACGTCACGTAGATGCCGTCGGCGAAGTACTCGCTGGGCAGACGGGACAGCGCCTGGCCCGGCGGGAGCCAGTAGCGGTGGCGCTTGTAGGCGTGGTCCATCCGGTACATGAAGTGGGGAACCCAGCCGGCGTCGGCCTCTACGCACACCACCCGCAGGTCGGGATGGCGCTCGAAGACCCCGCCCAGGACCAGCATCCCCATGATGTCCTGGCAGCCGCGCACCACCGACAGGAACGAGTTCATCCTGGGGCCCCGGGTCCGCTCGGACCTGGTGGTGAGGATGTGGAACGACAGCGGCAGGCCCAGGTCGATGGCCGCCTCCCAGAACGGGTCGTAGGCGGCCGAGTCGTAGTCCTCCACCGCCGGGTCCCCCGGCATCATGACCCCGCGGAGCCCGAGGGCCTTGATGGCCTCGAGGTCGGCTATGCCCTCGGCCGGCGAGCGCATGGCGGTCTGGCCGCAGCCGATCAGCCGGTCGGGGTGGCCGGCGCAGTACTCGGCGATCCAGCGGTTGTAGGCGTCGAAGCAGGCCTTCTTGTAGTCAAAGTCGGGGTGGTTGCACAGCTGCATCCCGACCGTCGGGTAGATGACCTCGGCGGCCACCCCGTCGCGCTCCTGGTCGGCCAGGCGGGCCTCGGGGTCCCAGCCGCCGCGGTGAAGCTGATCGAAGCGGACGCCGGTGACGCGGATCTCCTCGGCCGGCTTGCCCGCCGCCGCCACCAGCCCCATGGGAACGGGCCGGTCCATGCCGTCGATGACGAAGAGATCCCCCACCGACTCGCCCCCGTCGACCAGACGGGGCGCCCGGTCGCGCCAGGCCGGCTCGATGTAGTCGGAGTAGGTGTTCGGCGCCTCGGTGATGTGCGAGTCAGCCGATATGACCGGGTAGGCCCCCATGGTCCGGCGAGGCTACCGCTGCCGGCCCGGGCGGCGCCCGGGCCCTCGATCAGGGGATCCGGTCAGCTGTTCTTGGGCAGGTCGCGGAACGGCGTGACCCGATCGCTGCTGGGTTCCTTGGGCAGGCCCAGCACCCGCTCCCCGATGATGTTGCGCTGGATCTGGTCGGTGCCGCCGTAGATGGGAGGACCCTGGGCGAAGAGGGCCATCTCGGTGACGAAGGTGGCGAAAGGGTTCTTGGTCACCTGGTTGAGCTTCTCCCGCTCCTCGTCCCTGTAGGCGTGGAGGGTCCCATGGGCCCCCAGGATGCTGAGGCCCAGGTCCCGCTGCAGGCGCAGGATGTTGCTCATCGAGAGCTTGGCGATGTTGCCGAGGCCGGGGATGTCGGTTCCGGTCCCCCGCAGGGCCCGCTGGCGCAGGTTGGTGTAGCGGGCGATCTCGTTGAGGGTGTGCAGGCGCATGAGTTCCTGACGGACGTTGGCGTCCTTGACCTTGCCGTTGGCCTTGGCCAGCTCGATGAGCAGGGTGTTGAGGCCGCCGAAGGCCGCCGCCAGGCCACCACCGCCACCGCCACCACCGCGCCGCCCCCCGCCGCTGACGAAGTCGCCGGCGCGCTTGTCGAGATCGCCGGCGACGGTGCCGGGGCTGGCCGCCCCGCCGGCGGCGCTGCCGCCTCCCGCCCCCAGACCGGACCGCTCGAAGGCCAGGGTGGTGTTGGCCACCGCCCAACCGTTGTTGCGCCCACCGATGAGGGCGTCGTCGCCCACCCTGGCGTCGGAGATGAAGACCTCGTTGAACAGGGCCCGCCCGGTCATCTCCCGCAGGGGTCGCACCTCGATGCCGGGTTGGTGCATGTCAACGGCGAAGTAGCTGATGCCCTGGTGCTTGGGGACGTCGGCATCGGTCCGGGCCAGCAGCATGCCCAGGTCGGCGATCTGGCCGCCCGAGGTCCACACCTTCTGGCCGTTCACGACCCACTCCTCGCCGTCCTGCACCGCCCGGGTCTGCAGCCCGGCCAGATCCGAGCCGGCGCCGGGCTCGCTGAAGAGCTGGCACCAGGCCTTCTGGCCGGTGACGATGTCGCGTAGGTAGCGCCGCTTCTGCTCGTCATTGCCGTGGGTGGCGATGGTCGGGCCCGCCAGCAGCAGACCCAGGCCCCCGGGGGCGCCCAGGGCGCCGAAGTCGGCGATGGCGCTGCCCACCCGAACCGACTCCTCCCGCGAGAGGCCCTTGCCGTACCAGTCCTCGGGCCAGCTGGGGGCGGCCCACCCCGACTCTCCCAGCCGCTGCCACCACTCGCCCACGGTGAGGTCCGGATCCCAGTTGGCCTCCAGCCAGGCCGTGACCTCGGCGACTACGTCCCTGGTGATGGTGTCGGTCATGCTCCCTCTCCTGTTCGGCCGTCCCCGACCGGGCTGCGAAGGTGGCGGTCCTCGCCCTGGCGGAGCCGCCCGTACAGTCGATCCCGCCTTGACCGCGCAGTCAAGTTGGCCCCCGCCCCGGTTCTAAGACGGTGGTGAGCCGGGTAGGTCAGGGTCATGGCGAGTTCCCAGAGCCAGGCAGACATCCTCGATCTCCTGCGGACCGAGGACGACGAGATCGTGGGGCTGTTCGAGGAGTACTTCAGCCCGGCCAGCCTCGACGACCACGTGAAGCGGGCGTCGATCGGCTTCCAGCTGCTGGACCGGCTGGCCGTGCAGGAGGAGGCCAAGGAGGAGATCGTCCAGCGGGCCCTGGCCGATGCCGGCGAGGACGGCCTGGTGGAGCAGCTGGAGGCCGACGGCCTCGCCCGCAAGCGGCTGCTCGCCGAGCTCGACGAGCTCAGCGCCGGGGTATCGGCTCGGGATGTCCACGTCAGCAACGGGCGCCGCTTCGACGAGATCGTCCGCCAGCTGAGGGACCTCACCGAGGCCCAGCTGCGGCGGGAGGCCGACGAGGTGGTGCCGTCCGTCAGGAGGGTGGTCCCCCCCGACCGGCTGGCGTCCATGAGCGGCGACCTCGACCGGGTCCGCCGGCGGGCGCCCACCCGGCCCCGGCCCGACGGCCCCGCGCACCGCACCCCCACAGTGGTCAAGATGGCCCGCGCCGCCTACGACCGGCTACGGGACTTCCCGGACGCCGCCCACCACGAGTCCCGGGCCAAGTAGGCCCGCCTCCCAGGCCAGCTGGGCCCGGCGCTAGCGCCGGCGCCCCACCACCCAGGCCACCGCCGCCCACGCCAGCGCGGCCCACAGCGCCAGCACCAGGTAGGCGTGCACGAGCCCCGGCGCCAGGCCCGGCACCAGCCCGTCCCGCACCACCGTGGCCATCGGGTAGAGCGGCAGGTACTGGTGCACCTGCACCAGCCAATGGGGGTAGTGGCTGGCGGGGAAGGCGATCGGTGAGAACAGGGTGGCCACGAAGATCAGGGTGTTGGCGAACAGGTTGGTCACCATCGGGTTCTTGACCGCCTGGGCCAGCCCGAAGCCCACCGAGCTGGACATCACCGCCACCGCCGCCACGCCCGGAAGCAGGGTGATCGACGGCGCCAGGTGGACGTGGTAGCGCAGGGCCGCCACCACGACGGTGGCCACCATCCCCGGCACCCCAACGGCGGAGAAGACCGTGACCGTCGCCGCCGTGGCGGCCGACCGAGGCACCGGCAGGGACCATACGAAGTCGTAGGTGCCCATGGAGCGCTGCTGGGCCACTATCGCCGGCACCATCACCATGCCAACGGGGATGAGCGCGAGGGTGGGGGCGCCGGTGGTGATGTAGGCGGCCGACAGGTGCGGCATGTGGGGCACGTAGAGCCCGTAGATGATGGAGACGGCCAGCCCCATGAGCAGCTGCATCACGAACATCTGCGACAGCTCGCCCCGATGGGTGGCCAGGTCGAAGCGCAGCATGCGGGCGTAGCTGCGTCCCCAGTGGGCGGGGCCCCGTTGCACCGAGCTCACCAGATCGACCGCCGCCGGCGCGGCCACGGCGGTATTCATCGCCTGCCCATCTCAGTGCCTCCGGGCCAGCGCCCGGGCGACCAGGGCGTAGCAGGCGACGGTCCAGGCGGCCAGCACGAGATAGGCGCGTGCGACATCGGAGGCCAGGCCGGTGGTGAGGCCGGCCCGCACGACAACCGCCATGTGCTCGAAGGGCAGGCCCAGGTTCAGCGTCTCCAGCCAGTGGGGGAGCTGGCTGGCCGGCAGGGCCATGGGGCAGAAGCCGAACACGGCGAAGAAGAAGAACTGGGTGACGAACTGGATGAGCGAAGGCTTGTCGACGGCGTGGCCGAGGGCGAGGCCGAGCATGGCCCCGGTGGCCACCACCAGCACCACCGCCGGCACCAACGAAGCCGACACCTGGTAGCTCAGGTGGTAGCGGGCAGCCGCCACCACCAGCGTGGCCACCATGGCCGGTGCCCCCGCCGCCAGGGACACCAGGCACCAGGAGACCACGTAGGCGGAGGTGGGCATGGGCAGGGACCGGATGAAGTCGTAGCCGCCGCTCGCCTTCAGCCCGGCGATCTGCTGGGGACCGGCCAGGAAGCCGAGGGTCACCAGGTTGATGGTGGGCAGGCCGGTGGCCACGAACAGGGCGGCCTGCACGGGGATGTGCTGGAAGAAGAAGCCGATGCCGATGGCGAAGCCGACCCCGGACAGGAGCTGGATGGCGACCAGCAGGGTGAGGAACACCCGCAGGGAGGCCAGCTCCCAGCGCAGCTGGGCCCACAGCGATGCCGCCCAGCTGCCGTGGCCGGGGGCGGGAGCGACGGCCACCCCAATCAAGGCGTCGGCTCAGCGCCGTTGGCCGACAGATGGCCGGTCAGGCGGATGTAGACGTCCTCGAGGCTGGTGGCGCCGAGGGCGTACTCCTCGGCGACCCCGTCGCTCACCTGCTGGCGGGCCCAGGCGATGGCGTCGCCGGTCAGGGTCTCGTCCACCACGCACACCAGGTTGTTGCCGGCCCTGGTGGGATGGGCGGCGTAGCCGGGCAGGTCGGGGGTGGGCTTCCCCGGGGCAAGCATCAGGTGCAGGCGCATCCGGCCCCGGTCGGCGGCCTTGAGCGCCGAGGGGGTGCCCTCGGCCACCACCCGGCCGCCGTCGATCACCGCCAGGCGGTCCACCGACTTCTCCGCCTCCATGACATTGTGGGTCACCAGCAGAACGGCCGAGCCCTCCTCGCCGAGGCGCCGGATCAGCTGCCAGAGCAGGCGGCGGCGGTGGGGGTCCACGTCGTTGGTGGGCTCGTCCAGGATCACCAGCCGGCCCGGCACGACCACGACCATGGCGAAACCCACCAGCCGGCGGATGCCACCCGACAGCCGCAGCCCGACCGTCTTGCGCCACTCCTCGATGTCGAGCTCGGCCAGCAGCTCGGATGCCCGGGCGCCCACCGCCGACCGGAGGCCGCCCCGGATCGCTCCGGTGAGCCGGATCGCCTCCTCGGCCCGCAGCGACTCGATCGGCATGGGGGCCTGGGGTAGGTACGAGCACAGCTGGCGGGCGGCCGCCGGGTCGGCCACCAGGTCGTGGGGCCCGAGCCGGATCGAGCCCCCGGTCGGCTTGAGCAGGCCGATGAGCTGCTTCACCAGCGTCGACTTGCCCGCCCCGTTGGGCCCAAGCAGGCCGAAGACCTCGCCCGGCTCCACCCGCAGCGAGATCTCGTCGTTGGCCCGGACCGAGCTGTCGTAGACCTTGGTCAGCCTGTCGATCTCGAGGCCCCAGCCGCTGGAGGCGGCGGCCGGACCCCGGACCGCCTCAGCCGAGGTGAGCGACATCGAGGCAGTCGCGGATGGCGGAGGCCAGGCCGATGGCGAGGCCCCGGTCGGCGGACAGGCGGGTGGCCCAGTCCGGACCGACCAGACCGGTCAGGGCGAGCGCCACCGACTCCGGGGGCTCGGCGGCTTCGAGAGGCCAGCCGGCGGCGCCGGCGGCGATCAGGTCGGCCAGGGGGACGGCCTCGGCCAGGTCGAGCCCGGCGCCGTAGCCCCGGCGATAGCCGGCGCCGCTGTCGACGGCGATGGTGACCGGACCGGCCCCGGCCCCGCCGCCCGACATCACCGAGGCCACCATCTCGCCCAGAGGGCCCTCGGCGTCCTCCCACACCGACAGGGCGGTGGTGACCACCTGGGACACCTCCTCGACCACCGTCCTGATCACCCCGTTGAGGCTGCGCTCGAGCTCGGACCACGCACTCCCCACCGTCATCACCCCCTGGTAGGACATCGAGGGTAAGATATGAGGTGTCCTACCTGTAGTCAACGACTTCGGGGTAGGAACAGGCCGGGTGTGACATAGAGCACGGAGACAGGGGCAGCGCCCACGGGTGCGCCCCCTGGAGGATCGCGATTGAGATGGCCAAGCGCAGCGTCTACATCCCTGACCGGCTGTGGGCCGAAATCCAGGGCCAGGTCCGGGACCTCAACCTCGGCGTGTCGGAGATCATCCAGACCGCCCTCCGCCAGGCGTTCGGGGTCAGCGGGTCCGCCCCCGAGGCCCAGGTCGCTTCCCGTCCCCGCCCGCCCGTGGATGACGACCGGCTGGCCTCCATCCGCCACCGTCTCCAGGAGGAGGCCAGGCACAGCTACGAGGACGGCTACCGGGCCGGCACCGAGGTGGCCGCCCGCATGGCCTGGCCCGACCTGGCCCGCGGGGCGCGGGCCGGCTGGCGGCTGCCGCCCCGGCCCACCGATCCGCTCTCGTCTCTCCTCGAGGAGGTGCTTGGCCCCACCATGGGCGAGGAGTGGCGCTCCCGCCTCGAGGCCGACCCCATGTTCCTCGACGGCATGACCGACGCCCTCGGCGACATCTGGCGGGACGTCACCGGCTGAGATCCGGGTCGGCCCGACCGGCCGTGGGTCGGCCCGGCCGGAATAATGGGCTGGTCCCATGCGCCGCCAGCGTCTGATCATTGCCGCGGTCGCCCTCGCCATGGTCGCCGTCGGCGCCGGCGTGCAGATCTCCCGTTCGCTGGGCGGAGGCTTCACCGTCGGTCCGGGCCTGCTGTCCCAGTACCAGGTGACCTACCAGGTGGAGAACGGCGCCAGTGCCGGTCCGGCCAACACCTCGTGGGAGGTGCTGACGGTGCGGCGGCCCTACGGCAGCGCGGACCTGACCTACTCCCGCCGGCCCGGCCCCGGCGTGGCCCCGACCGGGGGCAGCGCCGCCGACCAGCACGTGCTGTACTCGCTGGACTCGGCGGGCGCCCACCAGGTGGCCGCCCGCCAGCCCGGACCGCCCCCCGGGGACCAGTACCTGCTGCAGGAGATGCCCGACCTCCTCAGCCGGGGACTGGCACGCGACCGAGGCCGCCAGGAGGTCTTGGCCGGTCGCACATGCCGGCTGTACTCGCTGTTCGAGCCGCCGGCGGGCCCGATCAAAGCCCTCGATGGCGCCGACAACCACGACGAGGTCTGCCTCGACCAGGCCGGGCTCGAGCTGTCCGAGCAGTGGACCTACAACGGTCACCTGGTGCTGCGGCGGGAGGCGGTGCTGGTGCGCACCTACGGCGTCGAGCTGCCGTCGTTGAGCGGGGCCTCGCCGCCGAAGGACACCTCGGTCGTCCCGACAGCGGTCGAGGATCCCCACCCCCAGAGCTTCCTGCGGGCGCCGACGGCGCCGCCGGGGTTCCGGGCCGCCGTGCCGGTGCGCTACGTCTTTCCCGACCCCCAGAGCCCGGGGCAGCTGCTGGCCGCCTCGGTGGTCTGGGCTTTCACCCAGGGCTCCCACGTGGTGACGGTGGAGGCCGGCCAGGAGGCCGGGGGCCAGTTGCCCTGGCAGTCGAATGACACCGTCACCCGGTCCGTCACCCTGTCCGGGTTGGGACCGGCCACTACCGCCATGCGCTCCGACGGGCCCGAGGTCCGTGTAGCGGCATCCCAGGGTTGGATACGCGTGCGGGGCACCGTGCCCCTGGCCGCCCTGGTCAGCTACGCCCAGAGCCTCAGGCTCGGCTCAGGCTGAGCGCTCGGTCTCCACCGCCGAGGCCTTGGGGGGCCGGCTCGACAGGTTCGGTATCCGGCCCCCGAGGGGGCCGAAGCCCGAGGCGTAGAGCACCAGCACCAGGAACAGGGCGGTCAGGCCAAGCACCTTGCCTAGCGGCCTCGACGGGCTGGTGGTCGGGGAGGCGCCGGCGAAGCCGCCGCTGTCCGGACCGGTGGTGGGCTCGCCTCCCACGACGCTGGAGGACCCTGACGACGGGGACCCTGACGAAGGGGACCCTGATGACGGGGACCCGGACGAGCCGGCCGGAGTCGGGGTGGAGCTGGCCGGGGCGGGGGTGGAGCTGGCCTTCGCCGGGGTCGACCCGACCGGTGCCGGCCTGGCCACCGCCGGGGCCGTCGAGGCCGGGGTGGTCGAGGCCGGGGTGGCCGCCCAGGCGCCATGGGGGCAGACGATCGTCCCCACCACGGCGGCGGCCATGGCGCCGGCACGGCGCAACGTGGTGGTGCTCACTGGGTCTTGCTCCTGTTCCGGCCGGCGGACCTGCCGTTGGCCGAACGCCCGTTGGAAGACCGGACGTTGGCGGAGGGCCGGTTGCCACCGCCCCCGCCGATGTGCAGCTGGCTGCCGGTGCCGAGGTAGGACTCGACCACGTGGGGATCCTCCAGGACCTGTTGAGGGGTGCCGTAAGCCACCACCCGGCCGAGGTCGAGCCCGACCAGGTGGTCGGCCAGGGAGGTGATCAGCGGCATGTCGTGCTCGATGATCAGCACGCTGCACGACAGCTGCTCGCGGATGCGCAGCAGCAGAGGTCCCAGTGCCTCGGTCTCCCGCTGGGCGATTCCCGACGACGGCTCGTCGAGAAGGAGCACGCTCGGCCGGTGGGCGAGCATGCAGGCCAGCTCAACGATGCGGCGGGAGCCGGTCGACAGCTCGGAGATGAACTTGCTGCGGAAGGCGCCCAGGCTCATGAGCTCGACCAGCTCGTCGACCCGGTCGGCCAGGTCGGTCTCCGACTCGGCCACCTGGGGCGCCCCGAGGAGCGCAGGCAGGACGGCCTGAATCTCGGCTTCGTCGTGGAGGGCCACGGCGATCGACTCGGCCACGGTCAGGGAGGGCCACAGGCGGGCGTCCTGGAAGGAGCGGCCCAGCCCCAGCCCCGCCCGCTGCCAGGCGTTGAGGGCGGTGACGTCGCGCCCGTTGAGCACGACCCGTCCGGTGTCCGATGGGCTGAAGCCGGTGATCAGGTCGAACAGGGTCGTCTTGCCCGCACCGTTGGGACCGATGAGGCCGAGTATCTCGCCCTGGTGCAACTCGATCGACACGTCGTCGACCGCGGTAACCCCGCCGTAGCGCTTGGAGAGCCCGGTGGTGGAAAGGACCGCCGGCCGGGCCTGTATCTCGCGCGACGCCTGGGCCCGTTGGCGGGCCGAGGCCGGACGGGCCTTGCTCGACCGGCCGCCGGCCGCCTTGCCGTTGGCGGAGGACCCGTGCTGGGGTGCCTCGTCCTCGTCGCCGACCGCTGCGCCCTGCAGGAACACCGCCCGCAGGATGTCGGGCCGGTCGAGGAGGTCGGCCGTTGGGCCGGAGAAGCGCACCTCCCCCTTCTCCATGAAGATGGCCCGCTCGGCCAGCTCGAGGGCGGTGTTGACGGACTGCTCCACGAGGATGACGGTCGTGCCGGCGGCGTGCACCGTCCGGACGATGTCGAGCAGGCGGGCCACGATGGACGGGGCCAGGCCAAGGGACAGCTCGTCGATCAGGAGAAGCTTGGGCTGGGCGATGAAGGCCTGGGCGAGGCTCAGCATCTGCTGCTCGCCACCGGAGAGGTCGCCGGCCATGGTCGAGGAGCGGGTGTGCAGGATGGGGAAGTACTCGATGACCTTGCGGGTGGCCTGGTCGATGTAGGCCTTGTCCTTCCGGTACATCCAGCCGGCGACCTTCAGGTTGTCGGCCACGGTGAGGGTCGGGAAGATGCCCCGCCCACCGGGCACCTGCATGATCCCCATGCGGGCGGTGGCCATGGGGTCGGTGTGGGTAATGTCCTGCCCGTCGAAGTAGACGACCCCGGCCATGGGATCGAGCAGGCCGCTGATCGCCTTGAGGAAGGTGGACTTGCCCGCACCGTTGGTGCCGAGGAGGGCGACGATCTCGCCCTCCTTGACCTCCATGTCCACGCCGAATAGCACCTGCACGCCGCCGTAGCCGGCGTCGACGCCGGCGCAGTGCAGAAGGGCCTCCGCCCGGGCGGCGGTCTCCTGCTTGCGGGCCTGCTCCATGTCGAACTCGATGAACTGGCTGGTGGTGCCCCCCACCAGACCGCCGGCTGCCACCAGCACGGCGAGGAGGAGCATGGCGACGCGCTGGCCGTGGGCGTTGATCACCGGACCGATCACGAAGAACTGGATGCCGATCGCCCCCAGGGCGTACCAGAACAGGGTCCAGGCGTAGGCCTGGGCCCGTAGGGCCGGCGGGGCGATGATGGCGACCAGGGTGGTGTAGGGGGTGATGAAGCCGATGGCGCCGATGCTGAGGATGCACACCCCGGCTATGGAGACCCAGACGTTGTGGATGGCGGCCATCAGGGCCACCCCGCCGGCGAACTCGACGATGAAGCCGGTGATGGCCAAAGGCATCAGCCGGAACCGCCCGGCGGCGGCCAGGCGCTGGGTGATCACCCCGCCGAGGGCGACGCCGCCCAGGCCCACCAGGCCGTACAGGACCGAAAGGTTGCCCCGGGCGGTGTCCCCGTAGTGGTAGACGTCCTTGAAGTAGGTGTTGAGCAGGGTGGTGAAGGGCAGGGTGCCGGCCCCGAACAGGAACGCCGCCACCCAGGTGCGCCTGGCGGTGCGGATGGCCCGCACCCGCCGGAAGCCCTCGGTCAGGGACAGGGCGTTTGTTCCCATGCTCAGGCCGAGCGAGACGCCGCGCTCGGGCTCCTTCAGGACCCAGAGCAGGGCGACGAACACGAAGGTCGGGATGGCCAGGATGACGAAGGCGATCCGCCACCCGAAGATGGCGGCACACAGCCCCGCCAGTGGGCCGCCGGCCAGGCCCAGGCCCTGCCCGGCGAAGCGGTAGACGCCGAACACCACCCCCAGGCCCTCGGGCGGGTGGTAGTCGGCCAGCAGGCTGGGATAGAGGGTCTCGCTGGTGAGCTGGCCCACCCCGCCGGCGAGGCGGGCCAGGATCAGGATCAGGATGGTGGGCGCCAGGCCGGTGACGATGGCGGTGACCCCCCACAGGATGCCGAAGGCCGCCGACAACATCAGGCGGTTGTGCTTGTCGCCCAGGTAGCCCAGGTAGACGGAGAACACGATCGGGACCGCCCCGGTCAGGGTGGCGATCCCGTCGATGGACCCGGTGCTCATGTGGAAGGTGCTGCGGATGTCGGGGGAGAGGATGCCGAAGGCGCCGGCATCGAAGCCCACCACGGTGGCGAGGGCGGTGAGGATGAGTAGCGGCATCCAGCCCGTGTTGCCTGTGGCCCGGCTCAGGTTCTGCCAGCCCCGGGCCAGCCGGTTGCCCGTGGCCTGGTCCGCCCCGGTCTGGTCCACGAAGGTCATGCCCGCCTCCCGGCGCTGGAGGCGCCCTCGCCGACCAGGGCCAGCAACTCCTCTTCCTCGCGGGCCAGCTCCTGGGCCTCGATGGGAGCGGGGCGCGGGGCCCTCGAGACGGGCGCCTGGCGGGTGTCGGCCACCAGGCTCGGCACCAGGACGGCGTGGCGCTCGGCGAACTTGCGCAGCAGGGCGTCCCGTCCCCGGAAGACCAGCTCCCCGACACCGCCAGGGAAGAACATCAGGACCACCAGCACGCCGGCGCCGGTGGCCAGCAGGGACCACGACCCACCCGGCAGCAGGTACTGCACCCCGTACACGTAGACCGCCCCTATGACCGCGCCGGGCAGCGAGCCCAGTCCTCCGATCACCACCATGAGGAAGAAGTTGATGCCGTCCTCGGCGGTGAACGAGCCAGGGGTGAAGCCCTGCTCCAGCACGACCCACAGCCCCCCGGCCAGTCCGGCGATGGCTCCGGACACCACGAAGGCGCTGAGGTGGAGCCGGGCGGTGTTGATGGCGAAGGACTGGGTGGCGAGGCGGTTGTCGTTGGCCGCCACGATGGCCCGGCCGGCGTGGCTGCTGCGCAGGCTCCGCCCGGCGGCCAGCGCCACGGCCAGGGCGACCAGGCTCAACATGTAGTACTGGGCGTCGGTGCCCACCGCGATCCTTCCGAACAGCGGCACCCGGCTGAGCTCGTTCTGGGGAATCAGCCACGGGAAGTACTTCTGCAGGAAGAAGTAGTTCTGCGCCGTAACCGCCAAGCCGAGGGTCACCACGGCGAGGAAGGGCCCGCTGATGCGCAGCGCCGGTATCCCGAGGATCAGGGCGCACACCCCGGACACGGCCGTGCCCACGGCCAGGGCCAGGAAGAAGTCCCACCCGTGCTGGGCCACCAGGTTGCCCGTGACCGCTGCGCCCAGTCCCATGAAGGCGATGTGGCCCAGCGAGATGTGCCCGGCCCAGCCGGTGAGGATGGCCAGGGCGACCGCCACCATGGCGTAGAGCAGGATGATGGACGTCAGCTGGGTGTGGGCGTCGCTCATCCACAGCGGCAGGGTGGCGGCGAAGGCGAGGATGCCCAGCCGCACTGCCGAGCTGCCGAGCCTGACCTGCCAGAACCGCGACAGCTCAGGCGGGATCGCCCTGACGGGCTTGATCAGCTGCCAGGTCGAGATGCCGGTCTCGACCGCCCGGCTGAGGCGGTCCCTCTTCAGGAGGAGGGTGGCCAGGATCACGATCAGGAGCAGCAGGTCATCCGGGCCGGCGTTCTGGAAGGTCCAGGAGCCCAGCTGGTCGACCACGCCGAGGGCCACGGTGGCCATCACCGCGACCGGCATGCTGGTCATGCCGGCGATGACGAAGGCGGCGAAGGTCAGCAACAGCAGCTCGGTTCCGCTGCTGGAAACGCTGGAGAAGGAGGCGAAGCCCTGTATCGGCACCCGCAGGAGGGCGGCCAGCGCCGACAGGACGCCGGTGATGGTCCAGACCACGGTGGAGAGCCGCCGGACAGGCACCCCGAGGAGCATGGCCCGGTCGCCGTTGTCCGCCGCCGCCCGGATCGCCACTCCGTAGCTGGTGTAGCGGAAGAACCAGGTGAGGGCGACCAGGACCGCCGGCACGACCACCAGCGCCGCCACGTAGTTCCCGTTGAAGAGCACCGGCCATATCTGGAAGTGCACGTTGAACGGGGTGGTGAAGGTGCCCGAGTTCTGGCCCGACGACCACTTGATCGGGATGAGCACGCTGGCCCCGTTGAGGATCTGGGCCAGGCCGATGGTCGCCACCGCCACGATCAGGCGGGGGGCGCGGGCGAAGCGGCGCAGGATGGCGAACTCGACCACCGCTCCGATGAGGGCCGCCGCCACCAGGCCGGTGGCGATCGACACGAAGTAGTTCACCCCGGTCTTGATGTGCAGCTCGATGGCCAGGACCGCCGCCACCGCCCCCATGTCGGCGGCGGCGAAGTTGATGACCCGGTTGGCCCGGTAGACGAGCACCACCGACAGGCTGACCAGGGCGTTGACCGCCCCGAGTATGGCGCCCTGCACGATGATGCCGGCAGGGGCGCCGTGGGGGAGGACGGCGGCCAGGACCCCCCAGACGACCAGGGCGACGAGGGCGCCCGCCACCGCCCGGGCGGCCGGGTTGCCCCGGGCGGCGTCCAACGGGCGGCGGAAGGCGGGCGGCAGCCCGGGCAGGCGGTCGAGGACTGCTGCCATTACTGGAAGTAGGGCGGCGAGCCGGTCGGGAACTGCCCGAGCTGGAACCTCTGTCCGTTGTAGATCTGGACGTAGGTCCCCTGCTTGCCGTTGGCCAGCGACGACGTGGTGCCGTTCCAGTACACCTCGCGGGAGTCGACGATGGCCGAGTGGGTCGTCCCGTAGTGCCAGGTCCCGAAGGCCCCCGTCCCCTGAGGGATGTTGGGGGTGCCCGCCGCGATGGCGGCCGGGGTCAGGATGGGGCCGGCCTGCTGCAGCTGGTCGTACATGGAGAGCAGCTCGTAGTAGTCGGTGACCGAGCTGATGTTGATCGGCACGCCCATCTTCGAGAGGGACTTACCGGCGTCGCTGCTCGGGCTGAGGATGACCTGGGTGGCTGCGTTCTGGGAGAGCCCGAACAGGTGGCCGTCGATCGCCTTCTGGTCCCAAAGCTGGGCCCAGTTGTCGGTATCGGTGCCGGCCACCCCGATGATCAGCCACTCGGGGTAGTAGTTCTGGTTGACGGCGTCCTGGGTCAGGAAGATCGGCGAGATGGGGTCGCAGGCCAGCGAGACGGTGGTGTCGCGATCGGCCGAGAACTGCACGATGGCCTTCTGGGCGTCCTGGGGGAAGGTGGAGATGTCCAGGGCGTAGTTGTACTGCTCGAATCGATTCTTGGCGACGTGGTACTTGTTCTCGGCCACGTTGAGGTACTCCTGGACGCAGGACTGGTACTCGGCGTTGTTGGGGACGTAGGTCCCAACCTTGCGCTGGGTGTTCTGCATGTTGATGACACCGTCGTTGGCTGCCCACTTCGCCGGGTAGGGGGCGACCTGCTTGCCGGCGTACTCGCCGACCAGGTCGGCGATCATGGTGCAGTTCATGGTGATGCCCCAGTCGTAGGGGTTGCGCTGGGCGAACCACCATTCGGGGAAGTAGGCGGCGTCCTCGGGCACGTAGAACTTGTAGCGGGCGGCGCAGTCGCCGAACGGGCCGGACTCGTAGATGCCGGAGTAGTTGAAGTCGCCGAAGGCCTTGAGGGTGTTGGCCACCGTGTCGGCGTCGGCGCAGGCCTGGGCCTGGCCCTGGTCCAGGGCCTCGTTGGTGCTGTTGCCCTGACCGTTGAACTTGTCCAGCACGACCTTGCGCCCGTACAGCTCGAACTGGCCGTTCATCCAGTCCACGATCTTCTGGATGTACCCGTAGTTGGTGGCGTCGCTGACCCCGCCGGCGGCCTCCTCCTCGGCCTGGCCCTCGAGCGAGTTGGCCCCCTGGGAGTCCGAGTAGGTCCGCACGGCCATGGTGATGGTGGTGGCGGTCACGCCCCGGTAGGTGCTGCCGCCGTTGTTGCCGCTGAAGGCGTTCACGCACATGTCGGAATAGCTCGACCACGGCACCTGGTGCACCCCGGCGGCGCAGGCGATGCCACCCTTGGTGGTGCCGGTGCCCGCCTGGACGGTGCCGACGGGACCGTTGTCGGAGCCGCCGCCACCGCCACCGAGGGCTGCCGCGCCCCCGCCGGCTCCGCCGCCCGCGGCCGCCCCTCCACCCAGGGCGCCGCCGCCGGCCCCCCCGACGGTGCCGGCCGCGCCGCCGGCCGCACCGGCCGTCCCATTGGCCCCGCCGACGCCTCCCGAGGCCCCGCCGCTGCCGGCCGTCGCCAGTGACCCGCCGGGGCCGCCGCCTCCGCCTCCGATGGTGGGGAAGATGGCCAGGGCGATCGCCCCCAGCAGTCCGCACACGTACAGCAGGGAGTACTTGCGGATGTGGTAGGCGACCCGGAGCGCGTTCTTGGCGAACGGGTCCGACAGTGCATCGAGATTCTCTCGCTGCTCACGGGACGAAGTTCCCATTGGGTCCCCCTTGCGCCGAGTCGGCGACGACCGGGGAGGGCGGCGCTCCCCAGCGTCACTGGCGGCCTCGTTGTGACTTTCGCCACATACTTGTGGATCCCTGCCCGCCTGTGAAGTCGGGCCCCGCGGGCCGGTCCCGGGTCCCTACTCGGGGTCCAAGCTCAGCTGCCGGCCTCCCTTGGGCCGGGGCAGGGGCTTGAGCCGCTCCGGGTCCACCGACCGGGCCCGCTCCCGGCCCGGGGTCCCCCCGTACAGGTCCGCCCAGCGCTGGCCGGTGCCGCGGTTGGTGACCAGACCCCGGAATATGAAGGTGCCCCTTAGCCCGGCGACGCCGACCCGGTCGCCGACCCGGACGAGGCGCCGGCCCACCAGGACCTGGCGGCCCCGGACCACCCGGTCGGCGCGGTCATTCACGGCGGATCCCGTCCAGGCGGTACAGGGCGATGGCGGCGGCGGTGGACACGTTGAGTGAGTCCGTTCCCCCGCTCATCGGTATCCGCACCAGCCGGTCGGCCTGCCCCAGGGCGGCCGGGGTGAGGCCGGGGCCCTCCGCTCCCACCACCAAGGCGACCCGTTCCCCGGGGGCCAGGGACAACGCCTCGAGGGACCCGGCGGCGGGGTCGGGGGTGAGGGCCAGGACCGTGAAGCCGTCGCCGCGCAGTCGGCCGAGGCCGGCGGGCCAGTGCGCCAAGCGGGCATACGGCAGGTGGAGCACCGCCCCCATGGACACCCTCACCGAGCGGCGGTAGAGGGGGTCGGCGCAACGGGGGCAGAGCAGGACGGCTCCGGCCCCCAGCGCCCTGGCATTGCGGAACAGGGCGCCCAGGTTCTCGTGGTCGTTGAGGGCCTCGGCGACGACCACCGTACTGACGCCGGCGACGACCTGGTCGGGCTCGAGCCCGGGCCCGCGGTCGACGGCGGCCAGCACGCCTCGGTGGAACGGGAAGCCGGCCACCCCCTCGATGACGGGGCCCGACGCGACCAGGATCGGGGCGTCGATCCGATCGAGCACATCCTGGAGCTCGTGTCGCCGGCGGGAGTCCAACAGCACCGAGCGCACCCGGAACCGGGACCCCACCAGATCGGCCACCACGCCGGGCCCCTCGGCGATGAATATGCCCTCGGCGGCCTCGATCCTGTCCCGCAGAGACGGCTCGTTCAGATGGCGAAACGGCGCCAGACGGGGGTCGGAGGCGTCGGAGACGACCTGGAGCTCCTGGGCCACGCTCGCCTACCCGGCGGGGAGGGGGGGCCCGACGGCTGGCGCAACGGGGTGGTTTTGACCGATCATCATGTGATGCGGCTACCGGCGGTCGGCGAATGAGCGCAGTGGCGGACGAGCCCGTCCGCCGCGCCGTCGACGACCGGGTCCAGTCCCCGACGATCTACCGCTGCGGCGCCTGCGGGGGCCTGGTGCATCCGGCCGATCCCCCCTCCAGCCTGCTCGCCTTCTGCCGGCGGTGCGGGCGCTATACCGACGCCACCGTCGACGGGGGCTGAGCGCCTCAACCGGGCGGCAGCCGCTCCGCCCGGGCGATCGGGAAGTAGCGGTGGTGGTGGGCCCCGGTCAGCTCGTAGATGGCGCTGCCCGACCGGCCGTCGCTGGTGTGGACCTTCATCAGGTGCTGTCCGCCGCCGACCGGGCCGTAGGGGATGGCCCAGGTGCCCTCACCTTCCACGCTGATCGCGCTCCCGTCGGCCAGAACGAAGTTCACCGTGCCGGCGAGGCCCCGGACCTCGGTGCCGTCCCTTTCGTAGGAGACCGGCTTGCCGTCGGCGTCGGTCCAGGTGAGCTCGTGATCGAAGTCGACCACCGCCACCGGCTCGCCCCCGTCGGCGGGGGCGAAGCACCCGTCGGTGTAGACCCGGGCGCCGTTGGCGTACTCCCAGTGCCATACGCCGAGCATCCCGTCGGGCAGCTGGATGGCCAGCCACATCCACATCGGGCAGCGGGCGTGGTCGCGGATCCCCCACGAGTGGTCCCGCTGTCCCCACCAGCGGTCAACCTCCACGGTGGTGCCGCCCCTGGTGTAGGTGCCCGAGTAGAAGCCGGACTGGATCATGTGGGACTGGTCCCAGATGATCTCGTCGGCCCGCTTCATGGTGCCCCGCCGCAGCCCGTAGGGCTGGGTGCGGGCCTCGAATCTGAGGTCGAGGGACACCGGGGCAGCGGGGTCCTCGCTCACCTTGAGGTGCACCGACCGGTACGGCCGCTCGATCTCGACGCTGGCCGGGCCGACCACGGTGGTGTGGGGATCGTCCCCGTAGGGCCGCTGGTGGCGCCCGTAGAAGAACTGGCCGTCGACCCGGCCCAGCTGCAGGGCGTCCATCTCCCCCCGGGCGGGGAAATGCGCCATCGTGAGGATGACCACGTCGCCCTCCCCGGTGGGCGGGTGGAGGACGAAGAAGTAGCTCTCCCGCCAGTGCTCGTGGTGCACGGCCACGTTGGGGAGCGGCTCGGGCAACTGGTGGACGAACTGCTCATCAGCAGCGGTCAGTCGGGGCACGGCGGCATCTTCGCACGCGGCGGTTTTCGCCGCCGGGGTGGACGACCCGTAGTGTCCGACGCCGTGGCCGGTCCCGACGTCGCCCCCCTGCTCGAGCTGCTGGCCCTGGACGATCTGGGCGACGACGTCCTGCGGGGACAGACCGATGAGTGGCCGGGGGCCCGCGTCTTCGGCGGACTGGTGGCCGGCCAGGCCCTGTGGGCGGCGAAGACGACCGTCCGTCCCGACCACCTGCCCCACTCGTTGCACGCCTATTTCATGCGCCCGGGGCGGCCGGGCGTCCCGATCGACTATCAGGTGGAACGGGCCCGCGACGGGCGCTCCTTCACCACTCGCACCGTCCGGGCGGACCAGGAGGGGGAGGAGATCTTCGTGCTGACCGCCTCGTTCCACCGCTCCGAGGACGGCTACCGGTACCAGCTCCCGATCGCCCCCGACGCCGGCGACCCCTCGGCCTGGCCGGCCGTGTCCGGGTTCAGGCGCCTGCGCTCGATGCGCCACATCGACGTGCGGGAGCTGGGCCCGACGCCCCGCCAGGCGGACGGCACCTATCGCTCCACCCGCAGGGTGTGGCTGCGGGCCACCGGAGAGATTCCGGACGATCCGGCGGTGCACGCCTGTGTCATCACCTTCATGTCGGACATGGGCGTGGTGATGGCCGCCCGCGTGCCCCGGGCTGACGGCGGATCGTGGGAGCGGACGATGGGCGCCAGCCTCGATCACGCCGTGTGGTTCCACCGCCCCGCCCGGGCCGACCAGTGGCTTCTTTACGATCTGCAGGCCGTGGCCAACTACGGAGCGCGGGGTCTGGTCAGGGGGACCATGCACACCAGGGACGGTGATCTGGTCGTTTCGGTGGCCCAGGAGGCCCTCATCCGACCACTGCGCCCAGAGGGTCCGGAGCCGCACTGGCGGGACGGACCGGAGTTGCGCGAGCCCGACTGACGCCGCGGTCGACGCCCAGAGGGCCGGAAAATCGGGCGGTCAGATGGCCCCCCGAGGGTAGAGAACCGGGATCGAGGGCGAAAAACCAGCCTGGGACGCGGGGTATCCGCGTTTTCCGGTCGGGCGCCGACCACAATGAGGCCGGCAGTCGCACCCAGGAGGAGAGTCATTCATGAACCGACGTGATCTGGTCAAGGCCATTTCGGCCCACACCGGAGTGGAAACCCGCCAGGTCGACGAGACGCTGAGGGGCTTCACCGAGGTGATCACCGCGGTGGTGTCCAAGGGCGAGCCAGTCTCGATCAGCGGCTTCGCCAAGTTCGCCAAGGTGGAGCGGGCCGCCCGCATGGGCCGCAACCCGGCCACGGGCGAGCCGATCAAGATCAAGGCGTCCAAGAAGGCCCGCATCACCCCGATGAAGGCCTTCAAGGACGCGGTGATGTCGCCCGGGCAGGCGCCCAAGCTGGCCCGAGGCGTCTGGCCTCTGGAGGCGCCCAAGGCGGTGGCCAAGAAGGCACCGGCCCGCAAGGCCGCCGCGCCCCGCAGCACGACGACCCGCGCCACCGGCCGCACCACCAGCCGCACCGCCAAGAAGGCCCCGGCCCGCAAGGCCCCGGCCAGGCGCCGCTAGGTCCGCCTCCTCCCCTGGGCCGACAGGACGGGGCCGGCTCCCTCCGGCCCCGTCCGTCCGCCGGGTCGCCCGCATCGGGACCGTGGCGAACCGGTGAGGGGAGCCGGCAACCCCGTCCCCACCCGGAGGTTCGCGCCGTTTGCTGAGTCCGGACTGGAGCACCCTGCGGCTGTTCCTCCACGTCCTCGGAGCAGCGGTGTGGGCCGGGGGTCAGGTGACCCTGGGCGGCCTGGTGCCGTCGCTGCGTCGGGTGTCTGCCGACGCTCCCGCCGCCGTGGCCAGGGCCTTCGCCCGGTTGGCATGGCCGGCGCTCATCCTGCTGGTGGGTACCGGGGTCTGGAACATGATCACCATCGACGTGGCCCACAAGTCCTCGGCGCTCAAGGCGACCCTGTGGGTCAAGCTGGGCGTGGTGGCCCTCTCCGGTCTGTCCGCCGCAGTCCACTCCCGGGCCCGGTCCCGCCGCGCCCTGGCGCTCTGGGGGGCGCTGGCCGGTCTCTCCGCCCTGGGGGCCCTGTTCCTAGGCGTGCTGCTCGGTCAGTCCTGAGCCGGGCTAATCCGCAGGCCGGCCGGGGCCCACAGCCTGACCCCGGTCGTCCGAGTGGCGATCACCGCCGCGTTTATGAGCAGGAGCAGGAGAGCGGCCAGTCCTGGGCCCGCCGGCACCGTCCTGTGCTGGGTGGGCGCCGGACGGGGGAGAGCGATCTGATGGGGTGCGGAGGCTGGCGGGCCCACCCAGGTCGATACCGGAACGATGGCGGTGCGGCCGCCACCCGCGTCGGCCTGGATGGTGACCTGGTATTCGCCACGGCGGGGTCCCGGCGGCAGGGGGAGGTCGACGGTGCCCGCCCCCAGCAGCCGTGCCGGCACCGCCAGCGGGCCGTCGGTCCCCTCCTTCACCGTGAGGCTGACCACCGCCGGCAGGTTGAGCGACAGTCGTAGGGTCCCCGGCACGACCGACACCGGGGTGACGGTGAGGGCCGAGTCATAGGGCGCGGGAGGCGACACCGCCACCCCGCCGGCGACGGGCGTGACCCTCCACCACCCCGCCCCGAGCACGGCCAGCGGATGTCCGGCCGAGTCCAGAACCCGGAAGGTGCCGGACGAGCCGATGGTGGCTGAGGACAGTCCGTCGGCCAGGCCGACCCGGATGCTCGCCGGGGCCTGCCCGGGCGGGAGCCGGCTCGGGCGCAGCCCGCCGTAGTAGCTGGCCAGTATCGAGGCGGCGTCCATGCCCCTCAGGGCCTTGCCCAGCGCCCCGTACTGGCTCATCCCCAGGCCGTGGCCGAAGCCGGCCCCACTCACCGTCACGGTGGTGCCGGCGGTCGACACGGTGAAGTTGAGGCTCGGTAGGGGCAGGGGCAGACCGCTCGGTGCCGCCATGGAGGCGTTGAGGAGCTGATGGAAGCTGGCCCCGGACAGCTCCTCGGAGGAGCTGGAGCCGTCGCCCGCCTCCAGCGACAGGACGACCTCCGACCCGACGCTGCTCAGACCGGTCAGGGTCGAACCGGCGGGAATGCCGAGGGCAGGGCCGAAGCTGGACAGCGGGGCCTGCCAGCTCCAGCGGTCCAGCGGACTGAGCGAGTCGTCCGGGTCCGGCACCGATGGCAGCCAGGGCACCCCTCCGTAAGACGTCCGGCCGCCGTCGCTCGAGCCGTAGAGGGCCTCGATCACCCGGTCGCGGTAGAGAAGGACCTCGGAGTCGGTGGCCTGCACCGCCGCTGCCCAGGCGGCGTTGCCCGGTTCCTGCTCGCGGGCCATGCCCCGGTACACCTGGCAGGAGTCGGTGGCGCAGATCTGGGCGGCGGTGGCAGCGGTATCGGGGTGGGAGAGGATCTCCCACAGGGCATAGGTCCTGGCGGCGATCGCCTGGGCCTCGAGGGCGGCGGTGGGCCAGGTCGGCGGCATCTCCGACAGGCCGTCGAGGTAGTCCTGGAAGCCGACCCGGTTCACCAGGGACAGGCCCCCGGCCTGGTCGGTGACGGTGAGGCTTCCCCGGTACGAGCCCACCCCCTGGGCGCTCAGCACGCTGGTGCCCACCGGTTGGAACGTGACCGCCGGCGACCGCCACGAGGCCGCCCGGGCGACCGGGGCCAGCGCCAGTGCCACGCCCACCCCGAGCGCCAACGCGCTCAGCCGCCTACCGATCTTCCTCACCCGCAGGGTCGCTCCCCAGTGCCGCCGGTTACGGCCCCGCCTCCGGGCCGGGCCTGCCAGGGCCGACAGGGTAGCCCGACCCGCCCGCCGGCCTGACCGTGCCCTCGGCTTGTGCCCCCACCGTGGCCTCGTCCCGCGGCAGGGTGCCCTCCCCGCGCCGCCACTACCTTCGGCAGGTCATGGAGCCGGTCGAGGCCCTCGAGCGGATCGCCTACCTGCTGGAGACCCGGCGGGAGCCGACCCATCGCGTCAAGGCCTTCCGCCGCGCCGCCGACGTGGTGGCAGGCGTGGGCCCGGAGCGCCTGGCCGAGCTGGCGGCCACGGCGGCGCTGCGCAGCCTCCCCGGCATCGGCGAGTCCACCGAGCGGGTGATCCTCGAGGCGCTGGCCGGCGAGGTCCCCGGCTACCTCCGCCGCCTCGAGGAGGACGAACCCGATGAGCTGCCGCCCGAGGCGTTGCGCCTCCGACAGGCGCTACGGGGCGACTGCCACGGACACTCGGACTGGTCGGACGGCGGCAGCCCCATCGACGTCATGGCCCGCGCCGCTCAGGCCCTGGGCCATGACTACTGGGCCCTGACCGACCATTCACCGCGGCTCACGGTGGCCCACGGCCTCGATCCGGCCCGGTTGGCCAGGCAGCTCGAGATCGTCGAGCAGCTCAACGCCGAGCTGTCCCCGTTCCGCATACTCACCGGCATAGAGGTCGACATCCTCGAGGACGGCTCGCTCGACCAGTCCGAGGAGATGCTCGGGCGGCTCGACGTGGTGGTGGCCAGCGTGCACTCGAAGCTCCGCATGGAGGCGGCACCCATGACGGCGCGGATGCTGCGCGCCGTCGAGAGCCCGCACGTCGACATCCTCGGCCACTGCACCGGCCGGATCGTGGTCGGGCGGGGCCGGCCCGAGTCGACCTTCGACGCCGACAAGGTGTTCGCCGCCTGCGCCGCCACCGGTACTGCGGTGGAGGTCAACTCGCGCCCTGAGCGCCTCGACCCACCCATGAGGCTGTTGCGGCAGGCCATCGACGCCGGGTGCCTGCTCACCATCGACACCGACGCCCACGCCCCCGGGCAGCTGGAGTGGCTGGAGAACGGATGCCGGCGGGTGGCCGCCTGCGACATCGACACCGATCGGATCGTCAACAGCTGGCCCTTGGACCGGGTGCTGGGCTGGACGGCCTCTCACGCCGGGGGCTGACCGGGCAGGTCCTCTCTCACCACGGCGGCCGGTTCCACGTCGTCGCGGGTCCCTTTGTATGACGGTTGGCGAAGGGTGCCTCCGGCTGTCCACTCGCTGAAGGCGACCTCGGCGACCAGATCGGGTTCGACGAATCGGCCCAGGCGGGCCACCTCCGGAGGCAGCGGTGCGAGGAACGGGCTGGTCGGCCTGACCAGGGCCTGGAGCAGCTTCCGCAAACGGGTCAGCTCGGCGTCGGTGAACCCGCTGCCGACCCGGCCGGCGTAACGCAGCCCCTCGGGGTCGTGATAGCCCACCAGCAGGGCGCCGATCTGTCCCTGCCTGGTCCCCTCACCCGGCAGCCATCCGCCGACCACGAACTCCTGGCGGCGAAAGTTCTTGACCTTGAGCCAGCTGCGGGTGCGCCGGCCCGGCTCGTAGGCGCTGTCCAGGCGCTTGGCCACGAGACCCTCGAGGCCCCGGTCGCGGGTGGCCTGCAGCAGGCCGGCGCCGTCGCCCCGGTGGGCGCGGGGGACCTGCCAGCGGTCGACGTCCAGGCCGAGGCCCTCCAGCAGCGCCCGGCGCTCCTGGTAGGGGAGGGCCATCGTCGAGCGGCCATCGAGGTGCAGGACGTCGAATACGACGTAGCACACGCCCACCCGGCCGATCAGGGCCGGAGTGGGCCGGCCGACGTTCATGCGCTGCTGGAGCAGCTCGAAGCTGGGGCGGCCGTCCGCCCGGTAGGCGACCACCTCGCCGTCGAAGAGGGCCTGGGCGGGCAGCCAGGGGGCATCGCCGGTCAGCTCCGGGTACTGCCCCGTGACGTCCCGCAGGCTGCGGCTCTGGAGGCGCACCTCGCCTCCCTCGACGTAGGAGAGGGTCCGGGCGCCGTCCCACTTGAGCTCGTAGGACCAGCGCTCGTCGTCCGCCGGAAGGACGTCGGCGGTGGTGGCCTTCATCGGCACCAGGGGCCCGGGTAGGGGGGCCCGGTCCTCCTGCGGGCTAGACCGAGCCCGCCCGCTGGGCTTGGATGACACCCCTATATGGATAGCCGGAGCGAGACCGAGGTGATGGTCGAGGGACGCACCCTAAGGCTGTCCAACCTCGACAAGGCCCTGTACCCCAACGGGTTCACCAAGGCGGGGGTCATCGACTACTACCACCGGGTGGCGCCGGCCATCCTCACCCACCTCCGTGGCCGGCCGCTCACGCTGAAGCGCTACCCCAATGGCACCGCTGCCCCCTTCTTCTTCGAGAAGAACTGCCCCGGTCACCGCCCGCCCTGGGTCAGAACCGTCGACGTGCCCAGCAGCCGCACGTCGGACAAGGTGATCAGCTACTGCCTGGCCGACGACGTCCCCACCCTGGTGTGGCTGGCCAACCTGGCCGCCATCGAGCTTCACCCCCTGCTGGCCACGAGCGACGACGTTGGGTCCCCGACGGTCATGGTCTTCGACCTTGACCCGGGCCCGCCGGCCGGACTCAGGGAGTGCGTGCAGGTCGCCTGCTGGGTCAGGGACCTTCTGGCCGAGGAGGGCCTGGCGTGCTGGCCCAAGACCTCGGGCTCAAAGGGGCTGCAGCTCTACGTGCCGCTCAACACGCCCCACTCCTACGAGCAGACGAAGCCGTTCGCCCACCGGGTGGCCCACCGCCTGACGGCCGAGCACCCCGAGCTCGTGGTCGAGAAGATGGACAAGTCGCTGCGGGGCGGAAAGGTCCTCATCGACTGGAGCCAGAACCACCCGACCAAGACCACCGTTGCCGTCTACTCGTTGAGGGCCATGCCGACGCCGACCGTGTCGACCCCGGTCACCTGGGACGAGGTGGACCGGGCCCAGCGCACCGGCGATGCCAGCGCCCTCGGCTTCGACGCCGCCGCGGTGATCGCCCGGCTCGAGCGCCAGGGCGACCTGTTCGCCGAGGTGGCCAGCGTGCAACAGCGACTCCCCTAAGCGCTCAGGTGCATCTCCATGGCGATGTGGGGACCGATGCCTGGCTCCTCCCAGCGCTCTCCCACCGTGCGCAGACCGGCCCGTTGGTAGAACCCGACCGCTCGCAGCCGGGCGTTGCACCACAGCAGGTTGCCGCCCTGGGCACGGACGTGCCCGAGCGCGGCCTCTAGGACCAGGCGGCCCACGCCCAGCGAGCGCCACCCCGGATCGGTGGCCATGCCCCGCAGCCGCCAGGCCCCGGTCCCGCCCGGCCGCCACGGGGGCGCCTCCGGCCAGACGGTGCCGACGCCGACGATCTCGCCCCCGGCCCAGGCGCAGAAGTGGGCGGTGGTGGGGGAGAGGTCGCCGTCGAAGCGGGCGCTGGTGATCTCCTGGCCGGGCCGGAGGACCCGGGCCCGGAGGGAGAGGATCTCCTCCACGGAGCAACGGCCGGTCACGACATCGGCGGCGGGCACCCTGTCCAAGGTAGTGAGTGGCGCGATCATGTCCCGGTGACCGTTCTGCGACTGGACCACGTCCAGCTGGCGATGCCGGCGGGGGCCGAGGACGAGGCAACCGCCTTCTACCAAGGCCTCCTGGGCATCCCCCGGGTGCCCAAGCCGGAGGTGCTGGCCGGCAGGGGCGGCTGCTGGTTCGAGGACGGCGCCCTCCGGGTGCACCTCGGCGTCGATGCCGACTTCCGTCCCGCCCGCAAGGCTCACCCCGCCCTGGTGGTCGACGACCTGGCCTCCCTGGGGGAGAGCCTGCGTCGGGCGGGCTGTCGGGTGACCGAGGGGGAGGTCATCGACGGGACCGGCAGGCTCTACGTCGACGATCCCTTCGGGAACCGCATCGAGCTGCTCGACGGCGGGGGCGGCTGAGTGGCTGGGGAGGAGGTGCCCGGGCCGATCGCACCCCATCCGCACGTGGACGGGGCGCTGATGATTTCCTTCGGCGCCGTCCATCCGGGGCGGGAGAAGCTCGCCATCGAGATGTTCACCGAGCTGTCGCGCTACCTCGGTCAGCTCCTCGCCGACGAGGTGATAACCAGCTTCAAGCCGTATTTCTTCGCCGACGGCCTCATGGGCGACGTCCTGGGCTTCTTCATGATCGAGGGCCGGCGCGCCTCCCTCGACGACGTCCGGCGCCACGAGGAGTTCCTGACCATCATGCTCCGGGCAGGAGCCGCGACGGCCAACGTGCGGGTGCACACCATGGTTGCCGGCTCGGAGGCCGGCCGGCTGGTCAACCTCTATGCCGAGGTGCGGCGGGACCTGGGCTTGATCTGATCGCCGGTCGCGGCTGATACCGCCGACCGGCCTTTGGTTCAGGACGGGTCGTCGATGCGGACGGTCCCGTCGGTCCGTCCCAGCTCCTGGCGGGTGATCTGGGTGGGCGGCAGGTCGGCCACCTGGACCGAGTAGGCCGGCTCGTCGGGGACGGTGACGGCGAAGGCCCAGCTGCACCCGGTACCTGACTCCACCCCGGCGGAGAGGGTGACCGACCCGACCACCTTGCCGGCGGGGTCTAGGACCGTCACCGGGGCGGCCACGGTGACCCCGTGGGGGCCGGCGGCGCAGCCCGGGCTGGAGTCGGAGGTCACCGATCCGTGGATCGTGCGAGGGGCCCCGCTGAGCGATGCAGCGGGACGGGGGCTGGCCTGGTGGTGGAGGTGGCCGGCGAGGATGCCGGCGCCCAACAGCACGGCCAGCACCGCCAGCAGGCCCAGCTGCATGCGAAGGGCCCTACCCGAGGGTCGAGGCCGCGCTCGGACCGGCTGGACCATGGCGCCGACGCTACCGCGGTCAGCCCCACTCCCCGCTTGTGGGCCCACCGCGCGACACTGCCAGGCGTGCCCGAGCTCCCGGAGGTCGAGGCCCTGGCGGCCTACCTCGACCACCAGCTGCGCGGCCGGGTCATCGAGGGCATCGAGATACTGGCGGTGAGCGCCCTCAAGACCTACTCGCCCGGGCCACAGGATCTCGCCGGCAGGACCGTCTCCGGGGTCGCCCGCCGGGGCAAGATGCTCGTCATCCGGACCGACGGGCCCGCCCTGGTCCTCCACCTGGCGCGGGCAGGATGGGCGCGCTGGAAGGAGCACGGCCCCGAGGGCAGGGCCCGGCCGGGGCGGGGGCCCCTCGCCCTGCGCCTGCGGCTCCAGGGAGGTGGCGTCCTCGACCTGACCGAGGCAGGCACCCAGAAGCGGCTGGCCGCCTACATCGTCGAGCGGCTGGAGGACGTGCCGGCGGTGGCCCGGCTGGGGATAGACCCTCTCGACCCCGCCTTCAGCGCCGCGGTGCTCGGGCAGCTCCTGGCCGGCAGCCGTCAGCAGCTCAAGGGAGTTCTGACCGACCAGTCGGTGATCGCCGGGTTGGGCAACGCCTACTCGGACGAGGTGCTGCACCGGGCCCGGATGTCCCCGTTCCGCCCCGCCGGGGCCCTCACCGGGGACGAGGTCGTCTCCCTGCACCGGGCCATCGTCGACTGCGTCACCGAGGCGGTCGCCCGGGCCGACGGCCTGGCGGCCTCCGAGCTCAAGGACGACAAGCGCGGTGCCATGCAGGTACACGGTCGGACCGGCCACGCCTGTCCGGTCTGCGGCGACACCGTGCGCCAGGTCGCCTTCGCCGACCGGTCCCTGCAGTACTGCCCCGGCTGCCAGACCGGTGGGAAGGTCCTCGCCGACCGGCGCCTGTCGAAGCTGCTCAAGTAACCGGCCGGGCTCATCCCGCCCGACCGCCCCCGCGCCCCCGTCCGCTCCCGTTCCGGGTCATCCACCACCGGGCGGCCAGGATGAGCAGGGCGACGAAGAAGCCGGCCCCGCTCAGCACCGGAAAGACCGGGCTCACACTGGCGCTCGCCTCCGGCACCGGCGGCAGGGTGGAGCTGGTCGAGGTGGGGGTCGGAGAGGTCGTCGACGTCGACGATGAGGTTGTCGAGGCCGGCGGGCTGGTGGTACGCACGGGTGCGAACGTCGTGCGCACCGGCGTCGTCGTCGTGGTCGGGTGGGTGGTCGTGGTGCTCGACGAGGTCGTCGTGGTGGACC
>DASRBO010000114.1:0-14492 GCA_035653595.1 Acidimicrobiales bacterium | reverse complement strand
CGTGCGCACCGCATTGGTCTCGAAGCGGGCGGTCTTGGCCGTCTCCCACCGCCACCGCAGCCGCTCCAGCGGGGGGACAGAGGTCCCGAAGCTCGCCACCAGGTCGGTCTCCACGTTGTGGGCGTCGAGGACCACCGGCGCCCCGGCCGCTGCCGCCGCCGGCACCAGGAAGGGGAACTCGGCCTGCACCGTGGCCCAGGCGCCGGCGGCGGCATAGTGCGCCAGGTCGGGCAGGTGCATGCGGGCGGCGAGGTAGGGCTGCCACGCCGAGCGGGCCGCCGCCGCCCAGCGCGACCGGGGCCGGCCCAGGCCGACCAGCCGGAAGGGCTCCCGGTCCGCACCGCCGACCTCTCCCCCGGCGGCCACCTCGACCTCCATGGCCGCGGCCAGCTGACGGGCCAGGTGGAGGGTGCGCAGGCGCGCCCCCGAGGTGGGTGGGAGCGGCGTCTCCGAGGTGAGGATCAGCGACCGGGGCCGGGGGGCGCCGTCGGCTCTCACCCCGCCGTCAGGGCGACCACCGGGGAGGCGGTCGATCCCGAGCCGGAGCCGGCGTAGCCGGCGTCGCCGTAGCTGAAGACCCCGCCGTCCCGCCCGACCAGCCAGTAGCCGGCGCCGTCGGGAGTGGGGGCCATGCCGACGATGGGCGACGCCAGGCGGATGGCCCCGGTGGAGCCGTGGAAGCCGGCGTCGCCGAAGCTGAAGATGCCCCCGTCCGCCGCCACCAGCCAGTAGCCACCGCCGTCGGGGGTGCGGGCCACGCCCACGACCGGCGAGGCCAGGCGCATGGCGCCGGTGGAGCCGAGGAAGTTGGCATCGCCGAAGCTGAACACACCACCGTCCGCCCCCACCAGCCAGTAGCCCCCGCCATCGGGGGTGGCCGCCATGCCGACGATGGGCGACGCCAGGTGGATGGCCCCGGTGGAGCCGAAGAAGCGGGCGTCGCCGAAGCTGAAGATGCCCCCGTCCGCCGCCACCAGCCAGTAGCCACCGCCGTCGGGGGTGGCGGCCATGCCGACGATGGGTTGGGCCAGGCGCATGGCGCCGGTCGAGCCGTGGAAGGCGGCGTCGCCGTAGCTGAAGACCCCACCGTCCCGCCCGACCAGCCAGTAGCCGGCGCCGTCGGGCGTTGAGGCCATGCCCACGAAGGGCACGGCGGTGGCCGGCGGGGACGAGGTGCCTCCGCCCGAGCCGAAGCCCATGACCGTCCCGTTGGTCTCGGCCAGGCGGTAGGTCCCGCCCGGGGCGCTGGTCTGGGACGCCACGACCGGTGAGCCGGGGAAGCTGGCGGTGGTGGGCCCACCGGGGACCGGGGAGGGCGTGGGCGCCGGGGCCCCGGCCAGCAGCGCCTGCAGCGAGGTCCACGCCGGCGTGCCCTTCACGTCGTAGCCGGAGTCGTCGCCGGTCCAGTCGTAGAGGAAGATGCGGGCGACGAAGGAACCCCACTCCCCCGTGGCCCGGCTGACCGCCTGCGAGTCGTACTGGGCCTGCTGCGCCGCGGTCACGCAGCTGGAGTCGCCGTCGTGCACACACCAGCCGACCTCGGTGAGCCACAGCGGCAGGTTCACCCCGGCGGCCTGCTCGGTCTGATGGACCAGCTCGACCTGGTCGTAGCGCCAGGTCTGGTCCCCGTCGGTGCTGTAGGGGCCCTGGCTGTTCGGATCCGGATAGGGATGGAAGCTGAGGCCGTCGACCTCGTGGCCCAGGGCGGGGTCGTCCTTGAGCAGGGCCGACAGCCAGGGCACGACCTGGCCGTAGGTGCTGGTCACGGTGAGGAGGGTGCCGGCCATGATGACCTGCACCCCGGCGTTGGCGGCGTGGATGGCCTTGGCGGTGGGCTCAACCAGGGCGGCGTAGGCGGCCGGGTCGGGCTCGGGCTTCCAGTCCCAGTAGCCCCACGGCTCGTTCCAGAGCTCGAGGGCGGTGAGGGGGTCGGGGCTGAGGCCGGGATGGGTGGCCCAGAAGGTGCCGCCGGGCCCGTAGCGGGCCGCCACCGCCCCGGCGTAGGTGGCGTAGTCGGCCGGGCTGCTCGGCGGGTACTTGGGATCGCCGCCGCCGGTGGGGTCAGACGACGCCCACGGGGCCGAGTAGTCGAGGATGCCGAGGAC
Organism: Acidimicrobiales bacterium; assembly: GCA_035653595.1. Classification (GTDB taxonomy): domain Bacteria; phylum Actinomycetota; class Acidimicrobiia; order Acidimicrobiales; family JAJPHE01; genus DASRBO01. Next base: position 12,387 of record DASRBO010000114.1, on the reverse strand, counting down.
CTTGAGCCCGGTCCTGGAGGCGGCGGTCATGAGGTTGTCGCCGTCGGTCCAGTCGAAGGTGCCCCGGCTGGGCTCGAGCTGGGTCCAGTCGAAGTTCTCCCGCACCCACCCGACGCCGCCGGCGGCCACCTGGGAGAGGTTGGCCTGGGCGGTGGCGGCGTCATCCCAGAAGTAGGAGGTGTTGATCCCCACCCGGTCCGACAGGGCGCTCGTTCCGGCCGCCTCCGCCCGGGGGGACCCGGGGCCGACCAGACCGAGGACGGTGGCGGCCACCGCCAGTGCCGCCAGGCCGGCCTTCCAGGCGCGTCCTCGCCCCGTCTGTCGGGTTTGGGCCATGAGATTGTCTCGGAAAGTGGCCGGACAACCTTGACTGGTGGTAATTGGACGCGCCTGGTGGCGCCCTTGTCAACGTCGGCGGGGCTGGTGTCCGGAACAGGCCGACCCGACCACGCCGCCGACCGGGGCCGGCAGGGCCCGACGTATCTGGTGGCCATGGGCATCCAGATACATCTAGGGACCTTGGACCCTGGCCGCGGATCGGGCAGGCCGGACAGCCTTGTCCTGACCGCGTAAGGAGGACGGGAAATGCTGGTCGACGAGGGCCTTGAGCTGCTGGAGGAGTCCGAGTGCCGCGAGCTGCTGGCGAGGGGCTCGATCGGACGGGTCGGCGTGAGCATCGGCGCCCTGCCGGCCATCTTCCCGGTGAACTACGTCGTCGCCGACGATGCCGTCGTCTTCCGCACCGGCCAGGGGACCAAGCTGGAGGCGGCCACCGACCACGCCGTTGTCGCCTTCGAGGTCGACGACTTCGACCGATTGCACCACTGCGGCTGGTCCGTGCTGGTCATGGGAACCGCCAACCTGGTGACCAATCCCGCCGAGGAAGCGGTGCTGCGCCGGCTCCCCCTGCGGCCGTGGGCCGGCGGGAGGCGGTGGGCCTTCGTGCGCGTCCCCATCGTGTTCATCTCCGGGCGCCGCATCGTCCATGGCCCCGTCGAGGGGACCTGACGGCCCGGGGTGCCCATTGAGGGTGGGTAAGCCCGGACGGCCAAGCTCGTGCGGTAGCGACAGCCCGAAGGAGCGCACCGTCGGCCCGGCGCGGCTGAGCCGCTCCGATTACCACGCAAAACTGTGAGAGTTCCCTAACTGCCGATTGGTTTCGTGTCGGCAGGAACCTGAACGTCAGCAGCGAATGTTTCTCGCGCAGCGACCCAAGCGCGGATGGTCAGACGTTCAGTCCGTCACGCGGCGCTCGGTGCCACGGGCCAGGTCGTGCTCACACTCCCCTACCGAGGAACACGGCGGAGATGAACACCGAAGGACTGGCAGTGCTCGTCGCCGACGACGAGGCAGACATGCGGCAGCTTGTGACCCGCACGCTGATGGCCTCGGGCCGGGTACGAACGGTGGTGTCGGCCGCCAACGGCGCAGAAGCCGTGGCCAAAGCGGAGGAGGCCGTTCCCGACGCCGTGGTCCTGGACATCAGCATGCCGGTCATGGACGGACGCGAGGCCCTCCCCCGGTTGCGTCGGCTCTGCCCCAACTCTGCCATCGTGGTGTTCAGCTCCCGCCCCAGTCCCCACCTCCTGGCCGAGCTGTTGGAAGCAGGGGCGGACGCCATCTGTGACAAGGCCAGCGGCATCTACGAACTGCTTGCGGTCCTCTGGACCGTGGTGGACAGACGCGCCGGCGCCGGCGGGAGTGGCTGACCGGCACCAGCACCGCCGACAGCAAGGCAGCTGGCGCTAGCTGTCCAGGGTCACCTCGGAGCCGCTCTCGAGGTCGGGGCCGTACTCGCATGCTCGGTCCCTCCCCATGAGCTTGGCGGCGTAGAGAGCGGCGTCGGCTCGACCAAGAGTGAGCGAAGGCGGTCGGTCACCGGTGTGCAGGGCCACGCCGGCCGAGAAGGTGACGCCGGGGTGGGCCTCGCGCCAGTTCACGAAGAGACGCTCCGTGGCGACCAGCGCCTCCGTGGAGGCCTGCCGTAGCACGATCAGGAACTCCTCGCCGCCGTAGCGGGCCACGTCGTCACCTCCCCGCACGGCGTGGCGGAGATGGTCGGCCAGAGCCACCAGCAGGGCGTCGCCAGCGGCGTGGCCGAAGGCGTCGTTGACACTCTTGAAGTGGTCCAGGTCGATGATGACCAGTGCGTCGCCGGGCCGCAGGGAGGCCAGCAGGGCATTGGCATGGCGGCGGTTCCCGAGCCGGGTCAGCTCGTCGGTGCGGGAGTCCGCCAGGGCCCGGCTGACCGCTTCCCGCTCGGCCTGGAAGCGCCCGACGTTCTCCAGCGCCCGGCTGATCTGAGCGGCCAGCATCTCCACCACCTCGATGTCGGTGGCCGGCAGGGTCGTCGTGGTCCGCGAAGCGGCCACCAGAACCGCCGTCAACTCACCTCCGACCCACACCGGGGTAGCCACCACGGAGCGCACCGCCAGGGAGCGGAGGGCGGGCACCGCCAGGGGGTGGGAGGCGTAGTCGTTGACCACGACGGTGCCCCGGCGGGCCGACACCAGGGCGACCATCCCGAGCGAGGCGGAATGGACCGACTGCCCGTACTCGTCCGGCAGTCCCCGGGGGTGCGCGACCCGGTACCGGCGCCCGGAGTCCTCGAGGACACAGAAGTTGGCCACATCGAAGCCGAGGCCGACCAGGGAGTCGACGACCCCGGCCATGGCCGATTCGGCATCCAAGGTGATGATGTCCGACGCCGTGCGGGCCACGGCGGCCAACAGCTCCGCCCTGTGCTCGGCGAGCGCCCGGGCCTCGTCACCGGCGGCCATCTCGCGGTTGCGCTCGCGGGCCAGGAATGCCGCCATGAACCAGACGATGCCGGTAGCTCCCATGAGGCAGACCGGCTCGGCCAGTGCGGTCGGATGGGGCCAGGCCACGATCAGGGCTCCGTAGCAGGCGAGGGTCAGTCCGAACAGCGCGGCCTGACCCGGGAAGGGATAGGAGGCGGCGAAGAAGATGGTCGTCAGCAGGTAGAGCATCCCGAGGGGGGACGTCGGTCCACCGGAGATGGCGCAGCCCAACGTGACCAGGACGATGTCGAGGCCCGACCAGGCATAGAAGGTGGGTTCGCCCCATCCGGAGGCGAACAGCCGCTCCCAGGGCACGGCGAACCCGAACAGGGCCGCCCCGGCGACGGCCACCGAGCACAGCGCGGCATAGGGAATCGCCGGAACCGGCGGTCCCCCAGGCAGGAAGGGCAGAGCCACCAGCAGCACCATCGCCATGTAGGTGGCGGCCACGGCCACGCGGGCCGTGCGTATCCGGTAGCCGACCAGCGAGCTCATCGGGTCAGGCGCTGACATAGAGCGGACGGGTGCCCCGTGCGGCCGACAGCACCTCGAGGGGCATGGGTCTGCCGTAGAGCCATCCCTGGGCGAAGCGCAGACCCCACTGCCGGAGGACCTCCTCCTCCAGAGGTTCTTCCACCCCCTCGGCGACCAGCGTCGCCCCGAGGTCGCTGGCGAAGGACACGAAGGCGATGAGCAGGCTACGGCGGGCCGGCTCGAGGTGGACGGCGTGGACCAGCGACCTGTCGATCTTGATCATGTCCGGCTGAAGATCGACCACGTGGCGGAGGCTCGAGTACCCGGCACCGGCGTCGTCAACAGCCACCCTCGAGCCCATCTCGCGCAAGGTGCCGATGGCCTGGCGATAGCGCTCGTAGTTGCCCAGGGGCACATGCTCGGTGAGCTCGACCACCACCCGCGAGGGACAGCCGGCGGCTATGAGCTCGGGCAGACGCGGATCGCAGAGCGCCTCCGGGCTGGCGTTGACCGACAGGTACGGGGAGCCCGGGAGTCCAGACAGGCCGGCCAGCGCCCTCCTGACCGCGGCCAGCTCCATCTCGACACCCAGGCCCACCTCGGCAGCTTGCGCGAACCAGCGATCGGGGGCCACGCCGTCCGCGAAGCGGCTCAAGGCCTCGTAGCCAACCACGGCGCCGGCACTCACCTCCACGATCGGCTGATAGACGATGGTAGGCCCGCCGCCGTCGAGCACGGCCTCGCAGCGGCTGGTCAGCTCGGCGCGGTGCCGCCGGCGGCCCTCGGCCTCGGCGGCGTGGCAGGCCAGGTCGGCCTCCACCCGGCTGCGCAGACTCGTCTCGCGGGTGCAGCGGCGGAAGTCGATCACCGCTATCGGCAGCCACACGGTGGCGAAGGCGACCAGGAGCCCGCCGGTGAGGCCGGCCGCCCCGAAGCCGCGGACCAGCCACGGAGACAGCCCACTCAGGTCCGACACCCCCGCGACCGCCAGCATGAAGCCGGCCACGACCGCCGCTTCGCCGCGGTGGGCGCCGACTCGCCGCCCGCCACGGCGGACCAAGTCCCCAATTCGAGGCATAGCCAGGTATCGGTCGCTACAGGGGGAAAGTTGAGGAATCCGGACGCACTGACCCGATTTGCCCGGGGCGCGACCCCCCAAACGGCGACCCTTCCTGGCCAGGCTTCTGGAGGCGTCTCGCAGGGGCTCAAGGAGTCGACATCTTGGCGGACGCGCCGCAACCAACGGTGAGCTCCTCTACGGTGAGCGGCTCATGTCCGAGGGGGAGAACGAACCAGCCGCCCCCGACCGGCCCGGCGCCCGGGGGCTGCGGTGGGGTCGCATCCTGGCCGCGCTCGTGCTGGTGTGGCTGGTCTGGTGTGGCGTCCAACTCGTCCGGGCCGCCACCGGGGCCGCTTCCGGTCGGGCCGCCGCCGACCGGGTGAGAGGGGAGACGACCGCCGCTGACCTGGTCGCCGGCCGGCCCCTCGGTGACCTCAACCAGGCGGTGGCCGATTTCGGCCGGGCCCGGTCGGCGGCCGAGGACCCCTTCCTGGCTCCGCTGCGCGAGGTGCCCTTCTTCGGCCGGCAGCTGCGGGGACTGGCCGCCCTGAGCGCCAACGCCCGCACCGTGGCGGCGGTCAGCCGCCAGGCCCTGGTCGAGGGACGGGCCCTGCTGGGCGACCATCCCCACGGCGGGGGCGCCCGGGTCAGCGCCCTGCGCCGGCTGTCGGGTATCGCCGGGCGGGCCTATGCCGGCCTCGGCGCGATCGGACCGGAGCCCGACCACCTCATCGGGCCGCTGGCCTCGGCCAAGGTCAAGCTCGACGGCGACCTCGTCCGCCTCCGCCGGGCGCTGGTCGACGGCCGCGACGGGGCGGCCACGGTGGCGGACCTGCTGGCGGGACCGCACCACTACCTCCTGCTGGCGGCCAACAACGCCGAGATGCGGGCCGGCTCGGGAATGTTCCTCTCCGCCGCCGAAATGTCGACCAACAACGGCGAGATCAGCATCGGGACGGTCATGCCGATCGCCGATCTCAACCTCCCGGCCGGGGCGGTGGCCCTCACCGGCGACCTGGCCGCCCGGTGGGGTTGGGCCGAGCCCAACCAGGAGTGGCGCAACCTGGCCCTCAGCCCCCGCTTCGACGCCAACGCCGCCCTGGCCGCCCAGATGTGGCGGGCCGCCACCGGTGGGACGGTCGACGGCGTCATCGCCGTGGACGCGGTGGCCCTGCGCGACCTGCTCAGCGCGGTGGGAGGGGTGGGTGTAGGGGCAAGGACCATCACCGCCGAGGTAGCGGTGGGCTTCGTCCTGCACGACCAGTACGCCGGGGTGAGCATGTCCTCCTCGGCCGCCGGCCGCAACGACGAGCTCGGGCAGCTGGCGAGCGCCGCCCTAAAGGCCGCCGAGACGCGCGACATCTCCAACTCTTCGTTGGCCGAGCGGCTCGCCACTGCCGCCGGCGCCCGCCACATCCTGCTGTGGTCGGCCGATGCCCATGCTGAGGCGGTGTGGCAGGAGATCGGGGCCGCCGGCGTCATCTCCCCCGGCGACGTGATGGTGGCCGCCCTCAACAACGGCGGAGACAAGCTCGACTACTTCCTGCGCGTCCACACCACCGTGCTGACCACGACCACCGGGGCCCACACCGATGTGCGGATCGACGCCACCTTCGACAACCTAACCCCGGCCTCAGGGGAGGCGTCCTATGTTGTCGGCCCGCTACCGGGCAGCCCCGCCCCCGCCGGCCGGTACCAGGGACTGGCCTCCTTCACCCTGCCGGCCCAGGCCGCTGCCATACGGATTGGCGGCTTCGCCGATCCCCCGGTGGCGGGATCCGACGGCCCGGCGCAGGTGTGGGCGGTGCCCATCACCATCGACCGGGGCGCCACGCTCACCGTGTCGGTGACGTTCCGCCTTCCCGTGGCCCACGGGACCATGACCGTCGTGCCATCGGCACGGGTACCTCCGGAGACCTGGACGGTCAACGGGCGCGAGTTCCAGGACGACGCCTACCACGTCGTCTCCTGGTGATCTTTGCGGTCGCGTTACATCGGCATCTCGGGTCCGGATGTGGTGGGCAAAACGCTGCAAAAGAGGGCGGTGTCAAAGAATTTTTTTCGGCAAAGACATTTCGAAATTCATACTGAAATAGCCACCACCAGTGGCTAGACCTGCCGCTGGCTCGACGGCTTCGACCGTCGAGTCCACTGATCGCCCGTGTTGACCAAAATCGCCGATTTTCGGGCGGTTTTGAGCGGTCCGTAGCCCAACAGCAGCGCCGGTCGCCACCTCCTCACCGCTCGCGCCCAGCGCGTTCACTGTCGGTTTAGAGGCGACTCACGCACAGATCTGGCAAGTGCGAATGCTTGTCCCATTCGCACTGTCTCGCCTATCTTGCGCCCACCAACTCGAGAGCGGCGAGGGGAAAGAAAAAGTGAAAAGGGCTGGGGTCTTGCTGTCTCTGGCGCTGACGGGTGGCGCCATAACGGGCGCGCTGCAGTCGGCACCGGCACACGCCGACATGTCACCGGCGTGGTACGTGGTCAACGACATCAACGCGCTGCGGGCAAGCCACGGGCTGGCTCCGCTGGCCATCGAGGTCCAGAACCTGCAGGCGGCGGCCGAGGCTTGGGACGCCAATCTGGTCCGGTCCAACATGCTGGCCCACAATCCCGACATAGGCCTGCAGGCGCCCGCCGGCTGGACCCATGTGGGTGAGAACGTCGGCACCGGTCCGAGCGTCGGCTCGATCGAGGCGGGCATGGAGGCCAGCCCCGAGCATCTGGCCAACCTGCTCAGCCCCAACTACACCATGATCGGCGTCGCCGTCATCCGGTCGCCCTACACCAACGAGGTCTTCATCACCGAGGACTTCGCCAACTAGTCCGGCGGGATCAAGACAGCGGCCGGACGGCGCTCGGCCGGCCCGCGTCGTTTGGGACCCCCCGAGCCTCAGGCTCAACGGGCCAGCGGTGGCAGCCCGGCGTCCTTGGCGGACAGCTTCGAACGGTCGGCGGTGTCGATGGGGATGGGCCACTCGATGCCCAGGGCGGCGTCGAGGGGGTTGACCCCGACGCCGGGCATGTCCGGTGTCCACTCAGCGGTGAAGCAGTAGACGTACTGGCTCGGTCCCTGGGCCGTCGCCTGGAACCCGTTGCACACCCCGGCCGGCACGAACACGGCCACCCCGGGGACCAGCTCCACGGTGTGGACCCGGCCGTAGGTGGGCGAGCCCGCTCGGGCATCGAGGTAAGCGCCGAAGGCGGAGCCGTGGGCCACCGTGACCAGCTTGTCCATGCTCTCGCCGTGGAGACCCCGGATGGCCCCCGGTCCTGACTCGGTGATGTTCACCTGCCGCCAGGGACCACTGACGGGGACGCCGGCCTCAGCCAGGTCGGAGGCCCGGAACAGCTCGCGGACCACCCCTCGTTCGTCGGGCACCGCCTTGACCTGTATGACCCAAAGGTCGTCTATGCCGGTCGGGCTGGCCCGGAAGGGTGTGATCACCGCCCGAGCCTGCCACGGCGGGCGGCGCAACCACGGTGCCGGCGGTCGAGGCGACCATCCATTAGTCTCCCCTCACCTGGTAGTGGGTCGAGGGGGTGAGCTGACGGTTTAGTTCGGAGCGGGGCCGCCGTGGCTCGTCCTTGCCCGGTCGCTCCCCGGCCGTCTCGCAGGACGACCTAATGTCGTATGACCCCGCCCCGACATGATCAGCCCGCCATGACCGATCGCCAGGCCGACATAACCCTCGAGCCCACCCGGGCGGCGGTGAGGGCCGCCCGCCGGTTCGTCGACGAGACCCTCGAAGCCTGGGACCGGGGGGAGGTGGCCGACGACGCCTGCCTGGTGGTGTCGGAGCTGGTGACCAACGCCATCCTCCACGCCAACACCCGGGTGCTGGTGTGCCTGGTCGACGGCCAGGGCGTCATCCGGGTCGAGGTGTCGGACGAGAGCTCGGCGCTGCCCAACTTCCGTCGCTACACCGACACCGCCCTCACCGGCCGGGGCCTGCACCTGGTGGAGGCCATGAGCCTGCGCTGGGGCGTCGAGCCGGGCAGCGGGGGCAAGCTGATCTGGGCCGAGCTCGGGCTGGGCGCCGGCTACCAGGGCTCAACCCGCTCGACGGGGAGCAACCCTGGCCGCGCGGGCGGGCCCTCGGGCCCCGCCCGCGCCGGGGGATCGAGCTCGCCGACCGGTGGACCCAGGGACCGCGGGAGCCAGGAGCGAGTGGCATGACGGCGAGCCTGGTGGAGATCCGGATAGTCGGCCTGCCCCTGGACATCCAGCAGCAGGCACAGGAGCACTTCGAAGGGCTGCTGCGGGAGTTCTCCCACATCACCGCCTCCGACGCCGAGGGCTCCCATGCCGTGCCGAAGGCCCTGGTCGATCTGAACGACTCCCTGCAGGCCGCCTTCGGCGGCCTGGGCGAGACCCAGGACGCCGACATGGAGGCCGCCGCCCGCCGGGGTGACGCCACCATCGACCTGACCTACGACGTGCCTGCGGAGGTGGCCCCGGCAGCCAACCAGCTGCTCGAGCTCATGGCCGAGGCCGACCGCTACTGCTCCGAGGGTCGCTACCTGCTCAGCCTGCGCAGCTCGCCGGCAGTCGAGGCATTCCGGCGCTGGTTCCTCACCGAGTTCGTCAACCAGGTCGCCGGTCATCCGCCGGTGAGCTGGGCCGACTGGTCCGCTCAGCACCTGGGACGGAGCGAGCCCGCCTAAAAGCTTCGAATTACTAAACGTATCGATTCGAAACCGGCGGCACCACCAATAGCGTCGACCGACTCGGGGTAATCCCTCATTACGGTCTGCTGTGCGCGCCCGGCGTGATCGTTACGCTCCTCATGGTCGGTGGCCTGCCGACAAGGAGCATGCGCTGACCGTCTTCACCCCCCCGACCCAGAGAGAGCAGGCGGAGATGACCGGGGCTGAGCATTCTGCAAGCTCGGACGTCAATGCGCTCGAACTGGAGCTGCGGCGGTTGGCCGACGTGGTCGGCGTCTCCGCCGCCATCGACGCCCACACGGGCGAGCTGATCGTCACCGTCACCGTCTCCAACCCGGGCCGCTCGGCGGCCACCTGGAGGGCGGCTCTCGACGTGGCCGGTCGCTTCTACAGCGGACCGGTGCGCATCGAGGTCAACGCCCTGCGCTCGAGCGCAGAGGTGCTCGACAGTCCGCCGGCCACCAGCCACCGGGGGCGGGTGCGGCTGATCAGCGTGGCTCACAGCCCCGACGACAGCGCCGTGGTGGTGCGGCTGCGCCACGGCGACCGCGAGTCGGCCGGGACCAGTGCCGCCCTTCCTCTGGTCGGGCCGGTAAGGGCGGTCATGGCCGCCCTCGAATCGCTGGGGGCCGACCTGCCCTTCGAGATCCACTCGGTCACCAAGCTGGGCGTCGACGACGCTGCGCCGATCATGGTCACCCTTCGCTCCAGCGACGGCAGCCGCCGGTTCGGAGTGGTGGCCGACCGCGACGAGGAGGTCGGGGTGACCAAGGCCACCCTGCATGCCCTCAACCGCCACCTCGAGCGGGTGCTTTCCGCTCCGCTGGCCTCAGCCGGCTGACGCCCCGACCCGCGGGGTCGGGAGCCCCCGGCTCGGAACGGGCCCACGTGCACCACCTCGGCCATTCGGCCTGGCATCATGGCTGAGCGCGAGGCGAATCACTGCCCTCTCACCGTCGCACGCCGCAGCTTCCCTTCCACCATGCTCACGCCAGATCTGGGGGACGAGACCTTGAGCCTGTCGCGCCGGCACGCCCTCATCCGGTTGTGGCGATCCCAACAGATCGCCTTCCGCTCCTGGCGGACCGAAATGAGGGCTGAGCTAGGCGAACAACCGCGGGTGATCGACCTGGTCATCGCTGAAAGGGCCTTCTCCACCGCCTTCCAGCCCATCGTCGAGATCGCCACCGGTGACATCGTCGGCTTCGAGGCTCTCACCCGGTTCGACGACGGTGCGTTGCCGAAAGAGCGCTTCCACGACGCCGGTCGCTTCGGGCTGAGCGGCGCCCTGGAGACCGCCACCCTGGCCTCCGCCGTGGAAGCGGCCAAGCTACTGCCGCCGGGGCCATGGCTGGCGATCAACGTGTCCCCTTCGATGCTGCTGGACGCCGAGTCGTTGAATGAGATCGTCACCGGCACCGATCGTGCCATCGTGCTCGAGCTCACCGAGCACGATCCGATCGAGGATTATGTGGCGGTGAGCCGCGCCCGTCAGCGGTTGCCCCACGGGGTGCGCCTTTCGGTCGACGACGTGGGATCGGGCTACTCCAGCCTGCGCCACATCCTCCAGCTGCGACCCGACTACATCAAGCTCGACCGCGAGTGGGTGGTCGACATCGACGCCGACCCGGCCCGGCAGTCCCTGGTGGTCGCCCTGGCCGACTTCGCCAGCCGCACCGGTGTCGAGCTGATCGCCGAGGGGGTGGAGACGCGGGCCGAGCTCGACACCCTGATTGAGCTAGGTGTCTGCCTGGCCCAGGGCTATCTGGTCGGCGAGCCCCGCTTCGTCGGATAGTGCCCCTTCAGCGGGTTATCCCCCCGCCAAGCGGAGGGCGCCCGGGCCCGACAGCGCGGCGGCGGCGCCAGCCCGGTTGCTGAGGAGGGCCATCAGATCGAGGGCCTGCCCTCGAACCTCGGGGCCTCGCCCGACGGCCCAGTCCAGATCAGTCGCCACCAGTCGCAGGTTCCGGTGCGATCGCCCGTGGAAGGCAAACCGTGCCGCCAGCCGGTCCACCCACCGCATCTGGTCCAGGCAAGCCCGCAGAACGTCCGGTCCGAACGTCAACCGGCGCCCGAGCGGGGCGAGCATGTCGTCGCCGTGTACGACCACCTCGATTAGGGCCACGCCAGGCATCCCGTTGTAGCGCGACGCGGCGGCGGTGCGCAGCCTCTGGGTCAACTCGGGAACCGGTCTCCCGCCGCGTTCGCGAGCGCAGACGGAGAACCCCTTGTCGCGGTCACGTCCGCCGCTGGCGCGCAGGTCCTGGTTGATCGACTTCGCTGTCGACTCCGCCATGTGCACGAGGTGGCCGAGGACGTCACGTACCCGCCAGCCGTCACAGCGCGATGGCGCGTCCCATTCGGCGGGGGCGAGGTCGTCCACTCGATCGGCGAGCCTCGTCCGCTCGACCTCGACAAGCCGCCACAGACGCTCGGCACGGCCCTTCCGGAGCACCAGTCGCCACGGGGGCGGGTCATTGGGCAAGGGACGTGATTCGCGCTCGGCCACTTCGCTCCTCCCAGCTCGAGGACAGCTCTGACCGCCCCTGCTTATCGCAAATGGCCCGGGCCCGGCCCGGGGCGGCCGCAACGGCGCCGGAAGCTCGGAAAGCGGACAGGAGATGGCCGCTTTTCACTGCCATCATGGCCAGGTTCGCCACCCGATGGAGGAGTCCCAATGCCAAGCACCGACCGCCGAGCCGACCTGGTCCGCAGCTACGAGAACGCCGCCGTCGTCGTGTCCAGCCTGGAGCCCGGCCAGCTGAGCGGCCCGACACCCTGCCCCGAGTACGACGTGGCTGCCCTGGTCGACCACCTGGTCGGGGCGGGATGGCGGGCGGCGGCGCTGGGCCGGGGCGAACAGCCCGGTGCCGATGAGTTCCCCCATGTCGGGCTGGCCGAGGCCCCCGACCAGCTGCGGCAAGCAGGCAAGGAGGCCGAGGCAGCATGGTCCGACGACAGCCGGCTGGCCGCGACCATCACCATGCCATGGGGCGAGACCTACACGGGCGAGACGCTGGTCAACATGTACTTAGCCGAACTGGCCGGCCACGCCTGGGACATCGCCTCGGCGACCAAGCAGCTCGACCGACTCGACCAGGAGCTCGCCACCGCCGCCCTCGAAGGGGCCCGGGCCATGCTCAAGCCCGAGTACCGCAACATGATGGGTGAGGGCAACCCGTTCGGTTCGGAGGTCACCCCGCCCGCCGACGCCACCGCCTGGGAGCGCTTCGCCGCTTTCATGGGACGTCAGCCCCGCTCGGGGAAGCCGTAGCCGCCGGGCCGCGTGGCGGCCAGATCACGACCTCTCTCCATCCGTCCGGCGCCGCGTGGTCGACTGGGGAGGCCTGCTGGCCTGCTTCAGGCCCCCAGAACCTC
>DASRBO010000113.1:0-13168 GCA_035653595.1 Acidimicrobiales bacterium | reverse complement strand
GGGCGAGCGGCCTGGCAGCGCGGTGGTACCAGCACGACCTGACCGTGACCCCGCTGCCTACCGGACCGGCCGATCTGCTGTACGCCCGCCTGGTGCTGGCGCACCTGCCGGGCCCCGACCACGTCCTGTCCGGCTGGCTGGAAGGGCTGGGTCCTGGCGGCCGGCTGCTGGTGGAGGAGACCGAGGAAGTCGTCGCCGGGCACCCGCTGCTGGCCTCGTACGAGGAGATGGCCGGCTCCCTGGTGGCCCACCGGGGTGGTGAGCTGCTGCTCGGCCGCCGGCTGGCCGCCTTCGAGCCGGCGGCCGGTTTCGCTGTGGTGCTGAACCGGGTGGTGCGTCACCCGGTTCCCTTGGCCGTCGCCGCCCGTCTCTTCGCCATGAACTTCCGCACCTGGCGCCACGATCCGTTCATCACCGCCGGCCATCCGCCTTCGGCCCTCCAGGAGATGGGCGTCGGCCTCGACGCCCTCGCCGACGGGGCGGCGGCGGGCGAGGTCGTGTTCCGCATCCGTCAGGTGGCCGTCGAGCGGCGGTAATTCCGGCCCGTCGTCCCCGGGCCGGTGCCAGGCTGGTCGCATGCGGACGGCCCCGGTGACCATCGAGCGGGTCGAGCCCCGCCGGGCGGCAGACGGGCTCTTCGACGACTTCGCCGGCGCCCACAACCAGGTGCGGGCCGAGGCCATGCCCGAGGATCCGCCGGTCCCGACGCCCGCCCTGGCGGCGCGCTGCCGGGCCATGCCCGACGACCTGCGCCTGCACTGGTGGCTGGTGCGGGACCCCGACGGGACGGTGGTCGCCTGCTCGCAGGCCTGGACGGACCTGAGCGAGAACCTCCACCTCCTCCAGCTGGACATCGAGGTGCTGGCCGGGTGGCGTCGCCAGGGCCTGGCCACCCGCCTCCTGGCCGAGGCAGTCGACTTCTCCCGGTCCGAAGGGCGCACCAGGATCATCGGAAGCACCGAGGAGCGCCTGCCGGCCGGGGCCGCCTTCTGCCTCCGCCTCGGCGCCGAGCGGGCACTGGACATGCACTGCAACCGGCTGGAGCTGGGCCGGGTGGACCGGGCCATGATCCGGAGCTGGATCGCCGAGGCTGAGATCAGCGCCGCCGACTACGAGCTCGTCGCCATCGACGGCGCCGCCCCCGACGACCTGCTGGCCCCGGTGGCCGAGCTGTACGCGGTGATGAACGACGCCCCCCGCGGGTCGCTGGACTTCGAGGACGAGCACATGACCCCCGAGCAGCTGCGCCAGGGAACGGCCATGGCCACTGCCGACGGGACCGAGCTGTGGCTGCTGCTGGCCCGCCACCGCCCTTCGGGTCGGCTGGCCGGGCTGACGGCGGTCGAATGGAGCCCCCATGCGCCGCAGACCGTGGCCCAGGGCGACACCGGGGTGAGGCCCGAGCACCGGGGTCGGGGATTGGGCAAGTGGCTCAAGGCGGTCATGCTCGAGCGCATCCTCACCGAGCGGCCGGGCGCGGTCGACGTCCGCACGTGGAACGCCGACTCCAACCAGGCCATGTTGGCCATCAACCTCCGCCTCGGCTTCGCCCCGTTCGTCGCCACCACCAACTGGCAGATCACCGTCGAGCAGGGGGCCGCCTGGCTGGCTGAGCGGGGCGTCGGCCCCGGCGGCTGAGAACGCTGGCTCCCCGCTCGTCCTCCGATCCGGATCAGACCGTGGCGATGACGGCGTCGGCGAAGCGCCGGAGGCGGTCGCGCAGCAGTGGTAGGCCGAGGTGGATGATGCCGGCGTCGTGGAACCCCCTGGCCCACAGGGCCGCCCACCGCATGGCGTTGAGCGTCCACAGCGACTGCCAGCCGGTGAGGTCGGGAAGGTCGCGTCCGGAAGCGACGCGGTAGGCGGCGCAGAAGCGGTCAGCGGCCCGGCGCCCGTGGGTCATGGCCAGATCCACCGAGCAGTAGGCCACGTCCGACGCGGCTGGTCCGGTCGTGGCCTCGTTCCAGTCGAGCACGCCGCTCAATCGCCCTCGCCGCCACAGGACGTTGCCGTGGTGGAAGTCGTGGTGCAGCAGGACGTCGGCGTGGCCGTCGGCCCGGCGGAGGCCCGCCTGCAGCGACCGGGCCGAGCCCATCAGCGCCCGCACCCGGGCAGGGGAACTGCGGTGGGCGCCCTCGGACGGCTGCCAGACCAGACCGGCGTGGGGCGCCCTCAGCACGGGAGGCAGCGGCGAAGGCAACGGGGTCGCATGGATGGCGGCCAGGGCGGCGGCCAGCTCGTCCACCCAGGGCCCGACCTCGCCGTGGAACACGGCCCGGCCGGCGACCGCCCCCATGACCATGGCCGGGCGGCCGAACCAGTCGCCGGCGGCATCGAGCCGGATCGGAACCGGCGTGGGCACCCGGGCCGGTGCCGCCCAGCCCAGACGCTCGAACTCGCCGGCCAGCGAGGCGGGATCGGTGGTCCAGGACCTCTTGAGCACGACCGCTCCGCCCGGTTCGACACGCACCAGATGGGTCGACGCGTCGATGCCGCCGGTCAGCCGGCGCACGCTCATCACCCGGGCCTGGGGGCCGGACACGGCGCGGGCCATGCGGGCCAGACCCTCCGCGGTCGGTCGGCTGGCGTTGAAGCGCAGGCGGTCGGCGGAGCTCAAATCCGGCGCCAGAGCAGGCCGCCGGCCGGCCGGCCGGCCGGTCCGGCGGTGAAGCCCCGGTGGCCGAGGAACCCGGCCAGGTCGGGATGGCCGGGCGCCACGCGGACCCAACCGCACTGCAGGGCGGCCGCCAGCACTAGCACCTCGTCGAGCAGGCGGGAGCCCACACCGGTGGCCCGCTCCCCCTCGGCCACGGACAGACTGACCAGGTCGAGAGCACCGTCGGGCCCCACCACGGCCTCGGCCACCCCCACCACCTCACCCTGGCGCCGGGCCACCACGGCCCGCCGCTCGGGACTCCCCGCCCGCCAGCGGTCGCCGTCGGCCGCCCGGTCGATTACGGCGAGCTCGACCGGCAGCCCGCCCCGCCCCACCACCCGGGCCGGGCCGAGGGCCGCCTGGGCGATCGAGGTCCAGCGTCGCCCGGCCTCCTCCCGCAGCAGGTCGACCCGGTCGATGCGGACCGGGCGCCGGTAGTCGGCCAGGGCGGACAGGGCCGGGCCGATCCGCTCCTCGGCCACCTCGTCGGCCAGGGTGACGTGGGGCACGAACTCGTAGGTGAGCCGGCGCTGCAGCGGCGGGGCGAAGACCCGGTCGCGCAGGGCCCGCAGCTCCTCGAGATCCCCCCCCACCGCCAGGTACACCACGGGAGTGGCCGGCCAGAAGGCGGTCGGCGGGCCGAGGGTCAGCTCCAGCGGCGCCCCGGCCCCGCCGGCCTGGCGCAACGTCGCCTCGGCTTCGTCCAGCCGGGCCAGGTCGACGTTCACCGGGGGAACCAGGGTGATGTGGGCCGCGATCCGCTCCAGGGCGCCGTCACCCAGGGCCCGGCGCAGCCCGTCCACCTCGGCGGCCACCGGGTGCGGCAGGAGCAGGGCCACTCCCAGCCGCGCCCGGGGCATCAGATCCGGCTGACCGCCTCGGCGGCGGTGAGGCGGACCTCGGCCCGGCGCAGGGCCGCCTCCGCCTCGGCTCCCTCGCCGGCAGCAACCCGTCGCTCGGCCTCCTCGCGGGCCCGCTGCGCCCGGGCCACGTCGATGTCGCCGGCCAGCTCGGCCACGTCGGCCAGCATGGTGACCTGGTTGTCGCTGACCTCGACGAAGCCGCCGTGCACGGCCATGCGCACCTCGTCGGCCCCGTCGGCCAGCACCAGGCGCACCAGGCCCGGCTCCAGGGCGCCGATGAAGGGCATGTGGTTGGCCAGAAAGGCGATGTCCCCGTCGGCGGTCCGGCAGACGACCATTTCCGCCTCGCCGCTGAACAGCGTGCGCTGGGGGGTCACCACCTCGACTGCGGTGGGCACCCCTAGCTCTCCTGCAGCTGCTTGGCCTTGGCCAGCACGCCCTCGACCCCGCCGACGTAGAGGAACGCCTGCTCGGGGACGTCGTCGAGCTCGCCGTTGACCAGAGCCTCGAAGGACTCGACCGTCTCGTTCACCGGCACATAGACGCCGGGCTGGCCGGTGAAGACCTCGGCCACGAAGAACGACTGGGACAGGAAGCGCTGGATCTTGCGGGCCCGGCTCACCGTGACCCGGTCCTCCTCGGACAGCTCGTCGAGGCCGAGGATGGCGATGATGTCCTGCAGCTCGCGGTAGCGCTGCAGCACCTCCTGCACCCGGCGGGCGACGTTGTAGTGGCGCTCCCCGACGATCTCCGGGGTGAGGATGTTGCTGGTCGAGGCCAGCGGATCGACCGCCGGGTAGATGCCCAGCTCGACGATGTCGCGGGAGAGCTCGGTCGTCGCGTCGAGGTGGGTGAAGGTGGTGAACGGGGCCGGGTCGGTGTAGTCGTCGGCCGGCACATAGACCGCCTGCAGGGAGGTGATGGACCGGCCCTTGGTCGAGGTGATCCGCTCCTGTAGCTCGCCCATCTCGTCGGCCAGGGTGGGCTGGTAGCCCACGGCCGAGGGCATGCGGCCGAGCAGGGTGGAGACCTCGGACCCCGCCTGGACGAAGCGGAAGATGTTGTCGATGAACAGCAGCACGTCCTGGTTCTTGACGTCGCGGAAGTACTCGGCCACGGTCAAGGCCGACAGGGCTACCCGCAGCCGCACGCCGGGCGGCTCGTCCATCTGGCCGTAGACGAGGGCGGCCTTGGAGATGACCCCGGACTCCTGCATCTCCAGCCACAGGTCGGTGCCCTCGCGGGTGCGCTCGCCCACCCCGGCGAAGACCGACACGCCACCGTGCTGCTCTGCCACCCGGTGGATCATCTCCTGGATGACGATGGTCTTGCCTACGCCCGCCCCGCCGAACAGGCCGATCTTGCCGCCCTGCACGTAGGGCTCGAGCAGGTCGACCACCTTGATGCCGGTCTCGAACATCAGGGCCTTGGGCTCGAGCTGGTCGAAGGGCGGCGAAGGCCGGTGGATCTCCCAGCGGTCCTCGACCCCCTCAACCGTGGCCGTGTCGAGGGGCTCGCCGATGACGTTGAACACGTGGCCAAGCACACCCTGGCCGACCGGCATGGTGATGCCCCGGCCGGTGTTGCGCACCGGGGTGCCCCGGCGCAGGCCGTCGGTGGGACGAAGGCAGATGCACCGCACCCGGCCCTCGCCGATCTGCTGGGCCACCTCGGCGGTGACCTTGGTCCGCTGGCCCTCGAGCTCGATGTCCATCTCGACGGCGGTGTTGATCTCCGGCAGGCCGTCGGGCGGGAACTCGGCGTCAACCACCGGCCCCGCGATGGCCACCACCCGGCCCTCCTTGAGCTGGGTCCTGGGATCCTCGGCGACTGTGCTCATTGTGTGCTCCTGTGTGCGGTCAGGCGGACTGGGCGGACGAGGCCCGGGCGGAACGGAGGGCCTCGGCCCCGCCGACGATCTCCATGATCTCGGTGGTGATGGCGTCCTGACGGGCCCGGTTCATGATCCGGGTGAGGGTCTTGACCAGGTCGTCGGCGTTGTCGGTGGCCGCCTTCATGGCCCGTTGGCGGGCGGCCTGCTCGGAGGCGGCGGCGTCAAGCAGAGCGGCCAGCACCTCGGCCTCCAGCCAGTTGGGCAGCAGGCGGTCGAGGATGTCGGCCGGGTCCGGCTCGAACTCGTAGCTGGCCGGCCGGCGCTCGCCGGCGTCAGCGGGCTCGTCCAGCGCGGTGAGCGGGATGAGCTGGCGGGTGGTGACCGACTGCGAGCCCATCGAGAGGAACCGGGTGTAGACGAGCTCGATCGAGTCCAGCTCGCCGGCGGCGAAGGGGCCCATGACGGTGGCCACCACCTGGCGGGCGTCCTCGAAGGTGGGCCGCTCCGAGGAGCCGATGAAGTGTGCCGCCATCGGCCGGCCCCGGTAGCGGAAGTACTGGTAGGTCTTGCGGCCGAAGGCCACCAGGGTGACCTGGCGGCCGGCGGCCTCGTGGTCGTGCATGAGCCGGTCGGCCATCCGCAGCACCGAGGTGTTGTAGGCCCCGGCCAGGCCCCGGTCGCCCGCCACCACGATCACCGCCGCCCGTCGCACCTGCTCCACCTCGCGGAACAGCGGGTGGCGGCGGGCATCGGGGGTGTCGGCCAGGTCGCGCACCACCTGGTGCATGCGGGCCACGTAGGGGCGGGCGGCGGCGATGGCTTGCTGGGCGCGCACGATCCGTGAGGCGGCGATGAGCTCCATCGCCCGGGTGATCTTCCTCGTCGACTGGACGCTGCGGATCCGTCTCCGCAGCCGCCGCTCCTGACCTCCGGCCATGGGGCTACGCGGCCCCTTCGGCGGCGGTGGGCTGGAACACGGCCTTGAACTCGGACATCGCCTTCTCGATGCCCTCCTTCTCCGGCAGCTGCTTGGTGTCGCGGATGGCCGAAAGCACCTCGGGGTGGCGGGCTCGCAGGAACTCGACCAGCTCGGCCTCGAAGCGCCGGACGTCGCCGACGGGGATGTCGTCGAGGTGACCGTTGGTGCCGGCGTAGATCGAAACGACCTGCTCCTCCACCGCCATGGGGGCGTTGCGGCCCTGCTTGAGCAGCTCGGTGAGGCGGTAGCCCCGGTCCAGCTGGGCCTGGGAGACCCGGTCCAGCTCCGATCCGAAGGTGGCGAAGGCCTCCAGCTCGCGGAACTGGGCCAGGTCGGTGCGCAGGGAGCCGGCCACCGAGCGCATGGCCCGGATCTGGGCGTTGCCGCCCACCCGCGAGACGGACCGCCCGACGTTCACCGCCGGGCGTACACCGGCGTAGAACAGGTCGGACTCGAGGAAGATCTGGCCGTCGGTGATCGAGATCACGTTGGTCGGGATGTAGGCGGAGATGTCGCCGGCCTTCGTCTCGATGATGGGCAGGGCGGTGAGCGAGCCGCCACCCATGGCGTCGTTGAGCTTGGCCGCCCGCTCCAGCAGCCGGCTGTGCAGGTAGAACACGTCGCCCGGATAGGCCTCGCGGCCCGGGGGCCGGCGCAGCAGCAGTGAAAGGTGCCTGTAGGCCTCGGCCTGCTTGGACAGGTCGTCGTAGACGATGAGGGCGTGCTCGCCGTTCTCCATCCAGTGCTGGCCCATGGCGCAGCCGGCGTAGGGGGCGAGGTACTTGAACGGGGCCGCCTCCGACGCCGGGGCGCTGACGACCACGGTGTAGTCGAGGGCGCCGTACTGGCGGAGGGTGTCCACCGTCTGGGCGACGGTGGAGCCCTTCTGGCCGATGGCGACGTAGATGCACTTCACGCCCTCGCCGGCCTGGTTGATGATCGTGTCGATGGCGAGGGTGGTCTTGCCGGTCTTGCGGTCGCCGATGATCAGCTCCCGCTGGCCCCGACCGATGGGGGTCATCGAGTCGACCGCCTTGATGCCGGTCTGCAGCGGCTCGGTGACCGGCTTGCGGGACACGATGCCCGGGGCCTGGATCTCCATCCGGCGGGTGGTGGTGGCGTTGATGGCGCCCTTGCCGTCCATGGGCTCGCCGAGGGGGTTGACCACCCGGCCAAGCAGGGCGTCCCCGACCGGCACCGACAGGATCCGCCCGGTGCCCCGCACCACCTGACCCTCCTCGAGGTGCCCCAGGTCGCCGAGGATGACGGCGCCGATGGAGTCCTCGTCGAGGTTCAGGGCCAGCCCCACCACCCCGCCCTCGAACTCGAGCAGCTCGTTGACGGCGACGCTGGCCAGGCCGGTGACCCGGGCGATTCCGTCCCCGATCTCGCGGATGCGTCCCACCTGCTCGGTCGAGATGCCGGGGGTGAAGCCCTCGACGTTGCGGCGCAGGGCGTCGGCGATGTCGGAGGCGTTGATCGTGAGTTCGGCCATCAGCTGGACTCCCCTGTGGTGATGGTGGCCCCGGTGATGACGAGGCGCTCCTTGAGAAGATCGAGGCGGTGGCGGACACTGCCGTCCACCACGGTGTCGCCGATGGTGGCGACGAACCCGCCCAACACGGCGGGATCCGCGCTGACCCGCAGATCGACGGGCCGGCCGGTGATTCGGGTGAGGGCCTCGGCCAGGCGCTGGCGCTGGGGCTGGTCGAGATCGACGGCGGCCCGCACGTCGGCGATCCGGCGCTGGCGCTCGGCGGCGACCCGGTCGACGAGCCACTGGAGCAGGGCCGGGTAGTCGCGGGGCCGGCCCATCCGGGCGCTGTACACGGACAGACGCACGGTGGCCTCTACGGCCCGGCCGCCCAGCAGGTCGCGCACAACCCCGGCGCGGGCGTCGGTCGGCACGTCGCGGTCGGTGAGGGCCTGCTCGAGGTTCTCGTTGCCGGTGACAGTGTGCAGGAAGCGGTACAGCTCGTCCTCGGCCCGGGCGACGTCGTCGGGGTCCGGGGTCTCCTCCACCACGGCCCGCACGTAACCGTCGAGGCGCTCCTCGGCGGCGTGGCGCCCGATGGGCCCGTCGGAGGCGACTGGCTCCGAGCCGTCGGCCACCCGCCGGACGCGCGCCACCAGCGAGGCGATGTCGTCCACGAACTCGGTGGGGCGCCCCGACTCGGCGGCGAGGGCGACAATGCGGGTGGTCTGGCCCAGTGCCCGCGACGACAGCAGGTCGGTGACCACGGTGCGACGGATGTGCCCGGCGATGGTCGGGTCGGTGAGCACCCCGCGCAGGTCAGCGGAGGCGGCCAGGGTCGAGCTGAAGCCGCCGATCTCGTCGGCGACGCGGGTCACCTCACCGGCGGCGGCCGGCTCCAGCACCCCCTCGGCATACCCCCGGACGCTCTCGCGCACCTACTGGCTCACCCCGCTCAGGCCGGCCTCCCGCTCGAGGTCGGCCACCGTCCGGTCGATGAGCTGGCGGTGGCGCTCGTCGTCGAAGCTCTCGCTCACCACCCGCTCGACGGCCGCCACCACCAGGCTGCCCACCTGCTGGCGCAGCTCCTCGGTGGCCCGGCTGACCGAGGCGGCGATGTCGCCGGAGGCCCGGTCGATGATGCGCTGGTACTCCTGTTCGGCCCGACCGCGGGCCTCGGTGCGCATGTCCTCGGCCACCCGGTTGGCCTCGTCGACCAGCCGGCGGGCCTCGGTGCGAGCCTCGTCGATGGCCTTGCGGTAGTCGGCCTCGGCCTGCTCGGAGCGGCGCCTGGCCTCCTCGGCGTCCTCGAGGGCCTTGCGGATGGTGTCCTGCCTCTCCTGCATGATCCGGTTGACCGGGGGCAGCACCCACCGGCGCAGGGCGGCCAGCACCAGCAGGAAGGCGACCAGCTCGACGATGAATGTCGAGTTGGGGACGAGGAAGTTGGATGCCAGGAACACTGGGCTCCGCCCTTCTAGCCCTTGGCCAGGACGAAGACGAACAGGGCCATGATGGCCAGGTTGATGAAGTACATGGCCTCGACCAGACCCACGATCAGGAACATGGTCGTGTAGAGCCGGCCCTGCACCTCGGGCTGCCTGGCGATGCCGGCGATGGTCTGGCTACCGGCCAGACCGTCACCGATCGCCGCCCCGATGGCTCCACCGCCGAGGGCGAGGCCACCGCCGGCGAACGCCCCGGCCAGCTCGATTGCC
Source organism: Acidimicrobiales bacterium (assembly GCA_035653595.1). Lineage (GTDB taxonomy): Bacteria > Actinomycetota > Acidimicrobiia > Acidimicrobiales > JAJPHE01 > DASRBO01. The sequence continues at coordinate 3,644 of DASRBO010000113.1, read as the reverse complement.
TTCTGAGTGGTTGCTGCCATTGCTGGATTTCTCCTATCTGGTTAACAGGTCTAGGCGACCGTCAGTGCTCCTCGGCCACGGCGAACTCGTAGTAGAGGATGGTGAGCAGGCTGAAGATGAACGCCTGGATCGCCCCGATGAACATGTCGAACAGCTTCCAGACCACCGTGACCACGGCCGTCGCCGGCGAACTGACTACGGTGGTGAAGGCCAGGATCAGAGCGATCATGATCCCGCCGGCGAACAGGTTGCCGAAGAGTCGGAGCGCCAGGGTGACCGGCCTGGTGATCTCGCCGAGGAGGCGCTCCCAGAACATGCCCCGCGGCTTGGCGAGGAACCAGTTCCCGACGTGGCCCGCCAGGCCCCGCTTTCGTATCGACGCCCAGTTGGTGAGCAGGGCGACGAGGAGAGCCAAGGCGTAGGTCAGGTTCACGTCGGCGCTGGCGGCCGGTAGGTAGTCGGTGTTGTGGTAGACGCCGGGCAGGATCTCGATCCAGTTGGCGGTGAGGATGAAGATGAACAGGGTCACCGCCACCGGCACCGCCTCGCGGTACTGGGGGCCGATGCTGGTCTCCACCTGGTCCGACACTGTCCCGACGAGGAACTCCCAGAACAGCTGGAGCTTGCCTGGCACACCCGACGTGGCCTGACGGCGCATGATCAGGCCCAGGGTCAGCACGATGAGACCGGCCAGGGCCGTCACCCAGATGGTGTCGAGGTTGAGGGTGCCTATCGGGGTGCGGGCGGTCACGTGGTCGCCAACCGGAACGTTGGCGATGCCGAGCAGGCTAGGCATCCGGCATCCCCAGGCTCTTCTGGTAGCCCCAGATCGATCGAAGCGAGCTCATCAGGAGCAGGAACTGGTAGACGGCCAGGCCGCCGATGACCCCCCAGCCCATGGGCCGGACGAACCACAACAGGAGGATGGCGGGCAGGGTCACCGCCCCCAGACGCAGGAGGACGGTGGCAGCGAAGGGCTTGCGCTGGACCGTGCCCTCGGCGGTGGTGAGCCGGGCCGCCGAGGCCTGGAACAGCCGGTTGTTGAGCATGGCGAGGAGCAGCCCCAGGCACACGCCCGGGCCCACCAGGACGTGCCCGAAGCCGATACCGGCGGCGACCGAAAGCAGGCCGACGACGAAGGCGGCCCGCAGGGTGCGGCGGATGATGGCGTCGACCTCCGTGACTGGGAAGGCCTCGAAGAGCGGACTGGCTCCGAACATTCCGGCTCCTAACCCGAGCGCCGGCGGCAGCCCGGCGACGTCGTCACAGGTATGGCTTGACCTCTCTCCAGGTGACCCTGGCCCCGATGCCGGCGCCGGCCACGAGGCCCACGAACAGCAGGATCGGGAAGGTGCCCGCCCAGCGGTCCACCACCCAGCCCAGGCCGGCTCCACCCAGGGTGCAGACGACGTTGAGCATGCCGAGGCCGGCAAAGGTCATGATGCCCGGCGTCGGCTTGCGGTCGCTCACTGGCGGTCCTCACGCTCGGTCGCATCCCGCTCGGGGGGCCATGGCGGGCATCCTGGCACCGTGAATGCGAGGAGCGCAATTTCAGGTTTGCGACCCCCTGGCATCCCCGTTTCTGATCCTCGAAACCCTGCTCCCTGGGGTGCCAAAGCCGCGGTGCTGGGAGCCGGAAACCCGCCCCGGATCAGCCGTAGCCGGTGAAGCGCCGGCCCCGGGGGACCACCTCGGGCCCGGCCTCGGCCCCCCAGGCCTCCCAGCCCAGCCGGGGGTAGCGGGCGAACAGCTCGAGGTAGGGGCCCGGCGAGCAGGCCTCGATGAGGGGGTAGAGCTCGTCGGGCTTGCGGGAGTGCTCCCGCTTGCGGGTCTCGATCAGGTTCACCTGGCGCCGGCCGGGGGCGAGGGTGCGGAGGCGGCCCCGCACCCCGAACAGCACGGGCTCGGTGACGTTGCGGAAGTAGAAGCCCACCCCGCGGCCGTCGGGGCCCCCGTCGCGGCGGCGCTTGGCCCACACCAGCATGGTCTTGTAGGCGAAGCCCCAGCCCTCCAGGACGGCCAGGCCCTCGGCCACCAGGGCGTTGGGCACCCACAGGTAGCAGTGGGCGGCCGGGGCCATGAGCTCGGCCACCGGCAGGTCGGCGATCTCCTTCCATTCCATGGTGTCGTAGCGGGACAGGCGTCGGTGCTCGGGGGCGACCTTGCCCGTCCGGTTGACGAACCGCCATGGCGGGTCGGCCAGAACCGTGCCGAACGGCCCGGCGCCGGCCAGGTCCGTCAGCGGGATCACCGCCCGATGTTGCCCGGCCGGCCCGGCCGAAGGGGGGATCCGCCCTAACTAACTAGGACGCCATGCGGCGGGTGCGCACCCCGGGGTGGAACAGGGTGTAGAGGGCGACGCCGAGGGCCAGGACCCCGAAGGGGATGAGGGCGTTGCCCTGATGGCTGAAGGTGGGGTACAGGACGACCCCGGAGAGGATCGCCGTCCAGGCCCAGAGGATCACCACCGCCCGGCGGTGGCCGTGGCCCAGGCGCATCAGGCGGTGGTGCAGGTGGTCCTTGTCCGCCTCGGCCACCTTGACTCCCTTGGCCGCCCTCCGGATGACGGAGAAGACCGTGTCCACCAGGGGCACTCCCAGGATCACGAACGGGATGAACAGGGGGGCGAAGAAGAAGTAGGTCTGGCCGCTGAACGGGTCGGCGGTTCGGCCGCCCACGACCATGGTGGATGCCGCCATCAACAGGCCGAGGAACAGGGCGCCGGCGTCGCCCATGATGATCTTCGCCGGGTGGAAGTTGTGGGGCAGGAAGCCCACGCAGATCCCGCACACCACCGCCGCCAGCAGGGGGCCGATGTTGTCTGGGCTCAAGAGGCCGGCATCGCTCAGGCGGACCGAGTAGATGAAGAAGGCGCCCGAGGCGATGGCCACGATACCGGCGGCTAGGCCGTCGAGGCCGTCGATGACGTTGATGGCGTTCGCCATGACCACGACCCACAGGACGCTGAACAGCGGGGTGAGGTCGGGGCCGAGGACGACGAAGCCGGCGAAGGGGATGCGGAAGTAGAAGAGGCTGATCCCGAGGAAGTAGAGGACGGTCGCCGCCAGCACCTGGCCGGCGAGCTTGGCCGGGGCCGACACCTCGATGAGGTCGTCGACCACCCCCACGACGAACATGACCGTCGCCCCCAGCAGCACCCCGACGGGGGCCGAGCTGCCGGCGAAGACGGCCCGGTGGAACTGGGGCAGCACGGAGGCCACCCCGATGGCGGCCACGAAGGCCAGCCACATGGAGGCCCCACCGATGGTCGCCATGGGCGCGTCGTGCATGCGGCGCTCCCCCGGCTCGACGACGGCCCCGAGCCGGACGACCAGGGCCCGTACGGGGAAGGTGAGCAGGTAGGTCAGGACTGCGGCGAGGCCGAACAGCTCGGCGTAGCCGACCATCAACCGCCGCGGCCGGCCAGATCCGGATACGGAGTGAACTTGGAGCAGAGGGTGGCGACCTCCTCGCGCACCTCGGCCCGAACTCCACCGCCGGAGCCGTCGTCGCCCCCGCCATCAGCCCGGTCCCGCAGGACGCGGGCGATCATGGAGGCGATCTGGGCCATCTCCGCCTCGCCCATGCCGGCGGTGGTGACGGCCGCCGTCCCCAGCCGCAGCCCGCTGGTGACGAACGGGGAG
>DASRBO010000112.1:0-26676 GCA_035653595.1 Acidimicrobiales bacterium | reverse complement strand
TTGTTCTCCGTCGGTTGATGGAGCCGCCGCGTCACGAGCAGTGCGGCCGTCGCCAGGGCGCACGGGACGATGCGGCGGACGGCGGCGGGCGGGCGGAGGTCGGACCTGCCCCCTGTGGTCAGAGGTCCAGGAGCGACGGTCGGTGGGCCCGGCGGGCGAGAGAGCGAGAGCGTCATGGCACCAGGGTGCGAAGGCCGCGGCCGGGCGTGGAAGGGGACGAGGGCCTGGTGGTGTAGGGCGCCCTGGGGCCGGCCGAAGGGAACTAGGGCCCCGGCCCACTCCGCCATCCGCCTCTGGGCGTCCGAGCCGGGCCGGTCCAGCATCGTTCAGGAGGCTCGCCCCCCCCGGCCGTCCGCCCCGGCGGCCACGGCCGCAGGCAGGCGACAACACCTCCGGAGGAGGCGGCAATGTCCGACCTGAGAACGCGGAGCTCACCTGCGGAACCCGACCTCGTCCCTGACGGGGATGAGCTCGCCCGTCGACAGGCGGTGAGGCAGATCGAGCGCAGGCGTCGGTTCTGGAACAGCACGGTGATGGCAGCCCTGGGGATGATCGTCCTCACCGCCATCTGGACGACCGGCGAGTACCACAACGCCGGCGGCTGGCCAACCAGCGGCTTCAGCCAGAGTTCCGGCATACCGCACGTGTGGAACTACTGGATCATCTACCCGGCCATCGCCTGGGTCCTGCTGACGGCGGCCCATGCCTGGGCCGTGTTCGGTCACAAGCCGATCTCCGAGGCGGAGATCCGCCGCGAGATGGAACGGGAGTCCAAGACTCGCTGACTTTGTCCGACGCTCGGTCTACCCGGACGCCGGGGTACGGTGGCGCCGCGTGGACCAGCACCGCGGAGCTCGTGACATCCCTCTGTCCGGCCTCCTCGCCCGGGCTCTTGCCGACCTGACCACCCAGCTCGAGCGGAGTGGGGCCGGCGCCGGGCCGGTGCCCTCCCCGGCCATGTGGTTCGGGCTCCTCCGGTGCGTCCCGCTGACCGGTACCGTCACTCTGCGCCAGCTTCCCGAGCTCACCCGCCTGTCCAAGCGGGCAGCGCGACAGCTCGTCGGCACCGCGGCCACCCGGGGGTGGGTAACCTCGGAGGGAACCGGCCTGCAGGCGCAGATCGGCCTGACCGGTTCGGGCGTCGAGGCGGCCGCGACATGGGCGACGCTGGAGCCGAGCACCGAACTGGCCTGGTCCGCTCGGCTGGAGATCGACCTTCCCACCCTTCGAGCGGCCCTGGCTGAGCTGACCGGGCATCTGGCGCTCGAACTGCCGCATTTCCCGATCAGCTACGGGACGGCTGACCCCAGCGTCACGGGTGGATCCCGTCGTAACGGACGACCCGATGAGGCGGGGCTGCCCGCGCACGGTCAGGATTGGCGACCGGTCCCCCGCCGGTCGGGTGGAGCGACCTCACCCCTCGGCCTTGTGCCCCTGCTCTCCCAGCTGCTGTTGGCCTTCGCCATCGACTACTCCGAGGCGGGCGGCGGCGCTCTGGTCATCGCCGAGGGACTGGCTCGAGCCTTCGCCAGAAGCGACGCGGCCGGGCTCAGGGAGTTGCCGGCCGCACTGAGGGTCACCGGCAACGGCAAGTCGGGTCTGGAACGCCACGGCGTCGTCTCCGTCCACCCGGACCCGGATCACCCCGACGCCAAGGTGGCTGTCCTGACGGGGGTCGGGCGGTATCTCCGCGACGCCTACCTCCCGCTCGTCAGTCAGGTCGAGGCCGACTGGAGGTCTCGCTTCGGGCCCGTGCTGACCACGGCAAGGGACCGTCTCGAGCCGATCGTCGCCCGGCTGGACCCGGGGCTGCCCGACACGGTCATGACCGTTCACGTGAAGGGATGACCGCGGCCGCTATCGGGGAGTCATCCGATCCGCCGCGGGCCCGTTCAGCAGGGGGCCCCGCAACCGCTCGACGACGTCCTGGCCGAGGCCCAGAATCGCCTCGGCGTAGCCCACGAAGCCGCCCCAACGCTCGTGGATGTGGGCGAGGGTACCGGCCATGGCGTGGGGCCGGGCCTCGACCAGGTGGCGGACCTCGGCCTCGGTCACACCGTGGTCGGCCAGGAGCGTCCTGAGCCCGTCCAGGCGTCGGGGGGCGTAGTGCACGGTGGTCAGTTCGTAGTCCTCCTGGATCGTGGCGTCGGGGACGCCAAGCAGGCCGAGGAGGATGGCCGCGGCCAGGCCGGTGCGGTCCTTGCCGGCGGCGCAGTGGAACAGGACCGGCGCCCGGTCGCTCGTGGTCGCTCGTTGCACGAGGAGGCGGAACTCCGGAGCCAAACGGGTGAGCATGTCGCGGTAGCTGTCGAGGACCCACTGGTCGTCCCGCTCGGGCAGCTGGCCCCGGACTATCTCTTCCTCGAGAGTGGCTCCTGAGCCCACCGCCGGCGTGGTGCGGCACACCACCTCGACGCCTGGGAGCACCCGGCCGGGACGCGCCTTGCGCTCTGGTTCGTTGCGCAGGTCGACCACCACCTTGATGCCCAGCTCCTTGATCCGGGCCAGATCGGGTTCGGTCAGGTGGCAGAGCTCGGCTGATCGAAACAAGCATCGGGTCTTCACCCACCGACCATCCACGGTCCGATAACCACCGAGGTCCCTGAAGTTGAGGCATCCCTGCAGATGAATCAGACGGTCCTGTTCCCGCCACTCCAAGCCGGTCTGGACGCTGGACACCGGGGCTGTCTATCACCCCGTCCCACAGGACGAGTTCCACTGGCGGGGGCGGGAGGGGCGCAGCAGGCGACGTGTCCGGCGGAGCAAACGCTCAGGCTGGCGGGTGTCCGCCAGGCGGATTTCGATGGAAGGGAGATGCCCGCCGGGCCAGCATGAGAGGGTGGAAGCGCTGGAGCCGGAAATCCTCGAGTACTACCAGCGGGGTCGGGAGGCCGGCCGGCTGGCGGGCGAGTTCCCCTCCGGGCCATTGGAGCTCGCCCGGACGCAGGAGCTGATCCTGCGCCACCTTCCACCGGCTCCCCTCGACGTACTCGACGTCGGGGGCGGCCCCGGCGTCTACGCGGCGTGGCTGGCGGAGCGCGGCTACCGGGTCCGGCTGATCGACCCCGTCCCCCTCCACGTCGAGCAGGCCCGGGCGACCGACCGAGGGGTGTCGGCCGACGTCGGTGACGCCAGGGAGCTGGCCGAACCAGATGCCAGTGCCGACGCCGTTCTCCTCATGGGGCCGCTGTATCACCTGGTGGACGGGCATGACCGTCTCCAGGCCCTGGCGGAGGCGCGCCGGGTTCTGCGACCCGGAGGGCTGCTCGTCGCCGCTGCCATCTCCCGTTGGGCGGCCCTCCTGGACCTCCTGGTGCGGCTGGACCGCCTCCACGAGCCGGAGGTCGCCGACACCGTCTGCTCGGCGGTGGAGGACGGGGTCTTCCGCGGCCACCGTCCGGGCCTGTTCACCACGGCCTACATGCACCGACCGGGGGACCTGGCTCTCGAAATCGAACGGTCCGGCTTCCCGACGCCCGTCATCTACAACGTCGAAGGCCCGGGCTTCATGGTCAGCGACTTCGGCGCCCGCTGGTCCGACCCGGACCGCCGGGCGGCACTGCTCAGAGCGGCCCGGATGGTCGAGACCGAGCCCGAGCTGGCCGGAGCCTCCAGCCACCTGGTGGCCGTCAGCGTCCTACCCGGGCCCGGCGCATCATGAGCACCGCAGCGGAGTCCGGAACGAATGGTGCCGCGATCGCCCTCCGGCTGGCCGCCGCCGCCGACGCTCCCAGCATCGCCGCCCTACATGCCGACAGCTGGCGGCGCCACTACCGAGGCGTCTACTCCGACTCCTACCTGGACGGTCCCGTCTTCGCCGACCGGAACGCGGAATGGCAGCGCCGGATGCAGCTCGAGCCTGGCCGGTGGTTCACCTACCTGGCCCTGGCCGCCGGCCGTCTGGTGGGCTTCTCCCACGTCTGGCCTGGCGACGGTCCGTGGGGAGCGCTGCTCGACAACCTCCACGTGTCCCACGACCACCAGCGAGCGGGGCTGGGCACCCGGCTCATGGCCGCCACGGCGGCCAAGGCACTGGAACAGGACCCAATCAGGGTCTGTACCTCTGGGTCCTCGAGAAGAACGTCGCTGCCCAGGCCTTCTATCGCTCCCTCGGCGGCGCCTTCGAGGATCGACTCCCCGTCAGTCCACCGATGGGGAGGCCGGAGTACCTGGTGGGCGAGGCGTGGGCCATCAGGGTCGTCTGGCCGGACCCAGCCAGGTTGGTGACCGAGGTCGGTTGACCGACGGCCGGCCGGATGCGCGGCGCCGGGCCCACCCCCGGAGGAGTTGGGCCCGGCACAGGCAGCTCCGGCTGGTTGGAGGAGGTCCCTAGCTGGCGGACGGGGAGCAGCTCAGGCTGTAGGTGCAGACGTTGAAGCCCTCCCCGTCGCTGTCGAGGGCGGAGGTGGTCGTCTCGACCGGCAGGGCCACCGTGGCCGTCGCACCGGAGCCGGCGATGTCATGGGAGACGCCGTTGATGACGGCGGAGTTGGCGCCGTCGAAGGTGACTGTCCCTGAGTTGCCGACGGGGACCGGGACGGCGCCGGCCGCCGATGGCGCCTCGTGGATCCACTCCGCCGAGGACTTCGAGGAGGCGTAGGTGACCGTGGTCGAGTAGGTCCAGTGTCCCAGGTCGGCCACGTCGATGCTCCACTGGTCGCCGCTGACATTGGAGATGGTGACCTCCATGGTGTCGCCCGGGCTGACGGTGCATGCGGCGTTGCCCGAGCAACCGGTGAGGTAAACCGGGTTCGCCGGAAGCAGCTCGTACCAGGCGGCGTAGGTGCCGCCGGCGAAGACCTGGTCGTAGGGCGAGCTGGCCTGCTGGGTGCCGGCCTGGATGAGATCAGTGGTGTTGAAGCCTCCGATGCCGGTCCACGTCGACGAGAGGCCCGGAGGCAGGGAGCCGCCGTTCGGGACCGTCCACTCGCCCTGCACGGACGTGATGTTCGAGCCGGTGGCCACGTAACCGGCCCAGTTGCCGCTGACGCTCGGCACGGACACCGAGGCGGCCGAGGCGGCCGTCGGGGCGCAGAGCAGGCCGGCGCAGCCGGCGGCGAGGGATCCGGCCACCACCAGGCGGCCAAGGGCGAGTCGGGGCATTCGTACCTCCAATTGGGGTGTTTGTTCCTGATACGCCCCGGACGCACGGATCTTGCGTAGGCAAAACCTGGGATCTGCCCGGAGTCCATGGCCGCTGGGGTCACCGTCTCGGCGGGCTCCCACCGGGGGCGGGCCTGGTAGAACTCCTCCGGGTCGGCGCAGCCGCCGTCGAACAGGCCAGCAGCAGTCGAACAGGAGGTAAGGCGTGAGGTTCAACACCCCGGTCCCTGGGCCTGGACCGTCGCCAGCTCGCCGGGCCGGCCGGGCGACGATGTGACCGGCGCCGCCGAGCCCCTGGCCCGCCTGGTCGGGGACGACCTGGAGGTGCCGTGCATCGATGGCATGGCACGGCCTTACCTCTCCCTGGATGCGGCCGCCTCCACCCCGGCGCTTCCGTCGGTGCTGGAGCGGGTCGAGGAGTTCGTGCCGTGGTACTCCAGCGTCCACCGAGGGGCCGGCTGGAAGTCCCGCCAGGCAACCGCTGGTTATGAGGATGCCCGGGCGGCCGCTCTGCGCTTCGCCGGCCGGACCGGTGACGACGTGGCCATCCTGTGCCGGAACACCACCGAGGCGATCAACCACCTCGCCTACCGGCTCCGGCTCGCCCCCGACGACGTGGTCGTGACCACCGTCGTCGAGCACCACGCCAACCTTCTTCCCTGGGCGCGGCTGGCCCGGTGCCGCCACGTGGACTGCGACGCCGATGGCACCTTCTCGCCAGCGGACGTAGCCGCCGTTCTGGATGACGGGCCTCTGCCTCGGTTGCTGGCGATCACCGGGGCCTCCAACGTCACCGGCTGGACGCCGGCCCTCGATGAGATCATCGCCGCCGCCCATGAGCGGAGCGTTCCGGTCCTGGTGGACTGCGCCCAGCTCGCCGCCCACCGCCCTCTACCGGCCCAGGCCGACTTCGTCGCCTGGAGCGGCCACAAGATGTACGCCCCCTTCGGGACAGGGATCCTCATAGGACCGCGGGCCGCCTTCACCGAGGGAGATCCCTTCCTCGCCGGTGGCGGAGCGGTCGACCTCGTCGACCTCGATGAGGTCGTATGGACCGACCCTCCGGAACGCGAGGAGGCCGGTTCGCCCAACGTGGTCGGGGCAGTCGCCCTTCATGCCGCCATGGACGACCTGGAGAGCCTCGGGTGGGAGTCGCTCCGTTCCCACGACGACGCCCTGGCCGCCCGGCTCCGCCAGGGACTGGCCTCGATCGAAGGGGTGACGCTCCTCGGGGTGTCGGCGACGGCGCTTCCTGTCGCGACCTTCATCGTCGACGGCGTCCCCCACGCCCTGGTCGCCGCCCGGCTGAGTGCTGAACACGGGATAGGTGTGCGGCACGGCTGTTTCTGCGCCCATCCCTACCTCCTTCGCCTGCTCCAGCTCTCCCCGCGGGAGGTGGACGCCTACCGCCAGGCGGTCCGCCACGGCGACCGCCGAGGGATGCCCGGGGCGGTCCGCGCCAGCGCCGGTCTGTCCACCACGACCGCTGACATCGACCGGTTCACCGACGCGCTGGCCGCCATTGCCAGCGGAGCGCCTGCCCCACTCCCCTACGACCAGGACCCCCACACGGGCGACTTCTGGCCCCACACCACCGACGAGCCATGGGCCAGCGAATCCCGACGCCTCGGCGCCTCCTGCGCCCGGGGCTGACCGGGGGCGTACGACCCGCTCATGGAGATCGACGACCGAGCCGACCGTGACTGGCTCGCACCGATCGGAGATGCCCGCGGCGGCGCCCGATCAGCAGACCCTGGTTAAGTGTCCAGCCGGTACCGGAGGTAGACGACGCCATTGGGGAAGTGCCTGACCTCGAGTAGGCGAAGTCGCAGGTGCACGCCGCTCGGATGCCAGGGCTTGCCGCCGCCGAGCACGATGGGAGCGACCAGCAGGCGCACTTCGTCCACCAGGCCGGCGGCCAGAGCCTGCCCGGCGAGGTCGGCGCCGCCGATCGTGAGACGCCGCCCAGCGGCGTCCTTGAGGCGCCGCACCGCCTCGGGATCGAACTGCCGCTCCAACGTGGTTCGGGCGCTCGATACCGACTCGAGGCGGCGCGAGTAGACGACCTTGTCCGCCTCCCGCCACATGTCGGCGAACGCCCGGAAATGGTCCTCCTCCGGGTCGGCGCTCTCCCAGTAGAGCATGGCCTCGTACATCCGCCGGCCGTACAGGTATGTGCCGACAGGCGTCTCGAGGTCCGTGACGAAGCGGAACACCTCCTCATCCGGTGCGGACCAATCGATCCGACCGTCAGCATCCGCCGTGTAGCCGTCGACCGAGACGTTGGCGGTGTATACGAGATCAGCCATGTCGCTTGCTCCGAGCTACTCCGCCACGTTCGATCGATCTCCTCGACCAGCAGATTCGATGAGGAAGAGGGGTTGGCTAACTCTCGCTTCAACCCCTCGTCGAAGCCTCCCGCCCAGCGATCGGGCTCGGGTCCCGAGCACGATCGGCCAGGGCAAGATGCTACGACCGGACCGATGACCTCGGGGTACCCTCAGACCCATGCCGGACCTGCACCTCGCCCAGGATGAAGCCGCTGACCAATTCCTTTCCGAGGACCCCCTGGCCCTGCTGATCGGGATGGTTCTCGACCAGCAGACGCGAGGAGGAATAGCTGCCCCCTGAAGGCAACCGCCTCCGGGGCCTGCTTGCGCCCTAGCATGGCTGCTCGTGGTTCGGACCCGCTCGGCGACGCTCGGCCCCTCGTCTCGGCCCGTTGCCATCCCTCCAGACCTGGACAGGGGCCCCAAGGCGGAGGGGATCGTCAGGCTTCCCCGGCACATCCGCTGGAGTGGCCCGGATCTCACGTATGACCTGGACGACCCGGCGGATCGGGCTCGGGTCTACGAGCAGGTTCTGCGCGAGGGCACCGAGGAGGACGTCCGCTTCTACGTGAGGCCGGACCGACTGCTCGAGCACTGGAGCACGATGGTGCTCCCGGCCTACGTCCGGGTCGCCTGGGGGGAATCGATCCGGCGACTCCGCCTTACGGATTAACGGGTGCTCAGTCCGCTCCAAGAGCGGGTAGCCGGCCTTGTGGCGGGCATCGAGGAGGCCAGGGATTCGCGCTGGCTGGAGGCGCAGCCTTGATCGTCCAGGGCAGGATCAGCCGGCAAACCCGGGACCTCGACTTCTTCGGTCCCGCCCCTGCGGCCGTGGATCAGCTGCTGCCACGAGTGGAGAAGGTGCTGACCGAGGAAGGCCTGACCGTACGTCGCGTACTGGTCAATCCGGGCTTCGCCCGCTTAGAGATCGGGGACGGCCGCAACCAAACGGAGCTCGACCTGGCGGCCGATGCACGCTTGCTACCCACACAACCGACGACACCGGCCCCGACGCTGTCCGGAGCCGAACTGGCGCTGACAAGGTGCTGGCCATATTCAGCCGCGCCGAGGCACGGGACTTCAGCGATCTTCTCCCCCTCGAAGAGGCGTACGGTCTCGATCAACTTCTGGAGCTGGCGGGTCAGAAAGACTTGGGATTCCAGCCGAAATACTTCGGCGAGATGCTCGAGCGGTTCAACCGGTTCCGTCGGGAAGAGTTCGACATTGGGGACGACGAGTTCGCTCGCCTAAAGGAGTCGATCGGGCGGTGGCGTGAACGCGCCCTGGAACGTTCCCTCGAGCGAGGCAGAGAGCGGGGCGACGGAATCGATCTTGGCTTCTGAGCGACCAGAGCATCTCTCCGTCGTCGTCCGCCTGGGCGGTCCAGCGAGCGATAGCGTCGTGGGCGTGGCTGAACTTCACCTGGCTCAGGATCCCGAGGCCGATCGGCTACTCAGCGAGAGCCCGCTTGCACTATTAGTGGGTATGGTTCTCGACCAGCAGATCCCCCTGGAATGGGCCTTCAAGGGCCCCTATGAGCTCGCCCAGCGGCTCGGTGGGCGCCTCGACGCCGCTGACATCGCCGGCCTCGATCCGGACCGACTGGCGGAGCTCTTCGCCCAACGACCGGCGCTGCACCGCTACCCCGCATCCATGGCGGCCCGGGTGCAGGAGCTGTGCCGCGTCGTGGCCGAGGAGTGCGACGGTGATCCCACCAGACTGTGGGCCGGTGCCCGCTCCGGCCAGGAGCTGTTGAAGACGATCAAGGCGCTCCCCGGCTTCGGGGAGCAGAAAGCCCGGATCTTCGTGGCCCTGCTCGGCAAGCAGCTCGGGGTGCGCCCGGCCGGGTGGGAGGAAGCCGCCGGCACCTACGGCGAGAAGGGCTCGTTCCGGTCGGTGGCCGACATCGTCGGTCCCGACTCCCTGGTGAAGGTCCGCTCCTACAAGCAGGAGATGAAGGCGGCGGCCAAGGCGGGCAAGGCGGGCACCGCCGCCCCGGGCGCCGACGGCAGGGCCGCCTCGAAGGCCGGACGGGGCGGGCGGCCCGCCGCCCGGGCCAAGAACAGCTGAGCCCGAGCCCGGGCGTGAGCCTCGAGGGTCGCCGGCTCTATCTCTGCACCCCCGACCGGCCCGATCTGGGTGACTTCGTGGCCGCCTGCACCGCCGGCGGGGTGGACGTGGTCCAGCTGCGCGAGAAGGACCTGACCGACCGCCGGCTGCTCGAACGGGCGGGGGTGGCGGCCGAGGCCTGCCGCCGGGCCGGCGTCCCCTTCCTGGTCAACGACCGGCCCGACCTGGCCCTGGCGGCGGGGGCCGACGGCGTCCACGTGGGCCAGGACGACTGCCCCCCGGCCATCGCCAGGCGCATCCTCGGTCCCGAAGCGGTGATCGGCCTCTCCACCCACTCCCCCGCCCAGCTGGAGGCGGCCCAGGACGAGCCGGTGGATTACATCTCGGCCGGCCCGGTCAACCCCACCCCGACCAAGGCCGGGCGCCCGGGGACCGGCCTCGGCTACCTCGAGGTCGCCGCCCGCCGGTCGAGACTGCCCTGGTTCGCCACCGGTGGGGTCACCCCGTCGACGGTGGCGGACATGGTCGGGGCAGGGGCCCGTCGCTTCGTCGTCGTCCGATGGCTGACCGAGGCATCCGACCCGGAGGGGGCGGCCTCCGTCCTCCGCCAGGCCATCGACGCCGCCCTCAGATCTGCTGGCGCTCGAGCCACCCCAGGAGGATCGCCACCGCCCGGGGGTCGTGGCGGAGGTGGTGGCCGGCCCCGCTGAGGACCCGGAAGTCGACCTCGCCGGCGTTCTCGTCGCCGGCGGCGGCGTCGGCCAGGGCCCGGGCGTCGACCAGCGGCACGGTGATGTCGTCGGTGCCGTGCACGACCAGCAGCGGCCGGGGCGGCACCGCCACCACCTTGGTCAGCGGCCGGATCTCGCGGAACTCCCGAGCCCACGCTTCGAAGTCGGCGGGAAAGGCTGGGTCCACGATGGCCCCGTTGCGGCGGGCCTCCTCCACCGAGCGGCGGGGATCGACCGCCCACCGCTCGAAGTCCACCGGGGCGGCCAGGGCGGCCACCCCCTTGATGGCCCTGTCGTCACCGGTGGCGCAGACAGCCAGGGCCCCGCCCTCGCGGAAGCCCGCCACCCAAACCCCGGACACGTCGGGCTGGGACCGCAGGTGGGCCACCGCCGCCCGCAGGTCGGCCAGCCATCCCCCGAGGGAGAAGTTCCCCTTGGAGGCGCCGGCGCCCCGGAAGTTGAACGCCATCACCACCCAGGACGCCTCCGAGGCCAGCCAATCGGCCAGCTCGGTGTAGGTCGACCCAGCCTGGCCGGCGCCGCTGGGAGCGGCCGGGAAGCCGTGGCACAGCACCAGCCCCGGCCTCCGCGGGGCCCCCCGGGTCCGCGGCCGGGCGATGTGGGCGGCCAGGTCGGCCCCCTCGCTCTGGATTACGACGTCCATGGGCTCGGACACGGTATTCCCCGCTCCGGGCCCCTGGAGGGGGCCGACGCCGGCCGGCTCACCGGACCCGTTGGCCCAAAAAGGTGGAGAGGGGGCGCCTTAGGCGCCCCCTCTCCTGAGAAACAGCTGGAAAGGACCTGGTTTCCCGTACTACGTCGGGTGGGACCGGCTCCCGACCGGTACCCAGGCGGTGTCTGGCTGGATTTTGCCAGGTGGTCCAGCAGGCCGCCTAACGGCCAGCCACCTCCAGGGTCCCACAAGGTTGACTATGCAGTTGGACCACCTCCTTTCTCTGGTGCCGACAGGCTACCCGAGTCGGGAGGCGCGTCGGCTCATATACCGATGCGCTGGGCGAGCAGCTCGCGGTGGTAGGTCGGATCCCCGAGGAGGAGCTCGGAGGACTTGGCCCGCTTGAAGTACAGGTGGGCGTCGTGCTCCCAGGTGAAGCCGATGCCGCCGTGGATCTGGATGTTCTCGGCGGCGGCATGGAAGTAGGCCTCCGAGCAGTAGGCCTTGGCCAGGCTGGCCACCACGGGCAGCTCGTCGGAGTCCTCCGCCGCCGCCCAGCCGGCGTAGTAGGCCGCCGACTTGGCCGACTCCACCTCCAACAGCATGTCGGCGCACTTGTGCTTGATGGCCTGGAAGGAGCCGATCGGCCGGCCGAACTGGATGCGGACCTTGGCGTACTCGACGCTCATGTCCAGGCACTTCTGGGCCCCGCCCACCTGCTCCGCCGCCAGGGCTACGGCGGCCAGGTCCATGGTCTTGGACAGGCCGGCCTCGGCCCCGCCCTCGGTCCCGATCAGCCGGGCAGGCGTGCCGGCGAACTCCAGCCGGGCCTGCTTGCGGGTCATGTCCATGGTGGACAGCGGGGTGCGGGTGAGCCCGGAGGCGTCGCCATCCACCGCGAACAGGCTGACCCCGGCGTCGCTGCGGGCCGCCACCACGATCAGGTTGGCCGTGTGGCCATCGATCACGAACATCTTGTGGCCGTCGAGGGTGTAGCCGTCCCCCGACCGCTTGGCCTGCAGCTGGATGCCCTCGAGGTCCCAGCGGCCGTTGTCCTCGGTGATGGCCAGGGTGGCGATGGTCTCGCCGCCGGCGATGCCGGCCAGCAGCTCCTTCTTGGCGGCGTCGTCGCCCGAGGTGAGGATGGCGTTGGTGGCCAGGGCCACGGTGGAGAAGTAGGGGGCGCACAGGAGGGCCCGCCCCATCTCCTCCAGCACCACGATCAGCTCGACGTAGGAGTATCCCGAGCCCCCGTACTCCTCCGGGATGGTGAGGCCCTGCAGGCCGAGCTGGCTGCCCATCTGGGTCCAGACGGCGGGGTCGTAGCCCTCGGTCGTCTCCATCAGGCGTCGCACCTCGGTGACGGGCGACTTGTCCTCGAGGAACCGGCGTACCGAGCGGCGGAGTTCCTCTTGCTCCTCGCTGAAGGCAAAATTCACAGATCGATCCCCCTGGGACGGCTCACACTGACCCTCACTGTCTACTAGACCGGTCGGTCAAGATGCACGTGGAGACGCCCAGGTCAGGGCGCCCGCGACCGTCCCCGGAGGTGGAGATGCCGCATTACCAGGACAGCTCGGCCGAAATCCACAAGGTCGTGGTGGGGCCCATGGACAACAACGTCTTCATCCTCCGGTGCCGCCAGACCGGGGAGGCGGTCCTGATCGACGCCGCCAACGAGCACGAACGTCTGCTCGATCTGTGCCGCCGGCTCGGCGTCCGGCGGGTGCTGGAGACCCACGGCCACTGGGACCACATCCAGGCGGTACCGGCGGTGCGGGACGCCGGCTACGAGGTGGGGGTGACCGGAGCCGACGCCTCCATGCTCCCGTCCTACGACTTCGTCCTCGAGGACGACTCGGTCATCGAGGTGGGCCGGCTGAGGCTGGCCACCATCGCCACCCCGGGCCACACGGCCGGCTCGATCTGCTTCCGGCTGGAGGGCTCCCCCGTCCTGTTCTCCGGAGACACCCTCTTTCCCGGGGGCCCGGGCGCCACCAAGTTCCCGGGCGGGGACTTCCCGACGATCATCCGGTCGATCGAGGACCGCCTCCTGGTGCTGCCTGAGGAGACCCTGGTCATGCCGGGCCACGGTGACGACACCACCATCGGCACCGAGCGGCCGCACCTGCAGGAGTGGGTCGACCGGGGCTGGTGACCCCGGGCGGCCACCGGAGCGACGGGCGTCAGCCGGCGGTGGTGGGGCGCCTGCCGGCCTGAACCAGCTCCAGCTCCGCCGGTAGTCCCTCGACCTTGAGGGCCGTACCGGTCGCCTCGATGCGGACCCGGGCGCCGCCCAGCGGCACCCGGTCGACCACGATGGTGCCCACCTCCTCGGGCAGTACGGGGGCCAGCCAGACCTTGCCCTGGGGCACCCACGGGTCGAGCCGCAGGAGGCTGCGAAGGAGCAGCAGCGGGGCCGCCGAGGCACAGGCCTGGGGCGAGCAGGCGGCCGGATGGGGCACCACGGCGTCGAGCTCCTGGCGGTCGAGGCCGGAGAAGAGCTCGGGCAGGCGGCCGCCCTGGCGGGCGGCGGCGTCCAGGAGCCCGGTGATCACCCGGTGGGCCTCCTCGACAAAGCCGTACCGCATCAGCCCGGCGGCGGCGATGGCCGTGTCGTGGGGCCACACCGACCCGCAGTGGTAGCTGACCGGGTTGTATCCGCCCATCGAGGACGCCAGGGTGCGCACCCCCCAGCCGGTGAACATCTGGGGCGACACCAGGTGCTCGGCCACGGCGGCGGCCTTGTCCTCGTCGATGATTCCGGTCCAGAGGCAGTGGCCGATGTTGGACGCCAGGGCGTCGACCGGGCGCTTGTCGCGGTCGAGGGCGAGCACGAAGCTCCGGCGGCGGTCGTCCCAGAAGTCGCGGTTGAACGCCTCCCTGAGGGCGGCCGCCCGGGCGTGCCAGTGCAGGGCCCCGGCCTCGTCCCCCGCCTCGCGGGCAAAGTGGCCCCGGGCCACGTAGGCGGCATAGGTGTAGGCCTGCACCTCGCACACCGCCAGAGGTGTCTCCGCCGGCCGGCCGTCGGCGAAGCGGATGGCCCCGGCGGAGTCCTTCCATCCCTGGTTGACCAGGCCCCGGTCGGTCGTTCGCTGGTACTCGACGAAGCCGTCCCCGTCGCGGTCACCGAAGTCGGTGACCCAGGCGAGAGCCCGGTCGGCGTGGGGCAGCAGCTCCTCCACCACCTCGCGGGCCAGACCCCAGCGCCGCAGCTCGCCCAGGAGCATGACGAACAGGGGGGTGGCATCGGCGGTCCCGTAGTAGATGTGGCCCCCGTCGAGGGAGAGCGATACGGACTCGCGGAAGCGCACCTCGTGAAGGATGCGGCCCGGCTCCTCCTCGGTGCGGGGGTCCACGTCGCTGCCCTGGAAGCGGGCCAGGGTCTGCAGGACCCCCAGAGCCAGGTCGGGATCGAGGGGCAGCGCCATCCACGAGGCCAGCAGGGAGTCCCGACCGAACAGGGTCATGAACCAGGGCAGGCCGGCGGCCACCACCACCCGCTCGGGGTGGTCGGGGTCGAAGAGCCGGAGCGCCCCCAGGTCCTCGGCGCTGCGGGCCAGGGCGGTGCGCAGGGCGGCGTAGTCGGTCTCCACCATGGGGACCTGCTTGCGCCAGCGGGCCAGGCGCTCGGCCGGGGCACTGTGCTCGGGGATCTCCCCGCACCGGTGCCGGGGGACGATGTCCTCGCCCTCGGCCACGGGGATCACCTCGATGCACGTGCTCCACGATCCGCCGGCCGGCACGATCAGCTCGAAGCTGGCCCCGCCCTCGCCCACCTTGGCCTGAGGGGCGAAGGCAATGCGTACTCCTCTGCGCACCCCGGCCCGGCGCTGGCGCAGGACCATTGAGCCGCCGTCCGCCTCGATGATCGGCTCCCCCTCGGGCTCGAGCCCGGTCCCCTCCCTGACGGCGAACAGCCCGGCGAAGTCGGCCCCGACCAGCACGTCGACCGAGCAGTAGGCGGCCTCCTCGCCGAAGTTGCGGATCTCGATCTCCTCGGTCATGCCCTGGCCCACCCAGCGGGAGCGCAGCACCACCAGGGACGGCTCGGGCTGGGCGGCCGCCGCGTGGGCCCTCGAGACGAAGGTGGCGGCAAAGGGCTCGTCCTCGGCCACGGCCAGGGGCTCGGGGGTCTCCCCGTTCACCAGCAGCTGCCACTGGGACAGGATGCGGACGTCGCGGAAGAAAAGGCCCTGGAGGTGCTCGGCGGTGGTGCCCCCGGCCATGTCGCCGCCGCTGCCCGACACGGCGAAGCAGGACCCCTCGACCAGGGCGACCTGTCCGGGGATGTGGGTGCCCCGCTGCCCCCGGCGGGTGCCGGGCCTGCCCGCTGCCACGCGATCGGCCACCAACGGCAGGGTACCGCCGCTGGGGGCGCTTCCAACGGAGCCCGCCCTGGGGTCCACAGGAGCAGCCCGGGGGGTTTCTCCTATGGCGGTAGTGCAAATATAATCCAGTCGTGAGGACGCCCGGGTCGACCCCTTTGTTCCAGATCGAGGGCCTCCAGGTGACCGCCGAGGGCGCTCCCATCCTGCGGGGGGTGGACCTGTCGGTGGGCGAGGGCGAGATCCATGCCCTCATGGGGCCGAACGGCTCGGGCAAGTCCACCCTGGCCAACGCCCTGCTCGGGAACCCGACCTACCGGATCACGGGGGGCCGGATCCTCTTCCGGGGCGAGGACATCACCGAGTGGCCCACCGACGCCCGCGCCAAGGCCGGGCTGTTCCTCGCCTTCCAGTACCCCGAGGAGGTGGCCGGCGTGCCGGTGGTGCAGTTCCTGCGCCAGGCGCTGTCGGCCCGCAAGGGGATGGAGCTGTCGGTCCTCGAGCTGCGCGTCTCGATCATGGAGTGGATGCAGAGGCTGGGGATGGACCCCTCCTTCGGGGACCGCTACCTAAACGAGGGCTTCTCGGGCGGGGAGAAGAAGCGCAACGAGATCCTCCAGATGGCCATCCTCGAACCCGACATGGCGATCCTCGACGAGACGGACTCCGGTCTGGACATCGACGCCCTGCGGACGGTGGCCGGCGGTGTCGAGCAGGTCCGCCAGGCCCGCCCTGGCCTCGGGGTGCTCCTGATCACCCACTACCGCCGCATCCTCGACGAGCTGACCCCGGACCGGATCCACATCCTCGTGGACGGCCGCATCGTCGAGAGCGGCGGGCCGGAGCTGGCCGAGCGGCTGGAGGCGGAGGGCTACGAGTCCTTCCGGGGGCAGGCGGCATGAGCGGAGGCCTCGACGTCGCCGCAGTGCGGCGGGACTTCCCGATCCTCTCGGTCACCACCCACGGCCACCGCCTGGTCTACCTCGACTCGGCCTCCTCGTCGCAGAAGCCGGCCGCGGTCATCGAGGCCATGAGCCACTACTACGAGACCACCCACGCCAACGTGCACCGGGGCGTGTACGCCATCGCCGAGGAGGCCACCCGCCTCTACGAACAGGGGCGTTCGAAGGTGGCCCGGTTCATCGGGGCCTCCTCGCCCCGCGAGATCGTCTTCACCAAGAACGTGACCGAGGCGATCAACCTGGTGGCAAACACCTGGGGCCGGCGCAACCTGGGCCCGGGCGACGTCGTGCTGCTCACCGAAATGGAGCACCACGCCAACCTGGTGCCCTGGCTCATGCTGGCCGAGGAGCGCGGCTTCTCACTTCGCTACCTGCCCCTGACCACCGAGGGCCGCCTCGACCTGTCCGGTCTCGACCGGCTCCTCGACGGCGTGAAGCTGGTCGGTGTGTCGGCCATGTCCAACGTGCTGGGGACGATCAACCCGGTCCAGCAGGTGGCCGACGCCGCCCACCGGGCGGGCGCCCTCTGCCTGGTCGACGCCGCCCAGCTCGTCCCCCACCGAAGGACCTCGGTGGCGGAGCTGGGTTGCGACTTCCTCGGCTTCACCGGCCACAAGATGCTCGGTCCGACCGGAATCGGCGGCCTGTGGGCCCGCGAGGAGCTGCTGGAGGCCATGCCGCCGTTCCTCGGTGGGGGCGAGATGATCAGTGACGTGCGCCTCGACGGCTTCAGCACAAACGACGTCCCTTGGAAGTTCGAGGCCGGCACCATGCCCATCGCCGAGGTGGTGGGCCTCGGGGCGGCGATCGACTATCTCGAGGAACTGGGCATGGAGGCGGTGACCGCCCACGAGCGGGAGCTGACCTCATATGCCTTGCGCACCCTGCGCGACCGTCACGGGGACGACCTGGTGATCTTCGGCCCGGAGAACCTCGAGTGCCGGGGCGGGGTCATCTCCCTCGCCCTCGGCGACATCCATCCCCATGACGTCTCGCAGGTGCTGGACGAGTGGGGCGTGTGCGTGCGGGCGGGGCACCACTGCGCCAAGCCGCTCATGCGCCGGCTCGGGGTCAGCGCCACGGCCCGGGCCTCGTTCTATGTCTACAACGACGCCGACGACGTCGACGCTCTGTCCGACGCCTTGGCGGAGGCTAAGAAGTTCTTCGGCTGAACCGCCCCGTACGAAGGTAGGAGAAGATGCCCGGCCTCGAAGATCTCTACCGCGAGATCATCCTCGACCACTACCGCAACCCCCGTAACCGCGGTGAGCTCGACTGCCCCCCGGCGCAGCGCTTCGAGGGGTTCAACCCACTGTGCGGCGACGAGATAATCGTCTACCTCGACCTGGCCGACGGGAAGGTGCGCGACATGCGCATCGCCGGACAGGGCTGCTCGATCAGCCAGTCGTCGGCGTCGATGATGTCCGCCGCGGTCAAGGGTCGCACCGTGGAGGAGGCCCGCGCCCTCATCCGGTCGTTCAAGTCGATGATGTCCATCCACGAGGCCCGCCTGGATGCCGCCGACGGCGAGGCGCCCGACGAGCCCGGACAGTCATCCCGGGCCGACGCCCCACCTCTGGGGGACCTCGAGGCCCTCCAGGGGGTGGTCAAGTTCCCCGTGCGGATCAAGTGTGCGACCCTGTCCTGGAACACCCTCGCCCAGGGCCTCGACTCCCTCGACGGGGCCGCCTCCGGCTGAGGTCCCCCGCCGGCTCGATTCCGCCGCCGGCCCGGGTCCGGCATCGACCGGGGTCCGGCGCCGCCGGACGCGGCTGCTACCTTCCGCCCCCGGTCGGTCTGCAGGAGGAGCGCCATGAAGGTCGTCGTCGATTTCGACGTGTGCCAGAGCAACGCGGTCTGCATGAGCATCGCCCCCGAGGTGTTCGAGGTCCGCGACGACGGCTTCCTCTACATCCTGGCGGAGAACCCGCCGGAGGACCTGCGCCCCAAGGTGGAGGAGGCGGCTCGGATGTGCCCGACCCAGGCCATAACCATCGTCGAGGAGTAGCACGAGCCCGCCCGTGCTACGACGGGTAGCCGTGGTCGGGGCCAGCCAGGCCGGGCTCTCCGCCGTGCGGGCTCTGCGCAAGGAAGGCTTCGACGGGACCCTCCGCCTGATCGGCGCCGAGTCTCGTCCGCCCTATCAGCGCCCGCCGCTGTCCAAGCAGGTGCTGGCGGGAGTGTGGGGCCCGGAGCGGACCGACCTGGGCTTCGACGACTCGCTGGAGACCGAGCTGATCCTCGCCAACCCGGCGGTCGGCCTCGACCTCGGCCGCCGCCGGCTCCAACTGGCCCAGGGGCCGCCGGTCGACTTCGACGGTCTCGTCATCGCCACCGGGGCCTCGCCTCGCCCGCTGCCCGGCCTCCCCGCCGGGCTGTCGGGCCTGCACTACCTCCGCACGGTCGAGGACTGCCTGGCCATAAGGGCGGAGCTGGCCGGTGGACCCCGGGTGGTCATCATCGGGGCCGGGTTCATCGGATCCGAGGTCGCCTCCACCTGCCGCTCGCTCGGGCTGGAGGTGACGGTGCTGGAGGCCCTGCCCGCCCCCCTGGAGCGGGCGCTGGGCCCGGCGATGGGGGCGGCGCTGGGCGAGCTGCACCGCGACCACGGGGTCGACCTGCGCCTCTCGACGGCCGTGGAGGCGGTGGTCGGCCGCGGCCGGGTGGAGGGGGTGCGCCTGGCCGGCGGGGAGCTGCTACCGGCCGACCTGGTGGTCGTGGGGGTCGGCGTCGCCCCGGGCACCGGGTGGTTGGAGTCCTCCGGGCTCCGGCTGGACGACGGCGTCGTCTGCGATCGCACCTGCGCCGCCGCCCCCGGCGTGGTGGCCGCCGGCGACGTTGCCCGGTGGGACCACGTCCTGTTCGGCCTCGGTCTCCGGGTCGAGCACTGGGACAACGCCGTTGGCCAGGGAGAGGCGGCGGCTGCCACCCTGCTCGCCGGCCCCGAAGGGGCCCGGCCCTACGCCCCGGTCCCGTTCTTCTGGTCCGACCAGTACGACACCAAGATCCAGTTCGTAGGCACCACCACTCCTGACGTCTCGGTCGAGGTGGTGGAGGGTTCCGTGCCGGAGCGAAGGTTCGTGGCCACCTACCGCCGGGCGGGAACCCTGGTCGGGGCGCTCCTGGTTGGCAGCCCGCACCGCATGCCCGCCTACCGGAAGATGGTGGCCGAGCGCCACAGCCTCACCGCCGCCTGACCCAGACACAGGCTCAGGACGCTCCGCGCGAGGCTGGGAGCCGTGGGCGCCGACGCCACCTTCTGCTTCACCGACATCGCCGGGTCGACCAGGATGCTCCGGCAATTGGGCACGGCGGCCTACGAGTGGCTGCTCGAGCGCCACCGGGCCCTCATCCGCCAATGCCTGGCGGCGGTCGGCGGAGCGGAGATCGACACCGGAGGGGACGGCTTCTTCATCGCCTTCCCCGACCCTGCGGCGGCACTGGCCTTTGCGGCCCAGGCCCAGGCCGCGCTGGGGGCCGAGCCCTGGCCGGCCGGCACCCCGCTCCGGGTCCGCATCGGGCTGCACCGAGGTGAGGCCCAACGGCGCGAGAACGGCGAATACGTCGGGTTGACCGTCCATCGGGCGGCCCGGGTAGTCGCCGCTGCCCACGGCGGCCAGGTGCTCATCACCGAAGCGGTGGCGGCCGGCACGCCGGCACCGCCCGGGTGCCGCCTGCGCCCACTGGGGGCGCACCGGGTCCGCGACTTCGAAGGCCCAGTCGAGCTGTTCCAGCTCGTCGGCCCCGGCCTGGCGGACGGCTTTCCGCCCCTGCGCGCCGCCCGCGAGGGGCACGGACTGCCGATACCCCGGACCGCCCTGCTCGGGCGCGACGACGAACTGGCGGCGGCGGAGGACCTGCTCGGGGCCACCGGCTTCGTCACCCTGGTCGGCCCTTCCGGTGTGGGCAAGACGCGCCTTGCCCTCGAGCTCGGGGCCCTCACGGCGCCCGACTACCCGGGCGGGTGCCATCTGGTCGAGCTGTCGACGGTGGCGGGCCCCGACCGCGTCCTGAGCGCGGTGGCCTCGGCCATAGGTGCCCGCCAGACCGGCGCCGGGTCGATCGAGGACGGTCTCGTCGCCCGCCTCGCCCCCGGCCCGGCCCTCCTGCTGCTCGACAGCTGCGAGCTCGTTCTCGCCGGCGTCGCCCGCCTGGCCGAGCTACTGGCCGCCCGTTCCCCGCGCACGGCGGTTCTGGCCACCTCGCTGGAACCGGTGCGGCTGCCGAACGAGCGGGTCCTGCCCGTCGCTCCCCTCCGGGTGTCCGAGGAGGACAGCGCCGATCCGCTGGCCTCCCCGGCGGTGCGGCTGTTGGCCGAGCGCTCGGAGGCGCTCGGGCGGCCGGTGGATCTGGAGGCGGACCCGGTCCCGCTGGCCGCCATCGCCCGCCGGCTGGACGGCATGCCCCTCGCTCTCGAGCTGGCCGCGGCCCGGGTGGCCCAGAGCGGCCCAAGCGAGGTGGTGGCAGCCCTCGACGACCGGTTCGCCCTGCTGACCTCCGGTTACCGCACCGCCGCCCCGAGGCACCAGACGCTCGAGGCGGCGGTCGCGTGGGCCGTCGACCTCCTGAAGCCGGATGATCGCGGGTTGCTGGCCCGCCTGTCGCGCCTGCTGGGCCGCTGGGACCTGGCGGCGGCGGCCGAAGTCGCAGGCGGCGACGTTGCCGCCCTCCACCGCCTGGCTGACCGCTCGCTCATCACCGTCACCGACGACCGCCTGGGCCTGCTTGACACGATCCGGGCCTTCGCCGCCCGCGAGCTGACGGCCGACGAGGGGGTGGCGGTGGACCGGCGGCGGGCCGCCCGGCTCCATGCGGACCTTGTCGCGGTCGCGGACGCCCCGGACCCCGTCGTCGCCGACCTGCAACGGCGCCTCTACCCGGATGTGCTGGACGTGATCGGGCGTCTCGTCCCCTTCGATCCAGCGGAGGCGGGGCTGCTCGCGGCCACGGCGACGCCCCTCTTCGAGCGGGCTTGGGAGCTGCAGGAGGCGGTCTCGCTCATCGAGCGATGCCTCGAGGCGGCGCCGCCGCCAAACGTCGAGGCCAGCCTCCTCGCCGCCCAGGCCTCCCTCCTCGCTTTGCTTGGGCGCCGGCAGGAGGCGGTCGAGCACGCCCGGCGCGCCCTGGCGATGGAGGAGCTCGACGCGCCGATCCGGGCCCGCGCCCTGGTGGCCCTCGTGCCGATGACAGGCGCCCCCTCGCCCGATGGCGAGGACCCTCTCGACGAGGCCGAGCGGCTGGCGGACGGGCATTCGGTGTCACTGCTCCTCGCCATCCGGGGAATGAGGGCGGTCAGGCTCATCAATGCCGGTCGCACCGAGGACGCCGTAACCGAGTTCCGGGCGGTGGCCGAGGAGGCTCACCGACGCGGCTTCGCCGTCGCCGAGGCACAGGCCAGGCTCAACGCCGGCAACATCCTGGCCCGGGCGGGCCGCCTCGATGAGGCCGAGGACGCCCTGGTGGCCGGCGAGCAGCTGGCCCGCGAGGCGGGGATGGTCGCCGGCCGGTATCTGGCCCTGTCGCTGCGGGCCAACATGGCCCTGCAGCGAGGGGAGGCCAAGCTGGCGCTGGCCCTTGGCCGGGAGAGGCTGGAACTGGCCGACGCCATCGGCGACCTGCGGGGCGCGGTACCCGCCCTCAGCGTCATCGGCGCCGCCGCCGCCCAGCTGGGCGATTACGAGACCGCCCGGGCCGCCGGCGAGCGCATGGCCGGGGCCGCCGTGCAGACCGGTGAGCCCGAAGGGGTGGTCGTCGCCCGGGTCAATCTCGCCTTTCTCGCCGCCCGCCACGGCGACATTGCCGAAGCCGGCCGCTGCGCCGGCGTCGCCCTGGAGGCCGCCGTTGGGAGCCCGGCACTCGAGCGCTTCGCCGTGTTCGCCGCCGCGGCCGTGGCCGCCTTCGCTGGCGAGCGCGACGGGGCGACCCTGCTCGGAGCCGTGGGAGACAGCGCCGACATCACCTACCTCGACCCCGGCGACCGCGAGCTGGCCGCCGCGGCGCGGGCGAGCCTCGCCGATGCCTTGGGCGAGGCCGAGGTCGCCGCCGCGTCGGTGGCGGGAGGCGGCCTGCGGTGGGAGGACGCCCTCGCCCTCGCCGGCCGGGTGGCGAGCAGCTGCGCCGGCGCCTGATCCGGGCTCACCAGCGGCGCCGAAGGAGCCGCCTGGGACGGGTTCGGACCCCGGCCTCCGCCGCCTGAGCCGGCCCGACGGCGATCAGTCCGGATCGCCGCCGTAGGCGGCATAGCCGGTCCGCTCCAGCTCGGCGGCCAGCTCCGGGCCCCCGCTGGCGGCGATGCGGCCGTGGGCCAGCACGTGGACGACGTCGGGCTTCAACTCGGTGAGCAGGCGGCTGTAGTGGGTGATGGCCACGACCCCCAGCTCCGACTCGTTGGTCGCCCCCTCGATGCGCCGGGCGACGGCCCGCAGGGCGTCGATGTCCAAGCCGGAGTCGATCTCGTCCAGCAGGGCGAAGCGGGGGCGCAGCACCGCCAGCTGCAGGGTCTCGTTGCGCTTCTTCTCCCCGCCGGACATGTCGACGTTCAGCGAGCGGCCCAGCGTCCGCTGGTCGAGGCCGATGCGGCCGGCCTCAGCGGCCACGGCCGCTCCGACCAGCTCCCGCCGCCCTCCTGAGGCGAACACCGCCTCCTCCAGTGCCTCGACCAGTGACACCCCTGGCACCTCCACGGGATACTGCAGGGCGAGGAAGAGCCCGGCCCTGGCCCGCTCGTAGACCGGGCGGCCCAGCAGCTCCTGGCCGTCGATCGACACGCTGCCGGCGGACACCTCGTAACCGGGCCGCCCCATGAGGACATGGCCCAGGGTGCTCTTGCCTGAGCCGTTGGGCCCCATGATGGCGTGGACCTCGCCTGTGCGCACCTCGAAGTCGACGCCGTGGAGGATCTCCCGCCCGGCCACCCCGGCACACAGACCGCTCACCTTGAGCACCGGGCTCATGGCAGGACCACCATCACGTCGTCGCCCTCCACCGACACCTGATAGGTCGGCACCGGCTTGGTTGCCGGCAGGGACTGGGGCTCGCCCGTCGCCAGCGAGAAGGTGCTGCCGTGCTTCCAGCACTCGATCTCGCGGTCGTCGGCGTACACCTCTCCCTCCGACAAGGAGTAGTTGGCGTGGCTGCAGCGATCGCCGAGGGCATAGAAGTCGTCCTCGATCCTCACCAGCGCTATGCGGTGGCCGTCGACGTCGAAGCGACGGGCGTCCCCGCTCTTGAGGTCACCGGTCGAGCAGAGGCGCACCGTCTTCACGCGCCGTCCCCCAGCAGCTTGACGGCCACCGCCCGCCTGAGCGGCCCGCGCAGCGCCGGCACCGGAGCCTGGCCCAGCAGGTCGTCGAAGAACCCGAGGACGATGAGCCGTTCAGCCACCTCCGGCGGCACCCCGCGGGACTCGAGGTAGTAGCGCTGGTCCTCGTCGATGGGGCCGACGGCGGAGGCGTGGCTGCAGCGGACGTCGTTGTCCTCGATCTCCAGGTTTGGGACCGAGTCGGCGTGGGCGCTGGGGGACAGGACCAGGTTGCGGTTGGTCTGGAAGGCGTTGGTCTTGACCGCGCCCTTGCGCACCCGGATGAGGCCGCTGTAGACACCGCGGGACTCGTCCTTGACGGCCCCCTTGAACACCAGGTCGCTGGTCGTGTTCGGGGCGGCGTGTTCCTGCAGGGTGCGGAAGTCGTGCATCTGGGTTCCGTCGCCGAAGTACAGCGCCAGCAGGCGGGACGAACCCCCCTGCCCCACCAGGTGCGAGTCGGTTCGGGTGCGGGCGTAGTCGCCGCCCAGGGCGACCGACAGCGAGCGCAGGACGGCGTCGCGCGCTACCCGGCTGGCCTGGTAGCCGAGCTGCCAGGTCTGGGCACCCAGCTGCTGGACCGACATGAAGTCGAGGGAGGCCGCATCGGCGATGTCGAGCTCGACCACCGGTGCGCACAGCGCCGGCCCCGGGCCGGACACCAGGTGCTCGACCACCGTGGCCCGGGCCCCCTGGCCCAGGCGGACCACCGTGCGGGGGAAGCAGGCCCGGTCCTCGGCATCGACCAGGTTGACGACCACTATCGGGCCAGCGACCTCGGCCCCGGCGGCGACGTCGATGACACAGGCGTCGGCCATGAAAGCGGTGGCCAGCTCCACCAAGGGGTCCCCGGCGTCGCCGGCCACCCGGCCGATAGCCCCCTCCGCCACTCCGAGCGTGGCGGCCGACCCGATGGTCGCCCCGGCGGCGCGGGCGCCGGTGTCGTCGACCCCGGCCACGACCCCGTTCACCACCAGGACCACCGCTGCCGGCTGGGGTACCGACTCGACGACCAGCCCCTCCGGCTCGGTGCGTCCCGCCCCAGCGGGCCCGACCGGCGGGTACCGGTCGAGGTCGAGGTCGTCGATGCGGCTGTACCGCCACACCTCCTCGGCCTCGGTGGGCAGCTCACCGGCGGCGAAGCGCTCCCAGGCGGCCCGGCGCAGCTGGTCGATCCAGTCCGGACCCTCGAGGGTGGCGACGGCGTCGGCCGTGTAGTGGCTCAGCTCCGGCATCGGGCCTCAGCGGCGGCGGAACCAGCGGCGGAAGCGGCCGCCCGTTCCCCGGGCCTCATCGGCCTCGACCTCGGCGAGGGTCCGGTCGGCCACGGCGTTGACCACGTCCTCGGCGGCGTCGAGCACGGCCACCGCCTCCGGGCCGGGCACGTCGGGCTCGGGCTCGATGGGAGGTGAGACCAGATGCCCGTGGATCCACCCGGCGTCGGCCAGGCGCCGCTCGTAGGAGGCGCAGTCATCAGGGCAGCGCCAAGGCGCCTCAGGAGCCAGATCGAGCACGCAGAAGCGCGCCACCTCGCCAGAATCGTAGGTACGACTCTGGAAGTGCTTGCAGTCCTCGCGCATCGGCACCGGAGCAGCCTCACCTACATCGGGGAAACTTGAGCCGCCTGCCGGCCGTCAGCCGACCGACCCTTCCATCTGCAGCTCGATGAGACGGCTCCACTCGACGGCGTACTCCATGGGCAGGGTCCTGGTCACCGGCTCGATGAAGCCGTTGACGATCATGCTCATGGCCTGCTGCTCGGAGAGACCCCGGCTCATCAGGTAGAAGAGCTGGTCCTCGCCCACCTTGGACACCGTGGCCTCGTGTCCGATGCGGGCATCCTGCTCGCCCACCTCCATGTAGGGGTAGGTGTCCGAGCGGCTCTGCTCGTCGAGCATGAGGGCATCGCAGCGCACGAAGCTCTTCGAGCCGGTGGCTCCCTCCTCAACTCTCACCAGGCCCCGGTAGGAGGTGCGGCCCCCGTCCTTGGAGATCGACTTGGAGATGATCGTGGAGGTCGTTTCGGGCGCAGCGTGGATCATCTTCGCCCCGGCGTCCTGGTGCTGGCCCGGGCCGGCGTAGGCGACCGACAGAACCTCGCCGGAGGCCTTGGGACCCATCAGATAGACCGACGGATATTTCATGGTCAACCGGCTGCCGATGTTGCCGTCGATCCACTCCACCCTGGACTCGGCCTCGGCGCGGGCCCGCTTCGTCACCAGGTTGTAGACGTTGTTGGACCAGTTCTGGATGGTCGTGTAGGTGATCCGCGCCCCCGGCATCGCTACCAGCTCCACCACCGCCGAGTGAAGCGAGTCGGTCGAGTACACCGGGGCCGAGCAACCCTCGATGTAGTGCACCTGGGCGCCCTCGTCGGCGATGATCAGGGTGCGCTCGAACTGGCCCATGTTCTCGGCGTTGATGCGGAAGTAGGCCTGCAGGGGCATGTCCACCTTCACGCCCGGCGGGACGTAGATGAACGAGCCGCCCGACCATACCGCCGAGTTGAGGGCGGCGAACTTGTTGTCGTTGGGGGGGATGACCGACCCGAACCACCGCTTGATGATCTCCGGGTACTCCCTCAGGCCGGTGTCCATGTCGGCGAAGAGGACCCCCATCTTCTCGAGGTCCTCGCGGTTGCGGTGGTAGACGACCTCGGACTCGTACTGGGCGGTCACCCCGGCGAGGTACTTGCGCTCCGCCTCGGGGATGCCGAGCTTCTCGTAGGTGTTCTTGACCGATTCGGGCAGCTGGTCCCAGGTATTGACCTGCCGGTCGGTGGGCTTGATGTAGTAGTAGATGTCCTTGAAGTCGAGGTCCGGCATGTTGGCGGCGAACCACGGGGCCATGGGCCGGCGCTCGAAGTGGCGGAGGGCCTTGAGGCGGAAATCCCGCATCCAGTCCGGCTCGCCCTTCATCCAGGACATCTCGCGGACGATCTCCTCGTTCAGACCCTTTTTGGGCTTGAACACGTAGTCCTCTACATCGCTCCACCCGAGCTTGTAGCGACCGAGATCCAACTCCGCGGTGGCCATCAGGCGATCGACTCCCTCCACCTCGCCGGCGCTTCCGATGAGGAATTTCTCCGATCTGGATAGTAACAAATCCACCTCCCCCGCCCACCCCCCCCGAGCTCCCTGGGCGCGGGTCCCGTCGGCTGCCCCCGACCCCTGGTCCTG
>DASRBO010000111.1:0-15564 GCA_035653595.1 Acidimicrobiales bacterium | reverse complement strand
GACGAGGTGTCGTAGCCCCGGATCACCTCGGGCCCGAGGTCGAGTACCCGCCGAACCGGCGTCGGCGCCGAGAAGGTGGTGGTGACCCGGTGCTCCTGGACCAGCTCGAGCCACTGGCGAGGATCGAAATGGCGCTGGACGACCACTGCTCCCCCCAGACGCTGCACCACTCCCATGAAGCCCAACGGGCCGGAGTGGTAGAGCGGGCCCGTGGTCAGGTACACGTCCTCGGGGATCCAGCCGATGAGGGCGACCAGCGCCGCACCGACCGCCGGGTCCGGGGCCCGCCGGACGGTTCCCTTGGGCTTGCCCGTGGTGCCGGACGTGTAGATCATCGTCGAGCCCCCGCTGGGGTCGTCGCCGGCGGGGATGGGTGCGGACTCCGGCGCCCCGGCGGCCAGGTCGTCGAGCGAGTCGGCCCAGTCCGGCACCTTGGCGTCGCCCAGGCGGAAGGCGAGCCAGCGTCTCACCTGCGGGCAACGGTCCTGGATGCCGTCGAGCTGGGCGGTCTGCTCCGGATCGAACAGGACGGCGACGGCGTCGGAGTTGTCGATGACGTAGGCGGCCTCCTCGCCGGTGAGCCGGTAGTTCATCGGCACCGAAACCGCCCCCACCTTGCGGCTGGCATGGGTGAGGGCCACCACCTCCGAGCTGTTCTGCCCGACCCAGATGACCTTCTGGCCGGAGGAGACACCGAGCTCGGCCAGCACGTTGCCGTACCGGTTGGCCATGGCGTCCAGCTCGGCGAAGCTGAGCCGTCGCTCGCCCTCGATGAGGGCGACCTTGTCGGGCTGGGACTCGGCGAATGGACCCAGGAAGTCGACCTCAGCCGGCACCTGCACTCCCCCTGACTCGATTGACGTCGGCCGGCGAGCCTACCCAGGCCCGAAGCCCCGAGGCCCCGGACCAACCCAGACCCCCCGGCGCCGGAGGCGGCGTAACTACCGGTCGGCGGTGAGCAGCCGGCGGGCGAAGTGGGCGTAGATGCGCGCCACCTCCTCCACCTGGTGGTCGCCCTCGACCCACCACTCCGCCACCCGGATGCCCATGCTCCCGATGGCCGCCATCCCCAACCAGGAATCGTCGACCCGGAACTCCCCCAGCCGCCGGCCCCGCTCGATGACGTCGAGGAAGAGCTGCTCGGAGGCGTGGCGCACGGCCAGCACCCGCTCGCGGCTGGGCGGCGCCAAGGGCGCCATCTCCCGATTGGCCACCCGGGCCAGCAGAGGGAAGGTGCCGTGGAAGATCACGTGGGCCTCCACCAGCCGGCTGATCTGGTCCATGGGATCGGAGCCGGCGTCGAGCAGGGCCTGGCGGAGCCGGTCGTGGTGCTCCTCGTGCCCGATCAGCATCAGCTGGAACAGCAACTGCTCCTTGGACTCCAGGTGGGCATACACGGAGCTGGCCCTCACCCCGGCTGCCTCGGCGATCTCCCGCACCGACACGCCGTGGAAACCCCGCTCGCCGAAGCGGACGAGAGCGGCCTCGAGCAGCCGGCGATGGGTCCCGTCGGCCGTGGCCCGAGGCGGCAGCAGGGGCGGCCCGATCGGCCGTGGTTGCGCCTGCGCCAATGAGTTCCCCATCCCTCCTACAGCGAACGCTCGTTAGTTTGCTTGACCGAGTAGGCGCGGTCAACCCTGGTTAACCCAACGATGTCAGGGGCGACTTGACGTCGAAGGACTCCGGACGCAAGCTACAGCCAACGAACGATCGTTAGAGAGGTCGCTCTCTAACGACGGGCAGGGGGTGTCAGGCTGGGCGCATCACGCTTCACCACGGTCGCCGTTGAAGGCGGGGACCTGAACGTTGCCGTCTGGGGCGAGGCGCCAGCCGTGCTCGGCATACACGGAATAACCGCCTCATGCCTCTCGCTGGCCCCGGTGGCCAGGCACCTGGGCCACGGGCTGGCCGCACCGGACCTGCGGGGCCGGGGCGACAGCGCCGGGCTGGGACCGCCCTACGGGATCGACCAGCACGCCGCCGACTGCGCCCAGGTCATCCGCCGTTTGGCGACGGGGCCGGTGGTCGTGGTCGGCGAATCCATGGGCGCCTTCGTCGCCGTGGTGCTGGCGGCCCGCTTCCCCGAGCTGGTCACCAGCCTCGTCCTGGTCGACGGAGGCCTGCCTGCGCCTACCCCCCTCGCCATCGAGTCCGACGCCGCACTCGACGCCCTGCTCGGCCCCGCCCTGGCCCGGCTGCGCCAGACCTTCGACTCCCCCGAGGCCTACCGGGCCTTCTGGCAGGCGCATCCCGCCTTCGCCGGGTGCTGGAGCGATGACGTGGTCGCCTACGTGGACTTCGACCTCGTCGCCGTCGCCGGCGGCTGGCGCTCCAAATGCTCGGAGGCGGCGGTGAGAGCCGACGGTGCCGCCATGCTGGCCGACCCCGGTGCCCTGGCCGCCTCCCTCGAGTCCGTAGCCGTGCCGGTGACCCTGCTGCGTGCGACCCGGAACCTCATGGACCAGCCCCCGCCGTTGATCCCCGACAGCCTGGTGGACCAGTGGCGCCAGCGGGTCCCCCAGCTGGTGGACCTGGTGGTGCCGGACACCAACCACTACTCGATCATGTTCGGCGAGCCGGGCGTCTCGGCCATCGCCGCCGCCGCCCGCCAATGAGACCCCTGCACCCCTCCCGAGGAGGACAGCCCCGATGATCCGCCGCCTCCGCCCCCTGGCCTGCATCGCCGTGGTCGGCCTCCTGGCCGCCGCCTGCTCCAACGCCACCAAGGGTCACTCCGCCAGCGGCACCGTCAGTCCCGGAGCCGGTCCGGCCAGCCAGGCTTCGACCACCACCACGGCGGCCGGACCGTCGGGCGCGGTCTCCGCCGGTGGCACCAGCCAGTCCGGTGGAGCGTTATCCGGCGCTGCCTCCGGCGGCGGGGGGTCAGGCGGGGGCGGCGGGCTCCAGGCCGGAGCGGCGGGCAGCACGGGAGCGGCCGGCACCGCCCCGGGCTTCCACTACACCCCGGTCAGCCTCTTCGCTGGGGCGGCCAACACGCAGGGCATCACCTCGGCCCAGATCAACCTGTGCATGCACGCCGCCACCGTGCTGGGCAACGTCTTCAACGAGCGGGCCCAGGACATCGGCGTGTACTGGACGTGGCTCAACGCAAACGGCGGGGTGATCGGCCGCAAGGTCAACCTCACCATCGAGGACGACGCCTACACCGCCCAGGGTGCCCAGCAGGCGGCGTCGGAGTGCGAGTCGGTGAACCCCTTCTTCGTCATCGGCGGCATCGGCTTCGACCAGGATCCGGTCGTCCGCCAGATCGCCGAGCAGGACCATTTCATCTACATCTACACCATGGCCGACAAGGGAACGGGCCACTACAGCTACAGCTTCACCGGAGCGCCAACCATCGAGCAGGAGGGCACCTGGGCCGGCCAGGCCCTGATGCACAACCACTACCCCGGCCCTTACGGATCGGTGTACGTGAAGGACGCCAACTGGGTCGGCGGCTACACCACCTTCAAGTCCTACATGGACGCCCACGGCGGCGGCTCGGTCGACTCCAACTCGTACACCACCAACAGCGGCGGGGACACCAGCGGCTTCCAGGCCTACATCACCCAGCTCAAGCTGGCCGGGGTCAAGACGGTCTACCTGTGGATGAACGCCCTGGCCATGGACGCCTTCGTCGAGCAGGCCGCCAACCAGAGCTACTTCCCCGCCTACGTCACCCCGGACGGGTTCAACCTGGTGACCCAGACGGTCGGGTCGGACATCGACAACCAGAGCGGGGCGGTCAAGCCGGCGCTGGCGGTCTGGATAACCCCCGCTTTCGACCCCAACAACCACAACGTCGCCTGGTGGCCGGAGGAGCAGGCGATGCTCAACGCCTACGCCAAGTACGACAGCGGCCACACCCCCGACGACATCGACTGGATGGCGTGGACGGCCTTCGCCCAGGTCCGCGATCTGCTGGTCACCTGCGGGCAGACCTGCACCAAGAACGACATCGCCGGCATCTTCCACTCCGGCTGGCAGGACACGACCTATCCGCTGTGCCCGGTCGACTTCCGGGCCAACCCGAACTTCGGCGGCAGCGAGGCCAATCTCTACACCGCCTACCGCGAGAACGGATCCACCGTCTGGAGGCAGCCCGCCACCTGCGCCAGCGCCTTCTGATCCGGTGCACTTCCCGTTCCTGTCGGTGACGGTGCTGGGGCTGGCCAACGGCGCCATCTACGCCCTCACCGCCCTCGGACTCTCGCTGGTGTATAAGGCGGCCCGTGTCATCAACTTCGCCCAGGGCGAGATCGGCACCTTTGCCGCCTTCGTCGCCTGGGAGGTGATCGCCAAGGGCCACCAGCCCTGGGCCGTGGGGGCGCTGGCCGCCATCGCCGCCGCCGGCGGGGTGGGCTATCTGATGCACCGGCTGGTGGCCCAACCCATGCGCCAGGCCAGCCGGGTGTCGCTGATGATCGCCACCCTCGGGGTGGCCTTCCTGCTCTTCGGTGCCGAGGCCAAGCTGTTCGGTCCCAGCCCGGAGATCCTTCCCGCCCCCCTGGCCCGCTCCGCCTTTCACGGGGTCAACCTGGGCGGATACCTGCTGACGCCCATCTACGTGATCGCCCTGGCCGCCGCCGCCCTGGCGGCGGTCTCCCTGGCCGCCCTGCTCCGGCGCACCCGGTTCGGGCTGGGCGTGCTGGCCAGCGCCCAGGACTCCGACACCGCCCGCCTGCTGGGCATCCCCGCCGCCCGGGTGTCGGCGTTCACCTGGGTGGCAGCAGCGGTGCTGGGAGCGGTGGCCGGGCTGATGACCGCACCGACCCAGGGAGTCTTCTATCCGTTCTTCATGTCGGGGACACTGTTCTTCCGCGGCCTGGTGGCCGCCCTGATCGGGGGCCTGGGCAGCCTCTCCGGAGCGGTCGCCGGTGGCCTGGTGGTCGGACTGGTCGAGGCCTACTCGCTGCAGGAGTTCATCCACAGCCCCGGCCTGCCCGAGGTCATCCTCCTCGTCCTGGTGCTGGGCGCCCTGCTGCTGCGACCCCAGGGCATGTTCTCCCGCCGGGCCCTGGCGTGAGCCTGCTCGCCGAACGGGCCAAGGAGGCACCCTCGGCCGCCGGCCCGGACGAGTCCGCCCCCGGCAAGGGGTCGGTGCTGGCCCGCTGGCCCCGAGCGCTGTCCGTGCCGGCGGCCTGCGTCGTCCTTGCCGTCCTCCTCCCCCTCCTCGGCGGGGCAGGGCTTGTCCCCCAGCCGGACATCAACATCTTCAGCTACGGGGTCCTCGCCGGCATGCTGGCCCTGTCGCTCAACCTCATCACCGGCTACGCCGGTCCGGTCTCCCTCGGTCAGGCGGCGTTCCTCGGGGTGGGCGCGTTCACCACCGGGGTGCTGGCAAACAAGCTGTCTCTTCCCCCCGCCGCCGTGTTCGTGGTGGCGGTGGTGGCGAGCACCCTGGTCGGGGCGCTCGCCGCGGTAGCCGTCGGGCTGCCGGCCCTCCGGCTCAAGGGGATCTACCTGGCGGTATCGACCTTCGCCTTCGCCGACGCCGTCGACCACTACTTCTTCAACTTCCAGCAGGTGACCGGATTGGGAACCGGCATAACCGTCCCACGACCGCCCCTGGGCCCGCTCTCCCTGCACACCAGCAGTGCATACATCGTCGTCCCGCTGATCGGCCTGGCGGTCGTGTGGATCTTCGACCTGCGCTTGCGGGGGACGCGCCTGGGCCGGTCCCTCATCGCCATCCGCGAGAGCGAGGAGGTGGCGGCGTCCTTCGGCGTGCGGGTGCCGTGGGCCAAGCTGGCCGCCTTCCTCGCCAGCGGGGCGGTCGCCGGGTTGACCGGGTGCCTCTTCGCCTACCAGGTGACGGTCGTCAACCGCAGCAGCTTCACCCTCGACCAGTCGCTGTTCTACCTGA
This sequence comes from Acidimicrobiales bacterium, assembly GCA_035653595.1. Taxonomy (GTDB): domain Bacteria; phylum Actinomycetota; class Acidimicrobiia; order Acidimicrobiales; family JAJPHE01; genus DASRBO01. The sequence continues at coordinate 9,698 of DASRBO010000111.1, read as the reverse complement.
TCATCGCGGTCGTCGGCGGGTTGGGGTCGCGCGGCGGGGTGCTGGCGGCGGGGATCCTCTTCATCTCCCTGCCCCGGTGGCTGTCCGCCCTGCAGGGCTGGGACTTCATCGCCGGAGCCCTGCTGCTGGTGTTCACCCTGGCCCGCCACCCCGGGGGTCTGCCCGGCATGCTGGCCGAGGCCCGCGACCGTCGAGCGCTGCGCCAGGGGCGGGACGACCTCGAAGCGGAGGTGCCCGTGGTCGTGGCCCGGCCCTCCGCCGGGCCCGGCGCCGGCCTGGGCGGGCGCCTTGAGGTCAGGGACGTCAGCGTCCGCTTCGGCGGTCTCGCCGCCCTGACGGACGTGAGCCTGGTCGTGGCGCCCGGCGCCGCCGTGGGGTTGATCGGGCCCAACGGGGCCGGCAAGTCCACGCTGTTCAACGTGATCAGCGGCTTCACCCGGCCGGCCGCGGGCCGGGTGGTGCTCGACGAGCACGACCTGACCGACCTCGGACCCCACCAGCGGGCCGCCCTGGGACTGGGGAGGACCTTCCAACAGGTCGGCCTGGTCAAGGGGGCGACGCTGGTGGAGAACCTGATGCTGGCCCAGCACCTGCGCATCGACGGCGACCTCGGTCCGCTGGTCGGCGCCGCCCGCGGCCGCCGTCAGGAGGCGGAGGCCCGCGACCGGGCCCGCCAGCTGCTCGACGAGATCGGCCTCGACAGCTACGCCGAGGTCCGGGTGGGGGCCCTGTCCGGCGGACAGCAGCGGCTGGTCGAGCTGGCCTGCGCGGTGGCGGGCCGCCCGAAGCTGCTGCTCCTCGACGAACCCTCGGCCGGCCTCTCGCCGGCAGCGGCCGAGCACCTCGCCGTGCAGCTGGCCAACCTACGGGCCGAGCACGCCACCACCCTTCTGCTGATCGAGCACCACCTGCCCCTGGTCACGGCCCTGTGCGAGGACTGCTACGTGCTCGACCTCGGCCGGGTGCTCGCCCACGGGCCCACCAGCGACGTCCTCCACCGGCCCGAGGTCGTCTCCGCCTACCTCGGAGATACCGGATGAGCCTGCTGAGCGTGTCGGACGTGGTGGCCGGCTACGGCAGCCACACCGTGCTGCACGGGGTCAGCTTCGAGGTCGGACCGGGCGAGGCCGTGTCGATGGTCGGGCTGAACGGCGCTGGCAAGTCGGTCACCCTGCGCTGCATCAGCGGCATCTTGCCGCCGTGGTCGGGGCGCATCGTCCTGGAGGGCGCCGACATCACCAGGCGCAGCGCCGAGCAGCGCTCCGCCGCCGGCATCGCCACCGTGCCCCAGGGACGCGGCATCTTTCCCGACCTGTCAGTCGAGCAGAACCTGCGCCTGGGCGGTTACCGACTGACCAACCGCACCTACCGCCAGCGCCGCGACGAGCTCGTTGAGCGCTTCCCCATCCTCGCCCAACGGGCCGAGCAGAAGGCAGGCAGCCTGTCCGGAGGCGAGCAGGCCATGCTGGCGGTGGCCCGGGCGCTGCTCTCCCGACCCCGGCTGCTGGTGCTGGACGAGCCGACCGCCGGCCTGTCGCCCTCTGCCACCGGGGTCCTGCTGCGGTTCCTGTCCGCCCTCAGGGACCAGGGCAACACCATCTTGATGGTGGAACAGAACGTCACCTTCGCCCTGGCCCTCGCCCATCGGGTCCTGCTCATGCAGAGGGGCCAGGTGGTCGCCACCGCCTCCCCGGAGAGCCTCACCGACCGCCAGCTCCTCCTCGACGCCCTGGGAGCGGGCGAGCTCAGCGGATCACCGGCCCCCGTCCCCGAGCCGGCGCCGGCCAGAGGCGCCGGGAAGGCCCCGGCCCGCCGCCGGCCGGCCAAGAAGGCCGCCGCCGCCCCGACCGGCGCCCGCGCCGCCAAGACCCCAGCCAAGGCTGCCGCCGAAGGCAAAGCGGCTGCTCCCCGGCGCCGCTCCGCCGGGCCCCGACCGTCCGACGGCGCCGGTGGCGGGGGCTCGACTGGCTCCTGAGGCAGTGGTAGCAAGTCGACCGTGACCACAGGAGCCCCTCCGATCGACCTGCTCTCGCCGGCGTCCTTTGCCGGGGGGCCTCCGCACGAGCAGTTCCGCTGGTTGCGGGAGAACGACCCCGTGCACTGGCACGACGAGCCCGACGGCCCTGGCTTCTGGGCCGTAACCACCCACGCCGAGGTGCGCCGGGTGGGGCGGGAGCCGGCCACCTTCTCTTCGGTCCCCACCACCATGATCACCGATCAGGCGGCCATGGATCTGGGTGGCCATCAGATGATGCTGATGATGGACCCTCCCCGGCACAACCACTACCGGCGCCTGGTCATCCCCGACTTCATCCCCAAGGCCGCCCGCGCCCTGCAGCCCCGCATCCGGGCCCTGGCCACCCGGATCGTGGACGGGGTGGCCGCCGAGGGGGCGTGCGATCTCGTGGAGGACGTGGCCGGGCTCATGCCGTCCTACGTCATCGCCGAGATGCTGGGCATCCCCCTGGCCGACGGGGTGGAGCTTTACCGGCTCACCGAGGCCATCCACGCCGCCCCGGAGAGCCAGTCCCCCGGCGCCGGCATGGCGGCGGTGCTCGCCATGTTCAACTACGCCCACCAGGTCTGGGAGGAGAAGCGGCGCCGACCCGCCGACGACCTGGCGTCCCGCCTGGCCCACTCCGAGGTCGAGGGCCATCCGCTGGACGAGGTCGACTTCAACCTGTTCTTCCTCCTCCTCGTCGACGCCGGGGGCGATACCACCCGCAACCTGGTCGCCACCGGCCTACACGCCCTTCTGGAGGAGCCGGAGCAGCTGCAGCGCCTGAGGACGGACCTCGACGCCCTCATGCCAACCGCCATCGAGGAGCTGCTGCGCTGGGTCAGCCCCGTGGTCTACATGCGTCGCACGGCGACGACCGACACCAGCCTGGGCGGCCGCACCATCGCCGCCGGCGACAAGGTCGTCATGTACTACGGGTCGGCCAACCGCGATGCGGCCGTGTTCGACGAGCCCGACCGGCTCGACGTCGGGCGGCGACCCAACGACCACGTGGCCTTCGGCGGGGGCGGTCCCCACTTCTGCCTCGGCGCCCACATCGGGCGCATGGAGATCGAGGCCATGCTGGGGGAGGTCCTCACCCGCCTCCCCGACCTCGAGGTGGCCGGCGAACCGGAGTGGTTGCAGTCCAACTTCATCTCCGGCCTCAAGCACCTGCCGGTGCGATTCTCCCCTCAGGCGAAGTCGTGACCGAACCCGCCCTGCTGTCCGATCCCGATCAGGTGAGCGCCGAGTGGCTCACCGGTGTGCTGCGCCACAGCGGCGCCCTGGCCGAGGGTGTGGTGGCCTCCTTCGAAGCCGACGACATCGGCACGGGACAGGTCGGCTGCAACGTGCGCTACCGGATCCGGTACCAACCCGAGGGCGCCGGGCCGCCGACCGTCGTGGCCAAGTTCGCGTCCCGCGACCCCTCCAGCCGGGCGGCCGGTGTGCAGACCCTCACCTACGAGACCGAGGTCGCCTTCTACCGCGACATCGCCGACACGGTCGACATATCGCGGCCCCACTGCCACTTCGCCGCCGTGGAGCCGGGCACCCCGAACGTGATCCTGGTGCTCGAGGATCTGGCCCCGGCGGAACAGGGGGACCAGCTGACCGGGTGCGACCCCGCCCTGGCCGAGCTCGCCGTCCTCGAAGCGGCCAAGCTGCACGGGCCCCGCTGGGGTGATCCCGAGCTCCTCCGCGTCCCCTGGCTCGCGTCCAAGGCGGGGGGCGACGGCGCTCTTGCCGGCGCCTTCGCCATGCTGTGGCCCGGCTTCGTCGACCGCTACCGCGCCACCCTCATCGACGAGTCCCTGACGGTCGGGTCGAGCATGGCCGCCGCCGGGGCCGGGTGGACCCCGGCCGATCCGGGCCCCCTGACGGTGTGTCACGCCGACTACCGGCTGGACAACATGCTCTTCGCCCCGCCCGGACATCCCCGCCCCATCGCCGTGGTCGACTGGCAGACGGTCCGGCTCGGGGTGGGCACCTCGGATGTGGCCTACTTCCTGGGAGCGGCCATGCCGCCCGAGCGGAGACGGGAATGCGAGAAGCACCTTGTGACCCGCTACCACGAGGCCCTCACCGGCTACGGCATCGCCGACTACGGCTTCGACCAGTGCTGGGAGGACTACCGCCGCTACAGCTTCGGGGGGTTCTTCATGGCCGTGTTCGCCTCCATGCTGGTCCAGCGGACCGACCGGGGCGACGCCATGTTCATGGCCATGGCCAACGGGGCCGCCGCCCAGATCGTCGACCTCGACGCCCTCGAGTTCCTCCCCCGCCCCGCCTGAGCGGCCCGGCGGCCGCAGCGCCCGGACGGTACGGTGGCCGGCCTCCGACGGAGGAGGACCCGATGTACCCAGGCGCCCACGCCGCCCGGTCGCCCGACCGCCCGGCGGTGATCATGGCCTCCAGCGGCGAGGTGCAGACCTTCGCCGAGCTCGACGCCCGCTCCAACCAGCTGGCCCATCTGCTGCGGGACGCCGGCCTGCGCCGGGGCGACCACCTCGCCCTGTTCATGGAGAACCAGATCCGGTTCCTGGAAGTGGTGTGGGCAGCCCTGCGCTCGGGGCTGTACCTGACGGCGGTGAACAGCCACCTGACCGCCCCGGAGGCGGCCTACATCGTCGGTGACTGCGGAGCCAAGGCCCTGGTCACCAGCCAGGCTCTGGCTCCGGTGGCCGCCGCCATGGAGACCGACGTCACGACCAGGCTGATGGCCGGAGGGGCGTTGGCCGGCTTCGAGGACTACGACGCCGCCATCGCCTCCCAACCGACCTCACCCGTCGCCGATGAGTCCTCAGGCACCACCATGCTCTACTCGTCCGGCACCACCGGTCGGCCGAAGGGCGTGCTGCGCCCCCTCCCCGAGGAGATGCCTTGGGAGGACGACCGCCGGCTGGGCGCCCTCCGCCCCCTCTACCACTTCCGCGAGGCGATGGTCTATCTGTCGCCGGCCCCGATGTACCACGCCGCCCCGTTGGCCTTCTCGGCCTCGGCCCAGCGCTTCGGCGGCACCGTGGTGATGATGGAGCGGTTCGACCCGGCCCAGGCACTGGACCTGATCGAGGCCCACCGGGTGAGCCACAGCCAATGGGTCCCGACCATGTTCGTGCGCCTGCTGCGCCTGCCCGACGAGGACAAGACCGCCCACGACCTGTCCAGCCACGAGGTGGCCGTGCACGCCGCCGCCCCCTGCCCGGCCGAGGTAAAGCGGCGGATGATCGAGTGGTGGGGCCCCATCCTCTACGAGTACTACGCCGGCACCGAGGGCAACGGGAGCACATACATCACCAGCGAGCAGTGGCTCGAGCACCCGGGATCGGTGGGGCGACCACTGGCCGGAGCGGTGCACATCCTCGACGAGGAGGGCAACGAGCTGCCGGCCGGAGTGGAGGGGACGATCTACTTTTCCGGCGGCGGCCAGTTCGAGTACCACGGCGACCCGGAGAAGACTGCTGCGTCGCGTCGGCCCGGCGGCCTGTCCACCCTCGGTGACGTCGGCTACCTCGACCCCGACGGCTGGCTCTACCTCACCGACCGCAAGGCGTTCATGATCATCTCGGGCGGGGTGAACATCTATCCCCGCGAGATCGAGGACGTCCTCATCCAGCACCCCGCCGTGGCCGACGTGGCGGTGTTCGGCGTTCCCAACGACGACCTCGGTGAGGAGGTGAAGGCCGTCGTCCAGCCTGCACCCGGAATCGAGGCAGGCAGCGACCTCGCCGAGGAGCTCATCGCCTTCGCCCGCAGCCACCTGGCGGCCTACAAGTGCCCCCGATCGGTTGACTTCGATCCCGAGCTGCCGCGGCTGCCGACCGGCAAGCTCTACAAGCGCCTACTGCGTGACAAGTACTGGGGCAAGGCCGACAGCCGCATCGTCTGACCCGCTTGGCAGGGTTCGGGCCGCCGCCGGCCGGGTAGCGCGTCCCGTGACCGACGACGACAGGAGGTCCCATGGCTCAGGCCGTACGCGACATCATGACCCCCGATCCGATCACCTTGTCAGACACGGCCTCGGTTCGTGAGGCAGCCGCTGCCATGCGGGAGCGGGACGTCGGGGACGTGATCGTCCTGCACAACGACCAGCTGTGCGGGGTCGTGACCGACCGCGACATCACCGTGCGCGCCGTGGCCGACGGCAAGGCGCCCGACAAGGTGAAGCTGGCCGAGGTGGTGAGCGGACAGGTCATGACCGTCACCCCGGACACCCCAGTCGACAAGGCTGTCAGGCTGATGAGAGAGAACGCAGTGCGCCGGCTGCCGGTGGTGGAGTCGGGGCGCCCGGTCGGGGTCGTCTCCATCGGCGACATCGCCCTGGAGCGGGACCCCGGCTCCGCCCTGGCGGATGTCAGCGCCGCCCGCCCGAACACCTGACAGGGCGGCCGAGGAGGACCCACCGGATCGCTAGCCATCAAGACCCGGTGGCAGCTGCAACACCAAGACCTCAGATGGCGCTGCCGGAGTCATCCGGCAGCGCCATCGTTCGCAGGGCCCTTTCTACGCCGTGCCGACGGGGTCAGCTCCAGCGCAGGATGGCGCCCAGACCGTCCCGCGGCCCGCCGTGCTGGGGGACCACCCGCACCTCGGCGCCGGTCTGCAGGGCAGCGCGCACCGCCACGTCCACCAGTCGGGCCTCGGCGGGCGACTCGGCGCCCATTGCCTCCACGGTGGCCCGGTCGAGGCCGACCTGGTTGCCCTGCTCCCCGAACCAAGCGCCGCGTCGGCTCGTCGGCGCGTCGTTCCCCGAGTCGTCGGACACCAGCAACAGGCCCACCTGGCCGGCCGCCAGCGCTGCCATTGTGGCCGCCGGCCCGTCGGCCGCCCGGCCACCCTCGCCCCTCTCCTGCTTGAACGCCGCCAGCGCCCCCTTCGTGTCGGCGGCCACCACGGTGGCCACCTGGCGAAGGGTTTCGGCTGCCACCTCGTCTTCGGATCCGTCAGGCCCCCGGCCCCCGTCGATGGGCACGCAGCGGTCGGCCACCGCCGTCGGCAGGGCCTCGAGCAGCAGCTGGCGGGCGCGAACGTCGCCGGCGACGGCGATCACCCTCGCCCCGGACGTCTTCACCAGCTGCGTCACCTCCTCGGCCACCCGGGCGGCGTTGTGCTTCCAGTTCTCCTCGATGGTGGCCTGGTAGCGCCGTTCGGACCAACCGCCGGCATGGGGGGCGTGGACAGGCCAGCCATCCCCGGCCACCTCCACCACGTTGGCGCGCCGGGGGCGGAAGAGGACCAGATCGGCCCCTTGGCGGTCGACCAGGGCCAGGATGTGCGCCGGCGACATCTGGCGCCACTCGATCAGCGGCACCAGCGAAGGCAAGGTCGCCCATCGTGCCAGGTCGGTGGCCGGCGGCTGGGAGAAGGACTCGGAGAGCCTGACTCCGTCGGCGTCGGCGACCACGGCCAGGGACTCACCCCGAAGGTGAGCATCGGGCACAACGGCGTCGATGGCCTCCAGTACCGACTGGGGTGCCCCGTCGGATACCAGGTGATCCCGAAGCCCCCTCCACCGCAGCTCCGAACGCTGGGCGGCGTTGTCTATCCCCGCCTCGGTCGCCATGTAGAGGGTCGCGAAGGGTCCCCGCTCGGCGGCCAGACCGACCAGATCGGACAGGTCGGCGCCGCCGGCGGGGATCCCTCCGGAGCTCTCCATCGGTCAACCGGCCAGCTTCTGGCGCGCCTCGCGGATGGCGTCGCGGGTGCGATCGACCACAGCGGCCAGCGGTCCGGCCAAGAGGTTGGCCGTGGCGGTGCCGGGCACGTTGGGATGGGGATGGGTCGGGGCGGTCTTCTTGGCCATGTCGAGAACGCGGCCCATCGTCTGCAGCTTGTCGGCGTCAGAGCCCTGGCGCAGCCGGGGGAAGACCTCCGCCTCCTCAGCCTCGGCGTGGGCGACGACGGCCGTGCGCAGCTTTTCGAACAGCTTGTCGAACTCGGCCCCGCCGACCTCGAGCTTCTCGAGATCCGCCAGCACCCGGTTGGCGTCCTCTTCCTCCTTGATGCGGGCGTCAGCCACCTTCTCGCCGCCGTCGAGCCTGCGGAGGGCCGGGTACACGACCTCCTCCTCGGCCGTCTCGTGCCTGGCCAACTCGTAAACCAGCTGATGAAAGGCTTCTTCCTTGGCCTTACCGGTGCCGGAGGCGATCTTGGTCAGCAGCTGACGGACCTCCTGGTGGTCCTGCATCAGAATCGACACGACATCGTTGGCATCGGTCATGGGTTGATGTTCCTTTCGCCGTTTGCTCTCCACGCGCTCTTACCCCCTCGAGGGGCGACCAACCGCTCCCTTCGCGCTCGGTCCGCATCGCCCCGACGATCTCCTGCCCGTCGAATGCCCTGCACTCCTGCCCGTCGAATGCCCTGCATCCGGGCCGCCCGGCGAACCGCCTCCTCGGTGGTCGACACCACCAGCTTCATGGCCACGATCTGGCTATCGGTAGTGGCGAACCGGCCCGGGGCGGCGTCTATCGCGTCGACGGCGCCGTCGTCGTGGGCCCTGAGCACGGCGCGCCCCTCCTCGACGTGCTCGCCGAGCTCGGGTTCGTTGACTGCCCCGAGGATGCCGGTTGCCAACAGGAACCAGGCGCCGGTGCGGGTCGGCGCAGCCGGCAACTGTTGCGCAACCCCGGTCGGACCTACCCGATTCGGAGGCGGCCAGCACACCGGGCATCCACCCCGGCATCCACACAAGCATCCGCTGGCATCTGCGCTGGCATCTGTAATCCGGTGCCCGTCCCAACGGTTGGCAGGGACGGCAGGCGGCAATGAATTGGCGGTGTCCGACCGTGCCGTGGCGTCTGACGAGGCGGAGAAGGACAGGCCGGGCGATGCCAGCCCCGGGACGGAGGCCCTGCCCGAGGTCGCCGACCGGACGGTTTCGGAGGGCGAGACCAGGCTCACCCGGGCCTGGTCCCGACTGGTCGCCACCGGAGCGGTCGGCGGCATCGACATCAGCGTCGGGATCTTCGCCGTCTACGCCATCCGGAAGGCGAGCGGCAGCGAGGCGCTGTCGGCCCTCGGACTGAGCATGGGCTTCATCGCCCTCAGCCTGGCCGGCAGTGAGCTGTTCACCGAGAACTTCCTCGTCCCGATCGCCGCCATCGCCGCCCGGCGGGCGCCGGCGAGGAGCTTGTTCCGCTTGTGGTCGGTCTCCCTGGTCACCAACCTGGCTGGTGGGTGGGTCATGACGGGCCTCATCATCGGGGCCTTCCCCAAGCTGCGGCCGGTGGCCCTCGAGCTGGCGGATCATTACGCCCGCCAGACCGTCGGCTGGACCTCATTCGCCGGCGCCCTGCTCGGCGGAGCCGTCATCACCCTCATGACCTGGATGGAGCACGGCACCGAGTCCGTCGGTGCCCGTCTGGTGGCGGCGGTGGTGACCGGTTACCTGCTGGCGATCGGGCCGCTAAACCACGCCGTCGTCGTGAGCCTCGAGATGTTCGCCGGCCTCCACGCCGGCGCCCCCTACGGCTACCTGGACTGGATGCGGACGCTGGGCTGGGCGACCCTCGGCAACATCGTCGGCGGGATCGGACTGGTGACAGTTCTCCGGCTGGTGCAGATCGGGCGCCAGGTCCTCGACGAGCAGGCCCAGAGGCCGAGTGGCGGATAGGCGCGCCGAACCGGGCATCCACGCCGAAGTGGATAGCCGAGGTCGCCACCGGGTAGCTGTGAGGCGATGACGGTCCCGGAAGAA
>DASRBO010000110.1:0-6361 GCA_035653595.1 Acidimicrobiales bacterium | reverse complement strand
CCCTCGTCGGCGAAGGTCGAGAAGGCGCCGGCCATCTCCAGCACGGACACGTCGTCGGTCCCCAGCACCAGGGACGCGTTCGGCTCGAGCGGGGAGCTGACCCCCAGCTGGTGGGCCATCCCCACCAGCTTGTCCGGCCCGATCGCCTGCTCCACCTGGGCGTAGACCGTGTTCACCGACTCGGCGGTGGCCTCGACCAGGTTGATGTCGCCGGGGAAGGACTCGCCCTCGTAGTTCCTGACCAGGTAGTCGGCCCCGTTGTCGGCCTTGGGCAGCACCAGCTGGGCCGGGGCCGGGAAGGCCGAGCGCAGGGAGTACCCCTCGTGCACTGTGGCGGCCAGCAGGAAGGGCTTGAAGGTCGATCCGGCCTGGCGGCCGGCCCCCCCGCCGGCGGTGCCGGTGGCCAGGTTGACCTGGGACTGCGAGTAGTCCCGTCCCCCGACCATGGCTCGGACGTTGCCGTCGGAGTCCACCGACACCAGGGCCCCCGCCGGCTCGCTGGGGCGAAGGAAGCCGTAGACGGCGTCATAGGCCTGGGCCTGGGCCCGCAGGTCAAGGGTGGTCCGCACCCGAAGGCCGCCGGCCTCGACCGCCGCCAGACCGAAGCGCTGGATCAGCACCCGGCGGACGTAGTCGACGAAGTACTGGGTGCCGATGGAGGCGTCGACCACCTGGGGCGGCTCGTCGTGGGGGTTGATGACGTAGGTGGCCACCGGCACCGCCTCCACGGCGTGGTCCTCGGCCACGCTCAGGTCGTGGTAGCGCACCATGGAGCCCAGGGTCGCGTCGCGGCGCTGGTCGGCCACCGCCGGATGGACCGAGGCGTCGGCGGTGTCGGGGGAGCGGATCAGACCGGCCAGGTAGGCGGCCTCGGGCAGGCCCAGCTGGCCAACGTCCTTTCCGAAGTAGGCCTGGGCGGCGGCCTCCACCCCGTAGGCGCCCCGCCCGAAGTAGATCGTGTTGAGGTAGCGCTCGAGGATCTGGTCCTTGGTGAGGGTCCGCTCCAGGCGGACGGCGACCGCCGCTTCCTTCACCTTGCGCAGGAAGGTCCGCTCCGATCCCACGTAGACGTTCTTGACGTACTGCTGGGCGATGGTCGAGCCCCCCTGGAGGGGCCTACCCCGGAGGTCGTCGACGGCGGCCCGCAGGATGCCGACGGGGTCGAGGGCCCCGTGCTGGAAGTAGGCGTGGTCCTCGGTGTCGAGCACCGCCTTGACCACCACCGGGGGGACCTGGGACAGCTGGACGGGTATCCGGTTCTGCCCGTTGTCGAAGGTGGCCAGCCGGGCCCCGGTGGCGTCGGTCAGGAAGGTCGTCTGTCCCTCGACGGTGGGCGGGGGCAAGGGGGCCTGCAGCAGCAGGTAGGCGAAGCCGGCCACGGCGGTGAAGCCGAGGAACCCGAGGAGGAAGAGGAGCCGGCGGTAGCGCCACAGCCGGCCCGGACGCCGCCGACCCCCGCCCCGCCCGCGCCGCCCGTGCGGCCCCCGGCTCAGCCCCGATGGCGCCGGCCGACCGGAAAGGTCCGGGCGAGGTGATTCCAGGCGCACTCCGGGCAGACCTCCACTACGTAGCAGGCGAGCTCGCGCGCCCGGCGGGACAGACGGCCGAGCTCGTCGGAGGACGTGACGCACTGACCGCTCGCCGGCAGGCCTGGGCCGAACACGTAGCTCACCAGCACCACCTCGACCTGCTCGCATATGGGGCAGGGCTCGTCGGTGGTCTCGCCGACGTTGCGGGCGGCCCGCATCAGCTCGGGATGGGCGTAGCAGACCTCGTCGCGGGAGACCCGGCCCTTGCGGAACTCGCTGACCAGAGCGTTGCGGGCCAGGCGGAAGTCGACCTGGCCGGTGGGCGGCGCCCCGGTGGCGCCGAGCAAGGTCTGGGGCATGAGCCGCACGGGCGCCGAGGCTACAGGTCGGCGCCTTTGCTCCACCGGGTCGAGAGGGCACATGCAACACCGGTGTGCGATCCGATGTATCGGACCGATATATCGGCGTGCTACATTGACCTCGTGCTGGAGCTGGCGATCCTCGGGCTGCTCAAGGAGCAGGAGCTGCACGGCTACGAGCTCAAGAAGCGCCTGGCCGACACCTTCGGGCTGTCGCGGGTGTCCTTCGGATCGCTGTACCCGGCCCTGCGCAGGCTGGAGAAGACGGGCGCGGTCGAGGCAGCCGACGCCGGCGACGAGGGCGACCGGCCCGCTCCGTCGGCCCCCATACCCACCACCGGCTCGCTGGCCGGCGAGCTGGCCGCCTTCCGGGCCCGGCGGGCGGTGAGCCGCGACAGCCGGGGGGTCCGGGGCCGCAAGGTCTACCGGATTACCCCGTCCGGCGAGGCCCTGTTCGAGAAGCTCCTGGCCGCCGACACCGGTGGGGGCGACGACGACCGCGCCTTCAACCTGCGCCTGGCCTTCGCCCGGCACCTGGCCGCCGACGAGCGGCTCGGCCTGCTCGAGCGCCGCCGGGCCCAGCTCGTCGAGCGGCTGGCCCGGGCCAGGGCGGCCGTGCGCACCGGCCGCGAGCGGCTCGACACCTACGCCCGGTCCCTCGCCGAGCACTCGACCGAGGCCACCGAGCGCGACATCTCCTGGATCGACCGCCTCATCGAGGCGGAGCGGTCCTCGTCCCAACTGGAGGGCATAGACCAATGACCAACAAGATCCGCCTGGCCATCGCCGGCGTCGGCAACTGCGCCAGCTCGCTGGTGCAGGGCATCTCCTACTACCGCGCCGCCGACCCCGAGGACCGGGTCCCGGGCCTGATGCACGTGGTCCTGGGCGGATATCACGTCGGGGACGTGGAGGTCGTCGCCGCCTTCGACGTCGACGCCGACAAGGTCGGGGTCGACCTGTCCAAGGCCATCTTCGCCGGCCAGAACAACACCATCCGCTTCGCCCCGGTGGACCACCTGGGCGTGACCGTGCTGCGGGGCCCCACCCTCGACGGCCTCGGGAAGTACTACCGCGACACGGTCGAGGAGTCGCCGGCCGACCCGGTCGACGTGGCCGAGGCCCTGCGCCAGGCCAAGGTCGACGTGCTGGTCGCCTACCTGCCCGTGGGCTCGGAGCAGGCCCAGCGCCACTACGCCCAGGCCTGCCTCGACGCCGGGGTGGCATTCGTGAACGCCATTCCGGTCTTCATCGCCAGCGACCCGGAGTGGGCGGCCAGGTTCGCCAACGCCGGCGTCCCGATCGTCGGTGACGACATCAAGAGCCAGGTGGGCGCCACCATTGTGCACCGGCTGCTGGCCCGCCTGTTCGAGGACCGGGGCATGGTGCTGGACCGGACCTACCAGCTCAACGTGGGCGGGAACATGGACTTCAAGAACATGCTCGAGCGCGAGCGGCTGGAGTCCAAGAAGATCTCCAAGACCCAGGCCGTCACCTCCCAGATCGACAACGGGATCTCCGCCGAGGACGTCCACATCGGCCCGTCCGACCACGTGTCATGGCTGGAGGACCGCAAGTGGGCATACATCCGCCTCGAGGGCCGCAACTTCGGCGATGTGCCGCTGAACGTGGAGCTCAAGCTGGAGGTTTGGGACTCGCCCAACTCGGCCGGGGTCATCATCGACGCCGTCCGCTGCGCCAAGGTCGCCCTCGACCGCGGGATCGGCGGCCCGCTGCTGGGCCCGTCGGCCTACTTCATGAAGTCGCCCCCGGTGCAGTATCGCGACGAGGAAGCCCGCCGTATGGTCGAGGAGTTCGCCACCGGCACAGACTGAGGCCCATGCCGACCGACAACGCTGCCGCCTGGGACAGGCACGCCGCCGCCTACCAGGCCTCCACCCAGCTCTCCACCGACGTGGCCCACTACGGGCCAGACATCCCCACCGAGGCCGAGTTGCGCCTGCTCGGCGACCTCAAGGGCAAGCGGGTCCTCGAGCTGGGCTGCGGGGGAGCCCAGTGCTCGATCGCCTTCGCCAAGCAGGGGGCCACGGCAATCGGGGTGGACTTCTCGGCCGAGCAGCTGGCCTTCGCCCGTCGGCTGGTCGAGCGGGAGGGGGTCCGGGTCGAGCTGCGCCAGGGTGACCTGGCCGACCTCGCCTTCCTGAGGGCCGACTCCATCGACCTGGCCTTCTCGGCCTACACCTTCGGCTACGTCGAGGACCTGGGCCGGGTGTTCCGTCAGGTCCACCGGGTGCTCAAGGTGGGTGCCCCGCTGGTCTTCAGCCTGCCCCATCCCGCCTACGACATGATCGACGACGACTCCGACGAGCCGCTGCTGGTCCGCCGCTCGTACTTCGACCACTCCCCCATCGACTACGAGTGGAGCGGGGTCCCGTTCACCGACTACCACCACACCATCGAGGACATCTACACCGGGCTGCTGAGGGCCAGCTACCGGGTCGACGCCATGCTGGAGCCGGAGCCCGTGCACAACGGGCCCCGCAGCCGCGACTGGCGGGACACCTTCCGGTACGTGCCGCGAACCCTGATCATCCGGGCCCGCAAGGAAGGGCACTAGCCCCCCGAGCTGCTCCACCACTCGAGCAGGCGGCGGGTCGCCTCCTCCTCGCCGAGGGGACCCTCGTCGAGGCGCAGCTCCAGGAGGAACGCCAGCGCCTTGCCCACGGCGGGACCGGGCTTGAGGTCCAGGATCTCCATGACCTGGCGCCCGTCGAGGTCGGGGCGGATGGCGTCGAGCTCCTCCTGCTGGCGCAGCTCGTCGATGCGCCGCTCCAGCTCGTCCATGCGCCTGGCCAGGGTCCGGGCCTTCGCCTCGTTGCGGGTGGTGCAGTCGCAGCGGGTCAGCTCGTTGAGCCGGTCCAGCAGCGGGCCGGCGTCCCTCACGTAACGGCGGACCGCCCGGTCGGTCCAGCCCAGCCGGTAGGTGTGGAAGCGAAGGTGCAGGGCCACCAGCTCGGTGACGGCCTCGGTGTCCTCGGTGGGATAGCGCAGCGCCTTCATCCGCTCCCTGGTCATGCGGGCCCCCACGACCTCGTGGTGGTGGAAGCTGACCCCCTCGGGGCCGATCGAGCGGGTCTTCGGCTTGCCGATGTCGTGGAACAGCGCCGCCAGCCGCAGGATGCGGTCGGGACTGGCCTTCTCGACGACGGCGATGGTGTGGGCGAGCACGTCCTTGTGGCGGTGGATGGGGTCCTGCTCGAGGGCCAGCATCGGAAGCTCGGGCAGGAACTCCTCGGCCAGCCCGGTGCGCACGAGGAACCACAGCCCGTCCGCCGGCGAGTCGACCACGAGCAGTTTGTCCAGCTCGTCGCGGATCCGCTCGGCCGACACGATCTCGAGGCGGGACCGCATGGTGGTGACCGCCTCGACCAGGCCCGGCTCCGGCTCGAGGTGGTAGCCCGCCATGAACCGGGCCGCCCGCAGCATGCGGAGGGGATCGTCGCCGAAGGACTCCGAGGGCTCCAGCGGCGTCCGCAGGCGATGGGCGGCCAGGTCGGCCAGGCCCCCGAACGGATCCACCAGGGACAGATCCGACAGCCGGAGGGCCATGGCGTTGACGGTGAAGTCCCGCCGCGACAGGTCCGCCTCGACCGAGCGGGAGAAGGCCACATCAGGGCGGCGGGACTCCGGGTTGTAGGCCTCGGCCCGGTGGGTGGTGACCTCGAAGGTGCGCCCGCCCTTGCGGGCGCCGATGGTGCCGAAGCGCTTTCCCTGGAGCCACACGGTGTCGGCCCACCCCTCGAGGATGCGCTGGGTCTGGTCGGGGGTGGCGTCGGTGGTGAAGTCCAGATCGCGCTGGGGACTGAGGCGGTCCACCATGGCGTCGCGCACCACCCCGCCGACCAGATACAGCGAGTGACCGGCGGCGGCGAAGCGCCCGGCGACGTCGGAGGTTTCGGCCACCAGGGCGCGGAAGCGGTCGGGAACCATCGGTGATCCGAGGGTAGTGGCCCCCCGTCGGGGCCGGATCTGGCCGGGTCCTAGTCAGTCCTGACGTGGAGTAAATGGCCCGGTAGGGCTATGGAGTGAAACGTCACCCCCACCGAAACTTCCTCATGCGCCTCGGAGAGTGGCGCTCGGACAGTGGAGGAGAAGTCGCTGATGAACTCGGGGGGCGGTAGGAGGCGGTTGAAGATCGTGGCCGCGGTGGCCGGTGCCGGCGCTCTGGCAGCGGTCGGCGTCGGTCAGCAGACGGCGGCCTGGGCCGGCACCTCGGCCACCGGCAACACCTCGGCGGCCATCGTGGGCGGC
This sequence comes from Acidimicrobiales bacterium, assembly GCA_035653595.1. GTDB lineage: Bacteria > Actinomycetota > Acidimicrobiia > Acidimicrobiales > JAJPHE01 > DASRBO01. Next base: position 201 of record DASRBO010000110.1, on the reverse strand, counting down.
TCGCTTTCGGTCGGCTCGGTCGGCACCATGACCGCCCTGGCCCCCAGCATCGGCGGGACCGCCACCGGCGCCCTGCCCTCGGCCCAGTGGGCCGACGACACCGGCCTGGGCCTCGGCTGGAACGGCACCGTGGCGATCTCACCGCTCACCTACACCGGCACCTGGACCGCCTCGTCGGGCTCGGTGGCCCTGTCCAGCTCG
>DASRBO010000109.1:0-6341 GCA_035653595.1 Acidimicrobiales bacterium | reverse complement strand
GTCCTGTCCACCCCGGCCTACCTGCCGGACATCTGCGAGGTCATCCGCACCGACCACAGTCAGACCGCAGCTGACCTCGAGCGCCTGGTGGCCTGCGTGGACAGCTACGAGCGCCGCCATCTGTTCCGGGCCCTGGCCCGCCGCCTCGCCGTCCACGAGGGCGCCGAGGAGGAGGTCGTCTACCCGCTCCTGGCGCGCATGGGGGGCGACGCCGACCGCATCCGCCAGCGGCGCTTGGAGGAGGAGCGCGAGGCCAAGGTGTTGCTGGCAGCCATGATGCGACGAGAGTTGCTCAACCCGGCGAGCCGGCACTTCGTGGCCGACATCGAGAAGCTGGCCGACATGGTGCGCATTCACGCCGCCGCCGAGGAGTCAGAGGTCCTGCCCCTGCTGGCCGAGGCCCACGACGAGACCAAGCGGCGGGTGCTGGCCACCCTGTTCGACCAGGCCAAGGCCACCGCCCCCACCCGACCCCACCCCCACGGCCCTCAGGCGCTGGCCGGCCTGCTGGCCACCGGACCGGTGCTGGCCGTGGTCGACCGGGTCCGCGACCTCGGCCGCCGGGTGCTGGTCCGCTGAGCGAGGCGTCCGGATCGGGCCCCGGTCCGCTGGTGGTGGGCGTGGCGGCAGCCCGCCTCGGCCTCGGCGTCGCCATGCTGGTGGCCCCCCGGCGCCTGGGGCGCCTGTGGTTGGGCCCGGGCGTGGATGACCCCCGCACCCGGTTGGTGCTGCGCTCCATGGCCGCCCGCGACGCCATCGTCGGGGCCGGAGCCCTGGTGGCCTGGAGACGCCGCGCCCCGCTGCGGGGCTGGATCGAGGCGGGAGCGGCCGCCGACGCCGCCGACCTGGTGGCCACTCTCGTCGCCGCGAGGAGCCTGCCGCCCACGGGTCGTTACGGGGTCAGCGCCTTCGCCGCCGCCGGCGCCGTTGGCGGGGCGGCACTGGCCCGGCGGGCCTGAGTCCCGCCACGCCGGCCGGTGTAGACGCCGGCTCAGCTGGCGGCGAGGATCGTCGGCTCGACGACCACCTCGCTGCGCAGGCTGTTGGCAATGAAGCACTCGCGGTGAGCCACCTCGACCAGGTGCCTCACCCGCTTGTCGTCGAACGGGCCGCGGATCGTGATGCGGGGCCGCAGCACGATGCGCGTGATCCGAATCGGACGCTCCTCCTCGGGCATCTCCGCCTCGCCCTCGTCCTCGTAGGACACCACGTCGAGGCGGGCCCGCGCCGCCACCGCAAGGAACGACAGCAGCTGGCATGACGCCGCTGCCATCACCACCAGCTGCTCAGGGTTGAGCCGGTCGGGCTCCCCGCCGAAGGCGGGGTCGGAGGACAGGGTGAGCTCCTGCCCGCACGGCGGCGCCTGCACCTCGTGTCGCCGGTCGTACTGGTCGTAGCCGCCGGCGGTGGATCCCGACCACCGGCAGCAGACCTGGTAGCGGTGGACCTTCACCACTGCCTGCGCTCGGCGCCGTCATAGTCGGCATGGCCGTGGTCGGCACCCTCAGTGCGGTCGTGGTCGGCATGGTCGTGGTCGCCGGCGTGGTGGGAAGCCTGGGACCCGCCACCAGCCCCGCCGTCTGGGTGCACCGTCGCGTGTCGATGGGCCGCCGCCAGGGCGGAATGCCCGACCCCGATGGCGGCTCCGGCCCTCTCCTCGATGCCCGGCCAGGGCGCCCGGTAGGCGCAGGTGTCGCAGTTGACCGACGTCGTGCCCTCGATGGCCTCGCGGTAGCGCTGCACCACCCGCTGGGCCACCCGCACGTCCGGACCGAGGTAGCCCACGTCGACGACCTCCACCCCCCTGCGACGGCGGAACTCGGCGATGTCCGAGCGGGCCCGCTGCACGAGCAGACCGTCGGCCAGGAACCAGAACGCCACCGCCAGGCGGTCGTGGCCCAGGCGGGCGAACACGTCGAGACCCTCGGCCACCATTGGGGTGGTCACCCCGGTGAAGGCGGTGTGGACGAAGCTGGCTCCGGTCCACTCGGCGACCAGGCGGGCCACCTTGTGGGCATCTCCGTTGGCGTCGGGGTCGGAGGTGCCTCGGCCGATCAGCAGCAGAGGCAGACCGCCCGCGCCGGCGTCGAGCACCCGGGCACCGAGGATGGCCACCAGATCGCTGCTGATGCCGAGGGGGTTGCCCAGGCTCAGCTCGAGCTGGGGGTGGCGGGCCTGGGCGGCCAGGACCACGGCCGGCACGTCGCTCTTGCCGTGGCCGCCGGCCAACAGGATGACCGGCAGCACCACCGCCCGGCGGCAGCCGGCGCCGGCGAGCCCGTCGATCACCGTGCCGGCCGAGGGCAGGCTCATCTCGAGATAACCGAGGCGCACGTCGACTCCGGGCAGCGCTGCGGCCACCTCGGCGCGCAGCGCCTCCATCTCCTCCTCACTGGCCGCCGAGCGGGAACCGTGGGCGACCATGACCAGGGCCGGGGGGGCGTCCGGTACGGGGTGAGACCCCGCGGCGGCGGGCGGGCCGGGCGAAGGGGTGGCGCTCACGTGTCGGCCTCGCTGGCCCGGATGGCGGCCTCGATGGCCCCGCCCTCGAGCCGGTCCAGCCGCACGCATGCGGCTCCCATGGCGGCGGCCAGGCGGGGGGCGAGCCCCAGGCGCGACGGTCCGTCCTCGGCGTCGAGGACCAGGGCATCGAGGCGCTCCTCGGCCAGGCCTCGCGCCGCCGCCATGGCCCGCTCGAGGGCCCCGGGCCCGGCGGTGGCCCGTCCGTCGGTCAGCACCACCACCACCGGGCGGTCACCGCCGGACCGGACCCGGCGGGCCAGGAGCCTGGCCTCCTCCAGCCCCTCGGCCAGGGGTGTCGACCCGCCCGAGGGCAGGTCGCCCAGGCGGGCGCGGGCGATCTCGACGCTGGCCGTCGGGGGCAGGGCGACCTCGGCCCCGTGGCCGCCGAAGCCGACCAGCGCCACCCGGTGACGGCGGCGGTAGGCGTCGGACAGCAGGCCCAGCACGGCGGCGGTAGCCGCCTCCAGCCGGGCAGCCCCGGCCATGGAGCCGCTTGAGTCCACCGTCAGAATGACGCAGCGGCGCTCGGGACGGTGGTGAACGGCCCGCCGGAGGTCGGAGGGGGCAAGCCGTACCGAGCCGTCGGCGCCGACGCCGGAGGATGCGTCGGACCGCTCGGGCCCCTCAAGGGCACGGGCCGACCGGGCCAGACCGTGGCGCAGGCTGGGCACCACCGCCAGGCGCCCGCCTGGGTCGCCCATGGGGACATCGCCGACCGCCACCCCCTCGAGGTCGCTCGGTCCGGGTCGGGAGGGCCCAGCGGTCAGCCCGAGCGGGCGGCCCACCGAGTCCATGGCCGAGCCCGCCCGCTGGCCCCAGGTGGCCGGCGGCGCCGGGCTCGGCTGGTCGTCGCCCGCCGACCCCGTACCCGGCGAGGCCCCACCCCGGCCGCGCCCCGCCCCTTCCGGTCCCGCCTCGCCACCTCCGGCTGCCGTCGGACCGGTGGCCCCGGAGTCGCGGCCATCGCCGGCACCGGGAGGACGGGGGTTGCGGGCCTCGTCCAGCGCCGCCCGCAGCTGGTCCGGCTCGACCTCGGGCGGGTCGAAGGGGCGCCGCCGGCGCCGGTGGCCCAGCACCAGCGGTGCGACCCTCTCCACGTCGGCCACCGCCGCCGATCCCCGACCCTCCCAGCCGGCCAGGGCGGCGGCGGCCCGGCACAGCACCAGGTCGGCCCGCAGGCCCTCGGCCCCCACGGCCAGAGCCACCCGGGCGGCGAAGGCGGCGGTCTCCTCCCCCACCTCGGCCGGTCGGGCCGAGCCCAGCCGTCCGGCCAGGCGCTCGTCCTCGGCCACGGCCTGCCCGAGGGCGGCCCGCCCGTGGCGGTCGAAGGCCAGCCGGTCCCGCACCACCGCCGCCCGCAGCTGGGGATCCGTCGGCGAGCGCACGGCCACGGACAGGCCGAAGCGGTCAAGCAGCTGGGGGCGCAGCTCGCCTTCCTCCGGGTTCATGGATCCGATCAGCACGAAGCGGGCCCGGTGGGTGAGGCTGAAGCCGTCGCGCTCCACCCGGTGCTCGCCCGAGGCGGCGGCGTCGAGCACCACGTCGACCAGGTGGTCGGGCAGCAGGTTGACCTCGTCGACGTAGAGCACGCCCCCGTCGGCGGCCGCCAGCAGCCCGGGCTGCAGGCGCACCTCCCCACCGGCCATGGCGGCGGCCAGGTCGAGGGACCCGACCACCCGGTCCTGGGTGGCCCCGAGGGGCAGCTCGACGAAAGGCGCCTCGCCCGGCAACAGGGCGGCCAGGGCCCGGGCGAGGGTCGACTTGGCCGAGCCCTTGTCGCCCCGCAGCAGCACGCCGCCGATGGCCGGGTCGAGGGCCGCCAGCAGCAGGGCCAGCTGGGCGTCGGCCTGGCCCCGGACGGCGGTGAAGGGGAACCGGGTCGCGCTCAGGCGCCTTCCTCCTCCCAGCCCTCGGCCTCGAGCACGGCCTCCTCCAACGCTTTCCGGGCCGCCGCCGAGGGCGCCGACCACATGCCCCGCTGGGCGGCCTCGAGCAGCCGGGCGGCGATGGCGCCCAGGGCCCACGGGTTCGAGCGGCGCAGGAACTGCCTCATCTCCTCGTCGGCCACATAGGCCTCCGTCACCCGCTCGTACATCCAGTCCTCGACCACCCCGGTGGTGGCGTCGTAGCCGAACAGGTAGTCGACGGTAGCCGCCACCTCGAAGGCCCCCTTGTAGCCGTGGCGCTGCATGCCAGCGATCCAACGGGGGTTGATCACCCTCGAGCGCACCACCCGGGCGGCCTCCTCGGCCAGGGTCCGCACCGCCGGGGCGGCGGGGTCGGAGGAGTCGCCGAAGAAGGCCAGGGGGCGGCGGCCGGCCAGGGCCCGCACGGCGGCGACCATCCCGCCGTGGTCCTGCAGGTAGTCGTCGCTGTCGAAGATGTCGTGCTCGCGGTTGTCCTGGTTCTTGACCGCCACGTCGATGACGGCGAAGCGCCGGCGCATGGCCTCGGGGGCGGGCACGCCCATGGCCCCTCTCGAGTAGGCGAAGCCGGACCAGGCCAGGTACACCTCGGCCAGATCGGCGTCGCTGCGCCACGAGCCCTGCTCGATGGCCCCCAGCACCCCGGAGCCGTAGCCGCCGGGCGGCGGTCCGAAGATGCGGGGCTCCACAGCCCCGGTCCGCCCGGCCGACGCCACCGGGTTCTGTTCGTCGGGTTCGTCCAGGCCGGCCACCAGCCCCACGGCCTCGTCCAGCAGGGCGACCAGGTGGGGGAAGGCGTCGCGGAAGAACCCCGAGATGCGCAGCGTCACATCAGACCTGGCACGGCCCAGCTCTTCCAGCGGTATGACCTCGAGGCCCACCACCCGGCGGGACTCCTGCTCCCACACCGGCCGTACCCCGAGGAGGGCCAGGGCCTCGGCGGCGTCGTCGCCTCCCGTCCGCATGGCGGCGGTGCCCCAGAGCACCAGCCCTACGGTCCGGGGCGGCGCCCCGGTGGCGGTCACGTGCCTGGCGACCACCGCCTCGGCCAGGCGCCGGCCCACCTCCCACGACAGCGGCGACGGCAGGGCCTTGGGATCGACCGAGTAGAAGTTCCGCCCTGTAGGCAGGACGTGGGCACCGCCCCTGGTGGGCGAGCCGCTGGGCCCGGCGGCCACGTACCGCCCGTCGAGGGCGGCCAGGGTACCGGTCACCTCGTCGCCGGTGCGGCCCAGGTCGGGAACCAGGCGGGCGCCGACCCAGGCCAGGGTGGGGTCCCCGCCCAGCTCGGCCGGGAGCCGGTCCGGGCGCCACCCCACCGCCGCCAGGGCCTCGACCCGCCGGCGGCACTCCGCCTCCACCCGGTCGGTCTCGACCCGGCCGGCGCCGTCCAGGTCGATGCCCAGCTCGGCCGCCACCGTGGCCCGAAGCGACGGCACCTGCCCCTGGGGCAGGCGGGTGATGGCCAGCACCAGGTCGACCAGAGCAGGGCCGTCGGGCGCTTCGCCCAGCACGTGCAGGCCGCCCCGGATCATGGCGTCCTTGAGGGCGCACAGGTAGCCGTCGACGTGAAGGACCACGTCGTCGAAGCCCTCGTCGCCGGGCGGGCGGGCCAGGCCCAGATCGCGGTGGATCTCCGCCTCGACCAGCAGCTCCCAGACCTGCTCCCGCAGGGCCGGCAGCTTGGCCGGGTCCATGGCCTGGGCCTGGGCGTAGCTGTCCAGCAGCTGCTCCAGCCGGGCCAGGTCGTCGTAGGTTTCGGCTCTGGTCATCGGCGGCACCAAGTGGTCGACGATGACGGCGTGGGCTCGGCGCTTGGCCTGGGTCCCCTCTCCCGGATCGTTGACCACGAAGGGGTAGACCACCGGCAGGTCGCCGAGGGCGGCGTCGGGG
>DASRBO010000108.1:0-3285 GCA_035653595.1 Acidimicrobiales bacterium | reverse complement strand
CAGGGCGATGGCCTCGGTGAGGGCCGGGTTGAGACGGGCGGCGCGGGCCACCGCCACGGCCACCTGGGCCACCTCGATGGCGTGGGTGAGGCGGGTGCGCTGGTGGTCGCGGGCCAGGATGAACGCCTGGGTCTTGCCTGCGAGCCGCCGGAAGGCGGTGCAGTGCATGACCCGGTCCCGATCCCGCTCGAAGCAGGTGCGGAAGGCGTCGGCCTCCTCTTCCCGCAGCCGCTGCCCGGCCCCGCTCGCCCGGGTGGCGCCGGCGGCGAGGGTGGCGTCCTCGTGGCCCTCCCTCTCCTCGCGGAACAGGGGGGCGGCGCTGCCCACGGGGGGCAGGGCCCCACCGTGGGAGGTCCGGAAGCCGTGGCGGCGGTGGCCGCTCGAGGCGGCCCAGCGCTCCGTCCGGGTCGGGGCCGGGTCGGGGTCGGTCGCCGGCACGGTCGGATGCTCCTGGGCCATGGGGCCAGTGTGGCTCGGGGCTGTGACGGTCCGGTTGGACCCGGCGGGCCGGGCCCTCCTCGGCTCGCCCGCCGGCGGGCGTCCAGCGGTGGCGCCGGGCCTGCCTACGATGGCCCGGACCGTCGGTCGGATCCAGACCCCACAAGGAGCAGCCGTGATCGTCGTGCGCGTCGGAGTGAGCCAGGCGCCGAGGGAGATAGAGGTCGAGCTCGCCGACGACGCCGACCGCGACGAGCTGGGCCGGCAGGTCGACACCGCCCTGTCCAAGCCCGACGGGGTGCTCTGGCTGACCGACCGGCGGGGCCGGCGCATCGGCCTCCCGTCAGGCAAGGTGGCCTACATCGAGATCGGCGCGCCGGGCGAGGACCGGCGGGTGGGCTTCGGGGCGCCCTAGTCACGGACCACCGACCGATGGTCGATCTCCTCGATCGCCGCCTGCTGTTCGTGAGCGGCAAGGGCGGGGTGGGCAAGACGACCGTCGCCGCCGCCCTGGCCCTGCTGGCCGCCGATCACGGCAAGCGCACCCTGGTCTGCGAGATCGACGCCAAGGGCGACCTGGCCGCCTCCTACGAGTGCGACCGCCTGCGCTATGCCCCCCGCGAGGTGCACCCGCGCCTGTGGGCCATGTCCATGGACACCGAGGAGTCGCTGCGGGAGTACCTGAGCCTCAACCTGCGCATCCCGATGGTCGGCCGCATCGGTCCCCTGGCCCGGGCGTTCGAGTTCGTGGCCACCGCCGCCCCCGGGGTGAAGGAGATCCTGACCGTCGGCAAGCTCGCCTACGACGTGCGCGAGCGCCGCTACGACCTGGTGGTGGTGGACGCCAGCGCCACCGGCCACATCGTGGGCCAGCTGGCCGCCCCCCAGGCGATCAACACCCTGGTCAAGGTGGGCCTGGTGCGTCAGCAGACCGGCTGGATGCTCGACATCCTGTCGGACCCGGCCGTGACCGGGCTGTGCATCGTGGCCACCCCGGAGGAGATGCCGGTGGCCGAGACCATCGACCTGGCCCACAGGGTCAGGGAGGAGACCACGGTCGACCTGGCGGCGGTCTTCGTCAACCGGGTGCTGCCTGAGCTGTTCACCCGGGCGGAGGAGGAGGTCTTCGACCGGCTGTGCGAGCCGGAGACGGCGGGGAAGCTCGGGGCCGCCGCCGGAGGTGACGCCGGGCCGATACTGGCCGCCGCCCGGCTGGCGGTCACTATGCGCCGCACCCGCTCGGGCCACCTCGAGCGCCTCCGCCAGGCGGTCGATCCTTCGGTGCCCATGCTCTACCTGCCCTACCTGTTCACCCGGGCCCACGGCCAGCGGGCGCTGCGCCAGGTCGCCGCCGCCCTGGCCGCCGAGCTGGGCCTGTGAGCCCCCGCCCCCGCCCGGGCGACGCCCGGGCCGCCTCCATCGACCAGCTGCTGGCGGCCAAGGAGATCGCCATCACCTGCGGGTCGGGCGGCGTGGGCAAGACCACCACGGCGGCGGCGGCGGCGGCCATGGCGGCGGTGAGGCACGGGGGCAAGGTCCTGGTGGTCACCGTCGACCCCGCCCGCCGGCTGGCCGACGCCCTGGGCCTGTCGGGCATCGGCAACCAGGAGCGCCAGGTGCCCCCGGACGCCTTCGCCGAGGCCGGGGTCAAGCCCAGGGGCGAGCTGTGGGCGGCCATGCTCGACACCAAGCAGTCCTGGGACGCCCTGGTGCACCGCCACGCCCCCGACAAGGAGACCGAGGCCCGGATCCTCGACAACCCCCTCTACCAGAACATCTCCTCGCGCTTCGTGCAGAGCCACGACTACATCGCCATGGAACGGCTGTACGAGATCCACTCCGAGGGTGACTACGACCTGATCGTCGTCGACACGCCGCCCACCCGGAACGCCCTCGACTTTCTCGACGCCCCGAACCGGATGGCCGACTTCTTCTCCAGCCGCTTGCTCCGGTGGCTGATCGTCCCCTACCGGTCGCGCTTCATGAACGCCGCTTCACGGCCCTTCTACCAGGTCGCCGACCGCATCCTCGGGACCCAGTTCCTGGCCGACATCTCGGAGTTCTTCGTTCTCTTCCAGACGATGTACGAGGGCTTCGTCGAACGGGCGGAGGCGGTCACTCGATTGCTGGCCGACCGCCGGACCAGCTTCATGGTGGTCTCGACGCTGGAGCCGATACCGGTGCGCGAGGCCGAGTTCTTCGCCCACGAGCTCACGAACCGGAAACTTCACCTCGGGGCGGTGATCTTGAACAAGGTGCTGCCGGAGTTCTTCCGGGATCCCGCCGCCCAACGGGTGGCCGAGCGCCTGCGGGACCGGGCGGGGTCGTTGGTCAGCGACCTGCCCACCGACCCGGCTCTGACCGAGGGCGTGCTGTCGGAGGTGGCGGAGAGCTTCTGCAACTTCGGCGTCGTGGCTCGTCGTGAGGCCGAGCAGCAGGCCGAACTGGCGAGCGCGCCCGAGGTCATCAGATCGGTGCCCTACTTCGATCGGGACGTGACGGACATGAGCGGCTTGCTCGACCTGGGGGAGCGCGCCTGGGCCTGACGGTCGAGCCTCTTCCGGGCGGCCGGCCACTTCTGTGCGGCCAGCGCCGAGTGCCATGCTGGACCGGCGTGCTGGACTACCACCTCCACCTGTGGCCGCACTCGGAACGGGAGACCCCGCTCAGCGTCGACCAGGTGGCCGCCTACTGCGAACGGGCGCAGGCAGCCGGCGTGGCCGAGGTGGCGTTGACCGAGCACCTCTTCCGCTTCCCCGAGGCCGAGGCCGCCGTCGGGCGTTTCTGGGAGCGTGACGAGCCTTCACCGCTCCTGCGGGAGTCGATGGCCGACTACTGGGAATTCCA